>CAZLNZ010000009.1:0-84541 GCA_964561145.1 uncultured Christensenellaceae bacterium
ACACTAAGTTCCACACTTATTTACACTGTGGAATTTACTTTGGGAATTCACGACATAGTGGGAATTAAATGTATTATCTCTAGGATATGTGTTAATAATTAGCATATGAAAAAAAGTGATAAGTTCGTCATGGCGATGATTCTATTTCTTCTCACGTTTGCACTTTTTAGTTTTCTCCTCGATAACTATATCATTTCTGCATTAATCGGAGGGGGAATTGGTATTCTCTTTCTTTTTATAGAACGTCTAATGAAACCCCGAGACAACATTTCGCTTGACGAATTTGCAAAACGCATTCTTCTTTTGGGAAAAGAAGAAAGTGATGTGCTAATCGAGAAACTTAATAAAAGTGCTTTTAAATCAGAATACGGATATAGAGTCGGTAATAGCATACTTTTAAATAGACTCAAGTACTCTCCGCTTTCCGAGGAAGATGTAGCATCGGCGTATAGACTCGCATTAAAAGAAAAAGCCGAAAAGGTAACAATATACTGCCTAAGGGTTGATAAAAAGGCAATACTTTTGATCAACGAGCTTCTCGTTAAAATTCAAACCATTTCCGTTAAAAAACTTTATTCTCAGCTTAAAAAAGAATCCCTTTTACCGGATAAAGCACCAAAAATGAAAAAGAAAGGCATAAAGGGTCTTATAGTCGGACTATATTACATACCCTCAAAACATTTTTTATTTGTCGGTATTGCCTTAGCTATATTATCCCTGATTTCCCCCATTAGGCTATATTACCTCATATTCGCCTTCATCAATACTACAATCGGTCTGATTATCGAAATACTAAAAAGAAAATCGACCGTAACTTGACATCTAAGGTATCGAAAATAGTCAAATTGCTTGAGAAATTAAAAGATTCTATTAACCGATATTTTACGCTCAGATTCTTACATTAAGCCAAATAAAAAACTCCTTAGATACGGAAAATCCAAGGAGCTTATTATTAATCAGATCGATTGTTTACTCGTCATCAGAGGAAAGATCATCATATTCGGATACATCCTCCTCAGCCTCTTCGAAATCGTCATCGAGATCATCTGCCTCTCCCGCACCTAATAGAGATTCGCTCTCATCCTCTTCGGAAAGAATCTCGATATCATCGGTTGAAATCATATCCTCATAGTCATCAGGTACCTCTTGGAATAGATTCTCTTTTTCAACTTGAGCCTTTACCGCATCAAGCTTGTTGTTGATATTAGTCTTATCCTTCAATTCGTAAATACTGTTAAGCTCAAATCTAAGAAGGAACTCGTCCGTTGTGCTATACTCTCTAGGATTTCCTACGGTATTCCTCTTACCGGAAACATAAATTAAACCGGCTGACATCAACACGCTTATCGCATAATCACAACTACGTCCTCTTATATCTTCAATTTCCGCTCTGGTTATAGGTCCTTGATAGGCGATAATAGCCAAGGTCTCCAGTAAAGTATCACTAAGCTCCTTTTGCTTATCCTTAAGTAGAATATCTCCGACCTTATCCCCGAGCTTGCCATATGTAGAAATGCTCAAAAGATCACCGTATTCATTAAATACAACTCCGCTTGTACCGTCATTGGGATATTTATCCCTAATAGCATAGATAGCATATTCCACTTCTTCGGGAGAAAGTCCCGATCTTTCAATAATAGTATCTCTGGTAACGCCACGTTTTCCCGCAGCATATATAACCGCCTCTACAAGGATTGAATTGTTATCCATTATTACTCCTCCTTCTTACCTTTTTTCTTCTTTGCATCTTCCTCTTTATCCGATTCATAACTATCCAAATCGGCAGAAAGTAGTCCCTTTAGGTCGACATTATCGGCATTTTCGCTCTTTCTAATCTTGATTTCACCAAAGGGTTTTTCTTGATCCACCTCGGCAAATTGACAACGTAATAACTCCAGCAAAGCAAGGAATGCGTTTATCTTTTCACCAATAGTGTACTCCTTTAAAGCAATGTCTGTAAAGGATATTTCATTTTTTTCATTAAGTCGCAATATTAGTTCTTGCGTTTTATCCCTTACGGTAAATCTATCCTTAGTAATTGTCTTTGCGGTGGGTTTTTTGCCTACATATCTTATGATCTCATTCTCCTTGATCTTCATATATGCTTTGGCTAAATTTTCAATATCAAATCCGCTAAGAACAACACGACAATCCTCTTCGGTGTACTCGGGTTCGACAAAATATCTTGTTCCGACTTGTCTTTCCGAAAGATTCTCCCTCATTTGAACAAGCAATTCTGCCATTGTAACGGTATTGAAGAATCTGAATGTATCATCTTGATACTGGATTTCTTCCTCATCTGTTTTAGGAAGTAAACCTTGAATTTTAAGAGAAAGAAGTTCAGAAGCAAATACGACGAAGGAAGAGGCTTTTTCAAGATCAAGCTTTTGAAGAGAATTAACATACTCTACATATTGCTCGGTTATGTTTGATAAAAATATATCCTTTATCTCAACCTTATTGTCTTTACAAAGTCTCAACAAAAGATCTATCGGACCTCTTAAACCGTCCATCAAATCAAACTCGTGGGTTTCTTTACTCTCTTCATAAACAGGATTATCATATTTAAACATACGTTAACCTCCAAACAAAATCAGGTTATACAGCTTTGTAACCCAAGATTGTATTAATCCGATATACATTCCAAGAACATCACAATTCCACCCTGTAAAATCGGCAACAAGACCTAAGCCGATTAGAACAAAGAAAATGTATATGCTAAACTTTCTTACATAAATTATAAACTTGTTACCGGGCTTGGCAAAACTCTCTATCAATCTAAAGCCGTCAAGAGGATACAAAGGTAATAGATTAAAAGCAATCAAGGATACATTGATATACGTGGAAAAATATGAAGTATAATACAAAAATGAAACAACAATCCACAAAAAATCCGAAGGGGCTTTTAAATTCATTCCCCAATATCCGACACCAAGATAGACACAGAAGGAGATTAGTCCTAGTATCAGGTTCATGGTAACTCCGGCCAATGCTACTGTTATCATTCCCTTTTTGGTATTTCTAAAGTTATTAGGATTGACAGGAACAGGCTTTGCCCAACCTATGCCGACAAGAATATACATTGCAAGTCCCATCGGTTCAAAATGTCTCAAGGGATTCAAAGAGAACCTACCCATTATCTGTGCCGTCGGATCACCGTTCCACTTAGCAACTACACCGTGTGCAATTTCATGCAAAACTATAGCGAAATATATAGCCACCAAGAAGGATACGGCTAATATAAACTTCTCTTGCAAGGTATAGGAACCGAATATAATTTGATACAGCATATTATCTCCTGAAAAACTCGTTAGACATATTATAGTTTAAAAATTATTTTTTGACAACTTATAAAATCAACAATACTCTTAATATTAGTGTTTTTTTGTAATAAAAAGCTTCGTTTTTACATGATTTACGGGCAAATGAGACGATTAAACCCAAAAGGCTCGTCTAATACGAGCCTTTTGGATAGCATTTGATTTTCAAACCACACAATTACCACTGCCCTATTACCCTGTCGAAAGCATCGCCAAAAGATTCCTTTTCACTGTCGACCAAGGCAACCGCATCGCATTCTCTTATAACCTCTCCATTATTAACAAGCCTTATAACTCCGACCTTATCACCTGCTTTAATCGGATGGCGAATCGTATCTGTTTCAATTATAATTTCACCTTTTTGTTCCTCTCCTCGCTTGACGACAATTCCAAGGTTTTCTGCGGACGTAAAGGATATGGGATACTTTCCGCCTTTAACTTTAACGGTTCCCAGTTCATCTCCTTTCTTTGCTAAAAGATTTAGCTTACATGTTGCAAAAGCATAATTCAAAAGTTTTTTACTGTCTTCGAACCTTACTTTGCTGTCCTTCTCGCCTACAACCACGGAGATAATTCTAAGATCACCTCTTTTTGCAGTTGCACTTAAACAAAAACCTGCCTCATTTGTAAAACCGGTTTTTCCACCATCGCATCCCTCGTAAAAACGAATAAGCTTATTTGTGTTTGTCATCACCGTTGTTCTTCCGTCGGGATGCTTATACTCCTCAAGCCAAATAGTCGAATAGTTGTGATATTCATCATGCTTGATAAGCTCTCTTAGCATTATCGAGCAATCCTTTGCAGACGAATATCCACCACTACATGGTAAACCTGTACAATTCGCAAAATGGGTGTTGTACATTCCAAGCTCTGTTGCACGTTTATTCATCTTATCTACAAATAAACTCTCATCCCCCTCAAGTCTCTCTGCTACTGCCACGCAAGCATCATTTGCAGATACAACTATTATCCCCTTTAAGAGATCGGAAAATGAATACTCGTCCCCTGCCTCTAAAAACATTTGCGAACCACCCATATCCATTGCAGATTGAGATATCCTTATTTGTTCGTCCATAGTAACCCTTCCTTCCTCTACAGCTTCGAAGGCAATTAACGATGTCATTATCTTTACCATACTTGCTATGGGATACCTTTCATTTTCGTTCCTTGCAAAAAGTTCTATACCGCTTTCATCGACAAGATAGCATCCTTTGGCGGAAATATGCAAGCTCTCCTCGCCAAAGCTTATGCCGATGGGCGTAACGGCAAATGTTATCAATATAATACATAAAAATAATATGATCTTTTTCATATTCCCTCCGATGCATAGTATAAGAGTATATCAAGAAAATATACATAGGCTATGCAAACTATCTCACGAAGAGAATCAGCTTACCTTATATTTTCAAATAAGCTACACGATATTGACTATAAGATTTATTACACTACCTATTATAACGTTTAGAAGGAAAAGCATAAGTACAGTTGCACAATAGATTCCCAATATACCCTTAAGTTCTTCTTTATCCGCCGAGAAAGAAAACATACAGCTTAGTTTTCCATCAATCGTACTAAACGTAATAATAGCAGATAATATCACAATTGATACAGAAGGAAGAAAAAACAGAAGTAGTGATATAATGCCGACAATCCCGTCATTTATAGAAGTCAAAGTAGCTACCCTTCCTATTATGTACCCGATGTATACGGAAAAAGCTAACAATAAAACCATAAACAACTTTTTCTTTTGACTTAAGTACACCAAAATCAAATAAACAAAAAGCAGAGCCATGTATTTAAAGAAAACATTAAAAGGCTCAAATTCTCCTGCAATTACGTTGCCCAAGGAAGAAGTTAACTCACTTTCCTCAAGGTTCACTGCAACTATTACGCCTACTATTACTCCTAGCAAAATAAAGGGGACAAAGTATAGCCATCGTCTTTTTATCCCCTTTAGCTTAGTTAGTAAATCGTTAATCAAAAAATAAAGGTGCTTTCGCATAGTAATATATACGCAAACACCCCCATTTTATACCACCAATACTCTATAAAAACTTTTATAACCGAAATATAGTATACTTTATCTAAGATACCTTCCTTCCTATATCTATAAGAAAGTCTGCGTAAATTCCGTAACCCTTTTCAGGCTCATCGACTATCACATGGGTCACAGCACCTACAAGTTTTCCGTTTTGCACAATCGGGCTTCCGCTCATTCCCTGAACTATTCCACCGACGTTTTCGAGTATTCGCTTATCGGTAATCCTTATTATCATACCTTTTTCCTTAACCGTAGGCTGAAGGTAAGCAGAAAGTATCTCTATAGAATATTCCTTTACCGCTCCGTCAACATTACAATAAATACTTGCCCGTCCATTAGTTACGGAATATCTTGAGCCGATAGGAATAAGTTTTCCGTCAACTTTGCCGTTCATTCTTCCATATACTCCGTAGAAACTGTTCAAGCTGAGACTTCCTATTCTCTCACGCGTGAAAATACCGTTTATTTTACCGGGAGTACCCGCTTTAGACTTTTCGATTCCCAAAAATTCAGCTTTATACAAAATCCCTTTATTCAAGAGTGAAGGTGTGTCATTAAGCGAAGCAAGATGCCCTAGAGATGAAAATATACCGTCATGAGTTACATACGTCAAAGTACCGATACCGTCTATACTGCCCTCTAGATATATTCCCAATCTCAAATCATTTGTCAAAACGTCAAGGGCAGGCTCAACCGTAAGTTCTCTTACTCCCGTGGTTGTTATAAGTTCAAGCTTATTATTTCCCTTTTTCAAAAGAGAGCTTACATCCTCCCTTGTTTTAATTGTTTGACCGTTAACCGACAACAATATATCACCCTCCTTGATTCCTTTGTCTTTCAGAGGTGTAATCTTTCCGTTTTTAGTAGTAACATCGCATATCCTAGTCACATACAATCCCTCGGTTATAGTGCATAATCCGATAAGTTCTCCGCCTAAGTAAACCTCTTGAGCGTTTTCGGCATAAGTGACACGGTTCTGCATCGGTATGACAGAAACAAAGGTAACTATTATCAATATTAATACTTTCGTTAATTGTTTCAAAAAAAATCCTCTCTAGTTATTGTGAGAGGATTGTAATAAATTATTATCATCTATTCGATTCATTTGAAAATCTTCTTCAAGAAAAAATCAAAAAGTATATTTTACCTAGCATTCTCCGCAAAAGATTTCTTTTTACGATTCGCATTTTCTACCATTTCAGCAGCATGCGCTCTGCTTAGCTCCGTTTGAGCACCTGCCAATCGTGCCACTTCAGAAATTTTCTCCTCCTCTGATAAAAGTCTTAGCTCCGTTCGAGTTTTATTATCCGAAACAGACTTGCTTATCAGATAATGATTATCGGAAAAGGAGGCTAGCTGTGGTAAGTGAGTAACCGCTATCACCTGCTTAGTAACGCTGATTTCCGAGAGCTTTTCGGCAACGGTTTCGGCAACTCGACCTGAAATCCCGGTATCGATTTCATCAAAAACCAAGGTTTGTATGTTATCGAGCTTTGAGATAACACTCTCCAAGGCAAGCATGAATCTTGACATTTCACCACCGGAAGCGATTTTTGCAAGCTCTCTTAACGGCTCACCGACATTGGGAGAAATCATAAATTCAACATCATCCAATCCGTTATTTGTAAGATTTTCCCCATCGGTTTCCTTGAAAAGCACTTCAAAACGAGTTCCTTTCATTGCCAAGCAAGCCAATTCCTTTAAAATAGCCCTTTCAAAGTCTTTTGCCGTCTTTTTTCTTTCCGCTGAAAGCTTCAACGCTTTATCGTATGTTTCTTTCTTGACTTTATCAAGTTTAATAGTAAGCTTTTCAATCTTATCGTCGGCACTAGCTATCTCGTCATACTCCTCTTGCATTTTGTCAAGTTCTTCCAGAACCTCCTCTAAGGTTGCTCCGTACTTTTTCTTCAGACGTCTTAGTTCTTCAACCCTACGTTCAACCCTATCCGCCAAACGTTCGTCAAAATCAAAATCCTCACCATAGCTCTTTAGCTCGTCGGCAATATCGGATAAATCAATCTTTATACTCTCAAGACGTGATTGAAGTTCTTGAATACTGTCGTCATATCGAGAAACAGATCTCAATGAATTGATTGCCTCAGACACCAATATGCCAACGCTTTCTTCACCGTCCAGAGCATTATATGCACCACCTACTCCCTCTAAAAGTCTTTCGGCATTTCTGTACTTCTCTCGAAGCTTTAAAAGTTCCTCTTCCTCATCGGGTTTTGGATCAACTTTCTTAATATCTTCAATTTGATACAAAAGAGTATCCTTTCTACGCTCTCTATACACTTCGTCGCCAAAGGAGGAAAGCTCGGCAAGTATGCCCTTATACGCTTCGAAGCTTGATCTAAACTCTTCCTTAAGCACTCCGATTTTATCATTGTATCTATCAAGGATTCCCAAGTGATTGGAAACTTTTAAAAGGGATTGATGCTCGTGTTGACCTAAAATGTCTGCAAGCTGTGAGGTAAGCCTTTTCAGCATAGATAGCGTAAAAGGATGTCCGTTAACTCTTACTTCGTTTCTTGTTTCCGTCATCGTGCGTTTTATAATCAATGTATCCTCAGCGTCCAAACCAAGCTCTTCCATAATAGGATAAAAGTCTTCATCGACAGAAAAAACTCCCTCGACTTGAGCAGAGCTTTGACCATACCTGATAAGTGATTTATCGGCACGTCCGCCAAGAACAAAACTAAGGGAGTCAATCACAATGGATTTTCCTGCACCCGTTTCTCCCGACAAAACATTGAGACCTTGATCTAGCGTAATAAAGCACTCCTCTATTAACGCTATATTTTTAATACGCAACGACAACAGCATCTTTTAACGCATTCCCTTCAATCTGTCTGCAAAAACCAATGCAGAGCCATTATCTTTAAGAATTACCAACACCGTGTCGTCTCCTGCCAAAGAGCCGAGTTTATCGGGAAATCTTAAACTGTCAAGCATTGCGGCAACAGAGCTTGCTGTTCCCGGTTTACAAGAAATGACCACAAGATTATTGACTGATGTCACGGAAAGAACCACTTCTCGATATAGCTTGATAAGTCCGTTCTCACTTCCGATTTGGTTGTCTTGAGATTCCAATACAACGTACTTATACTGTCCGTTAATGTTGTTCTTAACAAGTTTCAATTCCTTAATATCACGAGAAATAGTTGCTTGTGTAACATCGAAACCGGCATTTCTCAAAGCTATAACAAGTTGTTCTTGTGTTTCAATAGCATTGTGCTTAATAATTTCAATAATCTTTAGTTGTCTATCTTTTCTACTCATCTGTTACTCCATACCTTACTTTATTTTATCGGCTCAGCTAAATAGCTTAACCCGTGTTTTCTTAAAAAATGCTTGTTCTGAAAAGCATATAAAGGATACCTTTTCCTCAGCTATGCCAACGTAGACCGCTTCATCGGCTATAATCCTATGCTTAATCTGTCCGTCAACAGAAAGAAATGCATAACCTTCACCATTACAAACAATACAAGTTTCGTCTGCTTTCCCCATCACAACCGGCTTTGCACTCAAAGTATGAGCACATATAGGGGTGAGTATGCTAACCTCTAAATCCGGTTTGACAATAGGTCCGCCTGCCGAAAGGTTATATGCCGTTGAACCTGTAGGTGTTGCAACGCAAATTCCGTCTCCGGAAAAGGCAAACAACTCTTCGCCGTTACAAGTAACATCTAACCTCAAAATGGATTGCCTATCACCCCTGTCAATTGTAACCTCGTTTAGAGCTAAAAACTCCTCGTTTTTATACTTAATCTTCAATAAGCTACGTCTGTCTAGGAGATAATCACCGGTGATTATTCTTTTGAAAAGAAGGTCGAAATCGGTATTTTCATCCCCTTCGGTAAGAAAACCCACTTTCCCAGAATTAATCCCTATTATAGGTATACTCTTCTTAGCACACTCTTCAGATATGCTTAAAATGGTACCGTCACCGCCTACAACAACCACTAAATCCGTATCCTCGCTGAAATTGCCACTGACAATAGAATACTCTATTGAGTTATTTTCAAGTGCAACTGAAATTCTTTCAAGAATAAGCTGACTATTCTTCTTGGATTCGTTTACATATAGTGCGGTTTTCATAGTTTAATTATACATTATTTTTGCATAAAAGCAAGCAGATTGCATATAATTCCTATAAAAAATTATATTGACTATTAATTACTTACTTAAAAGTAGTAAATATTCAATATTTTTGTTATCAAACAAAATGGGGATTTCCGTGTGTCTCACAGGGGTCAGTCCCAATTCGATACACTTTGCTTTAACACAATCAAGGGCACGTAAGCTCAGCTTCTCACTCTTCACAATACCGGTTTTTGTAAGCCCCGCTCTCCCGACCTCAAATTGAGGTTTTACGAGTACAACTGCAAGTCCGTCCTTCTTTAGAAGCCGTTTTATTTCGGGAAGAATAAGCGTAATTGAAATAAAACTCAAGTCTGCAGTTATAAAATCTGCAATGCCGTCCTCCAGAGGAACGCTTCTTGCGTTTGTTCTATCCATCACTACAACCCTCTTATCCGCCACAAGACTTTGAGGTAATGCACAATCACCGATATCGACAGCATAAACCAATTCACCGCCTTCCTCGAGAAGACACTGCACAAAACCACCGTTTGAAGCCCCTAAATCAATGCAAATGCCGCTTGGTTTTATATTAAAAAAAGAAATTGCCTTTTTAAGTTTCAAGCCCCCTAAGGAGCAATATCCGATAATATCGTTAACCTCGATACTATCACTGTCGCTAACCTCAAAGGATACTTTTTCTACAACTCTTCCGTTTACCTTAACTCCACCGAGCTTTATCAAATTGCTAGCCCTCGTTCTAGAAGGAGCTAGCCCCTTATCAAATAAATATGTATCAATCCTCATCCTCTTCCTCACAAAAATCCGATTTGATCCTTTTGTATATCTCGCCCGAGGATAA
This sequence comes from uncultured Christensenellaceae bacterium, assembly GCA_964561145.1. Lineage (GTDB taxonomy): Bacteria > Bacillota > Clostridia > Christensenellales > CAG-1252 > RUG14300. Next base: position 10,307 of record CAZLNZ010000009.1, read on the forward strand.
ACCATTATTAAAAAGAAGCTCTGAGAGGGATCCGTGTGTTATCGGAGGATTGACTCCAAAAGCATAATCAACAGGAAGAAAGGTTGAAACAAAGGAATAAAAACCGACTATGGGCTCACATTCTTCAATAGTATAAACCTTCTTATTTTGGCAAAGAGATATCATTCTATCATCAAAAATATTAGGAAACCTTACATTTACTATGTCTATCTCAATATCGGAGTAACTCAATAGCTCCTTTGCAATAAAAGCATTTTTCAAGCATTCCGCACCCAAACACAAAAGAACCGCACAAGCATTCTTACCCTTATGTATTTCCCATTTCGGATAATCTTTATCTAAAGGCTCGAAGGAATAACTTCCCTTTGGAATACCAATTGCATATGGCTTACCGAGATTTACACCCCAAGCCAACATATCCTTATACTCCTCTTCACCGGAGGGATAAGCAACTACAAACTTGCTCGGTGCAAGTGTAGGATACAAATAAATACCCTGATGTGTTTCACCGTCACCGGAAACTACACCCGATCTGGAAGCTATTATCCCTATAGGTAAATCGACAACTTCGGTTATCAGCTGATCATAGGCTCTTTGTAAAAATGTCGCATACACCGCTATAATCGGTTTATAACCACTTCTAGCAAGTCCGCAGGCAACGCTTACCGACAGTCCTTCAGCAATACCTACATCTATAAATCTATCTTTAAAATCCTCTTTAATCCTTTTGAGTCCGTTACCCTCTCCCATGGCAGGTGTTATAACAACGACCTTATCATCCTTTGCCATAAGTTCGTATAAGCATTCTCCCTCTGCCTCGGAAAAGCTTTGCTCCCCACCGACAGAATGCTTACCCACGGGATCTTCCTCACTTACGGAATACCCCAATCCCTTCTTGGTTTGAACATGAACAACGATATTGCCGTCATAATCTTTGGCAAGCTTTAATGCCTTAACTAAAGCATTGACATCGTTACCATCGACACAACCAATATAAGCTATGTCAAAATCTTTTAATATACCCGAATCTATTTGATCGGGATGGTTACATCTAAGACCTTTAAAAAGATCGCTATATCCGCCAAAGGAAGGAGAAATGGAATAACCGTTATCGTTAAAAACAATTATCTGCTTACCAAAAAGCTTGATATTATTAAACGCTTCTAAGTGATTCCCGTTAGCGAAGGCTCCGTCACCTATTACGGTTATATTCTCGTGTTTCTCACCCGATAAGGAATCTGCAATAGAATATCCGAGTGCTTCCCCTAAGGCTGTGCCTGCATGTCCTGCAACGAGCTTGTCGTATACGCTCTCCTTAGGATTAGGAAAACCGCTTATTCCGCCATATAACCTAAGCTTTCCGAAACGATCTCGCCTATCCGTCAATATCTTATATGCATAACATTGATGCCCGACATCGAATAAAATCCTATCTGTCATAGGATTGAAAACTTTTAGTAACGCAACGGTAAGCTCTACTATACCGAGATTGGAAGCTAAATGTCCCCCGTTTTTCAGGGTTGTCAAAAGAATAAGTTCTCGTGTTTCCTCGCACAGCTTATTTAAAGAATCCCCTTCGAGATCGGAGATACCATCAGGAAGCTTCAACTCGTACAGTAGCTTTGTCATTATTCTCCCTCGTTCAAATCCAGCTTTTCTTCTTGAATGCCGTCAAGTTCCTGTTTCAATAAAGCAAGCTTACCCTTGGCTTCATTGAGTGCATTAAGGCATTCCTTTCCCAAGGCTATTCCCTTGTTAAACAAAGTCAACCCCTCATCAATGGTTGTTGAAGGATCGTCTAGTTTTGCAACGGTTTTCTCTAACTCTTTTAATAATTGTTCAAATTCCATAACTATTCTCCTTTAGAATTAAGGGATTTTGAAATAACGTCAACCTCAAGACTTCCCTCAAAGCCAACTATAGATAGTTTATCTCCTACCTCGATCTGTGAAAAAGATACACTTTTTCCACCCCTGCCGAGTCTATAATATCCGTTTTTCAAAAGTTTGACAGGGTTATTTGCCTCTAAGCTAGTCAGCAGTTTGTCCACTTGCTGTTCCTTATTGCGGATTAAGCTTAGAGAAGAAGTATCAAGCTTATGAAGAGATAAAATCACTTGTGAACGAGCCTTGTCGAATTTTCTAAGTGCTTTATCCGATAAGGCATTAAAAGCATGTTTGGCTTTGTTTGAGGCTTCTCGCTCAAGGGCTATAAGCCTGTTATAGCTCTTATAAAGCTCAGCTACAATGTTTTCCTTGATCAGTTCCACGTCATATGCCACAAGTTCTCCTGCCGCTGTAGGAGTTGCCGCCCTACAGTCTGCAACAAAATCGGATATTGAAAAATCGGTTTCGTGCCCGACTGCCGATATTATAGGAGTGTTCATTGCATAGATAACCCTTGCAAGTTCCTCATCGTTGAAGGGCATCAAATCCTCAAAAGATCCTCCGCCACGGGCTAATATTATACAGTCGTAGCCAAGTTCATCGACAATACGCAAAGCCTGACTCATCTCTCGAGCAGCATATTCCCCTTGCACTCTGACATCATACACACATATATCAATAACTTGATTCTTATTTCTTACAGTTCTTACGATATCTCTTATTACCGCACCGGTTTTGCTGGTTACGACACACACTCTTTTAGGAAAACGAGGAATTGGCTTTTTATGCTCGTTCGCAAATAAACCCTCCTCCAAAAGCTTTTGTTTAAGCTTCTCTAGCATTATATGTAATGCTCCCTTTCCAACCGGCTGTATAGAGTCAACTCTCAAGGACAATCTTCCGCTCTTGCCGTAATAATCAACGCTTCCGGTTGCTATAACCGATTCCCCTTCTCTTTGGGGATTATAAGTCTTCTTTGCATAGAAGCAAGTACAGGCAATTGCACCATCCTTGTCTTTTAGGGTAAAATATGCATGCGGACCGGAGTACTTAAAGGAAGAAATCTCCCCGAATACCGCTATCTGCTTTAAGGCACGGTTTTCAGAGAGAGTTGAATAAATAATCGTATTAAGCTGTGATACAGAAATGGGTTCACTCATCTGCTTCTATTAATGGAGGCTAGAACTCCGTTTACAAAGCCGCTACTCTTTTGTCCGCCATATTCCTTGCTAAGGTTAACCGCCTCATTGATAGCCACGGCAACAGGCACATTGCCTTCTAAAAGTTCGTAACTTCCTAACAAAAGTGCAGCATAATCTGAAGTATTGAGCCTGTCCGGAGAGGTATAATCCTTTGCATATTTCATTATTGTTTCAGTTAACCGATCAAAGGAACCGATAACACCCTCTACAACCGATTGCAAATATTCCTTGTCCTCCTCACTACTTTGAACGGAAAGAAACATTTGCAAAGTACGTTGATTAAGCTGTTTTGTGAAAATATACTCGAAAATCAATTTATAAGCCGCTTCTCTTGCATCCCTTCTCATTTGAATACCACTCCTATTACATTTACATTGATTGATTTTACCCTATAGGGAGTTGAAGCTTCAACCTTTGCCTTTACGGTGGTTTGAATCTCATAAGCCAAATCGGGTACTTTGTATCCGTAATATGCCTTAACGTTTATGTTAATGATAACCTCCATACTATGCGTTACAGTTACCTGTACGCTATTGTTTTGAGATCTGAAAACCTTTCCGGTAAATGTTGCACCGGAATCAAGACTCAAGTCCGCTACTCCGCTTATTTGCGAAACCGTGGCGGTTGTTATAGAGGCTATGATATTTTCATATCTTTCGCTATCGAATGCCATAAATGTCTCCTAATCTAGTAATATACTTAATTTCTAATATTATATCATGACGAAGAAAATTAAGCAAGAGCCTAAACTATATTTCACCGGATTTATTAAATAGGCTAAATATAGAATATCGTTAAGAAATAATAAAAAGGTCGACAAACAAAGATTGTTTTAATGTTGCCGACCTTATTGGTATTATCTACTGTTTCAATGTTCCGGTCATGTTTTATAGCGGTAAATCCTTCTTTGTAAATATCACAGAGCCTACCATATAGCCGACAACTCCAAGTGCTGCAAGAATAGCAAATTTCCAAATAAAAACACTCGTCCCGTCCATTATTGAAATTACGTCAAACAATGAAATAATCGTTGCATAATTGAAATTGTTCAATGCATTAAGCCTAACAACAGAAGGGATAACAGGGCTTCCGAATAAGCCCAACATTGCGGCAACCAATGCGAAAATGCTAAGTCCTCCACCCAGCGACATCGAATGTTTGCTTCTGTCAAATAGACAAGAGGTGAAGAAACAAAGTCCCGAAAGCGCAAAGAGTACAAGAAAGGCTCCTACATTCAACAATATTAAATTCTTGTAGGTTAATGCAACCTCTTCCGTAATCGATGCAAGACATATGCAGCTAGTTACAGTTGTACAGCAGAACATACAAAGAAGCGAACCGAATAGAAATACCGCTTGAGTAAATACAACAGTGCCTCTCTTGGTAGAGGTGGAAAGTACGTATGCCATGGAACCGCTATCGACTTGACCTGCAATAAGATTGTTAGATACCATTATCATATAAATAATCGGAAGAAGCAATCCTGCAAGTTTATAGAAAATAGAACCGACCACCAGTGTATACAAATCCATTTGTCCTATTTCTTCCATTGCATCCGCTACGGCATCGGGTAAGGTCGTCAAAAAGCTTGAGGAAATATCGCTGCGAAGCTCATTCATTTTTGCAATAACGGTACTTTGATATTCTTCATTTGTAAGTTTACCTTCAATGAAGTCCTCCTTTAAAGAAACTAACTCGTATTTCAATCTTCCTTGATAAGTTACTATTGCGGTTTTCGACATATGTTTAATCGAATCGTAAGTATACCCGAAGGTCTCATACTTCTCTTTGCTAACTCCGTATGCGGAAAGTGCATTGATAAGTGCTTCTTGATTTTCCGATTTAACCATATTACCGGCAATGAATATCGCAGAACAATCAGCACATCTATCGCAACGATACTCGACACGATCTTCAGATGAACAGTAATCGATAAGATCTCCTGTTGCGATATGCTCGAGTAGTGACAGTATATCGTAGTCTTCCGGAACATTTTCGCCACTCTCTATATAAAAATCATTAAACATACCGTTTGGATTAAGAACGTACATAACGCTTCCCAATATTTCCTGTGCCTCCAAAGACTCCTCTTTATACCCTAATGTTGCAGCACCCTCTAAAACATAAGATTGTAAATCCTTACAAGCAAATGTATAAGCGGTTACGGCAGCACCTTCTTGCGTTGCGGGAGATTGATCGTTCCAATCATCCAATGCCAGTGAATAATCGGAAAGATTTTCATAGTTATCTTTTGACGGCATAGCACCTTGCCAATTTAAAATAAGAGCCCTGTACTCATTTCCTGCGGAAGTCTTCATTTCCGGTTCTGCCTTTTGCCAAATATTCATTGCATAGGTATATGTAGTCAAGTTTTCATAATTATCCGAAGAAGGCATTTTACTTAGCCAATAAAGATAGGAAAAAGTATCTGTCGCATTTTCGGAGAATAATGTATCGAATTTTTCCATGCCGTTCAATGAGTTATCATAAGAGGATAATGCACGACTATGTAATTGTGCATCAACCTCTTTTGTTATTATAGTATCTTGAATTGAATTTTTAACAGTCCCGATATTACCGTTGCCCGAGATCAGCATAACGCAAGCAAGCATAAAGCAAGTAGCAAAAGTAATGATTATCCACATCGTTCCGTTTGCCTTACAAGACTGTTTAAATAAAGCTTTGCTGAACATAATTAATTACTCCTTTGTTTATAATCTGAAAACAATATTTTTTTAAAGTGCATTTCAAGGGTATATGGCAATTCCGTTATAAATCTCACATCGTAATTGCACAATACGCCCAAAAGCCCTGCAGTGTTTTGGGCTTGAATTCTTATTGTGACTTGATTATACTGCTCCTGCAGACGTACTATTTGATAGTCTTCATTCAGAAAACTTTCATAATCCTGCGATGAACGGAATTCTATTTTAAAATCCCTGATCGGTCGATTGCGGATTACATTCATATCACAAACATCTATTATTCGACCATCGCTAATAAGAGCAACTCTGTCACATGTTTTTTCCAGTTCGTCAAAACTATGACTACTCATAAAAACCGTCTTACCCTTTTTGTGTTCTTCTTGAATTATGTCCAGAAACGTCGCACGCATAAGCGGGTCGAGTCCGGTTGTAGGTTCGTCTAGAATTATAATGGGGGCATCGTTCATTAGTGCAGCGACCAATGCTGTTTTTTGCTTCATTCCTTTACTCATTCGTTTTAGGTTGGCACGCGGGTCTAACTGTAATCTTTCAATCAATTCGTTTGCGTAAGACATATCTTTTAAGCCGAGGAAATCCGCTTGACATTTCAAGAAATCTATGCCGGTTTTCAAATCTGGAAAAGCTATTTCCCCCGGAACATATCCTATATCTTTCACTATTTCACTTGAATGCTCCCAGGACGACAGACCTTTCACGTATACCGCACCTTTGGTCGGTTTCAAAAAGCCCATAAGGTTTCGAATAGTTGTTGTTTTTCCGCTTCCGTTAGTACCAACATATCCGACCATCTCACCTTCCTTGATATCCAATTCAAGGTCGAATATGCCGCGTGCATTGCCGTAATCTTTTGTCAACCCCTTTGCTTCTATAATACTCACGATAATGCACCTCCGAAATCTTTTTCTTCCTTGTAAAATTTCATAAAATAATCCTCTAATGTTTCTTTTCTGTTACTAAACGAAGTTACTCCGTGTTTGGCTAAAAGGGCGATTAGAATATTTAAGTCTTTATCGTCGACCGATATATACAGATCGGTTTTATCATCGAGCAAAAATGCTAAAGACCCTATTATATTCGCCTTTGATATAAAAGCCTCTTTTGCTTGAATCGACTCGAAGCCTATCGTATAATACTTTCTCGACGCATGCTTCAAATCGTTAGCAATAAACTCCGATACAATCCTTCCGTCCTTGATGATAGCAATTCTGTCACAAGTTGAATCGATTTCGGAAAAGATATGGCTGGATAGAAGAATGGTTTTTCCTCTTTTCTTTTCCTTATGAATAAACTGTATAAAGTTTTCTTGCATAACAGGATCGAGTCCGCTCGTCGGTTCATCTAAAATTAATACCTCGGGATCTGACATGAATGCCGTTACTATTGCAAGCTTACGCTTTACTCCTAAACTCATTCGTTTGGTTTCACCGGATAAAACATTATCTCTTAAATCGAACAACTCAAGCATCTCATTCAATCTTTCAGTGTTATGTATACCCTGCATACTCTGGATCATTCCAATAAACTCCCAACCTGTCAATCCTGCAGGTAATGCAATTTCACCGGGAATATACCCGACCCGAGAAAGTATTTTATCGTAATTCTCAAAAGTATCCATGCCGAATATCCTTGTACTTCCGTCATTTGGTTTTGAAAAGCCCATCAAGTGTCGTATGGTTGTAGATTTTCCGGCACCGTTAGGTCCCAAAAAGCCGAATACTTCGCCTTTATTGACAAATATATTTACGTCAAATACACCCCTGCCAAAGCCATAGTCTTTGGTAAGGTGGCTAATCTCTATTATATGAAGGTTCTCATTGTCTAGGGTCATTGTTTCGTTCATTTTTTTCACCTCCTGTGAACAGTGTTGACATTTGAACTATGTTGTAGTATAATTCATTTGCCCTTAAAATGAAAGTGCAATATTATTATCGCTGTTTAGATTTTAACAGTGTTAACAAATCTGTATAATTTTTGGAGTGGATATGAAAGCGAGAGAACTTAATAATTCCTCAAGGAAAACAAAAAAACTTATAAAAAAAGTATTCGCAGAAATGTTATCCGAGAAAAAAAACCTATCTAATATTTCAGTAAGCGAACTATGCAATCGCGCAGAGCTTAGCCGTGGTGCTTTCTATTCTCATTATGATGACATCTATGGGGTTGCGGAAGAATATGAAAATGAATTAATCGACGCCTTTTTCGATAAAGCACGTCTTATTTCCGCACAAAGCATTATGCAATTCGTCGACTCGATTTTTGAATATATTCGACAAAACGATGAGAATTACAGACTGCTGTGCAAGTCTAACGAAAGTATTTTCGCCGCAAAGAAATTAACTTCCATCGCATCCGAAAAACTAATTGAGCTTTGCAACAATGACGATAATTTAAAAAACAGAAACTATATTGAAATGGAGATCCGAATTTTCATGGAAGGATTGTTCTGCGAATATATGAAGTATTGTCGAGAATACTCTACTACAACTCTCGATGACTTATATGCTTACACAAGGTTCTGGGTTTCAAATTTTATTTCTTTGCGCTCAAACCGGTAGGATTAAACATTAATACCGAAAATCTCGAGCACCCATAACCAACAAGTTTTTCCCTAGATATAATCTATATATGTTCAAAAAAGCACACCTTTATATTTGAAGTGAACCCCAAAATTATGACAAACCTTTTGGAGGTGCATTTCTGTTATAGGTGTGCTTTTAATTAAAATATCGGAATTGGCTTTTTAGCTATAATAAGGTACAACAATAACATCTGTGGCATTATAACCGGTTTCTTCAGTTACAATGCCAAGTATTTGAGCCACGTCTATACTATCCAATTCGGAATCCTTAACAACCACATTAACATTACCGGTAGACATTGTTACACATGCATCTTCAAAGCCTCTTGCTTTTATAAGATTTTCGAGTACGAGTTCTTCATCGGCATAGCTTATCAACTCAAGCTTCAGTTTCTCCGCATCAACCTTTGCAGACTCTGTCGATTGCTCGTTATTTATTATGGAATCCAAATAACCGTATGTTTGAGCACGTTGACTATCTCTATCGGTTTTCATAGCACTAAATACGGTTACAGAGGAGGAATTTGAGTTTCCACCATTCGCTGTTGACGATTGTTTTTGATTGTTCTCCGCAAGCAATATATTAAGATATGCCGCAACTACAAGCATGACAACCATTACACATATTATTACTACCTTCTTTTTGTTTGACATTGTTTACCTCCTGAATTTCTTTTCTTATTTACTTGACCGTTTTAATCAGCCCAATATATATCTATTAACAACGGGCATCTTTTATGCCCCGTTTATTCCATATCGAACACGCGAATTTTGTCCAATTCTATACCAAGTGCCGTTTTCACGGCATTCATCAACTTCACAACCACAGTCGGATCGTCACCGCCTTCGGCTACGATTATTACCCCTACTATATCAGGCTCTAAATTTTTTAGTATTACAGGAGAATCCTTAGACATCACGGGTTCACTCTTCGTATCGGTTTTTTCGGTTATCTTATCTCCGTCCTTCGTCGTTACAGTCGATGAATCATAGCTTATTGCGGGAACAGATTCCCCTTCACCGTCATAAGTTATTAACACTTTAAGTTTACCTGCCCCCTTAATTTGAGAGAGGACTGCTTCGAGTTCGGAAACCGTTTCACTTCTTGACGAAGTACCGCTCTCGTCTTTATCTACGACAGTCTTTGATGAGCCCGAAGCACCCGTGATAAAATATATTAACAATGCAATTACGGCAATTACAACGGCAATAATCACTTGTATATTCTTAACCGACCTCAACTTTTCTATTAATTTACTATTCTTTATTCTTTCAAAAGGATTGAAATCACTCATATATTAAACTAATACGTTCCTCCTCTATTCCGATATTACTAAAAAGAAAAGTTTTAATTGTCGAATTCTCGCTTTTTAAAGTAATAACGAGTCTTTCAATTGTTGTATCGCCTTCGATCTTAACCCTTTCAACCTCATATCCGTTTTCCTGCAACAAATCATAGATATACCGTTCTTTGTTTTCTGTTCTCCTTTCCCACACGATATCTGCATATTCATCATCGATATCGTAGCTAATACTTGAATCGAAAAGGGTCAACTCATACTCATTAGTTTTAAGCTTAGCAAAAGGAGTAATTATTACCAACACTAGCAAAAGAGAAAAAATGCCTTTTATAAACTTGTTTATCTGCCCGGATGGCAGAAGCACGTCTGTCAAAATCGACATCAAAACCACACCAATAATCGGAAATATTATTTTCATATCGATGAAACGGTAAGAATTACCATACCTAACACAATTATAAAAATGAAACCGATGCCCAATACGGCTCCTACTAACTGTCGAACACTTTCGGCAAGTCCACCGAGCATCGAAGATAGTCGTTTGTCACAAATCGGTTCTATTATCCCGGCAGTAAGTTTTAAGCCCAAGGTAAGCCCCGCCAGTTCGATTACAGGAGTTAAGACTATTGAGGATACAACGATTATTCCTGTTATTCCCAGTCCGTTTTTGATTAAGACTAAACCTGCGTTTACCAAGTCGAAACCCGATGATAGATAACCGCCAAGAATCGGAACATAGCTTGAAAGCAAAAATCTTGCTGTCTTGATTCGCAATCCGTCGGATAATCCTGCAGAGATTCCGACTATTCCAAGATAAAAGGAAAAACCGCCGAAGGCAAGAACCAACAACGTTCTTGCAATATATCTAATAGCAGACTGCAGCCTCTCAAGCTTCAAGTTAGAGGAAAGATTACCGACGACACAAAAAATAACAGAAATAACAAAGAGCGGAATGACCCCTTTTGTTATTATGTTAGACACAAGGTTGGACACAACTGCAAGGGACGGACTTAATAATCCCACTCCGGAGACTGAACCTAAGGCGGTCATCAATGTCAACAAAGGCGGCAAAAGGGCATTCATTACACCGTTTAGAGTGTTCACCGTATCCTTGACTGAGTTAATCGCTTTTACTAGCAATGTTACTGCAATGGTAATAATTGCCGAGAAACACACAAAATAAACTATTTCAACTGTCTGCTTCTTTATAAAATTCGAAGTTAATCCGAAGATCAAGCTGAACAAAACAGCTATAAGAATAATACCGGACAACAATGGAACTATACTCTTTAGCCCCGCTGTTAAGGAATGAAAAAGCCCCTCAATCACTTCTTTTGGAGACAGATCAAGTTCCCCTTTCATCAGTTTTAGAATAAACTCCTTTGGCGAATCCTCCATTAAACCGTTTTCCAAGGAGTTGGCATAGTTTTCAAAATCCGATATATCCAAATCCTTAAGACTTTCCTCAACACTTTCCTCAAGCTCTTCAAAAAGTTCCTCCTCGCTTTTTTCTGCATAGGTATAATCCCCGAACATATATATGCCAAGGATCAATACTAGAAATATTAAGACTAAGTGTTTAACTTTCATACTAAAGAGGAAATAACGTTGACAAGCTCCTTTATTATAGGGACCGACATTAGAAAAATTGATATTTTTCCCGAAAGCTGTACTTTTTCGGATAAAGAAGCTTGACCATGATCATTGCATATTGCTGAGGTATATTCAGTCAAATATCCGATACCTATTATTTTTAGAACACCGGAAAACAGCTCTTCATCTACACCTGTTTTATAAATAAGTTCATCGAAAACTTCAATAACACTTGTCATCGAAGAAAGTACACCAAGCAATATTAATATTCCTGCACTTACCCCGACTAAGAGGGATATTTCAGGGCGGTCACGTTTCAATAGGAGAGAGATTATAACCGCTGCTATTGCAATACCTACAACCTTAAAAATTTCCATAATTAATATAGTTGAAAAATCGAACGAATGTTATCAAACAATCCTGCAATCATATCAAGTACAAGGGTAAGAGATAAAACGAGAGCACCCAATGTTACAATTGTTGCTATCTCATCCTTGTCACTCTTTTTCAAAACAATGTTAGCCATCGATGCCAAGATTCCTATTCCGAAAAGTTTAAAAATAATCCCTATATCCATATCAAATCACCAATGCTATTGCAAAGCCTAGTATTATACTAAGTTTAAAGTATAAATCGCCCTTTTTCTTTATCTCTTCATTAGACTTTTCCTTGAGCAACAAGGCATTCTCCCTTGTTCTAGAAAGAAGCGTTAATGTATTCTCACAATCACTACGCCCGATACTATGTACTACAGAATCAATTTCCGCTTTTTCTTTCTTTGATATAATATCTATACGGTCTCCCGATAAATACATTCTGAAATCCTTATTGCAATGAAAACTCTTTTTTATTTCGTCAATAGGAGTAAGTGCCGACGAAATCCTCTCGTAACAATAACCAATAAATCTTTCGTAATCGGAGTAGAATTCACTCCTTCTCTTATATATTTTTTTCAAATATACACCTATGTATATTGAACAAATGATAACAATAAAGCTTACTATCCATTTAAGCATATATAATATCCTTCACCGTTCCCGCCTTTGGAGTTTTGCTCAAAAGAACGTATATATTAAAAATCTTAAGCTCATCTGGAAGCTTGTTGAAATCGTCAGAATGAATCGAGGCAATTACCTTTATGCCACAACGCATTAAGTCATTTATAGTTGCATATTCTTCCTTGCCGAAAAGCTCATCGGTTACTACAGTTTCAGGGGACATTGCTCTAACTATACCACTGTAAGCTTTTTCCTTAAGGCTCCCCTTAATTACCTCGCAATATCCTAAATCAAAGCCACATCCTCCCGATAGTTCACCTCTTTCATCTATGACCACTACTGTTTTTTTATATGATACCCTTCTTGCAATATCGCGTAAAAATGTCGTTTTGCCGGCGAAGGGCTCTGCCATTACCAAAATACTTTTGTTTAACTCAAATTGAGAAAGGACCTCGGAACATCCCTTTACCTCATGAGGAATACGGATTACCAACGAATTTATATTATTAACTTGAGGTACGCCATTTTTAACAATATACTCTCCGCCAACGCCAATCCTTATGCCACCTTTATAGTCTAGATATCCCATCGACAGTTTTTCACCGACGGAATAGACAGAGCCTCTTGTTACAGTGTTCAATATATTATCGATTAACAGTCTGTCTGCTACCCTTTCCCCAATTAATCTACTCTCTCTAGTGAGAAAAATAATCTCCTTTCCGAGATTAAGTCGTATTTCACAAACATCTGTCAATTCTTTAGCTGAAAAATAGTCAAAAAGAAAGCTCATACCCTATCCTATGATGGTAGCATGAGCTTAATAACCTGGTGTCAAAAAAGACAAATTATTCTACATTAATCGTGAGACTTTGCCTTTTTACTCTTTCTCAAGGGTGCAACTCTCTTTCTTTTTCCTGCAAATATATTGAGCAATATATACGCAGTTAATAAGAGTATAACAGAAACCACTAATATAACATACATTACTCCGACAGATACCGAATGCCCGAAAAAGGAAAGACTGCAGTCAAGAGATTCTTTTATCTCCCCTATAACCTCAGAGGGTACACCTAAATTCTGCATCTCAGCCAAGGTTCCTTGCATTGCATGATTTCTAACCAAAGAGGTCCCATAGGTTCCAGGAAGAAGCGATAAAACCTTTTGCAATCCTGATCCGAAAGAAGAAATTGGCATATAAGCACCGCAAATAAAGCCATACGCTGCACTGACTATTGTTCCAACCGCTGAAATCTGTCCTTGTGAAGTAAGGAAAAAGTTAATGACAGAGGAAAGGGCATTTCCAAAAAGTGCCAAAAGAGTCACGTCCAAAAGGACTAGGAATACATCACCTACGGACATATACCAACCGACTGCGGCAACATATATTAAGCAACAGCCCATTGCAACATAGCAAACCATCAATGTGCTTAAAAGATTGGCTATGTAGTACGCAACCGATAATATAGCAGGCTTTACGGGAGATATTGTCAAATCTTTTATTGCTCCCGTAACCTTATCTTGAACCATAAGAAAGTTGGAACAAAAAGCAACCGTTACACAGGAAACTGCCAAAATAGACGAAATCAATTCACCACCGACCAAGCCGTTAATAATCTTTTCAGGCAATGTAAAACCATCGGGTAGGGAGGAAAGGAAATTATCTCTATAGACGTTTCCTAAGAAAGTGGCATATAAAACAAGTAGTATTGCAGGAGTAATTAAAGAGGCAAAGAACATTCCCTTGTCCTTAAAAAACAATTTAACGTTTCTCTTTATCAATATAAACAAGGTTTTCATTTCTCATTTCCTCCGAGTATTTTACCAGTAACTGCAAGGAATACATCATCCATTTTACCCTTTGTAATTTCATAATCGATGAATATGTCGGGATATTTTACGATAAGAGCCGTTGCCGCTTTTGTATCGGGAACCGATAGGCGATAAGTATCATCGTTCATACGCTCGAAATCGATATTAAGTTTTTTAACACTTTCCTCATCTGCTCCGTAAAGTGTAATAAAATCACCGGTATATGTGTTTTTCAATTCGATCGGGGTTCCTTCTGCCGCAATAACACCGCTATCAAGGATGATAACATAATCCGACTCTGCCGCTTCTTCCATATAGTGAGTGGTAAGAAAAACTGTCATGTTTTCCGATTTACGTAACTCATAAATTGCACTCCACAATGTTTTACGTGTTTGTGGGTCCAATCCGGTCGTAGGTTCATCTAAAATGAGAATTTTCGGCTTATGGAAGATCGCTCTAGCAACATCGATGCGTCTGCGTTGTCCACCGGACAGCTTACCGACGGTGCGTTTTATTAAGTCTTTAAAATCCAAAAGCTCCGCTAATTCTCTTAAACGATTACGGAATGCCTCCCCCGTAATACCATAGAGAGCGGCTCTGCTCTCAAGATTGTCATAAACACTTAAAGCGGAATCAAGCACCGAATTTTGGAAAACAACACCAAGCTCGCTCTTAATAATATCCTTCTCTTGATCCAAATCATGTCCGTCTATTACGACCTTTCCGCTATCTGCGGCAAGCTGACCGCACATAATATTTATGCTAGTAGATTTACCGGCACCGTTTACTCCGAGAAATGCAAAAAACTCACCTCTTTTTACGTGAAAGCTTAAGTCTCTGACTGCATGAACTTCACCGAAGCTTTTGTTCAAATTGCTAATTTGAATAATACTATCCATACCAACACCCTCTATTACAAATGCTAGAACCGCTTAAACTTCAAGCGATTTCAAGACTTCTTATTATACAATTTAATAGCACGCTGTGTCAATACCATACCTCGATTCACAAAAGTGAATCTCACAGCGGAAGATCCACCATCCTTCTCATTTTAATAATGCTAGGACAACTCCGTCGACATTACCTTTCTAATAGCTCGTCTCAACCTTTCGACATCGGGTACCGGCATCTCAAGCTTATAGTCAAAAAACTCATTTCTGTTTGAACGACGTTGGAAGGTGGGATCAACCTTATAAATGAATATCGCTTGACCTAAACTGATAGGATCGCTTATCGCACGGGGAAGCTTACCGTTCTTATTGTAAAAATCCAAGATCTTCTTTACGATAGACTTGATATCATAGTAATTGAAATAGGTTTCGTCCGCAATGATTATAGCTAATGCATTTATTACGCCATATTTTATTACACTCGGAAAATCTTCAAAGCCCTCCGGAAGATAATCGACAGAAGTGTGAGTATATGCGTTGTTCATTACAGTGATCGGACCTTTGTACCCTCTACGAATACATTCATATATATATTGTTCCTTTACCATCCACATCGGTTGAATTGCATTAAGGCAATCCAACATTGCAGAAACGAGCTCATTATTGTATTTGTTATCGACCTCAAATTGATCAAATAAAAATGGGGTGTCACTAAAATACTCGTCCGTTCTGTCAAAAAGATAAAAGAAAACACATCTCTTAAGCTCCGGCGTAAATTCAATCGTGTTCTTAGAAGTTAGAAGCTTTGTAAACTCCTTTCTCACCTTATTCATAAGAACTTGTGGTAAAGTATGACGTCTAAGATCGATCTTTGACGGAAAAGCACCTCTACTTATCAACATATAGGGAAGTACTGACCTATTCTTTCTAAAGAATTCCAGTATCTCCTCCTTTGCTAAAGGATCTCCATTATTATACCTTGCGTATTCCAACATCAAAGGAGGAAGCCTATAATTAGGGAAATCTTCACGTGTTTTTTGAACAAAATACAGACTCCACTTATATTCCTTGTATTCAAACAATCTAGTGGCAATCTCGATTCCGTCTTCTGCATCGAGTATTTTTACACTTTCAGACTTTTCCAATACCGAGGTTCTATATGCCTTGCCAAGAGAAAGAAACCTCATATAAAGCTGTGAGTTCAATCCGTCATATTCAATTGCCTTTTCATACCAAGCTATAGCATCCGGCTTCTTTAATAGGCGTCTGTAGTTATCACCAATTGCCGTTGCCGCAGCTGCATCGTCTTCACTGTCAATTCCAAAATGAAAATGATTCTGTATGACACTTATTGCTTCCCTATAATTACCGTGTGAATGAAGATTCTTTACACCCAGCAGAATATTGTCGTTTTGAATTTTTTTTTCTTCATCGGCAGTAACAAAGGGTTTGTGATCGTCAAGTCCTAATTCATTCTTGAGGAAATCTGTAAAAAAATCATCTAAGTTAAACTTTTGCCAGGATTCATCGGAGTCCTCGATAAATTCATCATCGTCATCCTCGCCTGCAATTGTAAACTTGGGTTTCTCATCATCTTCGGGGTACCTCGGCGGAATGAAATCATGTGAGATTCTGGCAAGATAGCCTATCAAAGGATAAAAACGCTCACCTCTGAAACGTGATAAAATTGTAGAAATCAATTCAAAGTATTCCGGACTTCTATATTCTAAAAGAGAGTGTATCCTCTCGTATATAAAATAAGAATATGGTTTTTGACCGAGCAAATAAAGAGTGTCAGCAAGCCTATACATTACATCTTTGTTTGGTCCTTGGTCATATAATTTGTTCAATATTTCCAAAGCCTCATCATACCTTTTATCCTTTATAAGTTCATCCACTCGTCTCAGCTGTGGAAATATTGCCGATGACATCGATATAGGCATACTTCTCTTCCTCCCTTTGTATCGTTACTATTGCTTTTTGTTCTTCTTATCATAGTTTTGCCAAATATCTATAACCTGTTGCTTGTCAAATACATATTTCTTTTGGCAAAAATGACATTGTATTTCAATATTTCCTCTTTCCATTAAAATGTTAACGCATTCATTCCTTCCAATCGAGCGTACAACACCCTCCATATACTCCGGTGAGCATATACAATGATAATGGGGAGTTACCGCATCGAATGACTTGTGATCAAAATGTCCGAAGTAATCATCTATTATTTTCTCAGGATTTCTCCAAGCTACGAGCTTATCCATGATTCCGAAATTCATGGAAATGTCTTCTAGAATAACAAGTATCTCGTCAGGACAACCGGGAAGCGGTTGTATAATAATTCCGCCGGCAGAGGTGCATTCGCCACTGTCATCAAGATTTACAGCCATGGCAAGTGCTGTCGGACAGCCCTCGCTTTTTGTAAAATACCAAGCGAAGTCCTCATCGACATTTCCGTTTACAAGTTCACTGTTTCCCGAGTAACATTCCTTCAAGCCAAGATCCTTAACGACCGTCAACATTCCATTGGAAAAACCATCCCTCAGATTCTCCTTTCCGTTACCCAAACGAGGAAGAGAGGCTTGAGGATTTGAAACATAGCCTCTTACGTTCATGCTCGAATCTCCTGCAACAATAATACCACCGAGAGGACCATCACAAGTAATGTTTATTGAGAACTTATCTCCACTGTTCTTCAGATTAGAACTCATAAAGCTTGCAACTGTTAAAACCTTTCCCAATGCAACTGTTGCCAATCTTGAGGTATGATGTAAATGCTGAGCTTCCTTGACCAGCTCTGTTGTATCAAAAGCGGTAACCTCCGCTAACCCGTTAAACAATAAGGTTTTACAAATTTTATCCATATTATCTCCTATACCATTAATCCTTTCTCAAAAGGACAAGTAAACTTTTAGAGGTTTTTCTAGGGCGACCTAAGGTTTTTAAATCACATTCCTGTGCTACAGAAAAACCGTGTTTTTTCGCCAAGTCCAATACATACTCCCTCGTATGAACATATTGCCGTTGAAACTCCTCTGCTCTAACATATCTGCCGTCGCCCTCTTTTTCAAAAAAGAGCAGGTCCATACTTACAGAGTCACTTTTATTATCGTATTCGTTTTGCCAAAAATAGGTTAATTCCTCTAAATCTTCATAGTAAAGATTGTTTCCGAGAATCTCCTTGAGTTTGTATTCTGTGGAATAGTCAAATAAGAATATTCCACCCACCTTTAAAGCCTCTGAAACCTTTTGAAAAAGTTTGTCCAGCTCGTTATTATTAAGATAATTAATACCGTCACAAGCTGCAGTAATACCGTCTAAAGGCTTGGAAAAAGTAAATTTGAGTGCATTCTCTTGACGAAAACATACACGCAAGCCCTGCTTTCTTGCATTTTCAATTGCAAGGTTGAGCATATCCGCACTTAAATCCGAGCCTTGAACATTCAATCCAAGCTTTGCAAGCTCGACGGTAAACAACCCCGTACCGCAAAACAAATCGAGATAATCTCCGACCGAGTGGTCAAAAGCTAATCGTGCCACCCTTTTATAGTCGTATTCGATCAACTTATCATAGTGCTTTGCCAGTACGGAATATGCGTTACTCATAACAACTATTTGTTACCTTTTTTACCATTTCCGCCATTTTGCGGTTTACGTTTATATGACGAATTGTAGTTGTTTTGAGTTTTCTTTTTCTTTTTTTCAGGATTTACCGGCTTAACGACACTTTCCTCGCCTTTTCTATTGAGCTTTTTGACAACGACTTCTTTCTTATTGCCATTCTCATCAAGCTGAGTACAGATAAAGGCATCAAAGAGATATTGACCGTATGTAGTCCACATCATCGTAAAGAAAACAACGCCGAAGAATAGTGCCATTGCCAACAATAGATAAGTAAGCATTCCTGCAGATCCGCCTAAAATAACAATACCGATCGTCAAGCATCCTATGATTAATGTCGGGAAAGGAGATATACAGAATAATAACAAACTGTTTTTCAACGATGCCTTAAACGAGAAATCATAGCATGCAAACGTAGGTAAAAGTAATATCAATATGCACACAGCAAACAGACCAACTAAAATAAGGAAAATGAAAAGTATCCAACTGCCTGCATTTGCAGCATTAAGCTCCATAAGCTGGATATGCCAACCAATACCGTAAAGCACGCAAGCCATTATAGCCGTAGCAAAAGCCGCTGTAATTAAGAAAGGCTTCCAAAGCTTTTTGATTCCGTTAAAGAAAGACCTGGTTTTAACTTTCTCGTTCCACATCAAGCCGCGTGATACGTGAAAAAGTGAGGATAAACCAAAAAATGCGATAAAGAAGGAAACAAGAATACAAGGATAAACCAAAGAGCGATTTACCTTGTAGAAATAATTAATGCTATCAACAAGACTGTCCGCAACATTTGGGAAGCCTATGCCGAAATTGCCAATATAACTTTTGCTCGAAAAAACATAGTTGTTAACCAGCAAAGGAAGGACGATTGCACTAAAAATGAGAGGTAAACAGAAAATTGCAACATACAAAAGGTTGAATTTCATTACATCTTTCATTTTTGCGGAAAAGGTACGGAAAAAATACGAAATATGTCCGCCTGTCTCAATCGGGGGTACGGTACGCTTGTCCTTGCGAACCTCAAGCTTTAGAATCAAATCAGCTCTTGACATAAAAACTCCTTGAATACAGTGTGAATAGCTGTCTTCTTATAACTCACACCAAACTATTTTATTAATATATAATACTATAGAAAGCTCTTTTTAGCAAGCATAAAAAATCATTTTGACGGCATTTCACTTTTTATCTTTGCAAAATCATGTAAATATTATTTGCTTTTGCGAATATTCTAGATTATACGGAGGGGAGATGAAAGCAATCAATCTTGCAATTGTGGGTGCAACCGGTTTAGTCGGCAGAAGCTTTGTTAAAGTTATGGAAGAAAGAAAGCTAGACTTTGATAAATGCTATTTCTACGCCTCTTGTAAAAGTGCGGGAAAACGAATACCCTTTATGGGAAAAGAAATTGAAATACTTCCATTGTCTCCTGAAAATGTAGAAGATAAAAAAATAGACATCGCACTTTTCTCTGCAGGCGGTAAGATTAGCGAAATATATGCTCCCCTCTTTGTTCGGCTTGGTGCCGTAGTAATAGATAATAGTTCATTTTGGAGAATGAATGATACAGTGCCGCTTATAGTTCCCGAAATAAATCCTAATGACATAGAATACAATCAAGGCATTATAGCAAACCCGAACTGTTCAACCATTCAAGCTGCTATTTGTTTAAAACCATTGGATGACGCTTTCGGCATAAAGCGTATTGTAATAAGCACTTATCAAGCTGTATCCGGTGTCGGAATGCAAGGGATAAGGGACTTAGACAACTACGCAAAAAGAATACCACCTAAAAAACTACCAAAACAAATTGCATACAATGTAATTCCACAGATTGATTCCTTTACACGAAACGGATATACAATTGAAGAAGAAAAGATAATCAATGAATTAAGAAAAATCTTACATAAACCAAAGCTTAAGATAACTTCAACCTGTGTAAGAGTCCCTGTAGTATGCGGTCACAGTGAAAGCATTAATGTGGAGCTTGAAAAAAACGCCACACTTGACGAAATTATTACTGCGTTAAAAACATTCCCGTCTATTATTCTCGATAAAAATAATACATATCGTACACCAATTGAGATTGTAGACAGAGATGAGGTATTTATCTCAAGAGTCAGGCTAGATTCGTCCGTTGATTCAGGGTGCAGCCTTTTCTGCGTGGCGGATAACCTTAGAAAGGGTGCGGCAACAAATGCGGTTCAGATCATGGAGCTGTTAATGAAGAGTAAATAAAAATACCGTGTAAGATTGAACTTACTGCGGTATAATCATCAAAAAAAATGTAAACTTAAATGTGTTCTCATTCTTCAAACTTTTCGACAGTCAAGCCCGCCTCATCGAACATTGCCATCGAGAACTCATCGGGGTATCCTTCACGAAATACAACCCTCTTTATGCCAGAATTGATTATCATTTTAGCACAGATAGAACAAGGTTGGTGTGTACAATAGAGCGTAGCACCGTCAACCGATACTCCGAGTTTTGCAGCTTGAATGATTGCATTCTGTTCAGCGTGTACGGCATAACAAAGCTCATGTCTCGTGCCCGAGGCTATTCCAAGCTTTTGACGCATACACTCTCCTCTTTCCTTACAGCTTTTAATGCCTGCACCTGCACCATTGTAGCCGGTAGTTAATATTCTTTTATCCTTTACAATAATGGCACCGACTTGTCTATCAACCTTATAACAAGAGCTCCACTCCGCCACGGAATAGGTTAGACTCATAAACCTTTTGTCCCATTTATCCATAAAAAGCCTCCATCAGTTTTAGTTATTATACCACACATGAATGTAGGATTTCAATATATTAAACTTTTTTTGTCATTTTTTCGAAATAATGCTAGTAATATATCCTATGAGTTTATTTTCAGGTCTTGCCGTAGCAACAATAACACCATTTAGTAATGGTGAAATAGATTTCAATGCATATAAAAAGTATCTGCTTTACTTAAAAGACAAGGGAATTAGAAGCTATGTCATAAATGGTTCAACCGGGGAACCTCATTCGCTAAAACTGAAAGAAAGACTATCATTGCTAGAATTTGCTCGAAAAACACTTCCGGACTGTCATATAATAGGCGGCATATGTTCAAACAATACGTATAACGCAATAGAGGAAAGCGAATATGCCGCAAGTCTAAAAGCGGATTCCCTACTTGTCATAACGCCGTTCTGCTCAAAATGCACCGATAAGGGCTTATATCAACACTTTAAAGAAATAAAAGAGCACTCTTCTCTCGATCTGATTGCTTATAATATCCCCTCAAGAACAGGGGTAGAATTGGACATCAGGCATGTTGAATTTTTAGCAAAAGAGGGAATAATTCAAGGAATCAAGCAAGGTGATGCGAATATTAAAAACACTGCTAAATTCTCGATTTTTACAGAAATATTCTCCGGTGATGACGGAAGTATTGCTTACACAAAGCCTTTTAATCAAAGAGGTGCCATAAGTGTCTTAGCAAATGTTTATCCCGAAGCCGTTCAAGCACTTCTTTCTCTACCGTTGAAAGATACAATATCCCTTCAACAAAAATTATCTCCCTTTATCACGGCTTTATTTGCAGAAGTAAACCCTGTAATGATAAAGTATCTTTTATCCAAGCTTAACCTTATCAAAGATGAACTTCGACTTCCGTTAACAGAGGGAAAAAACGTTAACAAACAAAATCTGCTAGCCGAAGCATTTCTTGTAGGATTGCCCGATCTTCAAGCCTAACACAAGAGGGTTATAGTCGGTTATCAACAAGTATCCTCTGTGATAGAGCTGCGTGAAATTTACGCAGCTCTATTTCTTATATGTCAAAATTATAATGCTTCTTTACTATAGTTTCAATAAGCTGTACAACGGCATACATCCCTCCTGCAAGAATGCAGAGTATGACTGTGCTACACATAACCAAGCTTAGATTAAACACCTGACCGCCATATACGATAAGATACCCTAATCCTTCCTTTGATACAAGATACTCCCCCATAATGGTTCCCACCCAAGATAAGCCAACGTTAATTTTTAAGCAGCTTATAATATTGGGAAGATTTGACGGCAAAACCAGCTTAAAGAGGGTTTGAAGCTTATTTGCATTAAGTGTACGCATTAATAAAAGCTTCTCTCTATCAACGCTTATAAAACCTGTTAGAGTGTTAATAATCGTAATAATTAGGCATATAAGTAAAGCCATAACTATTATTGCCTTTGCACCGGCACCTACCCAAATAATTATAATAGGTCCTAATGCAATCTTTGGTAACGAATTCAATACGACAAGGTATGGCTCGAAGATCTTCTGTAGAGTTTCACTAAACCAAAGACCTATTGCAATAAGTGTTCCCAAAACCGTTGCAAGCATAAATCCGATTACGGTTTCAACAAGTGTTGCTTTGATGTGAATTAACAATTCTCCGCCATCTACAAGCTTTTTAAATGTTGTATACATCTTAGATGGACTGCTTGTAATAAACCCGTCTATTATTCCGACTCTAGCAAATACCTCCCACAAAACAAAGAATGTTATGAGAATCAAAATTTGCAAGGACAAAATAAGTATTTTTCTTTGTTTTAGTCTTTTAAGGAACCTCTTGTGTTCCATTGATGATTTCTTCTTCATGTACTTCCAACTCCTTCCATAGTGCACCAAATAAGCTTGAAAATTGGGGATGCTCTCTCTTCTGTAAACAGCCTAGCCCCGACAAGCTCGTATCGTAAACACTTTTAACCATTGCAGGTTTGGGAGACAACACGGCAACTCTATCACACAAAGCTATTGCCTCGGAAATATCATGTGTAACAAGCACTGCGGTAAGTCCCTCTCCTTTAATTATTCGTCTGACATCCTCTCCTACAGACAATCTAGTCTGAAAATCAAGGGCTGAAAATGGTTCATCCAGCAGTATGATTCTAGGTCTTAACACCAAAGTCCTAATCAGTGCTGCTCTTTGACGCATTCCTCCGCTTAGTTCCGGAGGGTACTTGTCCTTGACATCATATAATCCATACTTTTTTAAAAGCTCCTCCGCATAGCTGTACGCTTGCTTATCTTTTTTTCCCTTAAGCTCAAGCCCCAACGTGACATTTTTCCAAATATTTCTCCATCCGAAAAGCTGATCCCTCTGAAGCATGTATCCGACGACAGAGGATAGTACACCCTCTTCGGTTACTATCTCTCCGGAAGAAGGTTTTAAAATACCTGCCATTAAAGATAGCAGAGTCGTCTTACCACTGCCTGAGGGACCAACAACTCCTAAGAACTCACCGTTATAGACAGATAAATTCATATGGCTTATAGCCAATGTTTCTTCCGTTTTGCCGTGATAGATAAAACTTACATCCTTGATACTCAAAGCCTCACTCATAGTTTGTCAATATAAGAATTGTCTACAATTTGCGAATAGGGAACCTTTTCAGCATAAACTCCTGCAGATATTATTATTTCCTGCAATCTATCGAACGCACCCTTTTCTACCCTTAGGTCTTCGGAATAAGCACCTATTCGCTTATAGTTATCAATTGCTTGAGCGAGCAACTCTAAATCACTTGCAGCGAAGGAGGCAGAAACAGCATGAGCGATTTCTTCCGCACTCGAACTATTTACAAAATCAACGCCCTTTTTTAATGCTCTTAAAAAAGCCAGTATCCTTTCGGGATTGTTTTTTAAATAGCTTTCGTTAGCAGAAAAACACGTATATGGTATTTCTCCGCTTTCCATTCCGACAGACGCCAAAACATAACCTTTTCCCTCTTTTTGATAGTTCGAGGCGTTGGGTTCAAACATCGTGCAATAATCGCCGGTTCCGCTCTCGTATGCTGAGGTTATCAAATCAAATTGAATGTCATAATTAATAATCACGTCTTTCCCTATTTCATACCCATTAAGTTTGAGTGCATACTCCAATGCCATAGCGGGCACACCGCCCTTTCTTCCACCTATAATTTCTTTACCCTTCAATGAGGTTTTCCAATCAAAGCTTTCGGCATTTCTACCCATTACAAAGGAACCGTCTTTTTTTGTCAATCCTGCAAATACCTTCGGATAGTCCGTCCGTCCTTCGTTATATACATATATTGCCGCCTCGGGTCCACAAAAAGCAATGTCCGCTTGACCAGATATAACCGCCGTCATACTCTTATCTGCGCCGCCACCGTTAGTCAGTTCTATCTTTATCCCCTCTTCTTCAAAGTATCCGTTATTTATAGCAACGTATAAGGGTGCATAAAAAACGGAATGTGTTACTTCATTCACTCTAATTACGTTATCATCATTTTTATCGCAACCGACTACACCGATTAAAGCAGTCAAAGTAACAATCAACGTAATAATCATTATTATCTTCTTCATTTATTCTCCTTGCTCCTTGGTATACCAAGGATATTACATAATATGTCTTTATTTCCACGATAAGTGAATATAAAAACAACACCTAATGCTATTCAAAAATAGGATATTAAAGGATTTCCATACTCTTTTACTTAATTTTTGCATCCATAGACCTTTTTATCATTTGCTTTAACTATTTTTGTATTGTATAATATATAAAGCTCTTATACGATTTGAGCAATAAGTAAAATTTAAGGAACAGATAATATGAAAATGGATAAAACCTACCAACCTACAAGCTTCGAAAAAGATGTATATAAGTTTTGGCTTGATAATAAATATTTCCATGCCGAAGCAGATCCAAGCAAAAAACCCTTCACCATTGTGATTCCGCCACCCAATATCACCGGACAGCTGCATATGGGTCACGCTTTAAATGAAACCCTTCAAGATATTATAATCAGGTTCAAGCGTATGCAAGGCTACAGTGCTTTGTGGCTTCCCGGAACCGACCACGCCAGTATTGCCACAGAGGTTAAAATAGTTAACCAAATGAGGGAAGAAGGCATTTCAAAAGCTGACCTTGGAAGAGAAGGCTTTTTAGAGCGTGCTTGGGCTTGGAAAGATAAATACGGTGGCAGAATAGTCGAACAATTAAAGCGTTTAGGTAATTCCTGCGACTGGGACCGTCTTGCCTTCACGATGGACGACAAGTGCAACAGAGCCGTTAAGAGAGTTTTCGTAAACCTTTATAACAAAGGCTTGATTTATAGAGGCAACAGAATAGTTAACTGGTGCCCTTGCTGTCAAACGGCCATATCCGATGCAGAGGTTGAGTATGAAGAGCAAAGTTCCTTCTTATGGCATATCCGCTATCCCTTCAAAGACGGCTCAGGTGAAGTTATTGTAGCTACCACTCGTCCCGAAACAATGCTCGGTGATACTGCCGTTGCAGTCAATCCTAAAGATAAGAGATACCAAGGTTTAGAAGGTAAAGCCCTTATTCTTCCCTTAGTCAACAAAGAAATACCGATTGTTTTTGACGATTATGTAGAATCAGATTTCGGAACAGGTGCGGTTAAAATAACTCCTGCACACGATCCTAACGACTATGAAGTCGGGTTAAGACACGATTTAGAACAAATACGCATCTTCAATGATGATGCTACAGTTTGTGAAGGATTTGGTAAGTACTCGGGTTTGGACAGGTTCGAAGCAAGAAAGCTAATCGAAAAAGATTTGGAAGAACAGGGATATCTTGTCAAAAAAGAGGCATATAACCATAACGTAGGCGTTTGTTATCGCTGTCATTCAACAATTGAAACCATTTTGGGTAAAAATCAACAGTGGTTTGTAAAAATGAAGCCTTTGGCAGAGCCTGCAATCAAGGCTGTTAAAGAAAAGAAAACTCGCTTCGTACCAAATAGATTTTCCTCGGTTTACTTCAATTGGATGAACAATATCAAAGACTGGTGCATTTCTCGTCAGCTCTGGTGGGGACACAGAATTCCTGCTTATTACTGCGAAAAATGTAATGAAATTGTTGTTAGTGAAGAGGCACCTACCGTTTGTCCTAAGTGTGGCTGTACTCATTTCAACCAAGAAAACGATGTATTGGATACTTGGTTCTCCTCTGCATTGTGGCCATTCTCTACTCTCGGTTGGCCCGATAAGACAAAGGACTTGGAGTACTTCTATCCTACAAACGTATTGATAACTGCCTACGATATTATTTTCTTCTGGGTAGCGCGTATGATCTTTTCGGGCATCGAAAACATGGGAGAGGTTCCTTTCTCCGACGTACTCATTCACGGTCTTGTTAGAGATGAGCAAGGACGAAAAATGAGTAAATCCTTAGGAAACGGAATTGACCCATTGGAGATTATCGATACCTATGGTGCAGACTCCTTAAGGTTTGCATTAGCCAACGGTATTGCTCCGGGCGGAGATACTCGTTTCTCGAAATCTAAAGTCGAATCCTGTCGTAACTTCATCAACAAGATTTGGAATGCATCGCGTTTCGTTCTTCTTAACGTTGAAGGGGTTGAAATAGGCGACATTAACACTTGTAAAAAAACAATGGCAGATCGCTGGATTCTAAATCGCCTTAACAAAGTTACAAGAGAGGTTACTAGGAATCTCGATAAATATGAAATCGGTATTGCCGGCAATAAGCTTTACGATTTTGTCTGGAGTGAGCTTTGCGACTGGTATATCGAGCTCGTTAAACCCGTTCTTTATTCCGAGGACAAAGAAGCAAAGAAGGATACGCTAACCGTTCTTGTATACGTTTTGGGTGAAACCTTAAAACTACTCCATCCTTATATTCCCTTTGTAACAGAAAAGATATATCAAGAGCTTCCAAACAGAGAAGAAACGATTATGCTTTCAGCTTGGCCTAAACCCGTTGCAAAATTTTCGTACAATAAAGATGCAAAAGACTTTGCCGGAGTAATGGAATTGATTAGAGTTATAAGAAATATAAGAGCCGAGGTTGGTCTAATTCCGTCAAAACGTATAGACCTATACCTAGACACCGATTCAGTGAAGTTGATTACAAAATGCAAAGGATACATCTCAAAACTTGCAGGTATTGAAAATATTTCCTTTATTGAAAAGGAATCCATGCCTGAAAAATCACGTTCGGCGGTAACATCGATTGCAACAATATATATCCCTATGGGCGAATTAGTCGATGCTGAAAAAGAAATTGCAAGACTCAATCAAGAGATCGAAAAAACCTTAAAGGAAATTGCAAGAAGCGAAGGTATGCTTAAAAATAAGGGATTTGTATCACGTGCTCCTCAGGCACTTGTTGAAAGTGAAAAAGCAAAGCTTCAAGCAAATACAGAAAGACTTGCAAAACTGAAAGAACGTATCGAGGCACTCAAGTAGATTTTAAACTCAAATTATCATAAATATAGCACTAGTTATCATTTTCGGTGACTAGTGCTTTTATATTAAAGCGGATGAGATTCCGACGTAAACATCGTCAGGATGGTGTTCGACTCCGGGTTTCGCCTTTCGCTCAATATGACATTTGAGACAATTTGTTTGTATATAGCTCTGCTAAATAGATTTCAACACCCTCATTCTTACTTTTTTTGTCATTTAAATCCTTTTGTAATTTATTATACCACATTCTGCTTGACATATATGACTAAACTAAGTTCTCTCTTTTCAGCCATATATCGGTTTTACCAAAGCACGAAGAATTATCGCCCACATATAGAGTGCTGTTATAGAGCACGTAAATATACGAGTCAATGTATATGTTGACAAAGGTTCCTTTCTCCCTCTCGGAAACCCTATCAACATAATGCCCATCGAGATCGTACCGATACAACAAGCCCTTCTTACTAGTACAGGCAATGTACACGCTATCGTTATACACAGTTATTTCCTCAATTTTACTAATCTTCTCATATCCCTCGGACACATATGCCACAGTATCAAAGTGGGAACACAAGTAATAGCTACAAGTATAGCTTTCACACATAATCAACACGAAATATCCGCTTCTGCATACCGCAAGCCCGACCCCTTTTCCATCGCATATATATTTTCTTGAAAGTAATTCAAGCGTTGTAGAATACCTATTCAAATAAATTGCCCCTTCATTTTCTTCGGCAAGTAAGAATCCTTCGCTTGTCGGAACAAAATCTGCTATTAAAGGAAGCTTTACACTTTTATTAAGTCCGTCCATATTAAAGGAAAAACAAAGAGAAAAACCGTCTGCATTCGCAAATAACAGATAATCCCCCATTCTAAAGAAACCGACCAAAGAGGTAACACCCTCTGAGGCAAAGCTTACAGTATGATTTACTATAGCACCACTCAAATTTGAAACGTAAATGGTATTATCTGACAGTATTACAACCACGTTCCCCTGTGCGGTATATAGAGATAACGCCGAATTCCCCTTAATGTTTAAAGTCATTTTTTGCACCTTCAACTCAAAATCTATAAGATATATGAACGTCTTATCGTTACCTGAGACTACGACCACAATCCCTTCCTCTGAAAGTGAAGATGCTAAATAATGCTCTTCCTCATCTGTTTTCAATGTTATAACATTGAGTAAAGTACATTCGCTATCAAATAATCCGATTCCGATATTAGACTTTGAACCTGAAGAAAAATCGCAGCTATCAGAAGAGGTTTCGCATATTACATATATTTTTGACCCCACTTTGAAAGATTGATATGCATAATCGTCTTGATATCCACCGAGATTGTTTATATTTCCGTGGTTTTGCGAATATGTTCTAGGAAGGGTTGAGCGATAAATCGGAGAGATTACATCGACATTAGTATCGTCATCAATACGATTGTCATCATCGCTTTGATCGTTTTTTCCTCCGGAAAGATATGTATTAGAACCGTTATTATTGCCGGTTTCCTCATTTTCCGCACGACTTATAACAAAAGTCTTAACGTACAGCACCAGGAAAAAACAACTTATTCCGCATAAAATGATTACAGCTATAGTTTTTATTGCCTTGTTCATTCGACCTCCTTCATCGAAAAGCTATTGTATCACATCAAATACAAAAAAAGCCCCTGTCGACAAAAATAGGTCAAAAAATCATTTTAACGCATGACCAAAACAATTACTCACAATTTACAACAAAAAACGACATATCTGCTTTTCAAAAGTTATAACAATCTATAGATCGGATCAAATGACTGTCCCTCGGGTAAATCTAAAATACTTCTTGTAAATAAAAAGCCCAACAATCGATGTTGAGCCGAATTCGAAGTATTCCCATCATGCTGTAAAGGATACTCTACTCTGAGGTATATCCGAACATTCCGCGTACACTAACCTCGCCGCTATCAAGAAACATCTCCTCTCCGTCCTTTAGGCGTACGATCAATCTAAAACTGTCGTCAATACCCCTACATATCCCTTGATAATCTTTACCCTCCTTGCTAAAACAAATTTCTTTACCCTTAATTACAAGATTATCATTGTACAGCTCCCTGTCTGCTTCGTTACAATAGGGCGTAGACATAATTGAGTCTAGTTCACGAATAAGACTACCGATTAACTTATTTCTATCTATATCAATTCCAATGATTTGCGAAAGTGAGGTAGCAATCTCCCGCACTCCTTCTGTAAAATCGTCAGATTTTGAGTTAACGTTTATTCCTATTCCTAATACGGCATACGTATAATTATCGGAATTACCATAGCCTTTTATTTCAGTTAAGATTCCACAGAGTTTTTTGCCGCTATACACTATATCGTTCACCCATTTGATGCCGACACCTTGTGAAAATTCTTTCAATATTTTCAAAACACATAGTGCAAGCTTTGGAGTTAAGCTTACAAGATTTTCTCCTTGAATATCCGGCTTCAACAAATAAGAAAGATAGATTCCCTTTCCCTTAGGAGATAAGAAAGAGTTGGTGTTTCTTCCTCTTCCCCTAATCTGTCCGTCTGCAATGACAACACTTCCTTCTTTAAGGTCGTTATTCGCTTTCAAATAATCGTTTGTAGACGACAAAACGTCAAAGACAGCAATCCCCCTATAACGTTTTGCATACCACATTATCTTAAGTTTAGAAAGCTTTGTATTAGTTTTCTTTATGTAAAACGGATTACCTTTAATTTCGTAACCCTTTTTTCTCATCAATCGCACCTCTTTAAGTAACGAAAAAATACCCACATTCAATCCATTGCAAAGTTTTTTTGTAGATAATGTCTCGATACCCGTTAATGAAGATATGATTTCCTTGTCTAATTCTCTATCCATATTCTAATTCCTAGTCTTAAGTTATTTATTTTACAAAGTCACGAACGATTCATAAGGTATATATGAAAAACTCCGCCAGCACCCTTCCATCTGAATCGAAAAGAACACCTTCTTTTTCAAGCATTTGCCTTTGTATATTTTCTCCACCAAAAGCAAAACTCTCAGCAAGTTGTCCATTTTTAAAAACAACCCTATGACATGGAATCTCTCCGAAAGACGGATTAACGTGAAGAGCTTGTCCAACTCTTCTTGACATTCTCGGATTACCAAGCAATGACGCTACCGTACCATAGCTCATCACCCGTCCTTCGGGAATTTGTTTGACCAATTCATAAACTCTTTTGAAAAATCCGATGTTATCCATGCATATATTATAATATATTTTTTAAAATAATAACGTTTTTTTCATGAAAAAATTGCATTAAATATAAAATATGATATAATAGTAGTATGAAATTCGATAGCAAATGTTCAAAATCACTATTAGACGTCTATAAAAGAATCGTGGACGCTTTACCCTTAAAGAAAAAAGGGAAGCCTATAGGCAAAATTGCAGAGGCAATAAATGACCTATCTTATTATGCCTCAATGGGTTTTCCGCCAGCCATGGTTTATCTAGGACAACTTTATGCAAATGGTATATATTTTCGCAAAAATATAGATTATGCTTTAGAACTTTTTAAAAAAGCAGCAAAATGCGGATATCCTCTAGGATACCATAGAATTGCGACATTGATTTTAAACAACGAGAGAAGTTTTCCTAATCTAAAGAACGTAGCAATACGCTGCTATACAAAAGCTTTTTCTCTAGGTTACTATAAAGCAGGTGTAGATCTTGCTAAATACTTGATCAATAATGACGATTCCGAGTATTATGACTACAAGTTTGCTTTCAACCATCTTAATGTCGCTTGGGAAAAAAGTCGCAACCTTGAGGCTAGAAGTCAAATAG
Source organism: uncultured Christensenellaceae bacterium (assembly GCA_964561145.1). Classification (GTDB taxonomy): domain Bacteria; phylum Bacillota; class Clostridia; order Christensenellales; family CAG-1252; genus RUG14300. The sequence continues at coordinate 41,940 of CAZLNZ010000009.1, forward strand.
CTTTGTGCTACCTTAAGGGAATTGCCGTTGAGAAGGACAAAGAAAAAGGTGAGGAAATGCTTAAGGAGCTTATAACCGAGTACAAGAGCGTTGAAGCCGCTCTAACATGGATGAATTATGCCGATAGTTATTTCTCCTTTTCTAAAGATAGAATCAAAGAATTCGTCGAGCTGATCGAATCAAACATTCCGTCGATCAGAACCAATTACGAATATGTAAGATTGAAAAGAAGCGTCGTCTACTTTTAAAAAAGTGTTTCTTATCGAATCGAACAATTCATTCATTGCGAATAAAAAAACGAACATTCAATATTCACGAAACGGATAAACGGATTCAAAAAGAACTCAAGAAAAAATCTTGAGTTCTTTTTAGGTAAGCTCTAACAATAACCGAGTTATAACTACTATCTTAAGGAAAGTTTATCCTCATCGACTAAAACCTTTCCGCTATCGATAAGAAGCTGTAATGACTTTTCGAGTCTAAAACGAATTCTTTCTGTCAAACTTCTAAAGCCTAGTCTTGCTCGAATGTAACTAAACAGATCTTCTTTTGTTATGGTAACATTCAACTCTATAACCTTCACTAAACCGTTTGCTAGTTCTTCAATAGGTATATACTCTATATTACGTTTATCCTCTCCGTCAGGAATACGAAGCATAGGATATGACACTTCATTATTAAAAAGGAAACCATTCTTTATTCTTATACCGAAAGCCTGACAATTATTCATAACCAAGCTCTCATATTCTTTGCGTACGGTTGCGGTTAAGCTTGTTCCAAACAAGAATAAAATACGGCTTAGCAACCATTCGGAGGAAATGGGACTTTCAATTTCCACTATCTTCTTAATCACTCTCATTTTATTAGAGTGTGTGCTTCTGACAATTCCAAGAACATCGGCACTTACGTATATCGGAAAATCAAAATGATCCTCGACAACCTCCTCAACAAAGGAATCATCGATTTCGCCTAATTCCTCTAGAACATCATCGGACATATCGACAACTTCGTCAAAAGCTTGACGAACAGCCTCTAAAAGACGTCTCTTTTCGTTATCCTTATTTCTAAACCAATCGGTTGACCAAATGCGATAATACTTCCACCCCATTCTTTCTAAAACCTGCTGACGAAGCCTGTCTCTGTCTCTCGTACTTCTAGAGGACCTATAAACACGTCCGTCACACTCGATAGCCAGTACATAATCCCCGCTATCGGGATTCTTAAGAGCCAAATCAATCTTTAACGCAGAACACCCCACTTGACAGTCAACTTCATAACCATTCTCTCTGAGAAAATCTGCAATCTCGTTTTCAAGTTCCGAATTATAACCCTCATAAGGACTACCTTCTTCCAAACGATCTAAAGCAGGCATTCCGTTTTCGGCAAAATCCAGATAAGCTTTTAGTAACCTTGCCCCCTGTGAATTTGAATTTGAAAGATTGAGATCGGTACAACTCATAGATGCAACTACAATCACATTTTCTTTCGCACGAGTAACAGCTACATTTAAACGTCTGCCGCCACCCTCTTTATTAATAGGTCCGAAGTTTGCTAAGATTCTTCCTGCACTATCCCTTCCATAAGCAACGCTGAAAATAATAGTATCACGCTCGTCACCCTGTACCGTTTCAAGATTCTTTACAAAGAAAGGTTCGTCTTTATCAAGACTAAAGAATGCCTCCTTCGAAGGATCGGACCTTCTGCGTTGAAGAATTATTCTATCTATAAGGTTCTGCTGAGAAATACTAAAGGCAACAACGCCCAAGCTTCTATCAGGATATCTTTCAATATGCTCGAAAACAAGGTCTGCAACCTTTTCTGCTTCAATTCGGTTTGTTCTTGTAGTATGATCGAACAACCCCTCAACCTTGCAGAAATCAACGCCAAATCCCACCGTCTTGCATCTTGCCGATGGGAATGTGATTAGATCGTTATTATAGAAATACTTGTTGGAAAAAGCAATTAGTTGTTCGTGACGACTTCTATAGTGCCATTTCAAACATCTTTCAGGGAAATGTGCGGCACAGAGGTTAAGTATAGACTCAAAATCTGTAGCCTCGGTTTCCTCGTTGTCCTCCTCTCCAATTGCAATTGCATTGAAGAAATTGCTAGGAGGCATTTGCTTTTCGTCTCCTACAACAATAAGTTGTTTTCCTCTATAAATTGCACCTAGCACGTCCTGCGGGAAAATCTGCGACGCCTCATCGAAAATGACAACATCGAATTCAATATCCGGACTCAAAAACGTACTAACGCTTAACGGCGACATTAGGAAACAAGGCTTGAGAGTTTGTACAAGCTCTCCGATCTCATTCAATAGACGCCTTATACTCATATGTTTGCTTTTCTTTTCACCCTCTCTCTGAAGAATTGCCACTGCACTACCGCTTGCAATCAAGTCAAGATCGGGTCTCTTTTGCGATAAGACACTCTTTATAATCGCCTTATTAACCTCGAAAAGAATTAGATCATCCCTCTTGAATTTGTTAACCCTATCATCATGCCACTGTCTTAATAATTGATTGAGTCTTTCAGATTCTACTAAAATGCTATCCGCCCATTGCCATAAAAAGACCTTTTTGTATGCGAAAGGAATGTTATCCACTCTAACCTCGTTTTCAATAGTCAAATCTACGAAGTCTCTTAAGCCAATGTCGGACATCTCGGTAAGGAGCTTGTAAAAGCGACACCAGTTATCCAATACATCTATATCGGCATAGCATTTAGTGAGCTTGTCTTCAAGTTCTTCAAGCGCCATCTCCCTTATATCACATTCTTTTACCTCAAAGGAAGCAAAAAGCTTGTTCTCCGACTCCTCACGTAGGGAAAATGATCTTTCAAACTCACCTTGAACGATGACGAAATGATCTTTCTCCGCTGAATAAACTTCCTCGGACATGCATCTTATGCTGCCGAGGTCCACGCCGTCGGCTAAAATCTCAGCCAACGAGTTAAGATCAATCAAAAGACGATCAAAATCGGTTGCAACGCCAATATAGCCACTTCCTAATATATCTTTAATATCATACTCTTTATCGGCAAAATCTCTTTCCTTTTGCTGTACCACTTGAAGGATGTCGAATAGTTGGACAGCAAATTCATAATTAACTTTCCTTCCGTCTTTTTTGTAAAGCTTAAGGCTCTTTACAAGCTCCCTATACTCTCTGCTAAACAATCTTGACCCGAAGCTGTTAAACTGTCTTGTTAGCTTCTTATAAATCAATTCGCCGTCATAGGAATAGAATTCTTCATCGAATACCTCATCTATTTGTAAACAAAGCTCATTTATCTCGTCGGCAAGAACTTTTAACTCCTCGACGATCTCTATTATCTCGTAAATAGTAGCGTTCAACAAGCTTGGCGTAACAAAGGGACTGGTTGAAATTAGTCTAAAGAAATCTCTTAGTACATACATTTGACGGAGGTTATTTCCGCATATTTGGTAACTATCATTAAGATGCCTATTTACTACCGCCAAATTTCTTAGTAATTCGATAGTGTTAGAGATATCCCTCTTAACCCCCATTCTTGCGGCATAAGTTCCATCAGATTCAGCATAGCCATACCAGCAATTAGCGTGATAGTCGTATCCGATTGATGGTGTGAACTCACAATATCTAAATAGATATCCTTCGGCAAGTCTCAAAAATTCGTCGTCCTTTGCCTTTATATCATCAATAACAAAATCGATGGTGGGAACATTCCTGTATGAAGAGATTTCGTCAAAAATAGAGTAAAGAGATTTGTTAATAATCGGACGAGTTGCATGCAACTCTTCAACGTACTCATCCAACTCCCGCTTTGCTTTATCGTATTCCGCCGTAACATAATTAACCGTATCGTCTCTTAATACACTCTTTCCTTTTCGAAGTGTGGCATTCAACTCTTCGATTACGGCTTTTTTATTTGATTTATGACTATGAAGCTCTAAACAAAATTCCTCAAGTCCAACCCTCCTTAACTTCTCATAAACGACTTGCAATGCGGCAAGTTTCTCAGATACGAAAAGAACTTTCTTTCCCTGAAAAAGGCATTCGGCAATAATATTTGTTATAGTTTGACTTTTTCCCGTTCCGGGAGGACCTTGTAAAACAAAGCTTTTCCCGGTCGCAGCCATTGCGACAGCTTCATTTTGGCTTGAATCCGCATCGACAACGTTATGAAGAGGTATTAAACTAAGATCTTCCCTCGATTCCTCTGTCGGGATTTCCCTAATCTCCTCCGAGTCATCTCCATATACGGTATTGAGAATCGCTTGGATGCTTTCATTTTGCAGAACTTTACCCTCATTGTCCTGCAAGTCTCTGTACATATTGATCTTCAGGAAAGAGAAGGTGCTTATCTTACAATCTCTGTCTATTCTCCAACCCAACGGAAGGAAAAGCTCTTCAAGTTTCGCAAGATAAACATCGATATCCTCACCGCTATCCTCATCGTATTGCGGAATATCTATGTTATAATCCATCTTAAGCTTATAAGCTAAAGCGGGATTTACGACAACCTCGGTATCGACAACCTTGATATAATAAGGCTTTAATGCCGATGTGTTCTCTATAGAAACCGCAACCAACAAGAGGGGTGCTTTCATTTTTTCATTGGGCGTAGCTCTTTCTGCCCAATTAAGAAAACCGAATGCCATGTATACAATATTAACACCCGTTTCCTCTATTGCGCTTCTGCCGTTTCTGGCGATATTTCGAAGGGTTAGTATCGGATTTGACATCGAATTAAACAACAATATTTGATTCGGCTTAAAGGTTCTTGTATGCTCTCTGACATACTCGTCACGACTGGTTCTTACAACAGTCTCGAATTCCCTTCCGCTAGCCCTTGTAACAAGATCGGCAAGATATTCTCTAACCTCATCGATGTCATTGTTCGTATCATACACCTCAAAAGTTTTTCCATGCTCGACGTTAGAAAAGATTGTACTGAAGTTAGGATATATTACATCGACAGATCCGAGCTTTGTATTCCTAAAATTAATAAGATTATTACGCTTTCCCGTATCAAGCAGCTTGTTTTTCCATTTATTAAGTAATTCTCTGTTTTGCATAACATTTCCTCATTAAAGTAGCTTATATAGTTTATAGGCGTTTTAGCACAATTGATAAACCTTATTTTCGGTTTTAGCACAATTGTTTTCCCCTTTGTTGTAAAATTATCTGAAAGTTATGATGATACTCTATTCATAGCTTTTACGACACAATCATTCCGTACTCTCCTTCTCCCTCCATTTTCGCATTACAAAAAACTTATTTCCCAAGAAATTGATAACTAACGCAAGAATTCCGCCAACGAACAAGCCTGTAAGATTGAAAAGAAGAGAGAAAAACTCATTGGCATCGGGCATGGCATTGCGACAAGCCATCGTTATAGCACCGCCAACCAGTACCTGCATAAAAATAATAAGTACCGCCATTATTGTGTAGGCAACAGCCCTAAAGGCAATATGGTCCTTTACATTGAAGGTCTTTTTGCGATTAAGAATGAAAGTTAATGCTTGTCCCGCAACAGATCCGACCAAAAAACCTATAAATTCCGCATATGAGTCATACTCGAACAGCGGTAACTTTCCGAGCATAAAACCGGGAAAACCTTCCGCAAGCTTTCCGCCGGCATAACGCATTAATGACAAACCATAGGTTAATATCATCTGCGTGCCGCCACAAATAAAGGAAAACAAAAGAAAGACGACCATTTGTCTTATATTTTCATGCTCTTTGATGTACCGAATTAATTGTTTGAGTCCTTTTTTCTTTTTTTCTTCTTCAAAAGTTATATTAATACTTTCCTCTTCGGTTATCTCTTCGACAATGACGTTATTATCCTCATTCATACTTATCTCCCGTATAGAAAACATATTATTATTTTACTCCAAAGAATATATTTATGTCAATAGTGCTTTCAAAGGATTATCTTCTTTATAGGTACTTTATGCCGTCAAGAAATGCCTCGAAAAGTTTTTCACCTCGATAACATAGTTTTAGGGAGAAAAAGTCATCTCTTTCACATAAAAGCTTTAAGAAGATTTTATCTCCCTCCCATAACGGAAGAGAAGGAACCTTATCCTTATCTATCCAACAAAGCTCACCCTCGTCGGTCGTTCCAACATCACCTGAAAAGGAATCAGAGGTGAAAAGGAACATATATTCGTCTTGATAGATATCGGATATAAAATAAACCACGCCTCTAAGTCTAAAAGATTTAAGGGTAAGCGAGGTTTCCTCCTTAACCTCACGTAAAACACAATCCTCGGGACTTTCCCCCTTCTCTATTTTGCCGCCAACTCCAACATACTTGTTCTTGTTACAATCATCTTTCTTTTTGTTTCGATACATCATCAAGTATTGATTATCTCTTTCAATATAGCAGAGAGTTGTTATTTTCATATAAGATCCTCCTTTGAGGTTATTATCTTCGATATATCACGAGTTTTAATTCTAACTTGTGCTCCAACCTTTCCTGCACTAAAAAATATATACTCGGAAAGAGCAACGCTTTCCTCAACATAAGTCGGAAAACTCTTTTTCATACCGATAGGCGAACAACCGCCATGCACATATCCCGTCAGCGGCAAAAGTTCCTTTTGTTTTATCATTTGTATCGACTTGACGCCACAAGCCTTCGCAGCTTTCTTTAAATTCAATGTTTGATTTACAGGTATCATAAAAACATAGTGCTCACCGTCAGAACCGATCGTCACCAAGGTTTTGAATACACTATCGGGATCCTCCCCAAGCGTTTTTGCTACAATCTGTCCGTCTGTTATGGTGTTATCGTAAAAAAATGCAGAATACTCTATTCCGTTTCTTTCCAATATTCTCATTACATTTGTTTTTTCACTATCGCTCTTTGCCATATGTCACCTAAGAATTATTATATCACTTATATCCCTTTCTTTCAACAGAAAAAAATATGCCTAATATATACGATTAATTATAATAGTTTGCTTTCAAGACGATAAATAAAGTGTGATCACTCTATAATTATTATTTGTCCGATGGTTAGTTTCGACAAATAAAAAGTCGCTTTCCACTTAAGAAAAGCGACTTTTACGCCTCATTGATTTACATTGCAACATGTTCCTCCCAATGTTCCCGTTTGCAGAAGAAGTGCAAACGCCGTAAATATGAGAACCAAGTTTTCACTACCGCTGATTCCGTTACCCGTGAAGGAAAACAAAAGTAGTAGTATCAACATATACAACATTCCGTTACCGTTAAGCATATAAACCTCCTTTTTGACAAATTTCGTCCCTTTTTCCTTGGTTTACTTTTATTTCGCTGTTGACAGTATTATTTTATGTAATGTAATATAAAAAGGTGAGCTACCTTTTAGATAAACACAAACAAAGCCTATTGAACTACTATCTGCCAAGCCATAATAAGTTAGAACGCTTGGAATCCTTATTTTTTGCTTTTTCAGACACCACAAGGCTTTCAATTCTCTTTGCTCTTTCCATAACTCCAATGTGCGTAACAGATCTGGCACAACAAACAAAAATCAACCGAACGACGATATCGCATCAGTTGACCTTTTTAAAAAAGATGAATTTAGTTAGCTGTAAAAGAGCTGACAAAAACAACATTTATTATATTTCAAATGAAATTGTGACTGAAGTTTTAAAAGCAGGCACAAAGGGTATCTAAACACCCTTGCCCCAAAAGACATCGCCTTCTCCTACTAACCAATCATACTCCCAACGAATCGGTCTTTCTTGTGCTTCACAAAGAACACACAGCTTTTTATTGTTTAAAAAACTCTCTCTCTCAATTCTTATTATACTATTTGGTATAAACAAGGGTTCATTGAAGGTATAGCCGCAAAAAGCCCAAGACTGAATTCCTACAGCATCTGTAGAAATAACCGTATGCGGTGTACCCAAAACTAAGACGTTTCCAATATCCAAAATACAATTTCCATCAGTCCTATAAGTCTTATTGGCGGGATTAACTTTAAACCTACCGAGATTATCTGCACCATAAAAGCTTCTTCCTGAAAGCTCCGTCAAATTCTCTCCTATGTATAGATGTGTTAACCCTTTCGCCTCATAAAAAGCATCGTTTCCGATTTTTACAAGACTTTCGGGGAGCAATACTTTTTTAATTCCCAAGCATCCGGAAAAAGCAAAATCCCCGATAGACATAAGTCCTTCGTTAAACTTGAACTTTTTTAATCCGTAGCAATTTAAAAACGCATAGGAACCGATATTTTTGACACTTTCGGGAAGGGATAAACATTCAAGGCTCTTGCAATTTTCAAAAAGATACTCTCCTATATACTCAAGGGCTTTAGGAAGCTTGATCCTTTTTAGACTTATACACCCTGAAAAAGCGTGGTTTCCAATCTCCTTTACCGAGTCCGGAATAAAAAGCGTTTCAAGAGACGTACAATCACAAAAAGCGTGGTTTCCAACCTCTCTACACCTTTCAGAAATAGTAACGGATTTCAGTTTGAAGCAACCATTAAAAGCGTTAGTGCCTATTTCTCTTATAGATATAGGCATAATCACCTCTTCTATATCCGCTCCCTCGAATGCATTCGGAGCAATTGCATTGACAGATCTTCCTTTGTATCTAGAAGGGATATACACTCTATTTTCAAGACCTAAATATTCCCTGACGGCATAACCCGACCCGCTTGCTTCAAACTCGAAGAGGTCCTCTATCTCACGTGTACTTAACCCGATAAGTTCTTGGCTTCTTCTCTGTTTTCTTAATACATCCAAAAGAGTGTCCAATTGACTTCCGCAGTTTGGACACTTCCCTTGTTCGGTATCAAAATCGGTCCCACACATAGGGCATATCAGCTTCATAAAACACCTTTTGTTACCCTTTAAAGAGTTCTTAAATATGCTACCTCTTTGTCCGTCAAATACCTATAAGTTCCTCTTGCTAAGCCACCGAGTCTAAGTTCCCCTACTGCCACACGCTTCAGAAATATAACATTTTTACCAAGTGACTCACACATGCGGCGGATCTCACGATTCTTTCCTTCTCTTATGGTTATTTCCAGACGTGCTTTTCCGTCACCTGAGGCCAAAAGCTTGACTCTTGCACCGGATGTTTCTTCCCCGTCTCCAATGTCCATTTTACCTTTCAATGCCTTTATATCCTCATTTGAAAACTCTCCTTCTGTACGTACAAGATAGGTTTTGGGCACTTGATTCGACGGATGAGTCAAGTGATTGACCAATTCCCCATCATTGGTAAGAAGAAGTAATCCTTCACTATCGTAGTCAAGACGACCGACAACGGAAAGTTTTCTGTCAACATTTATATAGTCGAAAACCGTTTTTCTGCCCAACTCGTCATGAGCAGAGCAAATACAGCCCTTGGGCTTATAAAGCATCAAGTATGTATAACGGTTTACGGGACGAACCCTTCTTCCGTTAACATATACGACATCATTTTCGTCAACATCCACTCCAAGCTCCGTTGTAATCTTTCCGTTAATGCTCACCTTTCCGTCTCGAATGAGCTGATCGGCACCACGACGTGAGGCGATTCCGCATTCTGCGATAAACTTATTAATTCTCATAACATTCCTCAGATAATTATTCTTTATTTTATTATATCATACATTTGTCATATTCTATATAATTTTTCGCTAAAAATCAAATTATTTTCAAGGGTTACCATCATATATCCCTGTACGGCATTGTTATTTGTGTTCCCTGTATCCAATATATATTCGATTTTCAAGCTATCCCATTCATCGGTCGATAAAGGATAAACAATATCTCTAGCGACTGCAAGAGTATTAACTTTCCCCTTTAAATTTATCAATATAGGTTGATTTTTCTCTTGTATCCTCATTAAAGAGTATTTTTCAAAACAATAATCAAGCATTGAAATGCTCTTATTCCACATATCCCCTTCGTTTAGTACAACGGCAATCAATTGCATACCATTTCGAATTGCACCGGATACCAGACATCTACCGGAACTTTTTGTATACCCCGTTTTAAAACCGTTTGCCCCTTCGTAAGAAAATAACAGCTTATTCTTATTGGTAAAGACTCTGTTTTCGCCTTCTATGATAAAATGATAGCTCTTGGTTTGACATATTTCAGAAAAAATCTCGTTGCGACTTGCATATGCTGTAATCAATGCAAGATCATAAGCAGTGGTATAATGCTTATCATCGGATAATCCATGCGGATTGGAAAAGCTAGAAGAATATGCACCTGCCTTAAAAGCAGTTTGGTTCATCAACTTAACGAAGTCAATTACCCTTCCAGAGGTGGCAATTGCAAGTGCTACGGCAGAATCATTACCCGATCTAAGCATTAATCCGAATAGCAAATCAATTACTCTCCATTTCTCGCCAGCCTTTAAATAAATTGAAGAACCTTCAACCCCCTCTGCTTCAACGGGGATTTCCACAATTTTATACAAGTCACAGTTTTCGATTACAGTTATTGCGGTTAGAATTTTTGTTGTGCTTGCAGGCTCCATTCGCCTGTTAATATTCTCTCCGCAAAGAACCCTTAATGAATCCTTCTCAATAACGATCCCTGAAGAAACATTCATGGATTGAAGGGATTCCGCATAAGTTGAATTCCCCACACTTAATGCCGATATCGACAATACAAATACGGCAAGAAATAAAACTATTTTTGTGGCTTGACTATGTCTAGAGCGGAATTTATCAAATTTGCCCATTTATTCTCCTCCTCATGAGATACCGGGATAAATCTTGAACCCGAACCCAGTACAAGAAAGCCAAGCGGTGATACCGATCCACCTGCTCCACCTCCGCCTGCAGACTGAAAGCCTTTTTTTCCTTTGTTTTCGCCGTATTCTCCGGTGCCGCTAACAATACCGACGCTTACCTTGGAAACAGGTATAACATAGGTATTATCAGGTCCGACAATAGTTTTACCTATAACCGTGTCTCCTTCTACAAGCTGTAGAAGATTGGCTACGGTTTTTTCTATCAATAATTCTGTATCGCTCATTTTCCCTCCTTCTGTGCTTTTAGTATTGATGAAAAATCCATTATTATTTGCAAAAGACTAAAGCTTAAGCAAATATCAAACGTAATCCTCAGTGTTCCCTTGCCAAAGTACAAAGCATTATACGGCAATAAGCCACAAAAAGCATTCATCAATGCTACTTGATGTGGTTCCATATCCTCGCTCCAAAAACCGATGCTTACAATACTAACAATGCTCTTTATACATTCGATACTCTTTAGAATAGAATCGGCATTTATCCCTTTAGGCATTTTCTTTCCATTAGATCTAAGCTCCGACAAAACTTTTTTACGACTAAAAAACTTAACAGCGTAAATATAAATTCCGACTTCAAGCTCTTCCGATTCACCATACATACCACCCCTTAAAGTCATTCTTATCGGAAAAGTAAGAATCAGAGCTAAAAGAATAATAATAACCCAAATAAAAAGAACGAGCATAACCTTAGTATGCTCGATCTCTCAATATTAACTCTTATACATGTGCTTGTTTTTCGTTTTTTTCTACTGCTCGCTTTTTTGAAAGAGGTAATGCAACGGAAAACTTGGTATAACTGCCTTCTTCACTTTCGCACTTAATGACGCCATGTAAAGCTTCGGCTAAGCTTTTGGCAATAGATAATCCTAATCCGAAAGAATTGTTTTCACCTGTTCTCGATTCTTCTGCCTTGTAAAATCTATCAAATACCTTGTTTATCTTATCCCGAGGAATGCCTTCACCTGAATTATACACGCTGAACAAAACCCAATTTTTTCTCGTTTTCAATGCTACCTTGATTTTACCGCCTCTTGGTGTATATTTGGTTGCATTATCAAGTAAAATTACAAAGAGTTTTTCGACCTTAGCTTTATCGCTATTAATAATAACATTAGGTTGAATATCTCCCTCTATCTCTATTTCCTTTTCAAAACAAGGAGCCTCCAATGAGAGTATTGTGCTTTCAAATAATTCACTGATGTTGACTTCTTCTACCATCAATTCTTTATTTGCTTCAAGCTTTGATAACTCCAACATTTCCTTAATAAGGCTCTCCATTCTTTTGCTCTGCTCTGTTACTCCGTCAATCCATTTCTTTTGGTTGTCGGATAAGGGTTCACCTTTTATAAGCTCCAATTGCGTATTAATAATAGTCAAAGGAGTTTTCAATTCATGGGATGCGTTTGCAATCAATGCTTTTTGCTTATCCAATGCCTCGACCACCGGTTTAACATTAGTCTTTGATAACCCCCAAGCAAAGACACCTACAATTAGAATAGCCGCAAACAATGCAATACTTATGATTCTCAAAAGTTTGTTAAGAGTAATCATCTCTGCAGTACAATCGTAAATAGCATAAAGGGTAGTATCGTTTCCATAATACTTTAGGTTATATTGAAAGGTATGGCCGTCGTACTTGAAACTCTTTCTTCCGCTTAAAAGCATTGCAACGACCATTCCTTTTTGCTCTTCATCGGAGTACTGCTCGTTTCTTTTAAAATTATATACTCCGTTCGAGTACAAAACAAGCATGCAGTCCTTGTCATCCATATCCTCAGCCGGAGATAAGCCCTGCCCTAGTGCATAGGTAAGTTTTTCATTTATTTGAATATTAGTTCTGATTGCAGTAGCAAAGTAAATCGAAAAAAAAGTTATAGACAAAATTAAGGTCGATATTGCAATCGCCGTAACAACGAATCTAACTCTAAGCCTGGTGGTTAACGGAAGCTTATTGATTTCTCGGTAGTAGTTGATAACCCACACCCCTTATTGAATTAATATAAAAAGGAGCCTCTAAAAAGTTAAGTTTTTTGCGTAAAAACGACATATATACTTCAAGATTATTGGATTCAAACTCATTGTCAAAACCCCATACCTTAAGTATAAGCTTTTCCTTTTCCGCAACTAGATTCGGATTTGCGAAAAAGTAATGCATAATATTAAACTCCTTAACCGATAAATTTATAGATTTACCTTTATGCTCCAAGGAATGTGACGACAAATTAAGTCGTGTATCCATAAAAACAAGTTCATTATTTTCAATAAGCTCACCTTTTCTACGAGTTAATGCACGAATTCTAGCAAGAAGCTCGGCTGTAGAAAAGGGCTTTGCAAGGTAGTCGTCCGCTCCGAGATCAAGTCCCTTCACCTTATCCTTTTCTTCAGTAAGAGCGGTAAGCATTATAACAGGAACAGCAATTTTTGCCTTTCGTAGCTCTGCCAAAACTTCAAAGCCGTTCATCTTAGGCATAAGGACATCGAGCACGACAACATCATAAATATCCTCTAACGCAAGAGATAAACCTTCTTGTCCGTCATAGGCACAATCAATTTCATATTTTTCCTTAAGAAAAACCGTTTTTAAAGCATCTGACAAGCTTACGCTGTCTTCAACCAACAATATTCTCATAGCTGACTCCTTTATTCTTATCCTCATATAAAATATAAGGCGTTAAGGTTAAAATATCCTTAAACGCCTCGTTTTAATTAATAATCATCGTATCTGTCGGAATCATCATCGGCGTCAACTCGTCTTTGCTGCTTTGCACGCCGTTTCGAAGGTTTGAATACAAGAAATACTATAATAAAGGCGGGTACTATGATGCCCACTATAAGAACTACTCTAACCATCGTTTTATTGACACTGTCAGGTGTAGACGAAGTGGTGTCCGATGTTACAGTGGAGCTATTTATATTACCGTTTGAAGGAACCTTTGCCGGATTTAAAGCATCGTTCAATGCATTTCTGTTCAAAACAAGAGACTCTTTTAGATAGTAAACATCATTACCATCTCCGAGTTTAACCGCAAAATAAACCGCATCTTCCTTATCAAGCTTTCCTAGGTAATAAACAGAAGAATCGCCAACCTTTACGCCATTGGTGGTTGCTCCTACACTTTTATACACATCTGCTGTTGCCTCAACCTCAAGTTTAAAGGAAAAATTGGGTTTTTCCGGATTGGATGCCCTTTCACAGTAGTCCAAGATACCCTTTTCAATGTATCCGCTAACGCCATTGTATTCAACATTATAATAATCGGAATTATACTCATTGACTCCAATAACCTTAACATAATATCCCTTTGGAACTGTAAGAACATCGGAAAGAGATGTAAAATTTATCGTCTTAATGACAAGGGTACCCTCAGACTTACAATAATAACCATAGTCATCGGCATAAGCAATAACCGAGCCGAAGAGTGAAAACAATACTATTAAACATAAAAAAAATACGAAAGCTTTTTTCATATTTTAATTATACAATAAAGACCTTTAAAAATAAAGAGGAATTATCGGATTTTTTAAAATTTAACATATTAATGAGCAACACCGATATCTGCAAGAAGGCAATATTTCTTTTTTTTACCTCTAACCATTATGAATAAAGGGGCAATTTGTCATAATACTTATTCAAATCTAAGAAATAAACACTAATCAAGATACAATAGACCGAACCCGACTGCTATTGACTTTAATAAGTAATTACATTATAATATATAATGAGTTAATGTGTCGAGGTTATAAAACAATCTTTGACAAAACAAATGAGGTAGCTATGAAAAGAAAACTATTTGCAATTGCTTTAATTATATTAATGCTTACGCTTATATTGTGTGCCTGCGGAAATACCGGCAAGGTTTCCGTTATCTCAATCAATGTTGTGGATTCTTCAATGAAAACTCAATATAAACTAGGTGAAGCCCTCGACCTATCGGGCGGTCAGCTTCTTTTGACGATGTCAGACGGCTCTACTTCTTACGTTCAAATAGATGAAACCATGCTCGATAAGAGCAAATTCAATACAAAAAGTACTGCAAGCAAACGTACTCTTAGAATCACTTATAACAATATCTCCTGCTCCTTTGTGTATTCGGTCACGGCAAACGTTTTGGATGATACTATAGAAGAAGTTTACTTGGAAAACATGCCTTCAGAGTTCCTAAAAGGGGAAAAACCGGATGTGGAAAACGGCGTATTAAAAAACGGGGTACTCTGTATAAAGTTAAGCTCAAATAACGTCCAAAGCTTTAATGTTAAAGAAATTTGGATAAAGAATTTTTCCACCGCCAAAACGGGGACATTCTCTGCAACAATAGAATATAAAAGCGACTACGGTGATATAAGTATTGATTGGAAGTATACGGTATTAGATTTATCAAGCGTTATTTCTGTGACACCCTCAGAAAAAGTCGCTATCTATCAAGGAGAAGATCTAACCACACTGAAAGCTGCACTGAAAAACGTAGTCTTTATAGTTCTTTATTCTGATAATACTCAAGGAGAATACGGATTTTCTCAAGATACGAAAATATCAGGTTTTTCTTCCAATGAAATAGGAGAGAAAAGCTGCACGCTTTCCTTCTACGATAAGGAGCAAAGACTTGTAAAATTTAGCTATAAATACGATGTTAAAAAGATATATCCTATTGTCAATGTAACCTTCGATGAGAACTACTCGGAGGGTTCAATTGTAATCGAAACAACGAAGGACGGCTTTGTAATTCAGCGTGAAGCACAAAGAAAGGGTTGGGAATTCAAGGGTTGGTATTTATACGATGGCACGACCTTATCCAGTCAAGTATTCGACTTCAATCAAATAATTGAAAAAGACATAACGCTTAAGGCACGTTGGTTACGCTCGACCTATACCGTTTATTTTAATAACTTCGGTGCTCAAACAGGAAGCATAACCTATACCGTCGATGATGAAAGGAAGCTCCCCGATCCCGACAATGTTCCGGGATTTACATTTGAGTACTATGTTGACTCTAACGGAAATCGCATAGATTATATTCCTAAGGGTTCTACCGGGAATCTCTATCTTACCGGGATTTGGACAGAACACGGCTTTACTATTTCCTACAAACTTAATGACGATGATAATGATATTAAAGCAACGCATGAAAATCCTGAAACATATTCATCTCAAAGAGAGTATAATTTTCTTCCGGCAACAAGAAAAGGATACATTTTTAAAGGATGGACATTAAACAATCAACCCATTACTTCCACTCTCAATCAAAAAGGAGAGCTAACACTACTAGCGAATTGGGAATTAGAGGTGTATACTGTAACAATGGTTAACGGTGAAAACGGACGAAACATAAAAACCATTAATTACAGAACAACAGATTCCGACACAATAATTGATAACTACCAAAACGATGCCTATATCTTTGAAGGCTGGTATCTTGATAACGAATATAAAACAGAATATTTCAAAAATGCCTCGGGGGCATACTATATACCCAATAAATCGACAGATAGCTTTACACTGTACGCAAAACTTACAGAGTGCTACACGATAAGACTCATTACAAACAAAAGCTCCACAGACGGAGAACAAATCATAACCCTCACCTTTGTTGATTCCGATACCGTCATCGAGATTCCGACAGTAACTAAGTTCGGAATGGATTTTCTTTGTTGGCGGCATCAAAAGAGCATGAAAGATTTCAAACCCATTGACGGTAAAATCGTACTTAACACATCAGAGATTAAGCAAATATTAGTAAATACGAACTCCGGACATACCTTTACCCTGAACGCCCTATATAAAGCCAAAATACACGATATTACGTATGTATTATATGGAGAAGTAAGGCAAAGTGATAGCTACTCGACCGACACAACCAAGACCTTGATTACTCCTACAAGAGAAGGATACACCTTTGTAAGCTGGTACTCAAATGAGAATTATTCAGGAAGTCCTATCTACAATATAGAGGCGGAAAGTATGGATGAGGATAAGGTGTTCTATGCAAAATGGAAGGCAATAAACTATACCATCACAGTTCATTACATTTTAGACAATGTGACAAAGGGAAACATCCCCGCTACCTATACTGCAGAAAGTGAAACATTTAGGTTGGAACCTCCGTCAAAAGATAGATATATCTTCGAGGGCTGGTACTCTGATCCCGATTATATCATACCACAAGCAACAACCATATTTAAAGGAAGCTTCGGAGATTTGGAAATCTACGCTAAATGGAGCTCGGAAACAGCCACAATCAGCTTTCAAAATATGGAAAATGCAAGCTATTCAGGTGACATAAAATATGCAATAAGCGGTGGACTTGTCATTCTTGAAAATGCCGAAAGAGCGGGATATACCTTTGCGGGCTTCTACAAAAATGAATACTTTACAGCCAAAATCGTAAGTTTTGAAGGATACGATTATCCAAACGGAATAACGATTTATGCAAAGTGGGATATCATTAATTATTCTATTGACTATGTAATGAATGATAGCAAAAGCTTTCCTGCAACAAACGATAATGTCACATCTTATAATGTTACCTCGTATCCCGCTCTTATCGCCCCAAGCAGAAAAGGATATACCTTTGTTGGTTGGTACTCGGCACAAGAAGTAAACAACGTGTTTGATGATAGATATAAGATATCCTCGCTTAACGGTTACAGCGAGAATATCACTCTATATGCTTCTTGGAAAATGACAGAATTCAATATTTCCTATATCGGCTTGAACACCTATGGAATTGATGAAACAGATCTTGCACATACCTACACAATCGAAGGCTATACCCTTCCCGCTCTGCAAGTTGATTATTATATATTTAAAGGATGGTATGAATACGATACCGAAGATAAAATAAACTCACTCGGAAAAGATACGATGCTCAAAGATATCAGACTAGAACCTAAATTGTCTGCTATAGAGTATCAACTCAAGTACAGCGTAAACGGACATAGCGGTAATGCCGCGAGCCTTTACACGATTGAAGATTTCATTGACGGGGTCTATACCCTTCCCTCCCTAGACAAGCTTACCGAGCTAAACATATTGGATAAAAATTGGTACAAAGGAATGCAACTTGTCAATTGGAAATCGGGAAGCAATATCATTTCAATAACCCTTGATAACACAAATAAAACAAAATCAACAACAACTAACGTTATTGCAGAGTTACAGTGGATAACACACTCAATCACATATGTTCTTAGCGGCGGTACCTTAAAAGATAATAAGCCTGCCTCGTTTACCCTAGAAAACCCTCTTGTTTTACAAGATGCAACGCTTGAAGAGAAGGCATTTAAGGGATGGGCTGACGAAGATGGTAATCTTTTAGGCGTACACTCTAACGGATTTACCACTATTACCGATATACCCGATAAGGATCTTATACTAACAGCTGTATTCGTGGATATCTACTCTATAACCTATGAAAATGACGATAACATGCTTCTTTCAAAAAAGATTGACAGCTTTAGCGAAGCGGAAAGCCAAAACCTTGGCAGTCCCACTAAGACAAACTCTATTTTTTGCGGATGGTGGTATAAAGAAGGTATGATTACTGTTACAAATACCTCAGAGCTAAAGGGACATGCGACCTTGATTCCTATGTTCTACGATAACACCGCAACAAGCGGACTTACATTTAAGTTAAACACGACCAATAATACCGCATCGATTACAGGAATAACTACATCAAAAACCACCATTATACTTCCCTCTTATGTTTCCGATTACCCGATAATAAGCATTGAAAGTAATGCCTTTGCGAACACTTCGTTTACTACTATAGAACTATCGGATAACCTCCAAACAATATATTCCTATGCGTTTAGCCATTCAAAGTTAACCAATATATTAATTCCATCGAATGTTACACTTATCCAAAGTTACGCATTTAACGAGTGTTCGAACCTTGTAACGCTTGAAATACAAGGTGAGACAGTAGTTGAAAGCGAAGCCTTTAAAAACAATATACGACTTTCGAACATCACCCTTGCATACATCGCAAATGTAAAGGAAAATGCATTCAACGGAGCAAGCGGAATTACAAGATTAACATGTGATTCTTCGAAGAGTATTATTAATATCTTCTCCAAAGAGAAAGCGAACTCTGATCTCTATTACAATGCTTCCGGATACTATATACCATCAACTTTGACCGAAATAACAATTATAGGTGCTGTCAATAATGCGTTAACCGCCTTAAAGTTCACAAAACTTACATTGCCATCGACTACACCGGTTGAATTGACCGAGAGCGTGATTGAATTAATCATAGCAAATAATGCAGAAGTATACCTTCCTTCCGACCTATTAGATAACTATATTAACAACGATGACTACGCACAAATAGCATCATGTTTTAGAACTATCTAATTCATACCCGGACTTATTATACATACACCTTTTTGCATATAAAAGGCAGCCGAGATAATGAAATCGATATGATTCGACAAGGCTGCCTTTTTAGTTTGATTGCTAATTCAAAGTCTTTAATAAATACGTATAATATTAACTAATGATAAGTAATAAAACCCTCTTTCTACTCTAAATCAAGCTTGGTTCCACACTGTTCGCAGTAATCATTACCGAAGCTGTTTATATGTTTGCAATTGGGACATTCTTTTTTTAAACTTGTGCCACATTTGGGACAAAAACACATTTCCGAATTTATAGTTTCACCGCAATTAGGACAATTATTCCCGACAGTTTCGTTGATTAGATCCGTGGTGTAACCTGTTATAACTATTTTAAACCCTAATGCGGATATCATAGAACCGACTCCACCTATAAAACCACAGGGAATGAACAAAACAAAGGGAACTATAATCCTGGCAGAAAAACCGTTAGAGCTAAAGCCGTCAAGTCCAGCTGTAGCAAATAAAACAAAACAGACAAAAACCCCTAGAAAACCACATATGGCTAAAGGCAAACCTATGGACAATAATTTTTTCCTTAGCTTTTTGGCTTTTTCACAGTTGGCAACTGTTTTCACATCGGCATTCAACGCTTTAATAGTCTCTTGCAAACTTTTAAACATATTATTCTCCTTAATTTCAAAGTAATATTATGAGTCCTTCCATAAATACCGCGTCATTTTACGATATATAACTCATCACTTAATATATAGCACCTAAAAACTTATTCGTAAACCTAAATCGAAACTTTATTCAACAAGAAATTTCCTTAAAAAGCTACTTGGATTACCATCGTGACAAGTAATGAAGTTATTCGATCTCTTTTTGACGACTTATCCTCTATTAGATTGTATTAGTTACATAAATAAAAGAGTTAAACCTATATAATGGTACCGGATATCTACGATTCAGTTTCATATCTAAATGAGAATCACGATACAAAATATTCATCTGTAACCAATCAATCCAAGCTATACTCTTTTTATCAGCTTATAATAGGGAACACCAAACGCACTCGAATGTTCGTCAATTATCTCAAAGCCCATTCTTTGAAACACTCTCCAAGCACCGACGTTTCTTTTATCGCACTCAATACAACAATAATCGTTATCTTTTGTTATCTTATTTATCAAGGCTGCTGCAATTCCTCTTTTTCTAAAATCATTGGAGACTGCGATCTTTGATATATAACAGCATTCTTCCTTTTCTGCTAATTTTGAAAAATACTTTTCGTACATTTCATGAGTCCTATTGTCACACTTAACTCCGCTTAGCTCAAATGCTCGAACGAGATACTTCTCTTCTTCAAAAATAGGAATGTGCGTTCCTACCAATACACCTACAACGGTACCATCTGCAACCGCAACGGTTATGTTATTTCTATTATACAGTGTCGGTAAATCAATCATGTGAGAGATAACATTCACTCCGTCCTCGATACAATCAAACCAAGACGAATGAATCTGCTCATCACTAAAACAAATCAGTTTCGCTACTTGCTCACGATCATCCTCCGCCCCCATCGCTCGCACCTCAACATCGCAGGCAATGGCGGGAGGGATGCCTATATGCATTGACATAAAGTTCAGAAAAAGCCAATATTCCCTTTTTGAGATAGCATACGGATAAGAAAGGATCTTAAGAGCATAGTCATCTACGCCTAATTCGTATTTCGCCTGTATATGCTCATGCTCTGTCATCACAAAGCCGTTACGAGAATAAAAAGCATACCTTCTTTTAGTAATATCATCAACCAAATCCTCTATTTCTAAAATAATCAGCTTTCCTTTTTCTTTTAATAAATCTAAAGCCTTGGCACCCAATCCATTGTTTCTTTCACTTTCAAGAATTGCAAAGTGTTCCAAAAAGATAAACGACTCGGTTTCCCAATATAGCATTATTCCTAAAAAGTTTCCTGATTCAGTTAATACTTCAAAGTGATAGTCTGCCCTTCTCAACACACGTTTGTGCTCAAGCTCGCCCCTTCTTTCAATTTCGGGAAAAGCTCTAACATACAAAGCCAACGCTTTCTTGTATACTTCACTATCATAATGAGTAATCCGTTCTAAAACCATTTTTTCCTTCCTTATTAAAAAGAATTATCTAAAAACCAGATAACTCTTTTTTGTAAGTAATCAAATCATATTTGTTTCCGTTTACAGAATATTTTCGCTTCTTTATGTGGTATATATGATAGCCCAGCTTTTCAGCCAAATGCATCATTCTTAAATTACCACTCCAGGTTTGAGTATAGGTCTCGGTTATTCCAAAGTCAAATAGAAAGTTCTCGAACAGTTCAAAGGCTTCTGTTCCAAGCCCATGTCCTCTGTACTCCTTCGGTACAATATCGATACCTAGTGCATATCGACCTCTGTCCTTTTGAGAATAAGAACCAAAAGCATCTATGCAATAGCAGTTCATCCATCCGATATGAATCTCCTCCGGATAGGTGCACAGCTCAAAGGTCCATCGAATATCATCCTCGTCAATGACCTTTAGCCTTGCAAGCCTATGTGCTGCATATTCCTCGGGAGAAGTTCTATCCTCTTTGTTTCGCCAAGGAGAATCCCACTGCATCCACTCAGTTTGGGTGGTTTGCCACAAGCTATGATCCTTCAAATCCGATTGAATGAAGTCTCTTAGCATAACTTTTTTTCCTATAAGTCTCATTATTCTGGTATGCGGATAACGATCCCTTTAATGTACAATATCTAAAATAACGGGATTCTTATCAACCGGCTCATCTGCAATAACGGTTGCACCGAGAATTAAATCCTCTGCCTCCTTGAAAGCATGAGGCTTGTTAGAGTAAAGAGTGCATATTCTTTCGCCTTTTTCAATATATCCGAATTTCTTGTCAATGATAATACCTGCGGCAAAATCTATAGAATCTTCTTTCTTCACTCTACCTGCACCGAGTGCTAAAGCACTTCTACCATAATCCTCTGCGTTGAGTTTTACTATGTAACCTGAACGAGGGGCTACTACCTCGTGCGAATAGGCTGCCTTCGGGAATAGCTCAGGATTATCGATATAACTTACATCTCCGCCCTGAGCCTCTACCATATCTCTAAAGACTTTCAAAGCCTTTCCTGAAGATAATGCCTCATTGACCATTTCTTTGGCTTGTTCGAGAGGAATATCCTTAGATATATTAAGCATATATGCCGATATCTCTAAGCACAGAGTCCTAAAGTCTTCCTCTCCATTTCCTCTCAATGTTTCAATTGCCTCGATAACTTCTAGAGAGTTACCTATATTATTACCTAGAGGTATATCCATATCGGTAATGAAAGCACTTACAGACTTACCTGCAGCACGTCCGATTTTCACCATATCGGTTGCCAAGGCTCTTGCATCGTCAAGAGTCTTCATGAATGCACCGCTTCCACACTTAACATCAAGCAGTATTGCACCTGCACCGGATGCAAGTTTTTTGGACATTATACTCGATACAATCAGGGGTTTGCTATCAACCGTTGCGGTAACATCACGAAGTGCATAAAGTTTTTTATCTGCAGGAGCTAGATTACCGCTTTGGGCAATTACTGCCGTTCCTACTCTATTGACTATCTCAAAGAATTCCTCTCTTGAAATGACCGTTCTAAAACCCTTAATAGACTCTAGCTTGTCAATAGTTCCGCCGGTATGTCCCAAGCCTCTTCCACTCATTTTTGCGACCTTGCCTCCGCAAGCTGCAACTAGAGGAGCTACGACAAGTGTGGTCTTATCGCCAACACCACCGGTGCTATGCTTATCAACACATACTCCGTTTATTCCCGATAAATCCACGGTATCTCCAGAATCACGCATTGCCAACGTCAATCTCTTCGTTTCAGCAAAAGTCATTTTGTTATAGAAAATAGCCATCAACAAAGCGGACGCTTGATAATCGGGTATCTTTCCCTTAACATAGTTCTTGATGAAAAACTGAATTTCACGCTTGTTAAGCCTTCCGCCGTCACGTTTTTTCTTTATAATATCGTACATTCTCATAGTCTGCTCCTTTTAAGCCTTGGCTCCTATATTATTATTACATATTAAGAAAACATATCACTCGACGAATCATCGATAGGAGAACTGAGCTCCCCATCATCTCCGACAATTATAGTGGAGTCATCCTCAAATGTTCCGGGATAGAATTGATTATAGTTAACCTTCAACTCTTCATAGTACAATGCTTGCGCGGTTGAAATATATGAGTATAACCAGAAGTAAAGAATACCACATGTTAAAATTCCTAAAAGAATCCAACCGATGAAGGAGAATAATAGACTAAAATACTCCCATTTGCGACCGGACATCATCATTTTGCTTAAACGAAGCGCTTCGCTAATAGAAATGTCCTTCTTTTCACCTAAGATAAAATTAACTTGAGAATAGCTTAGTGACCAAATAATTCCCGGGACAATCAAGAGAATAAAACCTAGTGTTACAATTAATCCAACAAGAATATTGGCAACGATGACCTTTACTGCATGACTAAAGGATTTAATAGGCTTAAAGAACCCCTTGTTGTTGGGAACTTTATTCTTTACGAAATCTCTAAAATAAGCACAAGCCAAATATGTGAAAATAATGCTTGCCCAACTTGCGATAAGGTCAACAATGCTCGTGATTAAATAATGCTTTTCCGATATAAGACCTAAAGTCTCAACTACACCTATAACCAGAGCAGCAATTATGTTAAAAACTAACGGATAAAGCAACTTAAAACAGTAGCCTTTACGCATGTACCTTGCATCTTCTTTCAATTTCAATCTGTCAATCATAAAAACCTCCGACCTTTATTATTTTTATTTATTATAAAGGATATACTTGAATAAGTAAACCCTAAAATGTACAAAAATGATTACTTAATCTTTATATTATCATCTTATCATTCCTCCAACGGAATGTCCAATATAATATCCGATATCGGATAGCACACACACGGGTGAATCAAATGATAAAGGCTCTCACTATCTGTCGATGTCTTTCCGCTGGGAATATATACATCACCCTCGATCAGCCTAGACAGGCAATAGCCGCACTTTCCGTCACGACATATTGCGGGCATATGTATGCCTGCCTTTTCTATCGCGACCAACAATGTTTCCGAGCTGTTAGCAGGGATGGGTGGATACTCTTCCCCGAATGCCCTTACGATTAGAGAAAAGGTCTTGCTTACGGTAGAACCTACAGCTAACGGATAACGGAATACAAAGCTGGTACCTAAAATGTTATAGACCTCACGTTTAGGTCTAAGTTCTCCTAATATGGTAGGGGATTTTTCCTTTGAGGAGTAGAAAAATGAAAAGTCTTTCTTGAAATCCTCTTCTAAGCCCGCTTCATCTACAACATAGGAACCATCGTCAATAACGTACTGTACGCTAAAAGAGGGCTGCTCATTCAGTTGGTCATAATCTCTTTTTAAGTAAAATTCCTTTTCACTGTTAGCAAGATATATAACCTTAACTGCGCCTTCCTTTTTGAGGGCACCCTTAAGCATTCCTAAAGCACCGATAGCACCTTGTCCTTTTGTAATGCATAATATCCTATGATCCAGTAGAGGATTATAATAAAAATCACCTTCAGGATAGGAAACCAAAACCTTTACACCGACTTTCCAATTATCGAGAATATGATTACCGGACATTTCCGTTCGATAAGCTATTATCTTATATGAATAGGGATCGGGATAATCAACTACAGTAAAACGTCTTATATACCTACCACCATCAATATTGAGCACTATTGACACGAATTGGCCATACTCACCAAACGGAACCTTTTTTGTAGAGGATAAGACATAAGCCTTCAAATTTTCATTGTATACGTCTATTTCAGATACCTTCATTTGAATGTATCCTCTGCCTTTAACCTCTTTTGCGAAGGAATCCAACTCACTCTCGGCGTTTTCGAAAATTTTAGCATCCTCTTGAATCTCTGAATGTGCTCTAGACTCTGCCGCTATGGAATCAATCTTTTCTCTTTCTTTGCTCATCAATTACCTCCACAGGCGACTCAAAGCCGCATAAAAGCTTACTTGCAAAATCTATATCATTGATTGCATTCTCCTCGGGAAAAACGATCTTCTTCATGCCTGAATGAGAATAAAAACGTAATATGCTTTGCACCGAACAATCGGATATAAGACAATCACCCTCCTTTGAAGAAGTCAATCCCCTCAACGACAAAGAGGTTTCAACCTCTATAACCTCTGCGTTATCAATAAGCTTTGTACCGGTTGCCCTTTCATACGTATCGATTATTTGTCTTGCAAAATCATACTTTTTTATATTATAATTCTCACGATCTAGTGACCTTAAAACATCCTTATCCACAAGAGCGGATAGTCTGATACAGCAATAATCCTTGGTTTTCTTTTCAAAATCCGGGCATACACCAACTATTGCTGAATAGGGCAATGACAAATCGTAATCATCAAAAGAATAAACAACAGAATAATAATCTCGGATAAAAGCCTTTTTGTAAGGTACTCTCAAGCCAAGATAGACGCTTATTACACCATTGGTTTGCAGGGTGCTAGCCTCCCTTACATGAAAATCTTGCTTGCATTCTGAAATAATACCGGACACATTTTTTGCATAGGAACCAAATACAACACGATCGACATAAATACGCTTATTACGAAGGTGAACCACAACACCGTTTCCGTCTTTGACTATCTTGTCCACCTTAGAATTAAGCCAAACATCAACTCCGCCACCTAAGGTTCTGATATACATTCTATTGAGTATATCCTGACTGTTTGTCGAGGGTATGACTCCCCCTTTTTCCATATATGCGGAAAAAAGATAAGCATATATGACAAAGGAAAGCTTATCCGGGGGCGTCATTGTTTCAACCCATAGTGCATTGATGATTTCAATTGCCCCCAGCGGCAAACATAGCTGTTTTTCGACCTCTAGAAGAGTTTTCGAAGATAAAACCGACAAAAAAGGATTTTCCTTCTTTATCTTTTTCATAGGAACCTTGTTCTTAATCCCTTCGATAGCCTTGTAAACAGAATCAAAATACCCATAGAGTATCTCAATCCCCTCTTTATGCTCCGGAAAGGCAAGACCAATGCTCGTAAAAAAGGGTCTTAAACCAAACCCTAATCTATAATCTCTATCGGGAGAGGAGGCAAAATATGCGTGAAAAGCCGATGAGCAATTGAGCCACTTGACATCAACGCTAAATTTTTCAAGGCAAGGCTGTAGCTCTTTATAAGAAAAGGTTCCTGCACTCAAAGTACGTTCAAATTCATATTTACCGAATCTAACAGTGCCTGCACGTCCACCTACCTTATTCCTTTGGTCCACAAGCAAAACTTTTAACCCTTTGCCCGAAAGGGTTAATGCAGAGCTTAAGCCCATTGCACCTGCACCTATAACGACTATGTCGTATTTGTCTATCCTTTGCTCCTTGATAGTACGCTCCTTTGGCACTTTATGCAAAATAAACCTGTGCCGATTCGTCCTCCATACACTCGGAAAACTCCGAAACCTTTATAAATACAAAATCAGCCTTCTCGAAAAGCTTATTGGGTAACAACAGATTATCTATCTGAAGAAGCAACCGCTCTCTAGCTTCACGCCTTGAACCTGCCTTTACAGCAGATTTGCCTAATAGTTTCATGCCGCTAATGCCCTCTTCTCCGTCATCGGGAACCGATCTCAAATTACAAACTTGATAAGCCCTATGTAAACCAAGCTCTGAATTGTATTCTTCATTAAAATCATCATATATTTCGGGAGTAGCTAGACTATGCCTAAGCCTTATTCTGTTTTCATTTTTATCGTAGAACAAAAGCAAAAAGCCGCTATCGGGTAGAACATTGTCCACATCATATTTATGGAGTTCTTCTAGATCAAATTGGGCAAGGAAAATCTCATCTCTATAGAAAGTGTATCCTTCCGACCATTCCCTTGTGATAGAAGCTAATCCGAAAAACCTACTAGATGCTATTACATAGTTATCTACAGGCTTTAAGTCAAAGGCTATTGCATTCATTGCTTGATACGTCCTTTAAAGAAGGATGCGATCTTTTGGTTAGTTACCTCCGATTCCTCCCAAGAGGGAAATAGCGTGTTAAAAGAGTTTACTAACTTTCTCCCCTTTTCATGAGGGGTTTTCCAATAATACAGCTCATTTTCAAGTCCCAACGAATCAAGCACGTCTTTCGCTCTCAATGTCTCCTTACGAGCGATATCATCCTTTGATGTAAGTAATAATAGAGGTGGATTATCCAAGGGCAAATTAAGTGCATAGTCCGCGTAATCAAGTATTTTAGACGTCATCATTCCTTTGCCGAACATCGGATAGAAGAACCAATGATTGCTCTTAGCCAAGCTTCCCGCTTCAAGAATACCGAAAGCGAGACATGCTCCTCTTACAGAAGCATTAAAGCTACACTCAAAATAATCCTGCATCCTATTGTTTTTCATAAGATTCAAGACAACGCCTGCAAGGTTTGCACCGCTTCCGTCCCCGAAAACAAAGAGATTATTCATATCGAGTGAATATTCCTCTTGAATTGACTCGATTTGATTGAAAAAACCGACGATATCTTGAACAACACCCTTATAATCAGTCTTTGTACATAACCTAAAATTCGGGCAAACGACAGCAAAGCCATACTGTGCCATTATCATACAAAAGGCTTTTTCACGCTCCTTATTACCACCGTACCAGCCGCCACCATGTAAAACAACAACAACGGGGAGTCTTTTTGTCCTATTCATAGGACGATAAATATCCATAAAAGAAGAATTGCCGTCGGCTAACGAAAAAGGAATATCGTAAATACTTTCTACGTTATCGGGTAAATTGAAAAAGTAATCCACTCTCTTCTTATCTATTCTTTTTTCCAGCCTCCTAATATAGGATTGAATAGTTTTATGCATAATCACACTTCTTTATATTATTATATCATATACTTTAACACAAAAAAGCTCTCCTTGTCAATACGTCGATTATTCCGCAATTGCTAAAATGGAGAGTTTTTCGGTTTTTTATGTCTTATTCGTAGTTACGTAGTTCGCAAGGAATATCGACTTCTTCAAAAAGTCGCTTATACTCGATAGCACAAGAAATAGGAACTTCGCTTAACCCCTTTTTGATACACCCCTCTCTTTCAATGAATTTTTGAAGAAAAAGTCTTTTGGCTCCTTTGAGCCATTCTCTCATTCGATATATATCTTCAATGGTAATGAACTCGGAAACCAATGTTGTACGAAATTCATATTCGACCCTTCCTTGCAGTAATATCTCCACGCTTCGCTCTACACTTTGAGGAAAAAAATCAAGGCCTATAGCTTGCGGATAGTTACTTTTTGAAGACTTAATATCCATTGCAACATAATCTAAAAGATTATTATCAATCAGATACTCCAGCATTTGAGGATTTGTACCGTTCGTATCCAGCTTAACCTTATATCCGATTTCCTTTATTTTCGTAATTAGTTCCGGAAGATCATTATATAGAGTGGGCTCTCCTCCCGATATTGTCACAGCATCAAGCAGCTTTGTTCTCTTCCTCAAGTAGCTAAAAATCTCTTCTTCATGATACTCGTCATAAAGTTTTGCATTCAAAACAAGTTCGCCATTATGACAAAACGGACAACGAAAATTACAGCCTCCGCAAAACAACGTAGCAGAGGCGTAACCATCATAGTCCACAAGAGATAACTTTTCAAAACCGATTATTCGCATATGCTTGATAGATAAGACACTGCGGAAAGTGCTGCAATCGCACCGTCTGAAGCTGCAGTAGTAAGTTGCCTTACACTCTTTGTGCGACAATCTCCCGCAACAAACAAGCCCGCGGTTTTTGTTTTACAGCTTTCATCTGCTATAATATAACCGTCTTTATCAAGTTCACAAAGAGAAACGAAAGGGGCGTTATCGGGGACTTGTCCGATAGCTACAAATAGTGCATTAGTAGGAAGAATTATTTCCTCTCCATTTTTTAGATTTTTAAACTTAACTGCAGACAATTTCCCTTCACCTAAAACACCAACGGAAACAATATTATGTTTTACCGCGATATTACTTTTTGCTTTCAAGGCTAAAACGTGGTTTTCGTCACCGAAGAACCTATCAAACATTGTGCACACGGTGACCTTTGAGCAGTAATCGCTTAAAAGCAAAGCATATTGCAATGCAGTATTGCCATCACCGATCAAAAGTACATCCTGACCCTTATAAAAAGGTCCATCACATACGGCACAGTAATGAATACCCTTACCCTTGAGATCCTCGATACCGTCCACTCTTAAGGATTTATGCTTGACACCGCAAGCTATGATTACACTTTTTCCTTTATACTCGCCATATTCGCAAGAAAGTGTAAATACACCATTGTCCTTAGAAATCGATTTTACATCGTCAACCTCAAAATCAACACTTTGTTCTGAAATTTGAGAAAATAGCCTTTCGCTAAGTTCTAAGCCGCTAATTGAAGAAATCGTGGGAAAATTCTCGACCTTCGGAGACTGAGCAATCTGTCCGCCAAAAGCTTCTCTTTCGATTATCAATACACTTTTATTATTCCTACTGGCATACAGAGCGGCAGTCATTCCTGCTATCCCACCGCCAACTATCAATACGTCAACCATATTATTTATTATCTTCTATATACTTCTTAATGTTAGATACGTTTTCCAACGAAATGAAACCGTTATTAGCGGGAATCAGTAGTGTCGGTGCTTTCTTAACGCCACATTTGACGGTAAAATCCTTATTCTCTTCGGCATCAACCACAGTGTATTTTATTCCTGCTTTGTCAAGAAGCATTTTTGCCATTTTACAATTGGGACAGGTCTTTGTTGCAAAGAGTGTAGGTTCTGAAATTACCGACATAGCTTTCTCTTCTTTACAATTATCACAAGCGTCAATCTCATTTCTTCTTAGATTGCTATGCTCAATATCGTAGGTTTTACGATCTAAAAACTCTTGAGTCTTTCCGTCATTCCAGTTTTGAACGGGACGATAATATCCGGTGATTCTGCTGTAAACCTCAACTCTACCACCGCAAATAGGACATTGTTTTTGTTCTCCGGCTAAGTATCCGTGATCGGGACATACCGAATATGTCGGGGATAAAGTATAATAAGGCAAACGATAATTTTCCGCAATTTTACGAACCAATGATGCTGCCGCTTTCCAATCAGGAAGCTTTTGTCCTAAAAAGGCATGGAATACCGTACCCGATGTATAAAGTGTTTGGAGCTCATCTTGAATATCCAAAGCACTAAAGATGTCTTCTGTATAACCTACGGGGAGGTGTGAACTATTAGTGTAATACGGAGTACCGTTTTGATTGGCAAAAATCATATCGGGATACCTCTTCTTATCATGCTTCGCAAGACGGAAGGAGGTGGATTCCGCCGGTGTTGCCTCAAGATTGTATAAATCTCCGTAGAGCTCCTGATAGTCGGATAAACGAGTACGCATATGATTCAAAACCTTCTTTGTAAAGGCTTGTGCTTGTTCGTGAGTCAAATCAACACCCAGCCACTTTGCATTTAAGCATGCCTCATTCATACCAACTAGTCCAATTGTCGAAAAGTGATTGCTAAAGGTGCCGAGATAGCGTTTAGTATAAGGGTACAAACCGTTTTCGAGAAGCTCTGAAACAACATCTCGTTTGATTTTCAAAGACCTTGCACTCAAATCCATCATCTTATCTAAACGTGCAAAAAACTCGTCTTCATCCTCTGACAAATAGGCAATACGCGGCATATTAATAGTTACCACACCAATCGAGCCTGTGCTTTCACCGCTTCCGAAAAAGCCTCCGGACTTTTTACGAAGTTCACGAAGATCCAAACGTAAACGACAGCACATACTGCGAACATCACTAGGCTCCATATCGCTGTTGATATAGTTGGAAAAATACGGTGTTCCGTACTTTGCGGTCATCTCAAATAAAAGCTTATTGTTTTCAGTTTCACTCCAATCGAAATCCCTTGTAATAGAATAGGTAGGAATAGGATATTGAAAACCTCTACCGTTCGCATCACCCTCAATCATTATCTCTATAAACGCCTTGTTGACCATCCGCATTTCTTCAACACAATCCTTATACTTGAAATCCGTTTCCTTTCCGCCAACAATACAGTTAAGTTCGGCAAGGTCGTTGGGAACGACCCAATCCAGTGTTACATTGGTAAAGGGTGCCTGTGTTCCCCATCTACTGGGAGTATTTACACCATAGATAAAGGATTGAATGCATTGCTTAACCTCTTTATAAGTCAATTTATCTGCTTTGACAAAGGGCGCGAGATAGGTGTCAAAGGATGAAAAAGCTTGTGCACCCGCCCATTCGTTTTGCATTATTCCCAAGAAGTTAACCATTTGATTACAGAGTGTAGAAAGATGTGCAGCCGGTGAGGAGGTAATCTTTCCCGTAATACCGCCCAAGCCCTCTTTTATGAGTTGCTTTAAAGACCAGCCGGCACAATAACCTGTAAGCATCGAAAGGTCATGGATATGAATATCGGCATTGCGATGTGCATCTGCAATCTCACTGTCGTAGACCTCGCTTAGCCAGTAATTTGCAGTAAGTGCTCCGGAGTTGTTTAGAATAAGTCCGCCAACAGAATAAGTAACGGTACTATTCTCCTTCACTCTCCAATCATTGACCTTTAAATAATCGTCGATCGTCTTCTTATAGTTGATAACCGTAGAGCGAATTTCACGAATGCTCTCGTGCTGTTTTCTATATAAAATATATGCCTTAGCGACTCCGACAAAGCCCGCTTGAATTAATACAACCTCAACACTGTCTTGAACGTCCTCGACATGAACCAAAGCATTATTTACCTTGTCCGCAACTATTGCGGTAACTCTGATTGCAAGCAAATCTAAAACATCGTCGTTTACGGGAGTTTTGGTTGCTTCAAAAGCCTTTTGGATAGCAATTTTGATTTTGTTGATATCAAAATCGACTATATCTCCACCACGTTTGATAATTCTGTACATATATTACCTCCATAACCTAAGAAAAGGATTTCCTTTCCTCAAAACTAGTTAACATTATAAAAAATCGAATCGAATGCTGTCAATGCTTTTTGAACTTTTTTTACTGTACAAATACAACATATAGTATCGGTACATTTCGTACACCACAATATGTTGTGTTTAGCATCTCTAAACTTTCAAGTGATTGCTTTGAAGATTTTTACAATCATGACAAATATTTATGCAATAACAATTGCGTATAATGAGAGAAAAATCAAGGACCTTTGCTGTCTATTCTAGATAAGCTGTATATTTTTTATTCGTCCGAGGTTAAAGAATTCTAAACTACCATCTTAATAATAAAGCGGATTAACAAAAAACTTGTTGGAAGTTTCTTCTTTGTCGACAAGTGCTTTTAGTTGCGGACAAAGAAATTCGTTATAAAGGCATGCACCCATTTTTGATATATAAAAGAATAAGGTGCTCCTTGCGTTACTCAAGCCATTAACAAGGAGGAGATACCGATGTTGCACATCGCCCCGTTGGGGTTCGACTTCAGGCTTCGCCTTTCGCTCAGTATGACATTTATACAAATTACTGGTATAGATTTGGTATTCTTATATTGTTATTACCACAAAAACGGGGTCATTGATATAAAGCAATACAAAAATCTAGAGAATTAGATACCACTCTTCCTTATCGCGCTGACTAGGTTCGACTTCTGGCTTTGCCTTTCGCACAGTATGATATTTATATAAATTATTTCTATTACTTTTTGTTTTTTTTAGAAATATATATTGTATTCTTCAGTTATGTATGACATTTATTTAAAATTTAGCAGTTAATTTTATTATTTTGACCATCATTTTTGATCAACTAATACATAATTTCTTATATTCTCTTATTGTCTTTAATGCGGATTGGATACCGACACTGATGTGTCGCTACTGCGGAGTTCGACTTCAGGCTTTGCCTTTCGCTCAGTATGACATTTATACAGCTTACTGACATATATTTAAAATCTATATATTCTTATTACCATAAAAACGGGTAAAATGATATAAAGCAATACAAAGACCTATAGATGTAGATACCCACTCTTCCTTATCGCTCTGACTAAGTTCGACTTCAGGCTTGCCTTTCAGCTCAGTATGCATTTTTACATACTCATCACAACTTTCTTTGAGCTTTTAATAGCAATTATTGTTTTTACACGTTTTATTTTGTAATTTGAATACCTTATGAATCTACTACACCACATCCTTTCGCTCGGTATGAAATATAATATTGTTTTCGCAGTATTTTCCCGATATTTAGTAGCGATTCTCGATTTTGGTGCCTGTCGTTTTATTATTTGGAGGCGTTATTAACTCACTACACCACATCACCTTGCCATTTGGATGTTTTATTAACTCACTGTGACATTCCTTTACAATAAATAGTCTAATAGCTCTTCAAATGAATAAAAGGTTGTCGTTCCACTATCGATCATATTTTTCCAACCCCAACCTGCATAAGCAAAATCAACACCCGCTTGCGAAGCACAAAGCATATCTGTTTCAAGATCACCTATATAAAGTAGCTCAGATTTATCCAAATTATATTCCTTGACATAACACAATAAAGGAGAGGGATCGGGCTTATTAAAAGGAGATTTATCTGACCCGAAGGCAATATCGACAAATGGAGCAAAACTTTCCATCTTAATGGAATCCCATATGTGATCTGATGCTCTTGAACTGACAATGCCTATGGTATACCCTTTTTCTTTGAGCTTTTTCAAAGCAAGACCGGTATCTTTAAACTCGGTTGGCTTCATTAACAAAACATACCAGTATTTGAAAAAATCCGCTTTTATTGAATCGGGTATTTGGTACAAATCCTCTACTCCCTTTTGGGACAACCCGAAAGACTTTCCAAGACGCTCGTCAATGGGAAAACCAAATTCCAAAAGGGTTTCCTTAAGACTTGAAATAAAGTTATCTTTACTGTCTATAAGTGTTCCGTCGAGATCAAAAACAATGTGTTTGTATTTATTGTACTTCATTACTCATCCTTTTATATTATATTACTCACCGTTACATTTTACTAAATATCATCAATAATGTCAATGCAAATTGCTTTTACCGAACCCGGTTCTTCCCCTCTCAAGCTTCTTTGTTTATTGCAAACATAAAAACCACCCGAAGGTGGTTTTTATGTTAAAGTAAATCCTTAAAGTTTTCCTTTTCAATAGTTACAACAACATCTTCGTCGGGAGGCTCTATGGGCTTCTCCTTAATCGCCTTTCCGTTATAATAAGAATACTTATGTTTCTTTGAGTCGGCAAAATCTAATACAGACTGCCTAAAGCCCTTTCCGATTATGTCCGTCGTATTTGTAATTATTATAAATGCGTTTTCATCAATCGACTTTGCAGCCTTTTTTAATTGAAGTGCCTGAGTGTTGCTCAGTACAGAAAATACCATGGCTTTATTCTTACCGGTAAAAGCACCTGTCGCTTCAACACAAGTTGCACCCCTATGCAATACATTATTAATATAATCCACTATTTTGTTAGGTTCCTCTGTAATAACTGCAATTTCCTTTTTCAGGTTCATATTCTCAATCACGACTTTTACTACCGATACTTGAATTACCAATCCTAACAAAGCAAAACATGCCACCTTCCAACCGTAAACAAAACCACCGCCAACTGCGATAACAACGTCTGACAGGAAAATGCACACGCTTATGTTCATATTGGTATATTTTTTAAGAATCATCGTAAGTATATCGGTTCCTCCGGTAGTTGCTGCCACATTATACAGTAATGCAGAACCTACAGAACCTATTATTACACCGAAACAAAGATCTACAAACATATCGCCGGTAATCGGTGCTGTAAATCCAATCTTATCCATAACCTCTTCTCCCCCCCAGATAACAAGGCTATAAAGGATACTGCAATAAATGGTTTCAATTCCCATTTTCTTTCCTAGAACCATAAGCCCGATTACAAGAATGATTCCGTTAAGGATTGTTACAAACGCACCTGCAGGTAGATTGGGAATAAAATGCTGTATAATCAAAGATAAGCCTGCAATTCCACCCATCGTATAGTGATTGGGTTCCTTGAATACAACGAAGGATAAAGCAACCATAATGGCTCCAATATTCATAACAATGAAGTCCTTTATAGACTCCTTTTTAAACAGTTTTTTAAAAGTATTCATATGCTTTTAAGAAGCTTTATTTCAAGCCTCCTCCCTTTGCCTTTGTTTATTCTTCAATGTTGTCATCTTCCGATTCGTTTTCAAAGTAGTCTATTAGGCCTTGAAAATCAGCCTCGACTGCTTCGGAAAGATTGAGCTGTGGTTTGTACTTATCCGGAATTGTTGTTGTACCGAAATCGGAATAAACCATTCCGACCGGTACAGCCATCTCGTATTGATAAAAATAACATTTTAAAGTTACTCTATACGTTTTGTCGTTTTTTACCTCCGGCATCATCACCATCTTTACAATGTTCTCTTCATCTAACGAAATATCGTAGATATAATCTACAAAGCTATAGCTTTCTTCCTCTAGATTGTACTTCCACCTTCCTGTTCCCTCTGCCGTTTTTGCATCGACAATTGCCTTATCTACATCGATTCCCGATGTGAAAAAATACTTAAAAGCAGGAATGTACTTTTCATCTTCTTTTGCTAGATTTGTGCATTCAAAGAAAAATTCCTTGGACGTGTAATTGATGTATAAATAATATTTGTCGTTATCCTCGAAATAGTAAAAAAGGTTGATATGACCTGAGCCCGAAGCGGATATATTGGTATATGTCAAATAATCGTTGCCATCTACAAAACAATAACAAAACTGGTCATCGGAATAGTTACCCATAAAGTCATATGTGATTAGGTAGTTATTACTCAAAATGTCGTTTATTGCAGTATCTAATTTATCCATTGCGGAATTAGGCTCAACGATACATGCACTCAAAAGAAGGGAACAAATAACAATGGACACAAGAAGGATTTTTTTCATTCTTCATCCTCCTCGACGATATCCTCCCAGCGTCCATAGAAAAACACGTCCTCATCCATAGACAAGCCGCCGAGTACAAACCCTGTAACCTTATATCCACCTTCCTCCTCTGTATACCATACAACATGGGAGTAACCATCCTCGTCCACAACCTCCGGGAGATATTTAAACTCATACCTTAAACCCTTAGTATAGACCTCACCGTCAAGCATCCAAAAAATCTTGGGGATATAAGTTGCTTCATATATGGCAACTACGGTCATATCTTCCGTTACGCTTTCCAAGTTTTTACTCCAATGACTGAAAATGTACGTGTAATCCTCATCCTCATCTCTTGTAGGAATGGGTGGAAGCAGGGGTGAGCTTCC
This sequence comes from uncultured Christensenellaceae bacterium, assembly GCA_964561145.1. Taxonomy (GTDB): domain Bacteria; phylum Bacillota; class Clostridia; order Christensenellales; family CAG-1252; genus RUG14300. The sequence goes on from CAZLNZ010000009.1 coordinate 78,423, forward strand.
CTCTTTGCATTTTGTTATTTGAATAATCCTTTCGTCCCAATCAAGGAAGGTAACCTCATAATAAACCGTATTATCGACTTCCTCTTCCTTCTTACACGCAACAAAAGAAAAAGTAGTTGCTATAACAAAGCAAACCAATACTATTGCTATGTACTTTTCAATAGGTCGCATACGGTTTATTACCTCCGAAAATAAGGTAGCACATATAAGAAAAAAAGTCAATGATTACTTTAGCTTAAGATATTTTTCGATTTGCTCGGAACACTCTCGCCAACCATAACAAACAACTGCCAAGTAGCCTTGCTTGTTTAGTGCATCTATCCATTTAATCTGGTTTTCTGTAGGCTTATTGGGCTTGACCTTTAGCTCTAAGTACAAGCCATGATAGCCACCACGAGGGACAGGAAGACAGACATCGGGAACACCGGACTTAACGCCTTCGGCTTTCAGTCTACCGGCTGTGGCCCGACTTCTTTGACCACCATTAGGAACATGATACATAAGCTTCAACTCGGGATATCTTGCACTTACAATCTCTGCCCATTGAAATAAGGCTTGTTGCTCGTCGCTTTCCGATGATTTTCCGTAATCTACGCTCATATCAACCTCCACATGCTGATTCGACTCAAGAAAAATGCAGTTATTCAACACATTTTTACTATTAAGTGTATTATATTATAAAAGGATGTTTTGTAGCAAGAAAAAACACTTATTTTTTGTAAAACTTGCCATTTCATGCCCCTTAAAAAAGTTGGGATTATTTATTTTCAGTCATTGACAAGGATTTATGATAATGGTATAATGTGGAAAAATAATTAATCTTTTTATGGAGGTTTATATTATGAAGAAAAGAATTATTGCTTTGGTTGCAGTTCTTGCATTAGTAGCTATTCTCTCTGTTGCATTAGTTGGTTGCTCTGCTTCCTCTTATGCGGACAAGCTTGAAAAGGCCGGATACAAAACTACAATTCAAGACACAGAAGATTCACTCATTGCTGCGAATGGACTACTCGATGATAGCTATGATGGAAAAATCGTTTGGTCAGTAAAAGGTGTAAAAGTTAATGTAAGCATTACAGATATAAAACTTGATACAGGTGTTGTTAACATTTACAAGTTTGAAAAAATGTCGGATGCGAAGAAGTTCTACAATGAGTACCTTAAGGATGTTGATAAGGATTGCAAGCATGTAGTAGGTTCAGTCGTAATCACCGGTGATGCTGATGGCGTAAAAGCTGCAAAGTAATCATACAAAAGCAATTTGTTAAGAAGAGTCCTGTCGATAACGGGACTTTTTCTTTTTGTATCGTAAAACTCACGTAACTTACGCATACAATTTTTTTAAATCTTCTTTTCTATCGGTTTACAAATTAACATATAATTGATAAACTATGATAAAAGATATAGAGAAGTATTGTTATGAATTTAAAGGATTTGAAAATAAATCAAAGTGCAATCGTTTTAGCGGTCAACGGTGAAGGTAGCTTGAGACGGCATTTTCTCGATATGGGACTAGTTCCCGGGGTCGAGGTAACTCTCGTCAAATTTGCTCCTATGGGAGATCCGATGCAGCTTATGCTCCGTGGCTACGAGTTAACCTTAAGACTTGACGATGCAAAGGAAATTGAAATCGGTGAGCCTTATGAGAAAGGAGAGTCGGATAATTCTATTCGAGCAAGAAAGGCTTCTCGAGTGCACCCCGGATTGGGCGAAGGGGGTAAGTATCACATAAAAAAGGACGAAAATCCTCTACCAAAGGGAACAACCCTCACCTTTGCCCTAGCAGGAAATCAAAACTCGGGAAAAACAACCCTTTTCAATCAGTTAACAGGCTCCAATCAGCACGTCGGGAATTTCCCCGGAGTAACCGTTGATCAAAAAAGCGGAAAAATAAAGGGGAAGGATAACACGCTAATTACCGATTTACCCGGAATCTATTCACTCTCCCCCTATACCGAAGAGGAAATCGTTTCAAGACGTTTTATTCTTGATAACAAGCCTACCGGTATTATTAACATCGTAGATGCAACCAATATAGAAAGAAACCTTTATCTTACAATGCAGCTAATAGAGTTGGGAGTTCCCATGGTTGTTGCACTGAATATGATGGACGAAGTTAAGGGTAACGGGGGATCTATTGACGTTAATGCAATGGAAGCATTATTAGGTGTACCCATTGTACCAATCTCCGCTGCAAAGAATGAAGGTGTGCACGAGCTCGTCGAACACGCAATACACGTTGCCGAATATAGAGAATGCCCCGGAAGAGCGGATTTTTGCGACAAAGAAAAGGACGGTGCTGTACATAGATGCCTTCACGGAATAATGCACCTTATCGAAGATCATGCCAATTCTGCCGAGATTCCTGTTAGATTCGCAGCAAGTAAAATAGTTGAGGGCGATGATCTCATCCTAGAGGCATTGCATCTCGATGATAACGAAAAAGAGCTTGTCGACCATATTATCATACAACTTGAAGAAGAAAGCGGTCTAGATAGAGCCGCTGCTATTGCAGATATGCGTTTTTCATTCATACAAGGCTTATGCGATGAGGTCGTAACTAAGCCTAAAGAGAGCAAAGAACACGCTCGCTCACAAAAGATTGACAAAATCTTGACAGGCAAATATACTGCGATACCTTCTTTTATCCTAATAATGGCTGCAGTCTTTTTCTTAACCTTTAGAGTTATCGGATATTATCTGCAAATAGCCCTGGAAATGGGAATAGATGCATTGATTGGGGTGATAGATAATGCCTTTACAAAATGGCAAGTCAATTCGGTAATTCACTCCCTTATAGTCGATGGTGTTTTACAAGGTGTCGGAAGCGTTTTATCCTTCATTCCGATTATCGTTGTACTTTTCCTCTTCCTTTCCCTACTCGAAGATAGCGGATATATGGCAAGAGTCGCCTTTGTTATGGATAAGCTTTTGAGAAGAATCGGACTATCGGGCAAAAGTATTGTACCTATGCTAATTGGCTTCGGTTGCACTGTTCCGGGCATTATGGCTACAAGAACCCTTTCAAGCGACAGAGATAGAAAAATGACCATCCTTATGACACCGTACATGAGTTGTTCCGCAAAGCTCCCGGTGTACAGCTTCTTGGCTTCGGCTTTCTTTGGGAAATATGCTTGGTTGGTAATGATAGGAATGTATTTTATAGGCATAATCGTAGGTATTCTATTCGCTCTTATCTCAAAGGCTACCGTTTTTAAAGGTGCTCCTATCCCATTCGTCATGGAGCTTCCCAACTATCGCTTGCCCGGAGCAAAAAATGTTTTACTTTTGTTGTGGGATAAAATAAAAGATTTTTTAAAAAGAGCGTTCTCGGTGATATTAATTGCCACCATTGCAATTTGGTTTTTGCAATCATTTAACTTCAAGTTACAACTTACAGAGGATTCTGAAAGCAGTATTCTTGCCGTGGTTGCAGGTTGGATTGCACCTGTTTTTAAGCCATTAGGCTTTGGCGACTGGAGAATCGTTACAGCATTAATCTCAGGATTCATGGCCAAGGAAAGTGTTGTATCCTCCCTAGAGGTTCTTGGCGGAGTCGAGATGTTATTTACGATATTATCTCCATGTGCTTGCTTCTCCCTGCTCGTTTTCTGTACTCTTTATACCCCTTGCGTTGCAGCAATTGCATCGGTTAGAAAGGAATTGGGCTTTAAGTGGTCGTTGATTATAGTTGTTTTGCAATGCATAATTGCATGGTGCTGTGCCGGAGTAGTGAGTCTTATTGGATTTGCTGCAGGAGTACTATAGAACATGGCAACGGTTTCCGAGTTTAATACACCAAGCATAATAATTACAATCGTCTTAGTTGTCGTTATAATCCTTGCCATAGTTTTCTCCATCCGTCAAAAAAAGAAAGGTAAATCTTGTTGCGGTGACTGTAACGGGTGTACTCTGTGCAATAAAGATAAAGACTTCGATTTATCAAAGTGCGTCGTTAAGCCTCTCTCAAGAGATTCCTACAAGAAAGCTATTGACCTTTTGGAAATACAAAAGAAAGATCTCATCCATAATAAAAGCGGTCAAAAATTCATCTTTTACAAAGCACTATCTCAAGCAACATCAGCAAAGGGTATATTCTTAAATGATACGCTCAAAGGATTCGTAATTTTCAAAAGAAAGAACGAAAAACCACTTAAAAACCCCTTTATAAATTTATATATTAAGCTCAAAGAGTTGTCAAAGCCATTTCGTGAATACTCCTTAGCCATCAACAAAAAAGAGAACCCCGAAAATGGAATCCTCTTAATTGCAGTTAATCCGCTAAACAATCCCGATAAACTAAGGGACTGTCTATTAAACTAGTTTCTTTACATAATCCGAATTTATTGTGCCTTCATACTCTCCAATCTCAAGCGACTTGTAGTCGGAGAAATAATGATCGACATTAAGTAAAGTGTTGTTAAAATCATAAAAAACATAGGGATAAACCTCGCCTGTTGCATCACCTTTCATATAAAAAATGATTTTCCCATCCTTTACAACTAGTTCATATTCAACATCTTCGACATCTAAAAAACTCCAAAGCGTTGATAAAGGCTTCGAATACGATTCAATCAATTCTTCGTTAGCCTCAGAAACCGAATAACTATACTCCCATTCTTTAGAGTCTAATTGAGGCAAAAAATAAATCAAGTCATATCCATATGCACCATCGTAAAACCTGCATTCTAACGAATTAAAAACAGTATTTTTTTCATTAGTGCCGGTATAACAATCCATGTAAAAACCATTTTCAGCAAAACGATAATTAATTTCGGCGTATTCATCCGGATAAACCAAGGGATAAGACAACTTATAATTTTTACATTCCGAAAGTGCAAGCTTTATTTCATCTTTTGTCATTCCTTCTGTTAGAGTTATCTTAGGTAATCCGTTAACCGTACCGCTTGAGTTGCTATTATCATTAGTATCGTTGGCATTATTGTTATCCCCACTAACATTATCACCGTTAGTAATGCCGTTATCGTCATTAACTCCGTCATTGGTATCATTTGTACTACCTATAATACTGCATGCGGAAAGCATATAGAACATAACGCAGATTGTAATAATAAATATCAATACCTTTAAACTCTTTTTCATATGTATACCTCCAGTACTTGTTAATCAGATTTTAGCACGGGGGGGGTAAAAGTCAATACTTATTAAAAGATTTCTAGGCGTTTTTTACTAATAAACTTCCATAATAATTGATAATGCAGAGATAGAAAGGACACGCCCCCCCTTTTTTCCAAAAGAAGGAAAGTTTTTACCTATGGGAAAATGTCCGTTATTTAAAAACCATTTACAAAAATGTACTTTTTTCTATATAATCCACTTATATTCAAGGAGGTTTTATATGAAGAAGTACTATGTAAAAACAAATAAATATTTGATAAGGGAAACAACTAATAAGAGCGGTAAAACTTATGATGTAGTTTTCAGAGTAACATCAGCTGTTGACGGATCTGTTGAGCAAAAAACCTTATGCGGATTCCAAACTAAAGACTTGGCTAAGGCGGCTTATGCTATCTGGATAGAAAACAACTGTGACAAAAACAAGAGTCCGAAGAAGAGAAAACATGAATTTATAAAAAGGGAATATACATTAGAAGAACTAGTAAAAGAATATATCATAGCACTTAGGAATCAAAACAAAGAAAGTACCATATGCGACAAGAAAAATATATTGGATCTCTTTGTACTCCCTAAAATCGGGTACTTTGAAATGAATAAGCTTACTAAAATGCAACTATTAAAATGGCAAGATGAGCTGTGGAATGGCATCAACAAAAGGACCGGGCAACATTACAGCTACAACTATCTTTCCAAAATAAGAAATCACCTTAATGATGTGCTCAACTGGATTGAGGAACGATATAATTACCCCAATAACCTAAAAGGAATCAAAAAACCGCGAAGATTAACTAATGCTAAAAGAGTATCGAGTTTTTGGACGAAAGAAGAATTTGAGTGTTTCTTAAGCCAAATTTCCGCCCCAAAATACAGGGTTTTCTTTAGTATGTTGTTTTATACAGGAAGAAGAAAAGGAGAGATCCTAGCTCTGAAGAAAGAAGATGTAGGGAATGAATACATTACAATAAATAAAACATACTCGA
>CAZLNZ010000010.1:0-80258 GCA_964561145.1 uncultured Christensenellaceae bacterium
ATCATAAGCATCAAATTAGCATCACCCCCGCAGAAAAAAAATTTTTCGCGGGGGCGTTGTATTAAAGATAAGTTTATTGAAGATCGTTTCGATTAAAGATTTACTTTGGGAATTCACTGGAATTCACTTTTTAATGTGATTGATGAAATATTTGAAAAATGGTATTGAAAAATGTTTTTTCAATGTGATATAATAGTAGAACTGTAAGAATAGATTATTAGTTATGAGGTGATTGTATGGTAAATATAATTTTCCAAGGACAAAAAATGGAAATCGAGGCGGGTACTCGAGTAATTGATTTGATACCGCAAGAGGATAAGAAGAAGTATTGTGTAGCACGTATCGGTTCACAAGTTAAGGAACTTAATTATATTTTGGGTGAAAAAAATATGGGAATGGAGATTTCCTTACTTAACCTTGACAATATCGAGGCAGGAAAGGCTTACGAGGCAACTTTAAGATACGTTATAGCCATGGCTTTTCACAATCTTTATCCCGATGTTCAGTTGAGATATAGTTACAATGTTTCGAGGTCTATTTTTTGTCAAGTTTTAAACAACAATTTTAATATATCCAAGGCAACCGAGCCTATCAGTGCCGAAGTGGATCGCATTATCAAAGCCGATTTGCCTATTGAGAGAATAACTGTCACCAAGGCACAAGCCGAGCAAATATATCTTGCCAATAATTATTCGGACAAACTGGATATTCTTTATTATCGCCCCGAGCCTTATGCTCACTTATATAAGTGCGGCGATTATATGAATTATCTACATTCGTATATGCTACCTTCAACCGGATGCATTCATCAATATGTTTTACGCCCTTATAGCCCGGGTTTAATTATTCAATATCCTCGCTATGAATTGGAAGCTAATATTCCCGAGTTTGTAGAAGAATCTACATATGGTAGAACCTTATCTCGTGAGTATAGGTGGGCAAAAAAGGTTAACACTCAAACTATAGCTCAGATTAACCACAAGGTTGAAAACAATGCCTTAGAATTGGTTCAGATGTGCGAAGCCAAGCATAATAAAATGCTTGCCGAATTGGGCTCTTTGATAGAATCCGATATCGAAAACTTGAGATTGATAGCAATTGCCGGTCCAAGTTCAAGCGGTAAAACCACCTTCTGCAATCGTTTAAAAATTGAGCTTTTATCTAGGGGAATAAACCCTGTAACCATTTCAATGGATGATTATTATCTTGAAAAAGAAGAGCTTTGTGCTATTCAAAAAACAACGATTGATAAGCTGGATCTCGAGCATATCAACTGCTTGGATATAGATTTATTTAACCGTGATCTGTTCAACCTGATTAACGGAGAAGAGGTTACACTTCCTAGATTCAACTTTGCCGCAGGAAGAAGAGAGGTCGGACGCACGATTAAGGTTGACGAGCATAGTCCGATTATTATTGAGGGAATTCATGCACTTAATGAAAAGCTTACCTCCTCTATACCCAAGCATCAAAAATTTAAGATTTATATTGCACCTCAGGTTCAGATTAATATTGATAATCATTCTCCCCTTAATACCACGGATATGAGATTGATTCGTCGTATCGTACGCGATATGCAGTATAGAAATTGTCCCGCCTCCGAGACTATTGATATGTGGCAATCCGTTCGTCAGGGAGAGTTTAAGTGGATATATCCTAACCAAGAAGGTGCTAACTACGTGTTCAATTCTAGTCTTTCGTACGAGTTGAGTGTTTTGCGTAAGCTTGCATTGCCTGCATTGCAAAAAATCGGATATAACGATCCGCAATTTTTGGTTGCCAATAGACTGATTAAATACCTGAAATATTTTACTCCCATAGAGGATGAAACAATGATTCCCTGTAATTCCTTGATACGTGAATTCTTGGGTGGAAGTTGTTTTAAACTTTAGTGCTATAAAGGTATGAAAAAAGGGCTTGCAAGCCCGCTTTTTATGCTCGAATCGTTAGAAACTAAGAATGAATATCGTTGTGTTTTTTTAGAATCTCAAAAAGCTCATCGGTGATTACATGCTCTATTCTGCAAGCATTTTCTTCTGCACATTCCTGTGTTGCCCCAAGGGACAAGAACATTTTTGTCAATATACTATGACGTTCATAGATACTTTCCGCTTTTGCTCTTCCTATTTCTGTTAGTTGGATATGTTCATCGGCATCAACCTCGATGAAACCTCTTTTTTTGAGTAGTGACATTCCTCTTGAAACACTCGATCTTGCATAGTTCAAGGCTTCGCACACATCGATAGCGTGTACTCCGGACTTGTTTTTACTTAGAATAAGAATGGTTTCCAAGTACATTTCTTCGGATTCTCTGATTCTTTCCATATGGGATCTCCTCTGTATTTGTCTTTTATTCTCGGGGGAACAACTTATCAAAAAGAATTGTAAGTATAAGTAGATCGCCCGAGCCGCCCGTGGATATATTGCAACGCTTAAAGTAACTGCGTGCGGCACTCATATTTTCTTCATTATAATTTTCAAACAGGTAGTCTGCGATTTTTCTGATATCCTCAGCTAATCCCGGTTGACGATAATATACACAGGTGTCTTTTGTTATAGAGATGAGCTTTAGTAAAGTTTTTTCATAAACTTCCCTTGTGCTCAAACCTTGCTTTTTCAATTCACGCAGTAGGGGAAGTGCTATATTAAAGACATCGGCATATCCGTTTCGAGCTGAACCCAATGCTCCTTCGACATTATAGCTTTCTCGTACCTCGGCACCATGAGTACCTTTAACTTCCGGAAGTTCTTTGGCGATCAAGCTTATTTCTTGTGATAAGCCTTGTTTGGTAACTTCACCCTTTTGCTGTAAGCGAAAGTAAGCAGATGTAACAAGTGCTAATGCAAAAAAAGCACCTTTTAGGACATTTTTATTCTCACATGCAGAAAGAAGGCTGGCTTCAGCTGACTCTCCGACCTTTTTAAAAACATCGGCAACTTGATCATAGGAATAATCTTCCATAGCAATACCCAACTTAGCAAAGGTAAATAGGTGTGTATTGATCACTATGACCGCTCTCAGTGTCAAAGGATAATCAACGTCTAGATGACAATCATTATCGGCGGGGGAAACCAAGCCGAGCTTATCCGGGGAAGCAAGCTGTTCAAGAATGCTCTGTCTAACTTTTTCGGTAAATTCTATTATTTCCATATTTTGATTATATCGCATTAGCAACTTTTTTTCAAGTATTAATCCTCGAATTAAGGAAAAGAGAATAGAATATTGGAGTAAAGTTTTTTTTTTTGGATTAATTAAGTCTTTTGTGAGATGCCTTTTATAAATAATCTTTCATATAATTAGCTATAAAAAATCAAAAGCATCTTGAAAGAGATGTTTATTTATGCTATAATTTAAACCTAAGGAATATCAACTAAACAAAGTCGGAGGGCGTTTTGCGTAAAACTTCTGGTAAACTTAAAACCTTATACAATTGGCTGCTTATCAATCGAAGGCTGCCTAATTTTTTTCCTACTTGGGCTAAACTTGATAGGGATAGCGATGGCTATTCCTCTAGGGTATTGACACCGGATGGGGCTGTTAGACTGGTTGCGGAGGGTGCTGACTTACCTCTTTCCGATCATATCGAACTGAGCGGTTATTGTGCCTCTCATTTGATAAGCTATAATATTTCTGAGAGTAGGGAGTTAGTGGTTTCAATTCATAGCGTTTATCCGAATTTCAGAATGAAGCCAAATGTAACCGAGGCAAGTTATTCTCATAATTTTCTCGATGATGTTGCCATTTCCGTTGATGGGAAAAATGCTGAGGAAAAAGTTCGTTTTTCAGATATCAAGGGAATGTTGTCCTTTATATCCGATGCAGGAAATGTTGAGATAACACGTACTTTTTTCCCTGCGGTTTATACTACTGCATTGATTGAGCGGATTGCGATAGAGAACTTAAGTGATAATCTCGTTTCGGTGTCAATAGATGTTCCGACAAGTAGTTACATATCCCTTCCTAAGTATTCCGATGACGGACTAGAGTTTGTTTCAAGATGTCGGCTAGCCGATTGTGACGGAAAAATGATGGAGGGCTTTGACGTAAAAAACAGTGCGGATATTCCTGTCGAAGGAAAAGAAGTATTTTATGTGGTTTATTATACACGTCCTTCAAATGAGGATATTTTGGTAGATGTCCCTTTTGAAGAGAAAAAAAGGCTCGAACTAATCAATGGTGTCTTTGGCGGTCTAAGAATAGAAACGGGAGACCGTATTTTCGATAACGCTTTTTCGCATGCTGTGCTAAGAGGGAGTGAAAGTATTTTTAATACAAAACAAGGCTTAATGCATTGCCCCGGCGGCGGTAGTTACTATGCCGCTATATGGACAAATGACAATGTTGAGTACGCTGCACCTTTCTTTGGATACAGCGGAAGACCTATGGCAAAAGCTGCGATGCTGAATGGAATAAGACTTTTTGCTGAGGAGTTTGACAAGAAAAAAGGTATTCCGTCATCGATAGCGAGTGGAGGAGACAGTGTCTGGCGTTTAGCCGGGGATAGGGGCGATAGCCAAATGTTTTCCTCGGGTGCATTAAGATTCGCACTTGCTTGCGGAGATCCTATGATTGCTGAAGAGATAATGGGTTATGTCAAAGAGTGTATAGAATATACAAAATCTAAAACAGACAAGCGAGGAATTGTCCATTCGGATTCGGATGAGTTGGAGGGGAGATTTCCTTCCGGGAAAGCCAATCTTTCAACGAATTGCCTTGCATTCGATATGTATTTGAATGCAAGCTACCTTTCAAAAGCATTAGGTAGAATGGGTGAAAGCTACGAGTACTATAATCTTGCAATGAAACAGCGTGATGCTGTTTTGAAGCATTTCCACGGAACGGTTGAGGGTTATGAAACTTTTAAGTACTTTGAATCGAATAAGGTGTTACGTTCTTGGATATGTATGCCTATGTGTGTTGGAATTAACGATTTTTCAAATGGCACGGTCGAGGCACTTTACGGTGAGGAATTATATTTTGACGGAACATTGAAAACTGCAAGTAATCGTAATGTTGCATGGGATCGATCGTTGCTGTGTGCTTTGCGAGGGAGCTTTAAGGCAGGATATGCAGATAAAAGCTATGAGGTTTTAAAGGAGTATACCTATTCTAGATTTTTAGGTCGTCACGCACCATATCCCTATGAGGCATATCCCGAAGGTAACAAGCGACATTTATCGTCTGAAAGCTTGCTTTATGCTAGGATTTTTATAGAAGGAATTTTAGGACTTGTATGTGAAGGTTTCGGGCGGTTTTCCGTTACTCCGCATATACCGTCGGAATGGTCTGATTTTAAGGTTAAAGGCTTGGTTTTGGCAGATATCCCTGTTGATATATCTATTGAGAACGGAGAACTTATCGTTACGGATATCAATCATAAGGAGCTTCGCAGATGCTATATAGTCAACGGACAGAGAATTTTTATTGATTTAAATTCGTAATACTTTATGCTAACAATCAAAAGGAGATTACTCATGACAGATAATAGACTTTACACGATATGGGGTGAAAACCTCGACAAGAATAATGTACTTCAAGAATATCCTCGTCCTCAGCTTGAGAGAAACAGCTACATCAATCTCAACGGAGAATGGGATTATGCAATATTGCCGCAAGGAGAAGAACTTACCGCCTATGAGGGGAAAATACTTGTTCCGTTTTCTCCCGAAAGCATATTATCGGGAGTCGAAAGGGTTTTAAAACCTGACGAGGTTTTATACTACAGGCTGTTTTTTACTATTCCCGAAGACTTTAACAAAGGGAGAGTTTTACTTAACTTCGGTGCGGTTGACTATAAAGCCGTTGTAAAGGTCAATGATTGTGAAGTCGGAACACATATAGGCGGTTATTTGCCTTTTACCTTTGATATAACCAATGCGTTGCGTGTCGGTGAAAACGAGTTAAAAGTCGAGGTTATTGATCCAACCGACGAGGGCATACAAGCAAGAGGAAAACAAAAGCTTGATAATTCAGGTATTTGGTACACGCCTACCTCGGGTATTTGGCAGACAGTTTGGATCGAATGTGTGCCGGATGTATATGTTGAGTCGATTAGAATCACGCCCCTTTTAGATAGCGGTGAGGTTAAGTTTGAGTTGTTTGCAAACGGTATTGCGGCGGGACACGTGGCGGTTTTCGATAAAGGTGTCGTCATAGCGGAGGGAGATATTCAAAAGGAATTGACTTTGAGGCTTAAAACCTTTGAGGCTTGGTGCCCCGAGAATCCTAAGCTTTATGACGTGGAGATAACCTATGGTGAAGATCGTATTGAGAGTTACTTCGGAATGCGAAGCTTCGGGATCGGTAAAGATGCCATGGGGGTTTCACGCTTGCTTTTAAACGGAAAACCATATTATCATAACGGATTATTGGATCAGGGCTACTGGTCGGACGGTTTATATACTCCTCCTTCGGACGAGGCTATGATCTTTGACATAAGTGAAATGAAAAGATTGGGTTTTAATATGCTCAGAAAGCATATTAAGATTGAGCCTATGAGATGGTATTACCATTGTGACAGACTAGGAATGCTTGTATGGCAAGATATGGTTTCAGGTGGCGATTCCAAGCCTAAGACAAGGGTCGTCGGTGCTTATCCCTTCTTTGGAATGGCAACGGCAAGTCGTAAGATAGGCAATTTATCGGATGGTAAGAAAAACTATAAGCTTTTTTCCAGGGCTTCAAATGCGACACGAGAGGAATACTATAGGGATCTCGAGGGCATGTTGAGGCAGTTGGTCAATGTTACCTCCCTTGCTTTATGGGTTCCTTTTAACGAGGGCTGGGGACAGTTTGATAGCTTGGAGGCGGCAAAGAGAATACGTGAATATGATCCTACTAGGTTGATAGATCATGCAAGTGGATGGCATGATCAAGGTGGACCCGATATTAGAAGCTTCCATATTTATTTTACGTCTTTTAATTATCCCAAATACGATGATAATGACGAACGTCCCGTTGCCCTTACCGAATTTGGCGGGTATAGCTATGTTGAGGAGGGACACGTACATAATCCAAAAACCATATTTGGTTATAGATTCTATAAAACTCGTGAATCATTAACTAAAGCATATAAACGTTTGTTTGATAAGCATATAATTCCCTCTATAAAAACCGAGCTTTCCGCTACGGTATATACGCAGGTAAGTGATGTTCAAGATGAGGTCAACGGAATTTATACCTTTGATCGGAGGGTGCTAAAGGTCGACGAGAAGGTATTAAAGGAGCTTAACGCTCAAATGCGATATTAGATAAAAAAAGACAATAATAGCTAAATAACGTCAAGGAATTTGCAACGATTAGTGTTATACTTTTTTTGGAGGACAACTATGAGCATTTCTTTTGGCACAACCGCCGAATTGATTTCGGCGGATTTTTTTAAAGGACACCCTTCTATTTTACTTTTTTCAGAGGATAACCCTTTAATTGAGGCAGGACTCGCTGCAGAGGGGATAAAGGTGATGAAGGAGTATAAGGAGGGTGGAGCTACTCCCGATATTGTTATCGGATATGGCGAAAAAGGAATAGTAGAAGGGAAAGCTGTTTCCTTAAAATATAAGCTTCCGCTATATATTATTCCTTCAAGTTTTGCGCCTATCGGACTAATTGAGGATGTTTTTAAAAAGAATTCCCTTGATTTATGTCAAATACCTTGTGAGATTGTGTACTGTAGAGAACTATTTGTAGAGCAGCCAAGGGAGAGCGTTTCTGTCGGAATGGGTTTTGTATCGACGTTGTTAGTTACCCTTATTGACAGCTTTTATCAGGATATAGTGTTTGGTCGTGAAGAGCGTGGTGAACAGACGCTGAAATATATTAGAGAATGCTTGACGACGGCAAGTACTTACAGCCTTTCTATGGGTGATTTGTCTGAAAAGCTTCTCGGACTTATAATAGAAATGCAAAATAAGGTCAAAGAATTGGAGCAAGAAAATCTTAGTTTGATTGGGGCACGGCTTTTTTCTCTATATAAAAGGGGTAGTGATAATTATTCCGATTTTCTATTTGTTATGGCATACACTATGCTTTCGGTATATGTCACCTATGAAGTGCCGCCGCCATTAATATTTCCTTGTGATAGGCTATACTTTAGGGATATATTGAACGATTTAGAATTAACAGAAAGAGAAAGTATCCCCTGTGATGTTAAGGACCTTGTAAGACGAAGCTATTTGCTTTCCGAATGGATTGACGAAATAAAATCATTGCGGTCTCTTTTTAATGATTTTGGAAAAACTTTCAAGCGTTTAACTACAAGTTCGGGCTATCGCTTGACCGAGCTTGCGACATCAGAGGAGTTAATTCTTATTTTGCCGCTGCTTGCTGAATATTCGGAGGGTTGGAGTGTTCTGAAACAGCTTTATTCCGAAGGTATTTTGGAAAAACTGGGATGAAAATGAAAAGCCGCCTGACGGCGGCTAAACAAAGAAAGGAGTTGATTTGAACTATGCAAGCAATACTAGCTTGTTTGCAAAGATAACCGTGATTAAGTCAACAACGTAGAATACCGGAGCAAGAATGATGTTGAGAACAACTCCGAGGATGTTTCCCTTTTTAGCACGAGCTACGATACCGAGAACGATGTTAGTTACAGGGATTATTGCCAGAATAACCGATATAAGCCAGGAAGTGCCATAAGCACCTTTTTTAGCTGATTTTGCCATAGATGTTATCTCCTTTTTAGGTTTTTCTTTATTGTATCATATCTTTTATGAGTTGTAAATAGACATTAATAAATTTTTATTTGAACTTTTTTTGTTTTTTTGTACCAATAATAATGTGGTATGATTTAATTACAAAAGAATAAATGACAAAACTGTACTTGTAGAAATGAGATTTGTTTCTAAAGAATCGGAAACCCCACAAGCGAATATACATCAATGTCATACTGAGCGGAAGAATGTGGTGCAGCAAATTGAAAAAGTATCAAAATTGCAAAAACAAGAATTGTTACTGAAAATCCAATAATAATCTAAAAGAACACATTCGAATGTCATACTGAGCGGAAGGAATGTGGTACAATAAATTAATCAGAATCCAAATTACAAAATAAAATGCAGAAAGCCAAGAATTATTACTAAAATCCGACAATAATCTGAAATAATATCTTTAAATGTCATACTGAGCGGAAGGCGAAGCCTGTAGTCGAACCCCGTAGGGGCGACACCATTGTGTCGGTATCTCATCCATATCAAAAGTAATGTAATGGTATGAAGAATAGCAGGCAAATATATATTACTCACTAATGACATTATCTCATTGTAGGGCGGGCGGCTCGTCTCCCGCTGCAATCCTCATTTACACTACGGTGTGTAGCACCTCCGTCTTTTCGTTTCACTCAAATCCACCTCCCCTTACACAGATGAGGCTTTTTGCGGATTTTAATTCATCCTGCGTAGGGCTGGGGCAAGGCTTACTCCGCATCCCCTTTCAGTTTTTCACTCTTCACTTAATTTGCATCGGTATCTCATCCTTAACTTAACAGCATTAGTCCCAAGAGGAGACCTCTTGGGACTAATACTGGGTTCTATTTGTCTGGAGAGATAATGCTATTCGATTGCAATGCCTTTTCTTTGAGGCTTTTGCTTTTCTTTTTTGGGAATGGTTAAATAGAGGATACCGTTTTCATACTTTGCACTGATTTCATTTTCATCGATATCGCCTACATAGTAGTTTCTTTGACAGCTTATGCTACGCTCTTTGCGGATATAGGTTTTCTTTTCGCCTTCTTTTTCCTTTTTTTCTGCACTTACCGACAGATATTCGTTTTCAAAGTCTACCGTAATGTTTTCTTTCTCGTATCCGGGGAGTTCTATCTCCAAAACGTAATTGTTCTCATTTTCAGTAATATCTGTTTTCATGGCGTCCAACTTCTCATCGTAGAATAGAGGACGGAAGAAATCCATTGCATCGTCTAAAATGTCACCATATGCTGAATTGCCTTTAAAAATAATGTTTTTCATAATCTATATCTCCTTTTTATTTATTGTTTTGGCAACCCGCCAACCCGTTTGTTAGCAGAATTGCTTTTTATCTGTTAGCACTCTCTTGTCCTAACTGCTAATATTATAATTCACAGAATTCCCTTTGTCAATACCTTTTGAACAAAAAAATATATATTTTTTGAAAAAAGTTCCTTTTGCATACACTTTTTCCGTTTTTGTTTATTATCTATTATGGTAGTATTGTATCCTTTTTCGTGAATTCCCATACTAGGTTCTACACTTATTTACACTGTTGCATTTACTTTGAGAATTTACACTTTGGAAATTTACTGTATATATAATTGTTCTTTTTTTTGCTTTATGATATAATTTTAAGGAGGTATAGACTAAAGGGTTATTATGTCAATTCTTTATAATTATTATGTAAGAGGTGATTTATTATGAAAAAAATATTAACAAACATTTTTGTTTCTTTATTGTTATTTTGCATGGGAGTTACTTTTACTGGTTGTAGCAAGGATGTTAATGATTTTTCAGAAGAAGAGCATATTGAAAGAATTGGTGAACGTATAAAGGACCGAGATACAAATTGGGGTTATTCCGAAGGGAAATCTTGTGAGGATTTTAAAGTATATCCATTATATGATGCAAACGAAGAGTTAAAATACTTTCTTGTTGAATTTGAGCCTTATGGATTTGTATTTATTTCTATTCAAGATGAACCCTCAGTTTTTAAATCTTTTTTCTATGCAAATAAAAGCATGTATGTAGTCTCGGCGGATTTTTATGGTAGAGAAAACCCATGGGTTCCTTATACAAGAGATAAGAATAGTCCAACGCTTCCTAGTCTAATTGAGGGATGGGAAACCCAAAGAAAGGGAGATTTGATTCTTGACGAAAATGGTGAAATGATTGTTTATTATAAAAGTCCATTTTTTGTTACCGAAAATACGAACGAAAAGAAATATTTATTAGAAACTGATTCTTCTAATGAATTTATATGTGCGGTAAAAAAAGATGGGAGATTTTTAAATTTAATTAGCGGATTATACTTTGATGATTTGAAAAGCTATAACAGTGAAGAAGAAGCAACAATATTGATTCGCTATATTGCCGATCGTCAATTTGATTTATAAATAATAATGTAAGAGGTGATTTATTATGAAAAAGAGAAGAGCATATTTGAGTTTGGCGGTGATAAGCATTATGGTAATTATGGGTTTTGGTTTTCTCAATGGATGTGATGAAAATAATAAAGGATATGAATTATTGGATAAAAATGAATGTCACAAAGCATTCGTATTATCGGATGTTTATTATGAGAATTATGCCAAAAGTAAAATAGCATTTGATACCGTTATGATTGATTTTACCGAATCGGATGGGGGGTATACCGATGATTATGGTGGATGTTTTATTGATTGTAATGGAATTTATATTGTTTGTGTTGCTGGTTCGTGCAAACTGGTAAATTCGGATTATTTGATATTCAAAGAAGTTGACCATCCATTTAAATTATTAAATAGTATCTACAAAGACTTAATAAAACACATGAATAATTATACTATTTGGGATGTTGAAATTTGTGAGGTTTGCAATAAAATAAAAATCTGTATGGAAAGCGAAAGTCAAATTGATAGAATTATTAAGCAGTTGAAGAATGATGGGTTGTTCAAAAAAAACACTTTATTGTTTTATGTAAATAATAATTTGAATATCCCTAATTAATTCTAGTATTAAAACACAAGGTTCAATTATTAACAATAAAAGGAGATTTGGAATAATGAAAAAGAAATGTGTATCAATAACATTTTGAAATGTCGATTTATTTCACTAATTAGTTTTAATGTTTTTTAATGACTTCGTATTTGTAATAAAGCATGTGGTTTTTGAAACCCAGAAAAGTTTAGATATAAAATTGAATTTGAGAATGAGTTCTGTACTGTACAGAGCTCATTTCTTTTAGGTGTGCACGGCGGCATGTGTTTTAACTTGGCGGTGAAAGTCCGATACAGGCTTGGCAGTAGGAACTGTTAGCCAAGGGTACTGGTGTTTACCGTGAGGTGGAGCCTGGTGGATGCTTAAGGCAAAGCCGCGGTCTGACGAACAGAAACTGCATATAAGGCAAACTTGAAACGGACGAGTTTCCAAGACAAAACAAAGTCCAATACTGCCCGAATTTCAAGGTGTAAATGCATAATAGAACTCCTTGAATAAGATTATTCTAGCATTAAATGTAAAATGTTTAAAACTTTTAGTTTCGTTGAGCCAAAAAAAGAGGGGATGTTCATCCAATGGTTTTTTGAACGTCCCCTCTTTTTAGGGTTAATTATTTTCGTTATTTACCTATTTTGAGGATCTTGTATCCAAATACTCCTGCGGGAGCATTTACTTCGATTCTCTCACCGACTTTTCTTCCGAATAGTGCTTCGCCTAACTTCGATTTAATACTGATTTTTCTTGCACTTAAGTCTGCTTCTGCGGTATTTACGATGAAATATACACACTCCTCGTCCATATCCTCGTCATAAACGGTAACTTGAGAGCCAAGACCGATAACATCGTTTGAAAGCTCGCTGTCATCCATTATTTCGCAACTATCCAAAAGAACGTTCAACTCGTGAATACGATCATCGATACTTCTTTGCTCTTCCTTTGCAGCCTTATACTCGGCATTTTCGCTCAAGTCGCCTTGTTCTCTGGCAACAGAGATAGCTTGAACTATTTGAGGACGTTTAACCTTAATAAGCTCGTCCAATTCGTTATTTATTTTATTCCAACCATCTCTTGTGATTTTTTGTTTTTCACTCATTTATTTGCCTCCTATCCGTCTATATAGCGACGTATTTATTTAGTTATGATAACCTTTTCAAGGTTTCTTGGATTATCCGGGTCAACGCCCGTTTCCACTGCAAGATACATTGCGAGAAGGTGAGATGCTAGGCTGTAGGTGAAGGTTGATGTTAAGTAATCGGAAACCGGCATTTGTACCGATTCGGTTGCATAGTTTAAGACTTCTCTTGTATCACTCAGCACATAAAGGTTTGCACCTAGTAGATTAGCTCTTCCCGATATGTCCAAATAGTTTTCTGCACATTCTCCGTGTGGTGCTAAAAGAATGACGTTTACACCCTCCTCGAGAAGGGCAAAGGGACCATGCATAAAGTCGGTTATCGAGAAGAATTGACTGAAGTTATAGCAAACTTGATTAAGTTTTAAGGCAAGTTCTTTACCGACACCTTGCATTGAACCACGACTGAGCACTATGAAATTGCGTTTATCCTTTAATGCACAGGCAAGTCTTCTTATCGATGGAACTAATTCGATGATTTCCGAAACTTTATCGGGAACCTGTTCGATTTCTCTCATATAGCTGTCGTTTTTTGATAAGGCACTTGCCAGCATATATAAAACCGTCAATTCTGCCGCAAAGGTTTTTGTTGCAGCTAGAGCAACTTCTTCGCCGGCATTCAAGTAAAGGTGATACTTGGCTTTTTTTGCAAGGGGTGAATTTTCGTCGTTAGTCACGGCAACCGTTAGTGCGTTGTGTTTTTTTGCATCATCCAAAACGGCAAGCGTATCGATACTTTTACCGCTCTGTGAGATAGCAATTACAAGATGATGGGAGTAGTCGACTTGGGCACCGTACATTGTGGTAACCGAGGGATGTGCGTTTCCGACGGGGATGCCGCAAATGATCTCTGTGATATACTTAAAGCATAGTCCGGCATTATCGCTAGATCCACGGCCTATAATAGTGATCGTGTGCAACTCCTTTTTCTCAAAGTCACGGGCTATTTTATAGACAATATCTTTGTTTTTGTCAAATGCTTTGCGAATCACCGAGGGTTCGCTAAAAAGCTCTTGTTGCATTATCATAAAAAGCTCTCCTTAAAAATGTATGCTTACGCACATTTACATATACAAATTATAAAACTAAAAGGATAAAAAGTAAAACAATTTGATTTAACTTAGAATACAGAAAAAATAAAAAAGTGTTAATTTGGCAATATTTTCCTACCAAATATGCACAATCTGCCCGCTTGTAATACCGCTTTTGAGTATTATGTTACAAATAAGCTCTGCGGTTTCCTTTGCACTTCTTCTGGTAACTTCGGGGTTGTCATTGAGAAAGTCAGTGATGTCCTCTTCGGTAAGTTCTTGGTTCATTTCTGTATTTGCATAACCCACACTTATTGCGGCAATAGTTACCCTCGGTGCATATTCCTTTGCAGCGGCTTTGGTGAACCCCTCAAGACCTGCTTTTGATGCAGAATACACGCTTTCGCAGCTTGCTCCCTTGCTTCCCCATATAGAACTAATGTTGATTATTGTTCCTTTGTCTGAATACATTTTGTCGAGCACTTCTCTTGAGGTTAAAAATACGCCTGTTAGGTTGGTTGTCATAACTGTATTCCATTCGGATAAACTTAAATCGTGAATAGGTTTTATAATGTCAATCCCCGCATTGTTGACTAATAGGTCTATTTTGGGAAAACATGAATAGATATAATCAAAAGCAGTCTTGACCTCGTTTTCCTTCGAAACGTCAAGCTTTACGGTTATTGCAAGTCTACCTTTTTCCATTACTTTTTTTGCGATAGATTCTGCTTTTTCACGATTTTGATTATAACAAACGGCAACATTGAAGCCTTGCTCGGAAAGCTTTATTGCAAGTTCGGCACCTATTCCTCTCGATGCACCTGTCACGACAGCATATTTCATACGAGTATTATAAGCGAGCTACTTCCATTTCGCAAGTAAAAAGTCTTATAATAAGATAAAGTTTCTGATAAAAAACAAAAATACTTTTTATACGGTCTTTACTGTAGGATTTAAAAATGATAAAATAAGATGTAGCCTAAGAATTTAGGAGGACTTATGAATATTGACGGCAAAGCTATCTCTGCCAAGGTTAGAGAAGAAGTTAAGTGTGAAGTGAGAGAAATCCTTGAAATGTACAATGTGACGTTATCTCTTGCTGTTATTCTTGTTGGTGAAAATCCGGCAAGTGAAGTTTATGTTCGTAATAAAATCAAGGCATGCGAAGCTGTCGGAATAAAAAGCATATTGATTAGATTGCCGACAGATGTCGGAGAGGAGGAACTTGTTAATAATATTCGAAGACTTAACGAAGAAAAAAGCGTTAACGGAATTTTGTTGCAGTTGCCCCTTCCTAAGGGCTATGATGAGTCTAGAATAATTAATGAAATTTCTCCCCTTAAAGATGTTGACGGATTAACCTTTGTGTCGCAAGGAAAGCTCTTCGGCGGAATAGAGGGAATAACCCCATGTACCCCGAGCGGAGTTATTCGTATTCTCGATGAGTATGGTATTCAAATTAAAGGGAAAAATGCGGTTATTATAGGCAGATCGCTGCTTGCAGGAAAGCCTATGGCGGCACTTTTACTGGAGCGAGATGCAACGGTAACTATTTGTCATAGCAAAACGATTGACTTAATTGAGCATACTTTACGTGCGGATATAGTAGTTGTTTGCGTTGGAAAAAGTGAATTTTTGACGGGAGATATGGTCAAGGAGGGTGCGGTTGTAATAGACATCGGAATCAATAGAACCGAGTTTGGATTAAAAGGAGACGCCGATTATAATTCCTTGAAGGATAAGACTTCCTTTATCACGCCTGTGCCCGGTGGTGTCGGTCCGATGACTGTTGCCATGCTTCTTAAGAATACTGTGAAGGCATTTATGCTTCAAAGAGGTATAAAATGAAATTAGAAGAAAAGACGATAAAAGAGAACAAGCTTTACGAGGGTGAAATCCTTTCGTTATATTGTGATGAGGTGGCTCTCCCTAACGGACATAACTCTAAAAGGGAATATGTTTCTCATAACGGTGGTGCTGCAATACTTCCTATTGACGAAGAAGGGAATGTTTATTTAGTCAGGCAGTTTAGGTACGCCTATAGGGAAGATGTATTGGAAATCCCTGCCGGTAAAATTGAAAAAGGGGAGGATCCCAAATTGTGTGCTATAAGGGAGTTGTCGGAAGAAACCGGCTGGATCGCCGATGATGTTCGGCTTTTGTCCTGCCTTTATCCCTCTCCCGGCTATACAAATGAACATTTGTACGTATATTTGGCAAAAGTAAAAACGCTCGGTCAGTCGCATTTTGATGAAAATGAGATACTGGAAATGGAAAAATACTCTCTTGAAGATGCATACTCGATGGTCGTTTCCGGTGTGATAAATGACTCTAAGTCGATTTGCGCTATTTCCATGGCAATGATAGAAAAACTGAAAGGTGTTCTGTAACAGCGTTCTCTAATACTCGTTTTTATCGGGATATGGGTACTATGTGTAGTTAACTTGGTTTTTTGAACTATTCGCCATTGACTTTTGCAGGGACGATGCTATAAAATATAGGTGGAACAATCACAGATGTTTATTATCTGTGTTATCCTTAAAGAGGTGAATGATATGTCTTTAGCACAAAATGTATTTTTCGCAATCGATTATGTTTTTGACCCTTTCCAAAACCCTCGCAAACAAATGAAGCGTCTTGGAAATAAGGTTTCATGTGCAAAGGATATTCCCTATAATGAGAGTTACCCTGAAAATTGCTTAATGGATACCTATGTCGTTCCTAGAGAAAATGTTCGTTATCCTGTCATAATAGAGATACACGGAGGCGGTTTCGTTGCAGGAGACAAAAAATATCGTTCTTGTCTCTCCGCTTGGTACGCAGTTAATACCGGTGCTTTTGTGTGCAATCTCAACTATGGTCTTGCACCTCGAGTCAGTTTCCCTACACCCATCTATGAGCTGTCGGGCATATTCGATTGGCTTTATAACAATGCCGAGGAATTAAGTCTCGATTTGGACAAGGTGATAATTACCGGTGACTCTGCCGGGGGATACTACTCTGCTTACCTCGCCGCACTAACCTCAAACAAGATATTACAAGACAGATTGGGCATTTATCCCAAAATAAAGTTGTTCGGTGCTGTTATTAATTGTGGCATATACGATATGGATAAAGCCTTGAAAAACAAGTCCATGCTTTGGATAAGTGAAAGTATTTGTCAAGACTTTACGGGTCTTACTCTAAAGGAACTTGACGGATTCGAGTATTTTGACGTTATCTCTCCGATGGTCTATGTAGGTGAGGGCTTCCCTCAATCCTTTGTTGTTTATGCAAAAAAGGATGTCTTTTGTAAGGGACAGGGGCAAGCTCTTCTTGATCGGCTTGACGAGCTTGGGATTTATAACGACCATTACGGGTCGAAGAGTTTTTTTGACAATCACACGTATTCTTTAACCTGGTCGTCTAGAGCGGCAAAGGTGACTAATAAGAGAATTTTGGAATTTATGAATTATTTGTATTATGGGCATAAGGAAATGCCGAAGGAGGATTGAAGATGAATAAATATAAAAAGCTATCCGTATTTTTATTCACGACGATTTTGGTTATTATTTCAGCGGTATTTGTTGGCTGTAATAGTAAATCGGATAATTACTATCCGACAGGCGATGGTTATTATGGGAATGAAAGTTCAGAAGATACTGCTTATGCCGAGAGTGAGGCTGTAAGTGAGAGAAAGATAATCTATACTATCAACGCACAATTGACTGTTGAGGATGTTCCGGAGAGCGTGAGTCGTGCAAATTCTTTGTTGAAAGAAGGAGAGTGGGTTCAGTCTTCCTCAGAGGGAATAAGCTATTCCACCATAGTGTATAGGGTTAAGACGGAAAGGCTCGATGAGTTTATGGAGGGGATCAAGGCTCTCGGAGAGGTGAGAAGTGTACAAAAGGAGTCGAAGGATGTAAGCTTGGATTATTATGATAGCACGCTTCAAAAGGAGAGCCTCACAAAAGAAAGAGAACGTTTGTCCGAGCTTTTAGACAAGGCGTCGAGTGTGAGCGAGTTTATTCAAATTAACGAACGTTTGACAAAGATTGATAAGCAATTGATGGAACTTGAAGGTACTCTTAAAAACTATGACAGTCTTGTAGAATATAGTAAGGTTACCGTAAACTTTAGCAAGAAAGGAACAGCCTATGTAGAACCCACTTTTGGCGAAACCCTTGCTGAAAGTTATGAAAACGGTTGGGAATTTGCTAAAAAACTCATAATCGGGATATTGGTCGCACTTCCCTTTATCGTAGTTATCGGTGGAATAATCGTCGGCGTGGTCTTTGCCGTAAAGGCATATCGGAAGAAAAAAGGCTATGTTCGCTTTAGAAACGTTGCTCCGAATATAAACAGGGATGCTCAACCTGCAGCTCAGCCCGTCAGAAATGGCGATGACGATTCCAAACCTTGTAATAATGAGGTGCCTTCAGTAAAGGAGGACTCCGAGGATAAGCCTGAGAGTGAGTGCGAGAGTAACGATGACAAATAACATGTAAGATAGCCACATTAAATCGGCTTTTAATGATAGCATATAAGATCAAGAATGCTTTATGACGATTCTTGGTCTTTTTGTTTATAGACTTAGCTTTTTCTTTTGCAAAAAAAGCTATTTGCCTTTGCTCTTTAAGTAGGGAGGAGGTTTTTTTTAACAACGCTTGTCTGACAACAGTAGATTGTTTTCCGTTGTTACTTGATATAAAATAATAGTAAAGGTAGAATGCATAGAGAAAACGCCGGTTTCTTTAATATGCATCGAAGGGGGGCTTTATTGTCCGTTACAAATGAATTATTATGCAATTCGGATTGCTTGCTTTAAGTTTTTTTTGATAACAACTTGGATTCACTGTTGTTTAAGAATCATTAACGTACAGAGATATTATGATGTCTTATGGTTTATAAAAAAATAACACACTTTTTACGTACTTTTTGTGGAAAAATGAAAAAATCTCCTATTGACATTAACTTTATGTATGTTATAATATAATAGTAATAGTATAATCGGTTTCCTCGTCCAAGGCTTGTCCTTGGCGTAAATCACCTATCCTTTGGGTGTATATATAAATTTTTTCTGTTCCTATGTCCTGTGAAGGTGTAGGGCTGTGCATATAGATAATAATGAAAGCTTCTTTTAATAAGATTGCCAAGGCAATCCATGCTATATATCCCGCCGTCAAGGTGGATGAATTTAGAGAGTGTATTCGACTTACCGGAGAGTTGGATAATTGGGACGATATAGTCCGTGTCGGGCAAATGGCGGTGAAAGCCAAATCCTTGGGCGTAATCAATGACGTTAAGCTTAAGAATTTTTGTGAAACTCCAAAAAAAACTATAATTAGAGATGATAAGTTGGACGGAAAGCGCCCGCAGATTTTGATTATCGGCGGAGGTGTGGTCGGTTGCGCTATTGCAAGGGAACTATCTCGCTATGATGTTAGCGTAATGCTTGTTGAAAAGGAAAATGATGTTGCCCTTGCACAGTCTTCTCGTAATGACGGTGATGTTCATGTCGGAATCGACTTAAAGCCCGATCAAGCGAAGCATTACTATAATTCTAGGGGTAATGCTATGTTCGAGAGACTTTCCGACGAGCTTGGTGTGGAATTTCAGCGAACGGGACATTTGCTTGTATTTTCAAGGAGTTACGAAAGACTTCTTGTCCCCATTTTGAAATCGAGAGCGAAAAAATTAAACATCGAGGGTGTACGATTCGTCAAAGGTAAGGAGCTGCTGGAAATTGAACCCGGCGTTCCGTCTTGGAATCGCGGTGCACTGTATATGCCGTCGGGCGGAGAAATTTGTCCTTATGCTTTTACCATTGCTTTGGCGGAAAGTGCCGCACTTAACGGTGTCGATATCGAGCTGAACACTATGGTTGAGGGAATGACTTTGTTGAATGGCAGAATCAACGGAGTTAAAACCAATAGAGGCACGGTGTATCCTCAGATAATAATCAATTGTGCCGGGGTTTATAGTGATGTAATAGCAGGTTATGCCGGAGATAGAACTTTTACTATTCATCCTAGGAAGGGGTCTGTTTTGATATTGGACAAAAAGAAAGCGGGTTATGCTTCCACTTCTATGAACAAATCTCCTCTTGCCAAGGATAAAGGCTTCCGCTCAAAGCATACAAAAGGAGGCGGTATCGTACATACGGTTGACGGCAATGTTTTGGTAGGACCTAGTGCAGAGGAACAACCCTATAGAGAGGATTATTCTACCAGTGCGGAAATGCTCGACAATGTTTTTAAGAAGCAGAAAGAGGTTTCCGAAAACATGGAAAAATCCGATATCATCACATATTTCTCGGGAATCAGAGCTTCAAACTACGAGGAGGACTTCGTTGTTAGAAAGGGTATTTTTACCAAGAATATCATTGAGGCGGCTTGTATTCAATCGCCCGGACTGACCGCATCGCCTGCAATTGCGGTAGATGTGTCCGAGTGGGCAATAGAGATGCTTGGAGGAGCAAAGGAGAACTTCTCCTTTAATCCGTATCGAAAGGTTCCGCCAAAACCTTTGAAAATGACAAATGAACAGAGGGACGAGCTTATAAGGCGTAATCCCGATTATGGTGTGATCGTATGTCGTTGTGAGGAGATAAGTAAGGGTGAGATAATCGATGCCTTGAAATCCCCGATCCCCGTCACTACCATAGATGGGGTTAAAAGACGTTGTCGTGCCGGAATGGGAAGATGTCAGGGAGGTTTCTGTTCCCCGCAAGTTGCTAAAATAATAGCCGAGTATCAAGGAATATCGTTGGAAAAGGTGCAAAAATCTTCAGCCAACAGTCCGATAGTGTTTGGGGATGTCAAAGGAGAAAATGCATGAGGACTTATGATGTAATTGTTATCGGAGGAGGTCCTGCAGGTCTTGCAGCTGCCGTACGAGTTGCCAAATCAAGACAGTCGGTTTTGGTTATTGAAAGGGAGAGTAGAGCAGGCGGTATATTGAAGCAGTGTATTCACGATGGCTTTGGCCTTGTACGCTTTAAGGAAAAGCTTTCCGGTCCGGAGTATACCGAAAGATTTTTGGAAGAGGCACTGCAGGTCGGTGTCGAAATAAGTGTCAACTCTTTTGTGAGCGGGATAAAAAAAAGAGATTCTTTATTTGAACTGGTGTATGTTTGCCCGGAGGGGCTTAACCTGGTTAAAAGCAGAAGTGTTATTTTGGCAACGGGTGCCAGGGAACGTTCCGCAAGACAAGTGTTTATTCAAGGCACTCGTCCTTCGGGAATTTTTACGGCAGGAACCGCTCAATATTACGTAAACATTTTAGGAAAGCTTCCTACGAAAAGATGTGTTATTTTAGGAAGCGGAGATATAGGCTTGATTATGGCAAGACGGTTAACCCTTGAGGGGGCAAGCGTCGAGGGTGTTTATGAGATTAAGAACACTCCATCGGGGCTTAGTCGAAATATCCAGCAATGTTTAAAGGATTTTGATATTCCTCTTTATTTATCTCACACTGTAACAAGGGTGTTCGGAGAGGGGCGACTTACTGGCGTGGAGGTTCAAGAGGTTGATGAAAATATGAAACCGATTGCAGGAACCGAGCGTATTATTCCCTGTGATGCTTTGATTCTGTCGGTAGGCTTGATTCCGGAAAACGAGGTGGCAGAAAGCATCTATGTTCCGATATCGCCCAAGACGAAAGGTGCTATCGTTGATCAAAATATGATGACTCTTATCCCCGGTGTATTTGCTTGCGGCAACTGCTTGCATATTAATGATCTTGTTGATTATGTTTCGGAAAGCGCAGAAGTAGCTGCGGACGGTGCTGTAGGATATTTCGATGGAAAGGAGCGTACTTTTGCCGAGGTGCAAGGCGGTAAAAATATCTCCTATTGTGTTCCTCAAAGGCTTGACGTCAATTCATTAAAAGAAAAGACCGTGTGTTATTTCAGAGTGGATAAGCCTTTGTCTAAGTCTACACTTGTAGTGAAGGTCGGAGAAAAGGAGTTGTATAGGAGAAGCTATCTTGCTTTAAGACCGCCGGAAATGCAGCGAATAGAGGTGGATTTCTCAAGTCTTTCAGAAGGTGATAACGTCGTTTTTGACGTAGAGTAAAGAGGTGTTGACATGATTACTTGTATTGTGTGTCCGAACGGATGCGATATTGACGAGAATAACCAATTTCAAGGTGCGGGTTGCCCGAGAGGGGTTGCTTACGCTAAAGAAGAAATTACTTCGCCCAAGCGTAGCTTGACAACAACCGTTCGTACTGTTTTCAGGGAATTCCCCGTTCTCCCGGTTAGAACGGACGGGGCTATAGATAAAGACAGTGTTTTTGAAGCAATGAAGGTCATTAACACTATTACGGTAGACAAAAAGCTTAAAAGAGGTGACATTGTTATAGAAAATCTTTTGGGGCAATCGGTTAATGTTATCGCAACCAGCGATATGACTTTAGCCATCGATTAAGGAGGTATAATGAAGGACTTAATTCTATCCGTCGACTGCGGGACACAAAGTACAAGAGCGATGCTTTTTGATAAAAAGGGCAATTTAGTGGCTAAGAGCAAAGTTGCGTTTAAACCATATTTTACCACAGAGAAAGGGCGTTGCGAACAGCACCCGGAATTCTATTATGAGCAGCTGTGTAAGGCGACAAACGAGCTTGTTGCGACTAATCCCGAGTTAAAAGATAGAATCGCTGCAATGACGATTACCACTATACGTGACACTTTTATTTGCGTCGACGAGGATTATAATGCCGTTGCTCCTTGTATAATGTGGTTAGATCAACGTAAGGCACCAATTACAAAAGCCGACGTTCCTCTTATCAGGAGATTGATTTTCAAATTAGTCGGAATGTATGATGCGGTTATTAAGCAAATGACCAATGGTTTTTCAAATTGGATAATGAAGTGCGATAAAGACACTTGGGCGAAAACTGCAAAATATATATCATATGGCGGCTATCTTGCACATCGTTTGACCGGAGCGGTAAAGGATGCTGTTGCCGCAAACGTCGGTCATATTCCCATTAATTATCGCAAACAAAAGTGGCATAAGAAATCTAATTTGCAAAGTTGCCTTTTCCCGATAGAAAAAGAAAAACTTCCAGAGCTTGTTCCTACCGGTACCGACCTTGGTGGTTTGACGGCACAGGCGGCATTGGACACGGGCTTACCTCAAGGTTTGAAATTGATTGCTTGTGGCTCTGATAAGGCTTGTGAAACCTTGGGCGTCGGATGTATTTCCGATAAAAGTGCGTCTTTAAGCTATGGTACAACTGCAACGATACAAATCACCACAGATAAGTATAAGGAGCCTATCCCGTTTATGCCCTCTTATCCTGCGGTTATAAACGGAAGATTTAATCCGGAGGTGCAGATATATCGTGGATATTGGATGATAACCTGGTTTAAAGAGGAGTTTGCAAAGAAGGAGGCTGAGTTAGCGGCACTTGAAGGAATTTCTGTCGAGGAATATCTTGACAGAGAGTTGAACGATGTTCCTGCCGGTTGCGATGGTTTAGTGCTTCAACCCTTCTGGCAACCGGGATTAAAGGAACCCGAGGGCAGGGGATGCATGGTAGGCTTTACCGATGCACATTCGAGAAAGCATATATTTAGAGCAATTATCGAAGGCATTTGCTTTGGTTTGTACGAAGGAATGCTTGCGATGCAAAAGAAAACGGGTAAGAGAATTGAATTCGTCACGGTATCCGGTGGAGGCTCGTGCGATGACAACATTTGTCAGATTACGGCAGACGTATTCGGATTGCCGGTAAAGAGGGTGCAGACCTATGAAACCAGCGGATTAGGTGCGGCAATTGTAGGTTTTTTGGGTCTAGGTGAATATGATAGCGTTGAAAAAGCCGTTGAAAATATGGTTCACTACAGCGATAAAGTATTTCATCCCGATGAAAAGAATCATCAAACCTATCAAAGGATTTTTAAAAATGTGTACAGTAAGCTGTATAAGAGGGTAAAACCCCTATATCTTAATATGATTAAAAACGAAAAGGAGGCAGAATAATGAAACCGTATAAAGACTTTTCTCCCGACTGGTATACAGAGGTGGCACCTGAACGCAGTTATCGTTCAATATATAAGTGGGGTGCTCCCGATTCATATAAAATACCTCGTGAAAACCTATATAAGCTTGTCAAAGAAACCTTTGGCTTGACCGATGACGATTTTAAAGAGCGTAAGGAAATGGGATTGGGGGAGGTTAAATATGATCTTCCGTGTAAATTGGATGAAAAAACTCTAGCCGATCTGACGGAAATAGTCGGCTCTGATAAAATCTCCACCGATGATTACGACAGATTGCAAGTCGCATATGGTCAAACAATGCTCGATCTCATGAGATTGAGAAAGGCAATTGTCGAGAATGTTCCCGATGTTGTACTGTACCCCTCTGATAAGGAACAGATTCAAAAAATAGTTAGCTATGCTTCTGAGCATAATATTCCTCTGTATGTATATGGAGGCGGTTCCTCGGTAACAAGAGGTCCGGAGTGCGTTAAAGGCGGCATATCTTTGAATATGCAACGAAACTTTAATAAGGTTGTCGAGTTTAACGAGATAAATCATACCATTACCGTTCAATCGGGAATGCTTGGTCCCGACCTTGAGAAGTACTTAAATAATGCCCCTGATATCGGTGCAAGGGATCGCTATACTTGCGGACATTTTCCGCAATCTTTTGAACATTCTGCAGTCGGCGGCTGGGTTGTAACAAGAGGTGCGGGACAGAATAGTACCTATTATGGAAAGATCGAGGACATAGTCGTTTGTCAGGAGTATGCTACTCCCATAGGAAAAATCAAAACGGATAAAACATATAGAAGTGCTTGCGGACCTAGCTTAGATCAAATAATGATGGGAAGCGAGGGTACTTTTGGCGTATTAACAGATGTAACTTTAAGGTTTTTCTTGTACAGACCCGAAAATCACTTTAAGTTCTCCTTTATGTTTAAATCATGGGAGGATGCAATGACCGCAACCAGAGAGGTTATGCAATCGGAAATAGGTTATCCTTCTGTATTTAGACTCAGCGATCAAGAGGAGACCGAGGTTATGATGAGAATGTACGGAATAAGCGGAACTCCGCTAGAAGCCATGCTTAAGGTAAAAGGCTTTAAGAAGAATGAAAAGTGCTTGCTTTTAGGCTTCACCGACGGTGAACGTAAATTCTGTAAAAATATGTATCGTAAGATAAAAAAAATATGTGCAAAATATGGTGCCGTTAGTTTAACCGGCTATGTTACTTCTGCTTGGGAAAAAGGTAGATTTTCAGATCCCTATTTGAGAGATAATATGCAAGATTTTGGTATTGTCATCGACACGTTAGAGTGCTCCGTTAACTGGGATAATATGGAACAGGTCCACCAAGACGTTAGGGCTTATTGTAAATCTCGTCCCAATACTATATGTATGACTCACATATCTCACTTCTATCCGCAGGGTGCAAACCTTTACTTCATATTTATAACACCTTGTGAGGATTTAGAGGAGTTTAAAGCATACCATAAGGGGATATTAGCGGCAATTCAACAGTCCGGAGCGGCGATTTCCCACCATCATGGCGTAGGAAAGCTGTTTGCACCATGGCTTGAAGGATATATCGGAAAGAAGGAAATGGGTGCCGTCGAGGTGTTGAAAAAATACTTTGACCCTAACGGAGTGATGAACCCCGGGGGAACCCTCGGTTTGGACCTTGACGAGTCTCAAAAATATTACCCTGAACAAAAGTGAAAAATCTCGGCTGTAGCACAAATAATGCTACAGCTTTTTTTGTGGTGTCATTATTTTTCACTGAAGATAACGGAATTCAGTCCATGTCATTTACAAAATATGAATATGGTTATGAAGCTTTTGTTATTATGTTAGATTATCTTTCGCTCAATTTTTTTCGTATTGCTTGAAAATAGACTTTAATGTAACACATTCTCGATTATTGTGTTATAGCTAACTCGTGATGGTTGAATAACGGAAAAATCGTGCCAAGATTCTTGATTATAAATATTTTATGTAGTATAATTGTTTTACTTTATAATAGGTGACGAATCGATGTACAGTAAGTAGATACTATAAGTTGGAGGCAATCGATGAAAGCGATTATTTTACTTAATGCGGCTAAAGGACTCCTTTCGGAGCTTTTAATTCGAGGTAATGCTACGCCTTTGGCATACGGCTTTATCGTTGCTTTGTCCGTTGCCTTGTTGATTCCTATCGCCATTATCATATGCTTAGCTGTAAGCATCAAAAAGGAACTAAAGAAAAGAGAAGAGCGTCTTTCCGCTAAGGCAAAAAGTGAAGAAGAACACTGTGAAAATCTGGAGAATTCGGAAGTCGTTGAGGTTGATAACGACGAAATAACAGAAGTCGCCTACGAAAATATAGGCGTTGAGAATTCATTACGGGATATTGTTTTAGATGAGGCTGTTGACGAACAATTTGCAACGGATTTTTCATTTGCAGAGATTGACGAACAAGAAAATGCTTTTGAGAATATCGAAGAACCCGTTGCAGAAACTGCCGTGTTTGCGGAAAGTGAGCACTCTCAATCGGAACACCCCATGGAAAGTATTGATGAAGTCGGTGAAGAGCCTCTATTTGCAGAAGAGGAGAAAAGGGAATGCAATACTCCTTCTCTACATATAGAAGAGACGATAGATGAAGTTCCAGTTTTTGCAGTTACGACGGAAACTGAAAGCGATCCGATTGAAATAATCGAGGAAGTAACAACGGTGGAACCAAGTTTTGCCTATGCTGACGGAAGTGATACTTGCTTAGATAACAGTGTCAATGAGCCTACCGAGGATTTGTCTCGCTTCGAAGAGCAAATAGTTGAAGCCCCTTTATTTTCAGATATTGCAGTGCAAGAAGATATACCACCGAAAGGTATTGAGGAAAATCCTGCCGAAATACCATTGTTTGCGGAAGATGAAGAGCCTCAAAGCGGGACTCCGATTGAGCATATAGATGAAGTTGAGAAGGACGAAACGAGCTTTGCCGAAATAAAAGAAGAGGAGTCCGCCATATTTGTCAATATAGAAGAGCCGAAAGTAGAGGAACCGATTTTTGCAGAGGTAACGGAAAGCGATGTATTTCCGCTTGAGGGAATAGCGGAACCGATAGGAGAGCCCCCCGCCGAAGCCCCTTGCTTTGTTGAAAGCGAATCGCAGGAGGTCCTTCCTATTCAAAATATAGAGGACGTTTCTATTGAAATGCCGATTTTTGCGGAAAGCGAAGAGCAAACTATTGGATTTATCGATAGCCTTGAAGAGGTATCTGCCGAGGAACCTTTATTTGCGGAAAGTGAGGAAGAAGAGTTTTCCCCGATTCGAAGAATAAACGAGCCCGTTTCGGAGGTTCCCGAGTTTGCTCTATCGGAGAATTCTACCGCTGATGGACCGATGGAAAATATCGCAGAGCCCGCCACGCAAGTTCCTGTTTTTGCAGAGGCAGTAGAGAGTGAACAATTCCCTGTCGAAACAATAAATGCGGAAGCTGTGAAACAAGAAAAGGGTGGTGAAGACCTCGATACAAAGGATAAAAGGCATATCGGGAAATCGTTAACCGAGGCACCGTTCTTCATCGGAGTAGAGGAAGTCGATCCGTCTCAACCTACAGCGTCCAAAGAGGCGTCCTCTATTCGGTCTGTCGATTTTATACCACAGCAAATAGAGGAAGAAGAGCCTGTAAACTTTATTTTAGAGGAAGGTGTGAAAGCTATTCCGAGTGAAATCGAGGAGCTTCCCGAAATTGCAGGCAGAGATGATATTCCTGATTTTGAATTGAGTGAGGAAAAAGAGACAAATTTTGCACCAAAACGCATAAAAGAGTCGGTAATCGAAGAGCCTACGCCGAATTTTGCAGAGGCTTCGGTCGAGATTAAGGTTGATATCCCGAAAGCATTTGAGTCAATAAGCGATTCACCTGCGATTGCCCCTACTCTAATTCAAGAAAAAGAAGTTAATCGGGCGATACCCAAGGGGTTGTATGACGAGGTCCCCGAGGACGAGGTTGTTGAGGAAAAAGAGGAAGGTATCCCATCGATTAGACTTGAAGATATACAGCCGGAGCTGACGAAGGAGGAGCGTGCCGCAGTAGATAAAAACGAGGCACTACTCAAGTCTTTAATGGAAAGTGAAGAAGATGAAATCAAGGAGGATATATCCGGTGACGAGGATATTCCTGTAGTAATCATAGGGGTATGTACCGATACTTCGGCATTTACAGCCTTCGAACACAAACTTTTGGATGCAACAAATGTACAAAAGTATATTTTCAGTGAGATAAAGAACACATTGCTATCCTACAAGCACGTAAAGGACAAGATCTCAAATGCAGGTGATGCTTTCCGTCAAGGTTCTAACCTTATTGCGCGTATTACCTTGAACGGCGGTAAACTGAGACTTCACCTATGTTTAAATCCAAAGGCATATTCGCCTAAAGTCTATAAGCATTATTCTTTAAAGCATATTGCGGCTTATGCAGTAGTACCCTTTACAATCGAATTGGCAAACAGAAGGGATTTAGTTAATGCGTGCAAGCTCATACAAGATGCAATGGCTTCAAAATTTATTATTTATACCAACGACAAACGAGAATATATCGATTACGCCGCTCTCTATACTATGAAAGAGTGTGACTGATTGAAGAAAAGGAGTAATATATGGCAATAGAAATTTGTGTTTTAGCTTCGGGAAGCAAAGGTAATTGTACTTACATATCCGACGGTACAACTAAAATACTTATTGATGCGGGAATAAGCTGTAAGCAAATTGAGGAAAAATTAAACGGAATAGGTGTTGATATAAAAGACATCAATGCTGTATTGGTAACTCACGAGCATTCCGATCACATCATGGGATTGCGTACTTTTGACAAAAAGTACGGAACTCCTATTTTAGCAAATCAAAAAACTGCAACTTGTGTCGATGTAAGGTTGCATATCAATACCATACGATGGCTAAAAGAGGGCTTTGATACAGGGTTTAAGCTTGGCGGCGTTCAAATAACACCCTTCAGAATTTCTCACGATGCGGTATGTCCTGTGGGCTATAGTTTAACTCTTGGTGGAAAGAAGGTGTCTTTTGTTACCGACCTAGGTTATGTGACTCAGGGCGTATATAACACAATTAAGGGCTCCGATATAGTTGTACTGGAGTCCAATCACGATTTAAAGATGCTAGCATCGGGAAGGTATCCTCTTGACCTACAAGCACGAATTAGAGGTAATTCGGGACATTTAAGTAACAATCAATCGGCAGAACTTGCCTTAGCATTGGTGAAGAGCGGAACTCGTAATATCTTCTTAGCCCACTTAAGTGAAGAGAATAATACCCCTGAACTTGCTTATTCGGTAATGAAAGAGGCATTGGAAGCGAACGGACTTGTTGTAGGAAAAGATATTTTCCTATGTCTAACCTCACAAAATCAATCAACGGAGTTGTTTAGGCTTTAATGGAAAAAGAGTATGGAAAAGTAAGTATGAATTCCTTTTGGGGAAGTATTACCTTCCTCTGTGGTTTTATTATGATTCTTCTTTTCTCCGCAGTTCTTTCAGAGGTAGAAACCTCTATGACAACTACGATTTATGCCTATGGCTCGCAGATAATGTTTATTGTCATAGCAATAATCTTTGCCTCTGTGACTAGAAACGGAGAGGAAAAAACAGGTTTGAAAATAGGTCTTTGTAAACTTGGACTTAGCAAGGGAATTAATGTTGCTCAAATTCTTTTGGCAATCCTCTTGGCGTTGTTTTCGATAATTGCCTTTTTGCCCGTTTCGACTCTATTCGAGTACGTTTTTGCAAAGATCGGATACAGTGTTTCTCCGAATTACCCTGATTTTACCTCATCGGTTGGTGCATTGATGTCGGGTATTGTTTGCCTGAGTATACTTCCGGCAATTGGGGAAGAGCTTCTTTTAAGAGGTGCCTTTATGAGAGGCTTGAGAGAAAGAGGTACTGTTTTTGCATTGGTGATAAGTTCTTTAATCTTTGCACTAATGCATGGTTCTCCTACACAATTCATTTATCAGTTGCTTCTTGGATTGATAATGGCATATATCGTCTATATTAGCGATAGCGTTTATCCTTCGATGATATTTCATTTTACGAATAATTTGACAGTGGTCTTGTTTAATTACTTTACTTCAGAATCGGAGATAAACATTCCTCTATGGGGATTTATTCTTATGTTTTTCCTCGGAACCATAGCTTTATTGTCAGTATTGCTTCTTTTTACTCTGGTTACTGTCCAAAGGAAGCCTTCTTACGAAGGTATCAAGCAAGAGGCTGTAAAAGAAAAAGGGAAGAAGGGTATTATTTATGCACTATTCGAGCAGAGTGATTTCGGATACGTGGCATATAATAGGAAATTCGATTTCATATTGGTTGTTTTATTTGTGGTGGTAATGGCAGTATGGATACTTAATACTATTGCAGGGTGGATACAATGAGCAAGAAAAGAACGATTTTATTAATAGGATATATGGCTTCAATGGTGGGCTTATCACTTCTTAACGTTGTGCTTAACGTTGTTCCTATCAGAATAAGTGATAATGATCTTAATATGGTATATTCTCTTCTAAGCCAAGTTTTGTGTATGGGGATAATACCCTTGATTTTTGCACTAATTGCAAGAAAGGGAAGAAATCAGCGCTTTGCATCACTCACGAGAAATCTGCTGGCCGATTATAGATATACGACTCCTTTATCGGGTAAATGCTGGTTGTTGCTTATACCCATGTGCATAAGTTTTTATTTTGTAACTCAGCTTGTGGCAAGATTGGGTGCATTGGTTTTGCTGATATTCCAATATAATTATCCGATATCCTCTCAAACAATTTATGCAGATGGCGGTGACCTGGTCAAGTGGATTGCATTAACTGCACTATTGCCTGCTATTTTTGAAGAATTCTCTCATAGAGGTATTCTACTGGATGCCTTCTCCGAGGAGAGTGAAGTGAAACAGGTTTTATTATCGGGGTTACTGTTTTCATTGATGCATACTAATGTAATGCAGTCTTTATATGCATTTATAGGCGGTTGCATTTTTGCTTATCTTGTAATAAGAAGTCGAAGCATTTATCCTGCGATGATAATGCACTTTTGTAATAACGCCATAGCTTGCTTGTCGGAATACGGTAGTCAGCATCCCAATAGTATACTCGGTTGGATGTCGGAGTTCGAGGATATTGTTACGAGCAACTATGTATCCGCTTTGGTTTATATGGTAATACTAGTAGGCAATGCGATTCTTTTCTTCTTTTTGGTGAAGCTGTTTGTCGACCAATGTCCAAGAGCCGAAATGAGGAGAGAGCGGTATATCTACAGAGACTATCTTCCCATTGATACCGTTGGAGAGAGAACCGTTACTCTAAAAGAGAACGCTGTTCTGATCGGGGTTATAGTAATGTGCGGATTTTTGACTTTATCCTCCTATATTTGGGGTGTGTTGAGATGAAGATTAACATTGTAGCGGTCGGAAACCTGAAGGATGCCTTTTTCAAAGAAGCACAGGGAGAGTATTTGAAGCGATTGACAAGATTTGCATCGGTAACGGTTAAAGAACTTGTCGAAGAAATCCCGCCTAAGGAAAGCGATGCATTGATTGAAAAAGCTAAAATAAAAGAAGGCGAGAAGATACTTTCTGCCGCAAAGGGTACTATATGTCTTACTGCGATAAAGG
Organism: uncultured Christensenellaceae bacterium; assembly: GCA_964561145.1. Classification (GTDB taxonomy): domain Bacteria; phylum Bacillota; class Clostridia; order Christensenellales; family CAG-1252; genus RUG14300. Next base: position 31,474 of record CAZLNZ010000010.1, read on the forward strand.
GAGATCTTGTTTCAAGTGAGGAACTTGCCTCTTTTATAAAGAGGGAGTGCGACTTGGGACACGAGGTGACCTTTGTTATTGGTGGTTCTTATGGGACCTCGGAGGATGTTTACCGAAAAGCTGATAAAAAAATCAGCTTTGGCAGAATTACATTACCGCATAGGCTTATACGAGTGGTATTGTTGGAGCAGATATACAGAGCTTTTACGATTATCAACGGAACGGGTTATCATAAATAGGCAATTGACCGATGTCGTGCATATATTGAAGTATGTATGCAGACTATAAAGAGGTAGAGAACTATTGTAAGTGTTTTCCGTGTAGGGTGATAGGCAAGAGCTTTTTAGGACGGAATATCTATTCTTTTTCAAGAGGACGTGGCGGAATTTTCCTACAAGCGGGAATGCACGCCAGAGAGCATATTACAACAAGAGTACTGCTTAAGTGCCTTGAGTTTTTAGAGGAGCAGGATTTTCCATATACGGCTATTCCCCTTGTCAATCCCGACGGAGTCGAACTATCCATATACGGCTTACCCTCCGTGCCGACGGAGTTACATGCTCGCCTTACAGAAATAAACGGTGGAGATGATTTTTCCCTGTGGAAGTCCAATGCAAGAGGAGTTGACATAAATGTCAACTTTCCTGCCAAATGGGGCTTTGGTGCGAGTAATGTCTTTTATCCCTCAAGTGCAAATTATGTAGGTTCCAATCCTTTTTCCGAGGGTGAAACTCGAGCGTTGGCACTAGCCGTACTTGACGGAAGTTATGGTCTAACCTTGAGTTTGCACGCCAAAGGAGAAGAGATATACTATGGTTTCATGGGTGAGCTACCACCTATGAGAATATCCGGATTAATATCATCGGCATTTGGGTATCCGCTAAAGCAAACGTTATCAAGCTGTGGTGGTTTTAAGGATTGGGTGACTTTGTATCTAAAGGTACCTTCTTATACCGTTGAGCTCGGCTCTGATAACTTGAACTACATTGAGTTATATTCTCAAGAGGCGGAATTGGTTGAGAAACTGAAAAGGGCAATTAAAGCTTATGGAGATTATAGAAGAGAGTATAAAAGCGGACATCGATGAGATGTATATGCGTGAGGCATTAAAGGAAGCGGAAAAGTGCGTCATTTTTGATGAGGTTCCGATTGGAGCGATTATGGTTAGAAATGGTGAAATAATCGCAAGAAGCGGAAACCGCAAGGAGCGTGATAATTGTGCTATCCATCATGCGGAAATAATGGTTATAGAACAGGCTTCAAATCTTTTGGGAAATTGGTATCTTGACGAATGTGAGCTTTATGTTACACTCGAGCCTTGTGTTATGTGTGCGGGAGCAATTATAAATAGTCGCTTGAAAAGGGTTTGTTTCGGAGCTTACGATAAAAAGGCAGGAGGCTTTGGCGGCTTATATGATTTCAATCTTGACGGAAAGTTAAACCATAAGCCCTTGATTCGTGGCGGAGTGCTTAAAGAGGAATGCGGAATAATTCTTAGCGAATTTTTCAAGGGCAAGAGAAAAAAGAAATAAACGAGTTTATTCTCTACATACAATGTATGTATGAGAATAGAACTTAGATACGATAAAAACGATTATAGTAACATTTTCTATGCAGGTAAAAGTGCAAATGCGTGGACGGAAGAGGCTTTGACGGAAATAGCTGCAATAGCATCTAACCATCTACTTGAGCTGTATACTCCAATGCCTTTATTGCGTGTAGATTGTATTATTTCTCTGGTTGAGTTTATAGAGCAAAGCGGATATCACGAGATTGATTTTACAACAGGCAGGCTTGTAAATTTCAAGGGAAAGGGTAGTGTTTCTCGGACCATGGAATATACACGTGCCCCTTCGTCGGAAAATGATCCTTTTATAGAAGCGGAGCTTTTTAATAGAATTGCCTTAGCACATATTAAAAGAGGTGTTTATATTTCTCCCTCATCTGTTTTTATAGATTCGACCGTAAAGATAGAACGAGGTGCGAGGATATATGGTTATGTGCTGATTAAAGGTGATACTTACATTTCTCGAGATTGCAATATTTCTTTTTCAGAGATTTATTCTTCAATCATTGGGAAGGAAGTTACAATAAGGCACAGTGTTATAGAATCCTCTCACATAGGTGACGAGTGTAGAATAGGTCCCTTTTCCTATCTTAGGGCCGGAACTACTCTAGGCAACGGAGTTAGAATCGGAGACTTTGTGGAGGTTAAGCAATCCATTTTAGGGGCAGGCGTTAAGGCTGCCCATTTGGCGTATATAGGAAACGCAGAAGTTGGAGATAATACAAATATAGGCTGTGGAACCGTGTTTGCAAACTACGACGGCAAGGAAAAGCACTTGACAACGGTTGGCGAAAAGGTTTTTATCGGATGCAATACTAACCTTGTTGCTCCGATTAATATAGGAAACAACTGTTTTATTGCAGCAGGAAGCACGATAACGGACGATTTGCCCGATAACACCTTCGCTATAGCGAGAGCGAGACAGGTTACGAAAAAGAAGAAAACCCCGAACTAAAGGAGGAGGTATGTTAATAATAGTTGGACTGGGAAACCCCGGATTGAGCTACAAAAAGACCTATCATAACGTAGGTTTTATGTGTGTAGATAGGCTTGCAGAGGATATGGGCTTTGACTTTAAAAAGAAAATATGTAAAGCCAAGGTTGCGGAGATATACTCAAAAGGAGAGAAGATAGTTATAGCAAAGCCTCAAACCTATATGAACCTATCGGGCGAGAGCGTTAAAGAACTTATGGGTTATTACAAGGCAAAACCGGAAGAGGTTATTGTCGTATATGATGATATCGATTTAGCGGTGGGTCAAAAGAGAATAAGACCTTCCGGCAGTGCCGGTACGCATAACGGAATGCGTTCCATCGTATCGCTATGCGGTAGCGATTTAAGACGTATTCGAGTCGGAATCGGTAGACCGGAGAACAATGTACCCCTTGCCGAATTCGTACTATCTAAACCTAAAGGTGAAGTTTTAGAGGAGCTATTACGCTCGGTATCCCTCGTTAGCGAGGCTTTATCCGATTACATAGCCGAGAGAAATATCGATAAGCTGGGTAACAAATATAATGGAGGGAATCGATGAGAGATATTCTCAATTTTCCGCCATTGACGGAAAGCTATTCTAAAATAAACGACAGCATAAGGACTTTGGACAAGACCTTATTGTTTAATTCCGCCCCTTCTCATAGAATTCATCTATGTTCAAGCTTTGGTGAAAAGCTTTATTATATTACTACAGAGGAAAGGTTGGCTCTGTCACAGGAGCTTTTTTCTCAATATGGCTGTAAAACCCTTTGCTTGCCGGCTGTTTACGACGTTGTCATTCATCGTCGCGGAATGAATTTGTCGCAGGTAGGTAAAAGGATAAATGTTCTTCATTCGCTACTTCACGGTGATTATGATGTATTATTGACTACTCCGAAAACACTGTTACAGTATTTACCTCTAAAATCTGTTTTTGAAAAATCCTTTATCGAGCTTAAGGTCGGTGATATTGTCGATATCGGAGAATTGTGCGACAAGCTTATTAAGATGGGATATAATAAGCTTCCCCATGCAGAGGAAAAGTGCTCCTTTGCAGTTATCGGTGAATTTTTAGAGATATTTACGATAGATTCGGAGCTTCCTGCAAGAATACTATTTGATTTCGATGAGGTTTCAACCATCAAGTATTTTCATCCCGATACAATGCAAGGTGCAAACAAGGTTGAGTCCATTTCGATTCCCCCTTCAAGCGATTTACTTAGCGATATTGACGGGGAAGAGGTTTTAAGTAGGATAAGAAAGGGCAGGATGCTACAGAATCCCAGAGCTTCACAGCGTACTGAGGAAATAATATCGGATATTTCTTTAAAGCTTACAAAAGAGGCAATCGAACCTTCCATGGTGTGGGTTATTCCTTTTATCAATGATAGACTCTCGACTATCTTCGATTATCTTCCCGAGGATGGGCTTATTGCGATTGACGAACCCGAGGAGATATTTGATTATATCTCGTTAACTTTGAAAACTCACAGCGAAAGGGTGAAAAAGCTTGTTCAAGAAGGAGAGGCTTTAAGGAAACATTCCGAGTCAATATTGTCGCTAGAAAAGCTAAATAATTATTTGTCTCGATTTAGACAGCTAGGTTTTAGTAATTCCAATATCGGATTAAGTGCGATGGATCGGGGACTTTTTATTGCGAATTCCGCTTCTTTACCTCCCTACTTTAAGGATATGGGCTTAATGCTTAGAGATGTGTCTGAATACGTATTAAAGGGATATACTGTAAAAATCTTTTGCGGAAACGAAAGCAACGAAGATATATTAAAGAGTTTTCTCGGAGATATTAACGTAGAATATATTCCTTATAGGCTCAACAAGGGTTTTATCGAAGCAGGCGTTAAGCTTTTAGTTTGCGGAATGCAAGATTTATGTTTGACGTCAGAGGGAGTAAAGGAAGGCAAAAGCCGCAGACATTCGATAGCACCCAGGGTCGGAGATTACGTCGTACATCAAGAGTATGGTATAGGAAAGTGCTTGGGTGTCAAGCATGAAAAAACCTATGTCGGAGAAAAGGACTATATTCTATTGGAATATGCGGGCGGCGATCGTGTAATGGTTCCCGTACAGCAGATGGATATTTTAGAGCTATATGCCGGTGCCGAAAGCAATCCTAAGCTCTCTAATATAGGCAATGACGAGTTCGCAAAGCACAAGGCAAAGGCAAAGCAAAGCATAAAGAAACTTGCCTTTGATCTTCTTGAGCTATATGCGAAACGTGAAGAGTCGATAGGTTACAAATATCCTATGGACGGTCCTTTTCAGCTTGAATTTGAAAGAGCCTTCGAGTTTAAGGAAACTCCCGATCAAGAAAAGGCAATCGCCGATATAAAACGTGATATGGAATCGGGTAAGGTTATGGATCGTCTTATTTGCGGTGATGTCGGTTTCGGGAAAACCGAGGTTGCACTGCGTGCGATTTTTAAGACTGTTTGTGAAAACAAGCAAGTTGCCTTTTTAGCACCTACAACAATCTTAAGCGAACAGCATTTTATGACCGTTGTACAACGATTACAGCCCTTTGGAATAAGGGTTGCCTGTCTTAATAGATTTAGGAATGCTAAGCAGACAAAGGCGATACTTGAGGATTTGAAGTTGGGTAGAATAAGTGTGGTTGTAGGAACGCATAGGCTTCTTTCCAAAGACTGTGAATTTTTCGATCTCGGGCTGTTAGTACTTGATGAGGAACAACGTTTTGGTGTGGAGCATAAGGAAAGGATAAAGACATTAAGAAATAACGTTAACGTATTATCCTTATCTGCAACACCGATTCCGAGAACACTCCATATGGCATTATCGGGCATTCGTGACGTAAGTCTTCTTGATACCCCTCCAAAGGGAAGAAAACCCGTAGAAACCGTGGTAGCGGAATATTCGGATGCAATGCTTCAAGATGCAATAGAAAAGGAGCTTAATCGTGGCGGTCAAGTGTTTGTACTATACAATTCCGTTGAGAAAATTTTTTTCCTTGCCGATAAGATACATCGTCTTGTTCCCGATGCAACGCTTGTTGTCGGTCACGGACAGATGGATACAAAGGAACTTGAAGGTAATATCATAAAGTTTTACAATAAAGAAGCACAGATTTTAGTTGCTACAACAATAATAGAAAACGGAATCGATGTTCCTAATGCCAATACTCTTTTTGTTGTTGAAGCCAATAAGCTGGGATTGTCTCAGATGTATCAACTTAGAGGTAGAGTGGGGCGTAGCGAGCGGCTTGCTACTGCGTACTTTACCTATCCCGAGGGATATGTTCCCGAGGGTGATGTGCAAAAGAGACTTAATGCGTTGACTGACGCTCAAGAATTAGGAAGCGGTTATAGGCTTGCCCTAATGGATCTCGAGATAAGAGGGGCAGGGAATATTTTAGGTCGTGAACAACACGGACACGCTATGAGAATCGGCTATGACACATATTGCCGATTGTTAAAGGAAACCATTGCTCTTCTACAAGGAGAGGTGGTAGCACAGCGTACAGAAACTGAGGTCAGTGCCTCTGTCGATGCATATATTTCTGAGGCCTTAGTCAAGAGTGAGCGTGAACGGCTTAAGCTTTACAAACGTATTGCCGAGCTTGAAACACCCGATGACAAGGAGGCGTTCGAGGACGATTTCGAGGAGTTGTACGGAAAGTTGCCTATTGAGGTTGAAAACTTATTGAGAGTCTCGCTAATAAGAGTATTAGGCTCCAAGTGCGGGGTAGAGAAGGCAGAGATAGATTCCAAGTACTGTAGATTGCGTTTTGTCGGTGAAGAATATCTTGAAAGTAGATCACTAAAGGATGCTTTGAATGCCGTTAAGAACATTTGCACCTACGTCAACAGCGGACGGCTCATAGAATTTTTTATAAAGAACGCAGACAAATGCCAAAAAATGGATTTCTTAATCAAATTTTTAAGTTTTGCAAGCGGAATTTATGATTTTATTGTAAAAAAATAATTGCTTATATATAATATTTTTAGTATAATAGTTGAAGTACGGCATTTGGCGTATACCCTTTTGGTAACCCTATTGCAGTAATTAAGGAGATAGAACATGAAAAAATTTAAGTTGTTAATCTTAGTTATGGCAGTTGTACTTGCTCTTACAATGATCCTTTGTTCATGCAATGATGACGAAGGTCTTTTCAGAAAGAATGCTGAAAGAACCGCTAAGCAAGTTACTGCAAACGCAACCTACGGCGGAAGAGTAGGTATCGTTGACTTGAATGAACTTTATCAATCATTCTACAACTACTATAGCTATCTGTACACCTATTATTCTTACGGATACATTGATGCTACAACATTCCAAAAGTATCTTTCTAATTTAGATGAAACCTTCGCCGATTCCAATCAAAGCTTAGGCAAAAGTGCATTGTATACCTTGAAGTGCATCGAAACAGTTTCGGCACACTTTTTAAGCAATCCCGGTGTATCCTCCGAATTGAAGGAAAAGATCAATCAGACAAGCACTGTTGATAAAATCTACGATTTCAAAAACGTAAGTGAGTTGGATCGTTACTATGCAGATCGTATTGCAGAGATTGAGGCTATCCTCGTTTGCAATGGAAACTATACCTATGTCAACCAAGCATACTATTATGCAAACTCCTACATGGAGGAGTTATTTGATAATTACGTTGATACCGTTCGTTCCGAGTATGAGCAACTTGATCCCGAAAAGGATGAAACCCCAGAAGGATTTATCGGAATTGAGCTGGTCAAAGAGCCCAGCCGTACAGTATATGAGGTCGGTGAGGACAGTGTAAATCTTAATGGTATGGTTGTAAATGCTCTCTACGAGGAAGGCGACCCCGTGCAAGTACCCAATAAGTATTTATCCATAACAGGTTTTGACGATGAAGCGAAGGCAGATACCGAGCAAACCATCACCGCTACCTATGGAAAGTATAGCGTTGAGTTTACCATAAAGATGGTTGAGGCTTACACTGAAAGAACTCAAGAGGAAGAAGAGGAAGAGACCGATGCTGACAAGATTGCTTCTCTTACCGATGATAACACCAAGATGCTTGAGAGATTCTCCTTTGAAATCAACGAAGCCGATTATGACGATAAGACAGAACTCAAGATTGCTCGTACTGCAATGAACAGATTAAAGCAAAATCTTGAAAACAACTATCGCACATATGATTATTATCTCTATGTCGGATACAATTCTGCAATAAAATCTTGTTGCAACAATCTTGTAATATCTGATGTTAAGATCTCACAAGCAGAGCTTCAAAACAAATATGATACCCTTGTTGCAGAACAATTGGAAGGATATTCTTCAACCAAGTATAGCTCAGACACCCTTGATAACAATTCTACAACAACAATTGTTCATAAAGATTATAGGAAAGACGGAGAATTTGATGGTTACTTCTATGTAACTCAAGTATTGTTCAAGTTTAACTCAGAGCTCGAAGATAAGATTGACGAGTTCGACTCAGAGAAAATTGCTAACAATGAGGCAATTCTTAATTACAGAAATAGCTTAATTGAAGAAATCACAGTATGGCTTTCCAATCCCGATTATGACGGAGAGTGTGAACTTGAGGAATGTGATTGTCCTCGCTGTTCCAACTATAGCGGAAATGAACACTATGACTTCGATACAATCGAAAAGTGGTTTGGTTTGGACGATTCAGTTGACAATGATCCTTGCGTTAGCTTTGAAAACGGTGTACGTACTCATACTTGCTCCTGTGCAGCTTGTCCTGCAAACAAATATACAGGAATCAAGAAGGCTTCCGAAGTAATTGACGAGCTTAAGGCAGAACTTGACGCTGAGAACGATATTAAGAAGAAATATGAAATCGTTGAAAAGTATGCAAGAATTGCCAATATGGATAGCGGAGTATTCACATATCTTAGCAATGGCGAAGCAGGTTATCTTGTAACTCCGGACGGAATTGATTCCGGTTATGTTGATGAGTTTGACGAGTGTGCGAGAGAACTTATAAAGAACGGTGTCGGTTCATATGGTACTTGTAACACCGAATATGGAATTCATTTCTTGATGGCTGACTATGTTGTTGTTGACGAAGCAAACGGAGATGTAGAAAAGATTGAAGGCACAGATTATGTTAAACTAGGCTTGAATTATAAGACCTCTTTGACTGCAGAGCTTGAAGATGATGAAAATCCTGTAGTAGTTGACGATAATGGTAATGAAATCACCCTTGAGGTAGGAACAATCGGTTATTATCTCTGGAAAGAATTGTATTCTAACGCATTGACCGTTAAGCAATCCTTATTTGAGAAGGAATTCTATAAGGATAACGTTGAGGGTAGTATTACCTACAATGCAAAGGCTTACGCAGATATCGTCAAGAATCTCCAAGAGAGCAATTCCTAGTACTAAACTGAATTTATTGGCTTAACATAAGCTTTTCAAAGCACATCGATTTATGCATTGTTCATCGATGTGCTTTTTTTGTTTTGCTTCCATATCTCAACAATTAGTATATCTCCCGTATAGTCAATATATATTTTCCCCTTTAGCCTGTTTTTTTTGACGGGCTTTTTTATTTTGTCCGAAATAGGAAATCCGCTCATTCTCTTACCGAATATCGATGTTACATTCTTGTCACATTTATGTTACAAAATGTCACAATGACATCACAATGATGTTACATTTTGGTTACATTAATGTTACAAAGATGCCACATTTTGGTTACATTGATGTTACAGACTTTTTTGAACTTTTGTCCTATGCTTTTGACGTAATCAAAAAAAACAAAACGAAATTTGCTTAGCTATCGGCAAAACGGGCAAAGGAGGTGATCGACATGATTGTGTAAATTACAAGATATATCGACATAACGGAGATAAGCGAATATGTAGGTGATTGGCTTATCGAAGAAACACCAACCTACAAAAAAATATTTTAAAAAGGAGAATAAAAAATGAATAACGGATTAAAAAAAATTACAAAGCAAATAACGAACGAAATAGGGGCGGCAAGTGTAAGCGTAAACCCTTGCGGAAACAGTGCAAACATGCACATAACATTGCCCCTGGTAACAACAATAGGATTAGATCAGTTCGGTGCTAGTCTAATCTACAACCACCAAGACAAGGATGTTGACGGCATTTTCGGAAAAGGCTTCAAACTGAACTATTACGGAAAGAAGACTGAGGACGGCTCAACGATAACAATGAAGAATGCGGATGGCTCAACAGATACTTATACCTTAGACGAGTGGAACGAAGAGACGCAATTAAAGCCGTCACTGCATTATGAGAGTAGCTATAACCTAACAAGTAATCTTATTTTTGAGGATAGGGTAGGAAATACACGCAATTATACGACCCTATCCGAGTATCCCGAGTCTATTACAATGAAATCGGGAGAAAGTTTGACCTTTAGCTTTATATCGGAAATCAAGAGAATAAGCAACGGTAAAGGTGACGTGGTGAGCTTTATCCCCAATGATGACGGCTTGATTGGAGTCGTGGAGTATTCTCATGATGAGACAAATCTTACTTCTGCACATTTGAGCTATACTAACGGAAAGCTTTCAAAGGTTACCTATTATAGCGGACAGGATGTTACTTCCTCCATATCTATAACTAGCGGTATCGATTATATTATGACAATCGATGATGTATCGGCATACAGAATAAAATATACCTTTACAAACGGTAAGGTGTCTTCCATTCTTGACGGCTTCGATGATTCTTTTACAAACGGTAATCAAATGATCATAGAGTACGGGGATAACAGAAGTGTTATAACCGATAGTAATAACAAGAAAGTATATCTATTCTTTGATAACGAAGGTATTCCCTTATATGAAATGAGCGAAGAAGGATATGTCGTAAAGACCGGAATAGACAATGAAAGCAAGCAGGTACTGTCACAAAGTTCTTCTATTGCAGTAAAAGAAGACAAACTAACAAATATATTTGCAACGGAAAGTGTATTAAACTACACAAAGACGAATGTCGAGGTTGAAAATGTGGTTTGTAACGATGTGCTTCTATCCGATATACTTGGTAACTCTGTGTGCAGGGTAACCGGGACAGAAAGTGCTTCGGGTGGATTGACTATGAATGTTGCCTCAAACGGTATTGCAACAGACAACCTGACTGCAATAATATGGGGAAAGCAATTGACCCCTTGTACAGATACTTGTTATGTAGGTGCAAGACTAAGCATTAACGGAGAGTATAGTGAGCTTGTCAAGTTTGACAAAAAGACCGTTGACGGAAACTTTGATATTATAGTATTAGGTTTAACAGCAAGTAAGACGTATAGCAACGTATCTTTAACTATAATGGTGGAGGGTAACGCAAGTATAGAACTTGGCGGTATTCAAGTATTAAAGAAAGACTTCGGTTCCTTCTATCAATATGACGAGAACGGCAACAATGTCTATACTCTTTCATCAAGTGGCACTACGACTACCGAATATAGCTCGAATCTGCCTAGCAAGAGTATAAATCAAGCTTCTCAAAAAGCAGAGTATACCTTTAACGAAGGAAAGCTTACAAAAACTTTAGGTGCATACGGTGTGGTAACGGAATATAATTATGATTCTACAAATCCCTCCAACTTAATAAAGACGGAGGTTATTAATGACGATGAAAATAAGATTATGCAGACAACTAAGGAGTATACCTCCGACGGACGTTTTGTATCAAAAACCACGGATGAATTAGGAAATTCTACTAGCTATGTCTATGATAATCTAGGTAAAGTAAAGAAAGTTACCAATGCTTTATCGGAAGTAGCCCAATATACTTACAACAGCGATGAAACGCTTAAATCCTTAGCTTTAACCTTTTCAGGGGACGCACTATTAAAGGCGGAATATACCTATGATGACAGAAAGAGGCTTACAGGAATATCTTTAGCCAACGGAAGTAAGTATACCTTTACTTATGACAATTACAATAACATATCTACAGTAACTTTAAACGGTAGCTTGATATTTACATACGAATACGATACAAAGGGTAATATCACTAAGCAAAGATACGGAAGGAACGGAGACGGCTATTTGTTTGAGTATAGTGATGACGGACGATTGATTAAGGTTCATTATATGAATAATAGTTGGGTAACAACCAGGAGCTTTTCTTATGAGTATAACGATAAAAAGCAGCTAGTTAAAATTACAGAAGGAACTTCGAATATCATAGCAGAATATACCTATGATGATAACGGAAATGTAGTAAAGAACTCGAGTGCAAGTAAGAGCATCACCTATTCCTATGACAACCTAGGAAATGTTATAAACAAGTCTACAAAGGTTTCAAATAAAACCATTAATACTTCGTATGACAGCGTTGCAAGGTCGAAAGGTTCACAGCCCGATTCTTTAATGGCTGCCTTTAAGAATAAGAACTGTTATATATTTACCTATGATAGAATAACCAACAGCTTATCTCAAAGAGCAGGTAAGGATGGAGTAATAAGTTACGCCAAAACAAACAATAAGAACTTAGAGTACACTTACGGATTACCTATTACCGAAGATAATTCCGGTTGCTTCCAATTTTGGTTCAAGGCGGATTCTACAAGTCCGTCAAGTAGTCAAAGATGTCTTATGACGGTAAAGAATAATAATGAGAATAGCACTAATAGTAAATGTGCAATAAGAGTATACCTTGTAAATAATGATGTTAAACTTGCAATAACAGATCGTAACGGAACAGAAAAAACATTGCTTACAATGTCCTCTTGTGTTAACTTGTCCGAATGGAACTTCGTATCTGTAGATTATATGTATCGTGACGATGGTCTTGGTTATAAAGCGATTGCAGAATATGCCTTGACTGTTAATTCAAAAACACAGGTGTATAACTTTAGCGATACCGATATTGTGAACATAAATCTAGGTGCATCTGAAATGGCAATTGGTTTTGATAGTATCAATAATAGCAAGCTTTTTGCATCAAAGGTTACAGCGGTTTATTTCTCAAGAGATCATTTGATCCTAGAAGATGTTAAAAAGTACTATAGATTATCTAAGGATTATCTTATAGAAAATGAGTTGGTTTATAGCGGTATCGAAAGTGTTGACTTTGGTGCTACAAGCCTATATACAATGGATGCAAGTATTCAAAATCAGTTCGAGATATACCCATTGCAAAATAGTGTTCAATCATTGAATGGTAAGAAACCTAGTGCTTATACCAAACGTATAAACTCTGAAGAAGATAAAGATGCAAGCTTTAACTTTAATAAGAAGATAAGACGTTACGCCTATGTTGCAGACGGAGGAGAACTTGCATATAATCAAGGCGAAGTGACGGATATCACTATAGCAATGATGGCATTTACCGATATTGACGAGGATAAACAATACTTCTTCGAGGGCGTCGACCAAAACGGAAAAACTCTTGGACTGTATAGGAACAAGGATAAGAAGGTATGTATCGATCATAACGGTACAACTTATATTACAGACTTAACCTTCACAACCGATGAATGGCATAGCATAGCCTTATCTAGAACTAAACGCATAGCACATAACTCATTGACTCAATGGACTGAATGTAGTTTGAGAGTTATGGTGGATGGTACTAGCTATACCAAGACAACATTATCGGGTCCCACCTATTCTGATTTAAGTGTAATGATTGGTCGAAAATATAACACAGAAAACCACGTACATAATCTAGGTGAGAGCAGAATATGTTATCCCCTATACGGACAAATAGAAATGCTTGCAATAGCCGAAGCTTACTGTGAAGAAAGCACGATAAACAATCTATTTGACTCCTCTAAGTGTACAACAAAGGTAAATTACTACGATGATTTCGGAATGCATAATCAAATGGAGATACAAGAGAATGGAGATTCTGTTTTAAGAAAAGTAGTTGCATATAAGGTGAGAGAATCCAAATACATATCAAATCAAGTTTGGCAAGAAGGTTTCTTTATTAATAATTCATATGTTATTCGTGAATATACAAAGGATGCATTGGGACGAGTAACTGCAATTAACAATCAAAAATGCTATGGTATAACTCTTGATGATCACACCTACAGTTATGACAAGAGAGGATATCTAATAAGTGCAAACGGAGTATCATACACATATGATAAAAACGGCAATGTTACCAAGATAGGTGACAAGGTGTTGACCTATGATTCTACGATTAAAGATAGATTGATGTCATACGACGGAAATTCGATAACTTATGATAGCAAGAATTCCTTCAATGTATCTTCGTATAAGGGTAACTACTATACCTTTGAAGGAAGACGCTTGACAAAGATAACCAACTCTTCGGGTTACTGGGAATACACTTATAATGACCTTGGCTTAAGGACCAAAAAGTGTAACCAAGATGGCACAATAACCTATTACGAATATGACGGAGATAAGCTTATCTACGAGAAAAGCTCAACCGCACGTCTAGACTTCCTCTATGATGAGAACGGGGAACTTTATGGCTTTATCAAGGATTCCACGGATAAATACTTCTACATACGAGATTGTCTAAAAAATATTCTAGGAATTATTGATTCTGAAGGTAAACTTGTGGTAAAATACAACTGTGAAGCTTATGGTAAATGTGCTATAGTTTCTGATACTAGTGGTTGTAGTCTCGGATCGCTCAATCCCTTCCGCTACAAAGGCTACTACTACGATTCGGAAACAGGAATGTACTATTGTCAATCTCGATACTATGTTCCCGACTGGTGCAGATGGCTTAACGCAGATAACCTTAACTTCCTCGAACCTCAATCCCTTAACGGTCTCAACCTCTTTGCTTACTGCAGCAACGACCCGGTGAATAATTGCGATCCCAGTGGGTGTTTTGCACTAAGTGCGTTTTTGATTGGTTTGGCGGCTAGTGCGATTGCCAGTTGGGCTTTGACTGAGATTTTTGGACATCAAATAGCAGGCGGAATTTGTTCCAGTGTAAGTGGAGCAACTGCGATATGTACAGGAGCTAGCTTGTTGAGTTTTGGACCGGTTGGATGGATTGCAGGTGGTGCATTAATCTTGATAGGTGCTGGAACAATGGCGTTTGGAGTAAATGAAATTGTTGCGGGGGCTACTGGAACAAACTATATTCAAAGCTGGAGCGGGATGAGTGATGTCCTTTATGAAGGTTTATATATAGGTTTTGAATCTGCAGCATTCATAGGGACAATTGCTGGTGGCATTTATATGAGCTATGCAAACGTTACAGGTGGAAAAGCTGAATTACATGGGAAAGCATTTTCTCGACATTCTACCATGGATGATTTAGGCGTAAAGCAATACAGATTCTATGACTCAAAAGGTAATGCATGGTATGATAAAGATTTTAGACATCAGATTGGACATGAAAAATTTCCCCATTATCATGGCTGGGTAAATACGGATAGAACTACTCACCTTACGTTCTGGGATTTAATCAAATGGTTGTTTAGGAGGTAATATATGTGTTTTAAATATTGGTTTACAAAGAATGAGATAATACCTGAAAGGGAGTCATCCTTTTTGGAACTACTAAGTAGGCATGAAGAATTTGCATTTACTTATAATGGAGTTGGGTATGAAATTGTATACGGAAGAGAACATGCCAATGGTGATATAAGACTATTATTCTTCTTATGTAAAAGTGAGCCGGGAACGTTGCTTCGGTCGTTTGATGACTGGACTGATTTTTTAAAGAACGGAACAATAGAAGAAAAACGTGTTTTTGATATCTTGGATGAAATCAAAGTTTGAGTTTAAAGATTTTCGACAGATTAAGATTTCAATTATAGTTGAATAGTTAGTTCAATCCCCTTTGTTAGAATTTCAACAATGGGGATTTTTCTATTTTTCTTTTTTATCAACCATCATCTACGAGATTGTCTAAAAAATATTCTAGGAATTATTGATTCTGACGGTAAACTTGTGGTAAAATACTACCTGAAGCATATGGTAAATGTGCTATAGTCTCTGATACCAGTGGTTGTAGTATTGGCTCACTTAATCCATTCCGCTACAAAGGCTATTACTATGATTCGGAAACGGGCATGTATTATTGCCAATCCCGATACTATGTTCCCGAGTGGTGCAGATGGCTCAATGGAGATAACCCTAACTTCCTTGAACCTCAATCCCTTAACGGACTTAACCTCTTTGCTTACTGCAGCAACGACCCGGTGAATGCTGGTGATCCGACTGGACACAAGCCTTTACCTAAATGGGCACAATGACTGATTTTTGCGGCAGTTACTGGGATTTGTATCGGGGTTAGTATAGCAACCGCCGGTGCGGGAGCAGGTATTGCTGCAACGGTTGCACATTCTGCAGCTGTAGGCTTCTTGGTAGGAGCTGGAACGAATGTCGTGATTCAATCAATTGAGAAGGGTGATAGTATTCAAAACATAGATCCCATTGAAACATTGTCGGCAGGTGGAAAAAGTGCTGCGATTGCGGCATTTACAAGTTTACTGGTACCACTATTTAGTTTTTGGGGTGAAACCGCATTGTGGCAACTTGGAGCTCAGATTAACGACGGCATATTCATGGGAGGAAAAGTGAATTTGGCATTTAAGAATCTTGCAGCTTTCGGTGCAGTGGTAGGGAAAGCTGCGGGATTTATTGTAGGTGCAGCGGTAGCAAACGAATTGGGCTCCAGCTTGTTTGGAGTGCTCCCGGGAATAAAAGAAGATGTTAAATCAGGTATCACGGATTGGATTAAAGAAATTGTAAAGAGATTATTGGAGAACGCATGAAAGAATCGATTATTGAAAGCACATTGACTTATGGGTATAATATGACAAGATGGAAGGTCATAATGTGTTTTGTCGGTGGTTTGGTGAATTGTATTTTATTATTTGCGGTTGCAATAAATGAATTAATGGAAGATGACTTGGGCGGAATGGTTGTATTGCTGGCAAGCGGGTTATTGTTTGGGATAATGGGCGTTGCATTGTTTGTTATTCAGAAAAGGATTAAAAGCAAAATTGATCTATGGCTCGCAGATGCTGTTGAATTGGAAGCATTCTGTACATTTTCGAATGATTATGTTAGACATTTTAACGGTTCTATCAAGATCGTTGTTGAATTTGACTATGAAGGTATATCAATGAACCGAGTTAGCGGAAAACATCAATATACCACTTTCGGGTCGTCCGAGGATGGCTATTCAAGGTTTTTTAGACGATATGTTGACAAAAAGATTAAGATTCTATATAGCCCAAAATATAATCAAGTAATGATACCCTATCAGTAATGGAATTGTATGTTGGTTGGCAGATAACTGCCAGCCAATACTCTTTAGTATCCAGTATAAATGCATAATTGTAGAAACAATCATATATTAGAGGATGATTATGAAAAAGAAATATTATTATCGCACTCATCCAATTTGGCAATTTGGTCGTATGGTTTTATATTTGCTATTAGCCATATTACTTTCAGGATGGACCATATGGGTCGTTGCACTAGGTAAAGGGATAGCGAGAAACTCACTAAACTCGCTTGAAGTGTTTTTCGCCATTGTGGTGCAAGTAATTCTGTCTGGAATAATATACATATTTATTCGTTGGTATATCCGATGGGAAAAGAATCATGGTATATGTTTTGATTTAGATAATATATACGTCAACGATGAAGATAAGCGAATGCCACCCTTGATAAGTATTCAATACTATGCGGAAGCACGATATGAAGATATAGAGTTTATTGATATAGAATGGATTTACGCTGATAGTAAAGGTGGACCTCTTGAGTTGTCGGGCTTGACAGCAGATGATAAGCTTGTGTATTTAGTAGTTAGAACGAAAGAAAACACTGTCCGCTTTTATGTGTCTGTATTCTTGCCAAATTCGATCATTAAAATTGTTGATGAACTTAGGCAAAGAATGGCTTTTTGTTGGAAATAATACTGAATTGATTACAAACGATGAAATATTGACAAAACTGAAAAGACCTGAGATGGATAAAAAGTAGGCTCAATGTCAAATGTTGGGGCGGAGATAAAATTTTAACTTAATCACAATTAATTCAAATTTCTTTAAAGCTTTTTTCTTAAACCCTTTGGATAATGGTTTTTGCCACGCTCGTTGCTTACTTTAATTCCACCCAATGCACAGCCTTCGACGGCGAGTACGGCATATCCTGAGGGAAGATTCGCATTAACTTCTTCTCCAAAAATGTACTTTGGTATACGTTCATCTTGTAATTGCAAGTTTAAAACGTTTTGAAATAGGCTGATTTTGGCGGAGAATAGCTGATGATGAGGAATTATTCGTTGGTCTATATCTCCGATTTTTACGCCACATCCGATAATTCCGTATGGAAGAGATGGAATGTTTGATGGAGGAATGAAGAGCTTATTGCCGAAAACATATGCATTTGGAGTTTGTTTTAAATTTTCTTTTGCAAAATCTCTTAAAAGTGCGTTTTCCTTTTTATTCAAATCTCTGTAAAATGGTTTTTGTTTATCCGAGATAATGGCGTTTGAAGAAATTTTTTTTAACTTGGCTATAAAATGACCTTCCCCGTTTTGCTTGTGAGGATATACTCTGGCTGTAAAGTGATTTTTATCATAGCCTTTTTCGGTGTACTCGTTATTGATTTCAAGCAATTCAAAATCCTCTTCTTGAATGAATTTTTCAATTACAAATTCATTCTCCTCTTTTGAGAAGGTACAGGTCGAATATACTAAAATACCGCCGCATTTGAGACATTTGCCGCCTTCTTTGAGTATCTCCAGTTGTCTTTTTGCACATGCGTCTACCGATTTTAACGACCATTCAAGGCACGCCTCCGGGCTTTTTCTAAACATTCCTTCTCCTGAACAGGGGGCATCGACTAACACTTTGTCTGCCCATTCGGAGATGTGTTTTGATAGTTCTGCAGGAGCTAGAGAGGTCACTATTACGTTGCTAAAGCCCAACCTTTCGATGTTTCCCAGTAAAACTCGGCTTCTACTTTGATTTATTTCATTTGAAATCAAGGTTCCGTTCCCGATTTTTGCAGCAATTTGTCCGCTTTTTCCGCCGGGGGCGGCACATAAGTCTAGAACCCTATCTCCTTCTTGCGGTGCAAGAACTTCTACCGGCAGCATTGCAGAGGGTTCTTGCATATAGTATGCACCTGCATGGTGTAGTGGAGATGATCCGATTTTTTCATTTTCGGTATAGTATGCATTTTTTGCATAGGGTACTTCACCTGTTGCAAATTGAGTTAGGTCAAAGGTACACTTTTTTTCTGTATTTACTCTGAAAGCTTTATATGGTTTGCGATTGTATGCACATAAAAACTCGGAGTAATCATCTCCAAGATAGTCTTTCATTCTATTAAGGAAATCTAAAGGTAGGCTCATATTAGATTAATGATTCAATTGCGTTAAAGGTAAATAATGAGGTATACTGTTGAAATTAAGGCAGTATACAGTAATTATTTTAATAGATAGTAACTTTATTTGTCCTATCTCTTGTATCGTTATAATAAAGTGCAATGCTAGCCAAATCGATAAAAGCGTTGGAGTAATTGTTAACTATATTTTTTTCTTTCCGAATGTAGGGACATTTCCTCTGTGTCAATATCGGGATTTTTGTTTACGATTATGGCGAATGAGTAACTCTTTTCCTTATAGGTAATCGTTGCACATGTCATCCCGTATTCGGCTGTTTTCGTATAGGATAAATCTTCTAGCTCGGCAAATGTTCCGTCAAAGATATATTCCTCGCTTTTGTCGTTGTATTTTGCATACAATCTAAGACCGTAATAGCTGATTTCATCGCCTTCGGTGTAATTGCTGTAGATCGGGGTGGAGTAGACTATTAAGTCGATCAGCTTCTTTTCTTCATATACCGTAATATTGATTTTAGCGAATGTCGGTGAATCGGAGTGTTTGTACTTAACGATTATCTCCACGTCGCCTGTTTGCGTCAGAGGTTCATCTTCAGATATCGAAAAGAGTAAGTCGTTATGTGTTACGGTAAATGAATTCAAGCTTGTAAATATCTCCCCTTTTATATCGGAATAATCGAGCGTGCCTCCTAATATGTATTCTTTTTGGAAGGCATTTTCTTGAAGTTCGATTTTTATTATTTCAATGGGATTGGCATTAACTGAAAAAGTATCGGTATAGATTTTGCCGTATAGCTTGGTTGTGACGGTTATTTCATTAGAACCCACCCTGAGTTTATATTCTGTTAAATCGTAATCCGATAAATCCGTACCTAAGCTACCATCGTTATATACCTCTTTGACGATCAGTCCGTCTGGGTCCACACTTTCGCCTTCGTAGTATTCTGTTTTATAGGGAAGTCTTGTAATTTTAATTCCGGACAACTCTTTTTTTACCACGGTAATTGGGATCGTGAATTTTACAGAATCCATAGTAAGGGTAACGGTTTCCAGTCCAATTTCTGCAGTTTGCGGTGTAATATTAAAGGAGGAAATTCCTCTTTCGGCAATAATTCCGTCGGTAAAAGTGATCATTGCTTTGAAATCTTCGAGCTTGATCGTTTGTCCTTCTACGAAGGTGGTTGAGGGGGTGTTTACGATTTCTCCCGATACCGCTTTGTGGGTGGTTACTTGAATCTTTTGCGTAGATATATAGGAAACATCATCTTTTTGATAGGTTATTACTAAGGTGTGGGAGCCCAAGCTCGTATCGAAACCCGAAACCATATCATTTGTTACTTCAACGTCATAGTTGTTTCCATCACTAACTCTAACCGTTATTTTACAACCTGACATATCAAGCTCTTCACCTTGATAATATAGAACTTTTGTTGGAGGCGTTGAAACATAAATGCCGTATATTTCTTTTTTTTCGCACGCAGAAAAACCGCAAGTAATTATTGCGGCTAGCATTATGACAACGAGAATTACAGATGCTTTTTTCATATAATAACCTCAAAAGCGGTGCCGTAAGATGGTATAACAACTTAAAATCTGTAGCCGTCCTTCTTAAGCTTTGCTATTTGGTCTTTCAAACATGTGGTTAGCTCTGCATTAGAGGAAGTACGCATCATCATTGTGATTATACTTTCTGCTGCTTCTTGTGGGTCTCCTGCCGAGAGAAGTTTTCTCATTAAATAGGCAGCTTCGAGCTCTTGTTGTGATAGTAATAATTCCTCACGTCTTGTACCGGATTTGTACAGATCAATGGCAGGGAATATGCGTTTTTCGCTCAAGCGTCTGTCAAGGTGAATTTCCATGTTGCCGGTACCCTTAAACTCTTCATATACAATATCATCCATTCTGCTTCCCGTGTCTACCAAAGCAGTTGCGATTATCGTTAGAGAGCCACCGTTCTCGATGTTGCGGGCAGCACCAAAGAATCTCTTCGGGAAGTAGAGTGCAACAGGATCAACACCACCGGATAATGTTTTTCCCGAACTGGGAACGATAACGTTATTGGCTCTTGCCATACGAGTCAATGAGTCTAATAGAATGACGACATCGTGTCCTTCCTCCACCAATCTCTTGGCTCTTGTGAGAACAAGCTCTGCGATTTTGATGTGGTTTCCGCTTTCTTCATCGAAGGTTGAATAGACGACTTCACCGTTTATGCTTCTTTGCATGTCGGTAACCTCTTCCGGGCGTTCGTCAATGAGTAGCACCAAGAGTTTACATTCCGGGTGATTTATTGAAATGGAATTTGCAATCATTTTTAAGAGGGTTGTTTTACCTGCTTTAGGCGGAGAAACAACCATTGCACGCTGTCCCTTACCGATTGGAGCAACCAAATCAATTGCTCTAACTGCAAGGTCATTGCGTTTCCCCTTGATTTCCAATCTAATAAGTTCATCGGGATATATTGGAACAAAATCCTCAAAATAAGGACGTTTCAGGTTTTCTACAGGTGCACGACCGTTTATTTCAATTATTTTTACAATCGCCGGGGGTTTATTTGGGTTTTCCCCTTGTTTTACGTATCCGACAACGAAATCGCCGACACGTAAGCCGAATCTGCGTGTGAATTGTGAGCCGACAAAGGAATCTTTGTTGGATATTTGATAGTTTTCTCCTCTAAGGAATCCATAACCCTCTTGACAAAGTTCCAAAACTCCGCTTCTTATTTCGCAACCGGTTACATCGACTTCCTTTTCAATTCCGTTTTCATCGTATTCAGGCTCCTGGGGTTTTCTGTCCTGCTCTTGTTTTTTATAAGTTTTTCCTTGCAGTTTGTTATTAGCAGGACCGTTATTATTCCCTCTAGCCTGAGTATCGGATACATTATTGGGATTGTTCCTATTAGAATAATTACGACCATTGGTTCCACGAGTATTAATCGGACCACGATTCAGATTGTTTCGTTTGTCACCGCCACGTTCAGGCTGTCTGCGATAATCCTTGTCCCCGTGCTTTTTTTCTTCGTAATGGTTTTGCTGATTTTGTGATGAAGGGATGTATTCTTTGGTTTCCGCTTGAACTTCCTCATTATCACCGTCTGAGATATTGCTTGTATCGGGCTCACAACTCTTAACGTTAACCTCTTGAAGTGTATCGTTCACCTTAGGTCTTTCTTCAAAAGTTTCCTTAGACGGTTTTTCCTCGCCAAGTTCTTTTACACTAGGCTCGGCATTTTCCTCTGATGTAAAAATGACTTCAACCTGTGATTCGGTTGCTTTGTCTTGTTTATTTGCTTCTCCATCGGGCTCCCGGTTTTCCTCTGCTAAAAGTACCTCTGCAAGTTTTTTTTCAAGCAATGGTCTTTTAAGAAGGGGATCGTAACGCATATTATGTGCCTTACACTTTGATCTTAAGTCAATTATTGAAAGGGCAGACAGTGAGTCCAATATTTGTTTAAACCTATCCATTTATACCTCCAAAATATGATTGCTAATAAATAATTTGATATTAAAATACACAAAAAATCGTTCGGACTGTTATATACCGAAAAATCCTTTCTTAAGGATAATATTATATGCTTATTCTATACAAAAAGAATTAAAGCCAAGAACTTTGTTATTGCCTTTTAAAAACTATAACCTCTGTTTCAAAGCTACCGTCAAAGTTGGTTCTGTCAAAATCGATATTGTCGCCGTCTACATAGGTTATACATTCTTCGTCGAAAAGATCAAGAAAGTCATCTACAGGGGCAATATCTATTGTACAATTTTCAACGTTATAGTGCATCGGGATTACGACATCAGGCATTAGCTTGTCAACATAATCCTTTGCGGTCTCGGCATCAATAGTATAGTTTCCTCCTACAGGAATCAAGAGAACGTTGACTGAACCTATCGCATCGAGAATTCTTGCAGAGCACTCCTCACCGATATCACCAAGGTGACATACATCAACGCCATCAAGCCTATATGTAAATACTAGATTCTTACCACGAAGTTTTCCCTTTTTCTCATCGTGAAAAGTTCTGAAAGAGGAGATTAAAACACCCTTAACATCAACGGAACCAACGCTGTTAATAACTTGTGGTTTGCCCAAAACACCTTGGATAAAATTGTGGTCTTTATGTCCATGAGAAATGGTGACGGCATCTGCTTCTGTTTGTGGCATAGCAAAACCAACTTCCTTAGTATTATAAGGATCCGTTATAATGGTTGTTCCTGTACTCTCAGTGAGTGCGAAGCAAGAATGGCCGAGCCATCGTATGTTCATAAATCCTCCTTCGGGATTGGTTGTGGGCGAAGTTTTAGAAAACCGCTTAAATCACGATATAATAACAATACAATTTACGGAATAACTTCCAATATGTGCTAATTATACTATTTATTTTCGTGCTTGTCAATAAGTTCACGTATTTTATCGTGTGGATCGAGCAAATGGCTTACGGAATTTTGCTGATTGCACGCCGAAATAATATATGCCGTAAATTTGCTCATATCGGCAGAGATGAACCAAGGTTCTGCCAAAAGCTCGGGGGTAGTATAGGTAAGGTTGGTTGAAATAACTGCAGTAAATTTACCGTCTTCATATGCTTTGCGGAATTTTTCCAACCCGCCGGTGAAAAGACCAAAGGTTGCTGCAAAGAATATTCTTTTAGCCCCCATCCCCTTTAACTTTTCAGCAATTGAAAGCATGGATTCGCCTGTCGCTATAATGTCATCCGCAACGAGTACATCCTTTCCTTCAACCGAGTCGCCGATGTATACGTGAGCAACAATAGGATTACGTCCGCCGACGATTTTTGAATAATCTCTACGCTTATAGAACATTCCCAAATCTATTCCCAATACCGAAGCATAGTATATGTTCCTAGCCATTGCTCCCTCATCGGGACTTACTATCATAAAGTGCTCGTTGTCAAGGTGAATGTCATCATGACGGTGAAGAAGGGCTTTCATCATTTGGTAAGGTGGCATAAAGTTGTCAAAGCCTATAAGAGGAGTTGCATTTTGGACTCTGGGATCATGAGCGTCAAAGGTGATAATTTCCTTAACTCCGTAATTCTCAAGTTCTCTTAGCATCATTGCACAGTCTAAAGATTCCCTCGCAGTGCGACGATGTTGTCTGCCGCCATAGAGAATAGGCATAACTATTGATATGTTAGCCGCTTTTCCGCTCAATGCACAAATAACTCTTTTTAAGTCAGCATAGTGATCGTCGGGACTCATGGGAACTTCTTTTCCAAACATCGTATAGGTGATGCTATAATTTCCGACGTCGCAAATTATGTAGATATCCTTTCCTCTTACCGTATCCCTTATCAATGCTTTTCCGTCACCGGAGGTAAATCTGGGGCAAACACAACCGATTAAGAAGGTGTCAGCCCTTTCGCTCCTATGTTGTCTAACCGCTTCATCGTTGTACCAAGAAACGAGATAGTCGTCTACCTTTTTTGCGAAATCCAAGGCTCCGTCAAGAGCAATGATTCCCATTTGAGGGTGTTGGATGTCAAAGTTGAACGTGTTGTCGATGAAAGTGGTCATACTATCCTCCGTAATTGTTTTGACTGTCACTTGACAATTTAATCATACCATTATTCCAATCTTTAATCAACCGATTTTTAGGGGTATATAAAAGTTTTTCAAAGTATAATCAAAGTTGAAACGTAACACTCTACTTTTGAAAAAAAGTTGGATAGGTGGCATATGCTTGAACGTTCTCGTATTGTTTTTATGTAATAAATATAAGGATATTGTTGACATATAAAACTTTTTTATAAACATATAAATAAAATTTAACCCGGTTTGAAAAGTAATTTGGCAAAAATCATTGATATTATTTTAAAAAATAGTATAATAATTATGGTGAGCTTTTCACCGAGAACATTATATTTTTTAGTGAGGTATATAATATGTCAAAGATCGATTTAACCAAGTATGGAATTACAGGCGTAACCGAAATAATACACAATCCTTCTTATGAAATGCTTTTCGAAGAGGAAACAAGATCTGAGCTTACAGGCTATGAAAAAGGTCAAGTAAGCGAGCTTGGTGCTGTGAACGTTATGACAGGTATCTACACTGGTCGCTCTCCTAAAGATAAATTTATCGTTGTAGACGAGAATTCTAAGGATACTGTATGGTGGACAAGCGATGCATATAAGAATGACAACCATCCTGCAAGCGAGGAAACTTGGAAGGCTGTAAAGGAGATTGCCGTAAAGGAGCTTTGTAACAAGAGACTTTTCGTTGTAGATGCCTTCTGCGGTGCAAATAAAGATACTCGTATGGCAGTACGTTTCATTGTTGAGGTTGCTTGGCAAGCACACTTTATCAAAAACATGTTTATCGTTCCTTCTGAAGAGGAATTGGCAAACTTTGAACCTGACTTTGTAGTATACAATGCGTCAAAGGCAAAGGTAGAGAACTACAAGGAGCTGGGACTCAATTCCGAAACTGCCGTTGTATTCAATATTACAAGCCGTGAGCAAGTAATAATCAATACTTGGTATGGTGGCGAAATGAAGAAGGGTATGTTCTCCATGATGAATTACTATCTCCCCTTGAAGGGTATCGCTTCAATGCACTGTTCTGCAAATACAGATATGGACGGAAAGAATACAGCGATTTTCTTCGGTCTTTCCGGAACAGGTAAAACCACACTTTCTACCGATCCTAAGCGTTTATTGATTGGTGATGACGAGCATGGTTGGGATGATAACGGTGTGTTTAACTTCGAAGGCGGTTGCTATGCTAAAGTAATCAACCTTGATAAGGATTCCGAGCCGGATATTTACAATGCTATAAGACGCAATGCATTGCTTGAGAACGTTACTCTTGATGAAGAAGGACACATTGACTTTGCAGATAAGAGTGTTACGGAAAATACACGTGTTTCCTACCCGATCAATCATATTGAAAAGATTGTTCGTCCTGTTTCTTCAGCCCCTGCTGCAAAGAATGTTATATTCCTTTCCGCAGATGCTTTCGGAGTACTTCCCCCTGTATCCATTCTTACCCCTGAGCAAACACAATACTACTTCCTTTCCGGTTTTACTGCAAAATTGGCTGGAACAGAAAGAGGTATCACAGAGCCTACCCCTACTTTCTCTGCATGTTTTGGTCAAGCGTTCCTTGAGTTACATCCTACAAAATACGCAGAAGAGCTTGTAAAGAAAATGGAAAAGAGCGGAGCAAAGGCTTACCTCGTAAACACCGGTTGGAACGGAACTGGAAGGCGTATTTCTATAAAGGATACACGTGGTATCATCGATGCAATTTTAGACGGAAGCATTAATAATGCACCTACTAAGACTATTCCGTACTTCAACTTTGAAGTACCTACCGAACTCCCCGGTGTAAATCCTGCTATTCTCGATCCTCGTGATACCTATGCAGATCCTTCTATTTGGGAGGCAAAGGCAAAGGATTTGGCTTCAAGATTTGTAAAGAACTTTGCAAAATACGAAAACAACGATGCAGGAAAAGCATTAGTTGCTGCAGGTCCCAAGGCATAGTCGGTGGTTTAAAATCCATTTTAAGTTTGCTTGTCGGTAACAGGGATTATTACCGACACACAATAATACTGTCGGCATTTATTTTAATTATTTTGCTGTTTGTAAGACAGAAAAAGAGTAGCAGATTCTTTGCTACTCTTTTTCTGTATTTTTTTACAAAAAACGTGTGTTATAAGGTTATTCGCACTTGAATGAATATGTTCTTTATGGGGGAGGGTCCGTTGACCTATCGAAAGTCGGTTTTAGAATATAGAGAGTATTATTACAACGCTCTTCCGAACAGTTCTTTGATTCTTTCTCTCAGCTCTTCCGTGTTGTTGTTAATTTGTTCATCCAGAAGAATTGTTGCCGGTGATGAACCTAAAATGATTATCCTGTTTGCGAGAGTTAATGCCTCCTCGAGATCGTGCGTAACAAGAACAACTGTTGGTTTGTGTTTTTCGTAAAGCCTTTTAAAAAGCTCGTAGAGTCTGAGTTTTAAGCCCATATCTAAGCCTGTGAAGGGTTCGTCCATTAATAGAACTTCACGGCTTGTCACAAATGCTCTTGCAAGGCTTACTCGTTGAGCCATTCCTCCCGATAATTCGTTATCGAAAAGGTCTTTTTCGTCAAGTAGTTCAACTTCCTTAAGAATGTCCGTAACCCTTTTATCATCAGGCTTCGGAAGTGCCAATTCGATGTTTTTATATACTGTAACTCCCTTTAATAGTCTTGGTTCTTGGAAAACGTACGAGCATTTTTTGCAAGAAATCTCCCCTTTAAAGTTTGTATCT
This sequence comes from uncultured Christensenellaceae bacterium, assembly GCA_964561145.1. Classification (GTDB taxonomy): domain Bacteria; phylum Bacillota; class Clostridia; order Christensenellales; family CAG-1252; genus RUG14300. Next base: position 58,573 of record CAZLNZ010000010.1, read on the forward strand.
AGTCTTGCAAGTGCATTTAGCAGGGTGGTTTTTCCCGTTCCGCTATTGCCCATAATTGCGGTTATGGAACCGTCCTCGATTGTCAATGAAAGATTGTCAAAGATGATTTTATCGCCATAAGCCTTGGAATAATTCTTTATTTCCATTTTCTACAAATCCTCCTTTGAAGCAATGTCATTATTATTTCAAATATAACCGACAAAAGAAGTGCAATTAACACCCAGGCAAAAAGGGTTACGGTTCCCTCGAAAATATCGGACTTCGCTATATACATTTTTAAGCCTATAGAGTTTGCGGTAAAGGCAAGTATTTCCGCCGAAACCACCGCTTTTATATTTAGTCCAAAAGCGGTTATTGCCGATGAAAACAGCATCGGAGTGATATGTGGGATATAGACGTAGGTGATAATTTTTTTCTTGCTAAACTCATAAACCTGTGCCATTTCCAAAAGCTTTTTATCTACAGTTGAGATGCTGTCGGAAAGGGTCTGGCATATAATAGGTAACACCATTATAATGCCTATAAGCATTGGGGTGAGAGAGGAACGAAACCATACCATAAGTATTAGCGTAAGAGCCATCGTGGGAGTTGTTCTCAATGCAGAAATAATTGGAGAGAGGACTGATTTTATCACTCTGTTTTTCCCACTGATAATGCCTAATATTGCACCGATGAGAAAGGCTATTATAAACCCGATAAGAGAACGCAAAAGGGTATTTGCGGTTACGATGTAAAAGTCTTTTTTGCCAAATAGTGCAAAAAACTCCTTTATGACCGACGAAAAACGGGGAAGAAGATAGTCCTTCCCCAGAATTGATGCCGCCAATTCCCATATCGCAAACAGAATTATTGCCGAGAATATGGAAATTAGTGTGTATTTATTGTTTTTGATTATTTTCTTAAACAACTATCAAATCCTCGTAAAAAATGTCGGAATCCGTTTCCTCATTAAAGTCAAAACCTAAGACTTTAACGAAATTTATTACCGACAGCTTACAGAGTTTTGCCGGAACAAAGCTCTGAGACATGTAAGTGTAACTCATTTTTACAGTGGCACCCTTCAATGTTGAATTGCCGGTGCTTTCCATGTACGAACCTAATTCTTCTGCATGCTCGGCACTCTCATTAAGGTATTTTATTGAATCGTCAAGACAGGCAACAAATGCGTTTACTGCATTAACATCGTTATTAATTATTGACGATTTTACGAATATACCTGCTTGAGGGAAGTCAAGACCTGTAAGTTCTTCCCAAATGTAGGCTATAGTACAAAGCTTTTTGCTGTTCGGTACACTCTTGAGTGTTGCTGAAAGTGCGGGCTCACCGAGAATGCCGATAACATTGGAATTGTCTTTTAGATCCTGTTGGATTTTGCTAGCGTTAGAGGATACCATTGTAGCATTGATGTTTTCTTTACTTAAAAGGTGCTTGAAGGTTACATCGGGAACGGCATTTGTTCCGATGCTTGAAACATCTCTCCCTTCGAATTGAGCCATAAATTCATGAACATTTTCACATTCGCTTCTTGATTTAATTGAAGCATCGGAGGTAACGATTCCAAGATTTCCCCAGCTGGTTATTCCCAATAGCTTGTAATCCAACTTGATAGCCATTTTGACACCAACATTTGTAGGTGCGATAATGAAGTCGGCATCGCCGTTTGTAAAGCTTGCAGCAACAGCCTCGGAGCCTATAATTTTATAATCACCGATTGCACCGAATTCAACATTGTTTTTCATCATATAAGCTATAGCCATACTCGGAGCCCCGTCCGGGGTCATAACGGTATAGGTTTTGAGTTTTGGCTCATTGTTATCGTTGTTGTTTGAACAAGCGGTAACCGCAACCGCGAGAATGACTACGATTAGTAGTATAGGTAATATTTTTTTCATTACAATCTCCTTGTATATAGTTAGTATTAGACAATTTTGCATGAAAGCATATAAATAAATTGCCATTTCTCTAAGATTATAGTATACTTTAAAAGAATTGTTTGTTGCAAATGCAACAAAAGGAGTGTTATGGAAAACGTATTGTTCGAGGGTATAGAGGAAGAATCGGTGCGTAAACTATTGAAGTGCTTTAATGCGTATGAACAGCACTACAATAAGGGAGCCTATATTGTGCATTCCGGAGACAGTATTTCTTCATTATACTTGGTATTAGGCGGAAGCATAAACGCTCAGACCTCCGATATATATGGAAATGTAAATATAATATCTCGTGTATCAAATGGCGGTTTGTTCGGAGGTGCCTTTGCCTTTTCGGAGGGAATGCCCTGTCCCGATCTTGTGGCAGAAGAGGATTCGAAAATACTTGTTTTACCAATAAACAATGCACTATGCCCTTGTGAGAATAAGTGCGATACGCATATGCGTTTTTACTCGAATCTGATAAAACTACTTGCCAAAAGAAGTACGAGCTTAATTACAAAAATAAACCATATTTCACAAAGAACAATACGAGAAAAGCTGCTAAGTTATCTGAATACCGAAGCACTAAGGCAAAAAAGTAATTATATCATCATTGAATTTGATCGTCAACAGCTTGCAGACTACCTCTGTGTTGATCGTGCCGCACTTTCTCGGGAACTGTCAAAAATGCGTGCAGAGGGACTTATTGATTACAACAAAAGTACTTTCAAGCTTCTTTGTTATTCATAATCTTGCTGTTATGATAATGGAGTAAGCGATCGGAACGGGGATCGGAGTGTTATAAATGATTTGTAATAATTTATAAATCGTGATATACTATTATAGAAAATAAAAAATGGAGTAATGATGATGCTTGATATTATAAGAGTAGCAGCGGCGGTTCCCAGTGTTGCAGTTGCAAATCCGCAAAAAAACGTTGATAATATTATTGAAAAAATACTTGAGGCAGCAAACCGGAAGGTTAGAGTTATAGCATTCCCGGAGCTTGCCCTTTCCGGGTATACCGCAGAAGATCTCTTTTTTCAAAAATTGTTGCAGAACGAATGTTTGGAGGGCTTGAGAAGGATCGTTGAAGTCTCGAAAAGCGTAGATATGGTTATAGCCGTCGGCATGCCAATGGTTATCTGCGGTCTTTTGTTCAATGTCGGTGTTATCATTAATAACGGAAAGGTTTTAGGAATTGTTCCCAAAACATATATGCCTACATATAACGAGTTTTATGAAAGACGTTGGTTTTCTTCCGCAAACGATCTCCCACTATCGGAGATTTATCCTCAGAGTATTGGTTTGTCGCAAGAGGGCACAATACCTGTAGGCAATGATCTTGTGTTTGATTTTGGTTCGTTCCGTATGGGTGCCGAAATATGTGAAGATTTTTGGGCGGCAATAACCCCCGGTTCTTTTTTGGCTCTAAACGGAGCTGAGCTTATGGTTAACTTTTCCGCTTCGGATAATTACATAGGAAAGAGAGATTTTAGAAGGATGCTGGTTCAACAAAATTCCTCTAAGGGCTTCTCTGCATACCTATATGTATCTGCGGGATGTAGTGAATCTACCGGAGGTTTAGTCTTTTCAGGGCATTCCATGATTGCCGAGTGTGGCAAAATAGTTGCCGAGAATAAAAAGAGCATAGATGGCGATTATCTATTGATATGCGATGTCGACCTTGGAATTATTCGAACTAACAGGGAAAAGATAAAAACTTTTTCCGATGGTGAGCACTTCTTCGGAAGAAATGCAAAAATCAGACGTGTTTACTGCACTCTTTCAGAGGATGATAATGACTTGGCTTTTTATGACATTAATAAGAGCCCGTACATTCCTTGCGAAAAGGAAACGGAGCATTGTGCAGAGATATTTGAAATGCAGGTTATGAGTCTGGTAAAGCGTCTTCAAATCACTGCTGCAAGACCGGTTATCGGTGTTTCGGGAGGGCTTGATTCAACGTTAGCATTATTAGTATGTGTAGAAGCCGTGAAGAGACTCGGTCGTAATGCGGAGGATGTTGTCGGTATAACAATGCCTTGCTTCGGTACTAGCGGAAGAACCTATAACAATGCTGTTAAGTTGATGCAGAGTTTAGGTATAACTGCGTTGGATATTTCGATAAAGAGTGCTGTCGAGGGGCATTTGAGGGATATTGACCATCTTAATATAATCGATGCGACCTATGAGAATGCACAAGCAAGGGAACGGACACAAGTGCTTATGGATTATGCAGGTTCTATCGGTGGAATAGTTGTAGGAACGGGTGATTTAAGCGAAGCTGCATTGGGGTGGTGTACTTATAACGGTGATCATATGAGCATGTATTCCGTGAATATCGGACTTCCAAAAACTCTTGTTCGTTGGACACTGGAAAATCTTGCCGATGCAGGATACTATAAAGAGGTCAAGGAAATAATAAAGGATATAGTATGTACTCCGATTAGCCCCGAGCTGTTGCCTTTAAACGCAGAAGGGGATATTGCTCAAGAAACGGAGGATATAGTAGGACCGTATTCGTTGCATGACTTCTTCATTTACTATACGGTAAATTACGGATTTACGCCGGAGAAGGTTTTCGCATTGGCTTGTAAAGCTTTTGCCGATGAGTTTGACAGAGCAACCGTCAAAAAGTGGCTTGTAAGCTTTTATCGTCGCTTCTTTAATTCACAGTTCAAGAGAAATTGTGCACCTGACGGTGTCAAAATAACAACCACCTGTCTTTCCCCGAAGGGCGATTGGAGAATGGTTAGTGATGCTTGTAAGGACATATGGATTAAGAGTGCGGAGGGATTGGAATAAGTATATATGACTTCAAAGGGTTGTACTAAAAAGGGCGGCTCGATATATCGTTATCTATCGGGGTATAAGAAAGAGTGCATAATTAGCCCGTTATTCAAGTTTTTGGAATCGGCAATGGAGCTTTTAGTTCCCATTGTCGTTTCTTCTATTATTGACGTGGGTATTGCCAATGGTGACAAGGCATATATTTTAAAGGCGACAGGGGTATTGTTGGGTTTCGGTTTTCTCGGACTCGTTTTTGCGGTAATAGCACAATATTATGCTGCAAAAGCCGCAATGGGCTTTTCTAAGAAATTACGCAGTGAAATGTTTAGACATGTCGAAAGTTTTTCCCCTGCAAGCTTTAACAGGTTTGGCGGTTCGACACTAATTACTAGAATTACAGCTGACGTTAACCAGGTTCAAAGAGGCGTTAATCTTACCCTCAGATTGGTTTTACGCTCCCCTTTTATTGTATTCGGTGCATTAATTGCCGCATTTATCATAGATGTTCCCTCGGCTTCGGTTTTTTCGATTGCAATCCCCCTTTTGGCGGTCGTGGTATTCTGTATAATGTATTTTGGGATTCCTCTTTTTAAGAAGATACAAGCCAAACTGGACAAGGTTTTATCCGGTGTAAAAAACAGTCTTTCTGGAGCAAGAGTAATAAGGGCTTTCGGACGTGACGATGCTGAAAAGGCGGACTTCGATTCTCAGAATGATGAATTGTTTACAGAGCAGATTAAGGCAGGACGATTAACTGCTTTGCTTAATCCTCTTACTTATGTTATTGTCAACGTGGCAATAGTTGTTTTATTGAATATCGACGCCATAAGGGTTGATAACGGCACTCTTACTCAAGGTGAGGTTGTAGCACTATATAACTATATGTCACAGATATTGGTTGAGTTGGTCAAGCTTGCCAATTTGATAATCACCCTTACAAAAGCATCTGCGGGAGCTAAGAGAATACAGACCATTTTAGATGCATCTACCGGTGAAAGGGGCGAGGAAACAGTTCCCGAGAGTGGAGAAAATATATTGGAATTCAACGATGTAGGCTGTCGTTATCCCTCCGCTTCACAAGAGGCGGTTAGCGGTGTAAGTTTCAAGTTGAAAAAAGGTGAAATTCTAGGTGTAATTGGTGGTACCGGATCGGGTAAGAGTACCTTAATCAATATGATTCCTCGTTTTTTGGAAAAGAGTGATGGTGAAATATTGTATAAAGGTAGAAATATAGAGGACTTAAACGTTGAGTCGTTAAGAGGAGATATCGGACTCGTTCCGCAAAAATCTGTATTATTCAGTGGAACGGTAAGGGAGAACTTAACTTTAAAGAGCGATGAAATCTCGGACGAAGAGCTATGGAACGCCCTCGATATTGCACAATGCGCAGAGGTCGTAAGGGGCAAAAAGGGAGGTTTGGATTATGAGATAGAGCAAGGCGGAGCGAATCTCTCCGGTGGACAGAAGCAACGCCTATGTATTGCAAGAGCTATGGTCGGCTCTCCATCTTTGCTCATTCTTGACGATAGTACCTCGGCACTTGACTATATGACGGAGTCAAAACTTAAAAACAAGCTTTTGGAACTGAAGGAGGCACCTGCTATAATAATTGCTTCTCAAAGAGCCTCAACGGTCATGAAGGCGGATAAAATACTTGTTTTGGACGATGGGAAGGTTGTGGGCTTCGGCACACATGACGAGCTAATGCGTGATTGCTCCGTGTATATTGAGATTTATCAATCTCAATTCAAATAGGAGGGCTTATGAAGAAAAATAATTCAACGCTAAAACGAACATTCTTTTATCTAAAGCCCTATCGTATACATGTTGCCTTATCCTTTATCTTTTCTGCATTATCGGCAGTAGCAATGTTGCTTTTTCCCATATATGTAGGAAAGCTTATCGATAGTCTTATCGGTGTAAATCAAGTTGATTTTACGTTGGTTGTAAAGTATTCGATTATTATGGCTGCAATAGCGGTCGCTTCGGCATTGTTTGTCTGGTTAACAGACATAGTCAACAATCATATTATTTACAATGTTGTAAGGGATGTCAGAGAGGATGCTATGCAAAAACTTTTGACTTTGCCTCTCTCATATATTGACTCTCATCCGTTTGGTGACACGGTTAGCCGTGTAATAGCGGATGTCGATACTTTTGCCGACGGACTGTTGCTTGGCTTTTCACAACTGTTCTCCGGCATTGTCACAATCTTCTGTACAATCGGTTTCATGGTTGCTTTACAGGCATGGATTGCTTTGGTTGTAATAGTCCTTACGCCTTTATCGATACTCACATCGAAATTTATTGCCTCGAGGACACATAAACGCTTTAAAGAACAAGCTGAGATTTCCGGAGAAGAAACGGCAATAATTAACGAAGCTTTTTCGAATCATGAATTGGTCAAAGGGTTTTCTTATGATAAAAAGCTCGACGAAAAGTTTAATGATGTAAATGATAGATTGGAGGTTAGTGCGCGTTTTGCAACCTTTTATTCTGCATTAACCAATCCCGTTACTAGATTTATCAATTCCATTGTATATGCGGCAGTAGTTGCGTTCGGTGCCTATTTTTGCATTAAGACCAAAGATACCGCTACCCCGTTCACGGTGGGCAATTTGTCTGCTTTGCTTGCCTATGCTAACAAATATACGAAGCCTTTTAACGATATTTCCGGTGTTATTACCGAAATGCAAAACTCCTTTGCCTGTGCCAATCGTGTCTTCGAGCTTATAGATCAAGTGGCGGAAAGTGACAAAGAAAATGCATCGGAATTAAAGAATCCCGAGGGTGATATCTCGTTTGAGAATGTTGCATTTTCCTATGATAAAAACATTGAGTTGATAAAAGATCTTTCGTTGAGCGTTAAGAAGGGAATGCGTGTAGCCATTGTAGGTCCAACGGGCTGTGGTAAGACGACCTTAATTAATCTTCTTATGAGATTCTACGATCTTGACGAAGGCGGTATCTTTATCGACGGTGTCAATACCGAGGACTATACAAGAAAAAGTCTTCGTTTAAGTTTCGGTATGGTTTTGCAAGAGACTTGGCTCAAACAAGGAACCATAAAAGAAAACATTGCTTTTGGAAATCCTCAAGCTACAGAAGAGGAGATCATTAATGCGGCAAAGACATCTCATGCGCATGGTTTTATTTCACGTATGGAAAACGGATATGATACCGTGATAGGCGAGGATGGCGGGTCCTTATCCAGCGGACAAAAGCAGCTTCTGTGCATAAGTAGAGTTATGCTTAAAATGCCGCCCTTATTAATACTGGACGAAGCGACCTCTTCCATAGATACCAGAACGGAAATGAAAATACAAGATGCCTTTCAAGAGCTTTCACGAGGTAAAACGACATTTGTTGTTGCACACAGGCTTTCAACCATAAAGGATGCCGATTTAATATTGGTAATGAATGGCGGAAGAATAATAGAGACCGGTAAGCATCAAGACTTACTTGAAAGAAAGGGATTCTATTATGAGCTTTGGAATAGCATGGAATAGCCGATAATTGCAGAAATGCAATGGTAAAATCCATTCCGTCTTCAATAATGCTTGACTTGACGGAACAAAAGTTGATAATATTATAAATAATATTATGTGTTAAAGGCAAGGTTGCATTCGGTATTATGCCGATGCGGAAAACTAACATAAGGAGATTATATGAGAAAAGAAGCTTCCTCTCCCGATTTTATTCAAATCGAGCACGGCTTGTTGCAAAGCTGGGAAAAACAAAACCTATTCGCTAAAATCGTTGATAAAAACAAAGACGGTGAGCGTTTTCGTTTTTTAGATGGTCCCGTAACCGCAAACAATAGATTGGGCATTCATCACATTTGGGGTAGAACACTAAAAGATATCACGATAAAGTATAATGCGATGAAGGGAAAGAGCTGCCAGTACCAAAACGGCTTCGATGCACAGGGAATGTGGGTTGAGGTCAATGTCGAAAAGGAACTCGGATTGAACGGCAAGCCGGAAATAGTTGAATACGGTCTTGATAAATTTACCAATAAGTGTATGGAAAGGGTACGCTATTTTGCCAACGCCATTACCGAGCAAAGCAAACGCATCGGTCAATTTATGGATTGGGATCACAGTTATTTCACTAATACCGATCAAAACATTACAAGCATTTGGGCTTTTTTGAAGATATGTGACGAAAAGGGTTACATCGTTCGTAAAAAACGTCCGATGGTTTGGTGCCCTAGGTGCGGAACGAGTATTTCCGAACACGAGATGGCAGGAAGCTATAAGGATGTTGTTCATACCGCATTGTTTATTAAATTGCCTGTAATAGGTAAGGATTTCAAAATGGTTGCATGGACAACTACTCCTTGGACATTAACCGCCAATGTCGCTTTGGCGGTCAATCCTGAGTTGACATATGTTTTGGTTCAACAAAAATCGGGTGAAAAGCTTGTTTTAGGCAAAGATTCACTTAAAGTGTTGAAGGGCGATGGTGAGGTCTTAAAGGAGTTTAAGGGTGAAGAGCTTGTTGGTTTGGAGTATGAAACATGCTTCCCCGAACTTGATTGTCAACAATTCCCTCACAAGGTTTTGCCTTGGGAAGATGTCGAGGCAGGCGAAGGAAGCTGTGTGGTACACATTGCTCCCGGATGCGGTGCAGAAGACTTTGAGTTGGGCAATAGATACGGACTTCCTCAAATATGCCCCATAAACGATGGCGGCGTTATTCTTGATGGCTTCGGAGAGTTTTCCGGTATGCTCACAACGGAGTATGGTTCTCAAGAGGGTGTAAGAAGACCTCCTTTGGTGGACGCTGTCGTAAATCGCTTAGAAAAAGATTCTAAGCTTGTTTATGCCCATAAGTACAAGCATAGCTATCCCTATTGCTGGCGTTGTAAGACAGACTTGGTTTACAAGCTCATCGATACTTGGTATATATCTATGGACGAGCTTCGTCCTTTGCTCGATAAAGCGATTGATGAGGTGGAATTTAAACCCGAGTTCGCAAAGAAGAGGATGTTGGACTGGCTCAACAATATGGGCGATTGGAATATTTCAAGAAGTCGTTTCTATGGACTACCTTTGCCTTTTTACGTATGTCCTAAGTGTGGAAAGCGTCATGTAATAGGTAGTCTTGACGAGCTTCGTCAAAAGGCCGTTAAGCCCGAATTGATAGATAAGATCCCGAATATTCATCGTCCTTGGATTGATGAAATTACCATTCGTTGTGATTGTGGCGAAGAGGTTAAACGTATTCCCGAAGTAGGTGATTGTTGGTTGGATGCTGGAATTACCCCCTTTAGCACAAAGGGCTACTTCGATAATCCCGAATACTTCGAGAAGAATTTCCCTTCGGAGTATGTATGTGAGATGATAGAACAAATAAAACTTTGGTTCTATTCATTGCTCGTAATGAGCGTAACGTTGACGGGTAAGGCTCCCTATCAAAAGGTGGTAACCTATCAATACGTTTTGGATGAAAACGGTGGCGAATTCCATAAGAGCGGTGGAAACAGTTTGGATTGTACCGATGTATGCGATAGAGTCGGGGCGGATCCCATAAGATATCTTTACGCAAGTGCAAATCCGACTCAGGATATGCGTTTCGGAGACGGATTAATATCTGAGGCAAAGCGTAAGCTTATAGCTTTCTGGAATGTGTACGGATTTTTTAATACGTATGCTGTAATTGATAACCCCAAACTTGATGGATACCACCCCAAAGAGGAAGATTTATGTTTGGTTGACAGATGGCTTATCAATAGAGTGAAAGAGTTTGTCTCTATTACTTCCGATGCATATAGCGATAATGAGTACTATAAAGTTGTTCAAGAGTTTGAGAAGCTTGTTGACGATATTTCAAACTTCTATATTCGTACCAACCGTCCACGCTTTTGGAAATCAAGCGGCGAGGATCAGCTTCAAGCTTATTATTGCCTATATACCGCAATCAAGACGATGCTTCAAGTGATGGCTCCTATCATTCCTTTCTTAACAGAGCATGTGTGGCAAAACACTGTTAGAGAGATAGAACAAAATGCACCGGAAAGTGTTCATCTTTCCTCTTTCCCCGAGAAGAGCGAGTATGACAAGGATTTATTAAGCATTGTCGAAAAGAGCAGAGAGATAATCTATCTCGGAATGAAGATTAGGAACGAAAACAAAATCAAAATCAAGCAACCTTTGAGAAAACTCTTTATAAAGGGTGTTAAGGGCTTTATTAGAGCTTCGGAATTGATGGCTGAGCAAATTAAGAGCGAACTTAATATCAAAGAGATTGAGGTTGTTGAAAGCGATGATAGGTTTAATACAAGCTCTTTGGCTGTCAACTTCCGCAAGGCAGGAGCTGTACTTAAGGCAAGAGTAAATCAACTCAAGCAAGCCCTACTTTCTGCGACAGAGGAACAGAAAGCAAGATATGTTCAAGAGTTCAATAACGGTGATGTCGTAAATGTTGACGGATTCGGTCCCGTTCCTTGCGATATTCTTGAGTTGATATTTGCTCCACGTCCCGAGTTTGCAATAGTCGTTGAGGGTAATAACACTGTTGTTCTGGATATAGAGGTAGATGAGCAACTTGGAAAAGAAGGTGCATTAAGAGAACTTATCCGTGGAATACAAGTTGCCAGAAAGGAGGCAGGCTTCGATGTTGACGATAGAATCTATTTGAGGATATCGGGAGAGGCTGACGAGATAGTCAACGAATATAAAGAAACCATTATGAGTGAAACTCTTTGTTGTGAGCTGAACGGAACCCGCGAGTACACATTTGTAAAAGATTGTGAAGCCGGTGGGATGAATGTTAAATTGGAACTTGCAAAGGCATAGGATTAATATGAAAGAGTATAATTTTAGAGAGATAGAAAAGAAATGGCAGGAAGCGTGGGATAAAGAAAAACGCTTCGAGGTTCAAAATCACGTTGATGGCAAGGAAAACTGCTATATTTTAATAGAGTTTCCATACCCTAGCGGAAAGGGATTACATACCGGGCATATAAGAAGCTACGCATCTATGGATGCTGTTGCTCGTAAAAGACGCTTGGAAGGGTACAATGTTCTTTTCCCTATGGGGTGTGATTCTTTCGGCTTGGAGGCGGAGCGTACGGCAATAAGAGAACACAAGCTTCCTCAAGAGATTGTTGCAAGAAATATCGCGACCTTTACCTCTCAGTTGAGAACGGTAGGTCTTTCCTTTGATTGGTCTAGGGAGATAAGCACCAGTGATCCTAGTTACTATAAGTGGACTCAATGGTTGTTTTTGCAATTCTATAAAAAAGGACTTGCAGAAAAGAGAATTACCACTATAAACTGGTGTCCTAATTGCGGTGTTTTGGCTAATGAGGAAATCGAAGATGGCAAATGTTGTCAATGCGGTGCGGAAACAACGCAAAAGCCTAAGGCTCAATGGGTATTGAAGATGACGGCGTATGCCGATCGTCTTGACAGAGATCTTGACGAAACACACTACATGGAGCATATAAAGCGTGGTCAACGTAACTGGATCGGAAGAAGTGAAGGCGTTCAAGTCAAGTTTAAGATTGTACAAGGCGGAGAATTTGAAATCTTTACTACCTGTATTGAGACCATTTATGGTATTACCTTTATGGTTTTAGCCCCAGAGTCTCCTATTGTAGAGGCTCTTAAGGATAAAATTCAAAACCTTGACGAGGTCGAGGCATATATAAAGGAAAGTCGTAAAAAGAGCGATTTTGAGCGTACCGAGATGGTTAAGCAAAAGACCGGTTGTCCCTTGAAGGGTCTTACTTGTATTAATCCCGTAAACGGCAAAGAGGTACCTCTGTTTATCGGAGACTTTGTTTTGGCAGGTTATGGTACAGGTGCGGTTATGGCGGTTCCTGCACATGATCAAAGGGACTATGATTATGCAAAGGCACATGGAATTGATATGATTCAAGTTATTGACGGAAGAAACGTCGAAGACTGTGCTTTCGAAAAACACGATTATTTAGGAAAGGGCTGTAAACTTATTAACAGTGCCGAGTTTAGCGGATTAACCGTGGAAGAGGCAAAAGAGGCAATAACTGCAAAGCTTGAAAAAGAGGGCGTTGCAAAGAGAGTTTTGAACTTCAAAATGCGTGACTGGATTTTCTCACGTCAGCGTTATTGGGGCGAACCTATTCCTATGATTAAATGCGATAAATGCGGCTGGGTTCCCGTTCCTGAAGAAGAGCTTCCTGTTACTTTGCCTATTGTCGACAGCTATGAACCTACAAAGGATGGAGAAAGTCCGTTGTCGGTAATTGATTCTTGGGTTAATGTAGATTGTCCTTGCTGTGGCGGAAAGGCAAAACGTGAAACGGATACAATGCCCGGTTGGGCAGGTAGCTCGTGGTACTTTATGCGTTATTGTGATCCGAAGAACGATAAGGAATTCGCCTCCTTCGATGCATTAAAGGCGTGGCTTCCCGTCAATCTTTATAACGGTGGTAACGAACATACGAATCGACACTTGCTCTATGCTCGTTTCTGGAGTAAGTTTTTCTACGATATTGGCATTTCCCCCGTAAATGAACCATTCATGTCAAGAGTATCTCAAGGAATTATTCTTGGCTCTAATGGTGTAAAGATGAGTAAATCTTTGGGCAATGTTGTTGATCCCAGAGATGTAATAGCGGAATTCGGTGCCGATTCCTTGAGATTGTGGGAAGGCTTTATCGGAGATTATTTTGCGACCTGTAACTGGGACGATAACGGAACGAAGGGTTGTAATAAATTCTTGAACAGAGTTTGGGCTTTACAAGAGCTTGTACAGGGATCCGATGAGAATATATCGAAAGAAATGGAATATACCCTCCACAATGCCATTAAGAAGGTTTCAGAGGATATTGAGGCTTGCAAGTTCAATACAGCAATTGCATGTTTGATGAGTGCGGTAAATGAAATGCAAAAGCTGGGAAAGATATCTCGTGGAGATTATAAGACCCTTCTTATTCTTTTAAATCCTTTTGCACCTCATATAACAGAGGAATTGTGGGTTGAGCTCGGATTTGGCTCCAACTTTACTAACGCTGTTTGGCCTAAGTATGACGAAAGCAAGCTTACCAAATCGGAGGTTGAGATTGTAGTTCAACTAAATAGCAAGATTCGTAGTCGTATTATAATTTCTTCGGACGCTAGTGAAGAGGAGGCCGTACAGGTGGCACTATCCAATACGGGGCTTGGTCTTGACAGAAGTAACATAATCAAGGTAATCTATATAAAAGGTAGACTATTAAATCTCATTGTGAGAAAATAAAAAATATTGGCGTAGGTTATCTTACGCCTTTTTATTATTATGGAATACTATATTGTAAACGGAAAGAAATATGTGATAGAACGTCTTCTCGGTAAGGGGAAGGGCGGTTATTCCTATTTGGCTTTTATAGATAAGAAGCCGGTTGTACTAAAAAAGATACATCATGAACCGTGTCCTTATTATCAATTCGGTAACAAAATAGAGGCGGAACTATACGATTATAAGAGGTTGTCTGAGGTAGGAATAACTATCCCTAAGCTAATCGATGTTGATAAAGAGCAAGAAATAATCATTAAGGAATACATACAAGGCGATACGGTCTATGAACAAATTCAGAGAGGAGAGAATGTTGAGCCGTTATATATTCTGGTTAAGGATATGAGTGATACTCTTCGCTCACATGGCTTAAATATCGATTATTACCCGACCAACTTTATATACTCAAACAATAGACTGTATTATATCGATTATGAGGCAAACTCCTATATGCATGAATGGAGCTGGGAAGAGTGGGGTATAAATCAATGGCAATATAAACCGATTTCGACCAATTCGTAATTTGCAATAAAAACGTGCTCTTATAAATGAAAATTCTTCGGTATGAAACCGAAGAATTTTCATTTATTCTCTATATTTGTATTGTGTGCGTTCATCATACTGTGTTGCAAAAACTTTATTTTTCTCGATTAGCGAAACGTTTTTTCAACAGCTTAGTTTACGTAAAAAAGCTTTACTCAATAGTGATAGTATCGTCTTTTACCGTGATTAGAGAGTTTAGCAGGGCAAGTATGCCCTTTTCCATTTTCTCTATATCGGTGACTCCTACGGTTTCTATGGCGGAATGCATTGCAAGTTGTGCCAAACCCACGTCTACGGTTTTTATTCCAGTCAGGGCACTTGTCATTAATCCAATGGTAGATCCACAGCGCACATCGGAATTATTGTAATAATCTTGATACTCTACATTGGCTTTGCGTAAGATACTTTTTAGTATCGAGGAACTTAATCCGTCGGTGGCATAGTTTTGGTGGTGCTTAATAACAATTCCTTTGTTCAAGTAAACTTTATTCATAGGATCGTTTTTTTCGGGATGTGCTTGGTGTACTGCATGTGCGTTATCGATGGACATCACAAAGGAATTTGCTAAAGCGAGATCGTAATCCTCTTGACTGAAGGCGAAGGAGCGAGCGAGCTTTGATAAAATACTTTCCAATAATTGAGAATTAGCCCCCTGTCTTGTACTGCTTCCTACCTCTTCATTGTCAAAACAGCAGACAAGTGCAATGCCCTTTGGCTTTGATTCTATTATAGCCCTGAGTCCAGCATAAACGCTTGTTAGATTGTCAATCCTGGGTGAGCATAAAAACTCTCCGTTTACGCCGCTTAAAAAGCTTTCCACGGCAGGTACGGCGTATAAATCGAAATCTAAAACGTCTTTATCTGTAAGTGTGTTTATAAGATTGTCTGTTTCGCCTAGTAACGGAAGCATATCTTTTTGTAGGCTTAAGCTAATACCGTTATTCACGTCAGGATTGTGGTGAATTGCAATGCTCGGGATATTTATGTTGTAATCGGATGTGACGATTCTCTTGACAATTCCTTCATTGTTTTTTTCAAATAATCTTCCTGCTATTTTTAAAGGAATATCTAAAAAGGAATACAGTATTCCGCCACCATAACGCTCAATGTTTGCCAAATACCCCTCAGAAGAGGATATAAGTTTATCTCCTTTTATTTTTAGTGAAGGAGAATCGGTATGTGCTTCCGCAATGTGAAAGGTGAGTTCTTTGCCCGCTTTAAAAGCGAAGATAGAGCTATCGTTAATTATAAAATAATAGCCTTTTCCGTATTCGAGAGACCACGGGGCAGAAAAGTCGAGCTTTTTAAAGCCCCCCTCTAATAATAGTTGTTCGCTGTTTTTGACGGCATGGTAAGAGGTATATGAGGTATTTAGAAATTCGTTAATTTTCATAATTTTTGTCCTTTTTGTTGATTATTGTGGTATTACTCTAGTGACCGGAGTGATAGATGGAGTCGATAACAATGCATAACGCTACCATAAGTGCATCGTTTCCCTCGAATACATCAAGCACATATTCGTCACTTATTCTCATTTTTTTGTGAATTCTTGCGAGAAGGATTCTTTTCTTGCCCTCTTTTTTGGTAATTTTCAAACGGCGGGCAAAGGGCGAACCGACAATTTTATATTTGCCGAATTCGTCGCCTATAACCTTGAGCCTTGCTCTAATTATAGAAAGCTGACCTTTGACGGTGGCTATGAGCACTTCCGATTCACCGTTGCCGGCGAATATGTCGGCTCTCGGGAAAAGTGCCGCCATCTTTCTTCTAACAAAATAAATAGGTTCTCCGTCAACAGCGGTTAGCCAAAATCTTTTAGGAAAAACAGTCATTTTGCTTTCACAAAAGTAAGCCTCGTTGCCCTCACCTGTATATATGGTAAACTTGTCGGATATGGTGAAATACTTTTGTTTTATGATATATGATGTTGACATTTTTATCTCCTTTGGATGTGGTCGTTTATAATAGGTTGATTATACAAGTTTTACTTTTTCAGAGTTTAGACCTTTTGAAGCGGAAGCAATGTTTTGATAATCGTTTGCGTAAGAGCCTTTATTGGGTATGCACTCAAAGGGTGCTATACAATTATGATAACGTACGTCACGTACCTTTTGAGGTGAGTATGTCCAACCGCTTGCTATATGAAATCTATTCCAACGTTCGTGTTCTAGACGTAGTAATCTTTCAATCGAAAAGGCATTTGCTTTATCATAGGTTTCCTGTAATATACTCTTTAGATAGTTTCTAAAGTCCATAGCTGCCGCATTGGATTCTTTTATGAAGGGGGAATTGTTTAGCCAGCTCAAATAAGCTTCTGCAGATATTTCCGGCTTATCCGTATCTCCTTCATAAAATGCAAAGGGGAGTACCTTAAGCACTGCTTTTTTGACGCAACACATATATTTTTCATTTTCGATAACGACGTGAGAGGGAACATTGTTGATTATTTCCAATATCTCATTTGATAGTGTATTATGGAACAGGGGATCGTCTTTCTTTTTATCGTAAAGCGTAACAAGAAGATTGTATATAATAGAGTTGAATTCTAATACCAGTTTTGTTGAAATTGGGGCGTTATCGATTACTTGTGCTTGATTTTCATTAACTCTGATTTCGCTGATAACCTTGCTTGTAGCCAAGTAGCTTGAATTAGGTTCCATTGCCTTGGAATAGTCCAAAATCATATCATAGGAATAAATATCCTCGCTGGTTCCGAAGGTGAATACATTGAGAAAATCGTTAGATTCTCTTTCGAGGTCGTTTTTTCTCCAATTGATTCTATTTTTGTTCTTTTCATCTCTTATGCTAACGGCAATGTATTGTTTAACTCTCTTATCGCTAGGTGTGTTGTGATACTCTCTCTTTATTTCATCGATAATAGCATTCGCAGCAATAATATTTGCTCTATCACTACCAAAGGCAATAACTATTATGTTATATCCAGTCTTAAGAGTTCCGTCACTTTCTGTTTGTGGCTCTGCGTTCTTTTGTAAATCTAATTCGCTACCCGTTTTCAGATCCAACTCGTTAATAAAAGCGAGACCGTTACAGGATTTATTGTGGAAGGTTACTTTAGGCAAACGCATTCCTTTATTCCACCAAGCAGAGACTAATGCTTTTTCTTGATCTGTCGGATTGTTGAGATTGCTAACCTTTTCAACAAATCGATTATATTCCTCTATCGGAGTATTACCAAAGAGGTCGTATATCTCATCGTAGTTCATATCGGAGGGGTAGCCTTCACTTTCATCGAGCTTATTTCTATCAATGCAGAGGTAAAGCTTGTGGTTTGCCGCAAAAATACCATCGACATTGGTTATCCCTTCGTCGTAAGCATCCGCATACAATTGATTGGCAACACCGTTTTCGTCGGTATAAACAAAGTGTTTGTATATCTCGTTTAACGCAAATTGACCGGTTGCACCAAAGCCTAGAATTAATGCTTTAAAAATGTGATTTTTCTTATCCTTATCGGTAGAAGAATCCAATGCTTTCCAAACGCTGTTAATCTCTTTAATTCTGGCAATTCTTTCCGAACTTGAGGACCGTGTGTTTTCTACTACCGAAATTTGCTCTTCAAGTGATATCTCATGATTTGTTATCAAGGTTTTTGCTGCTAATAAAGATTCATTTATGGGCGTAATTTGAATACAAGCCGAAAATACCATCTGCATTATGTTTACAATTGCTTTATAAAAGGCTTCTTTGTCGTCAACCGTGATATTAAGCTCACACATGGTTTTATCTAAAAGAGATGTATATTTTTCTTTTTCGCTCCAACGTACTCGTTTCCAACTTTCCTCGATCAGGTCGGTGCGTTGACCCTCGTAATATTGGTAGTTAATAGAGCTTAGAGTTAATACATAGTGTTCGACTATCATTAAATCTGTTTTTATTGCAAAGCCTGATACAAGGTAAGCAAAGCGTTCCCACTCTTTTTTGTTATATGCCTCGGCAATTGCATTCAGCTCTCCGGGATTAAAGGAGAACTTATTTAAGCTCTTTTCCATTTTAGATAAGGTACGTTCCACCTCTTTTATTGCGAAAGCATTGTTTTCCTCTTCTGTAGGTTTAAGTTTTTCATCTAATCCGAAGTGGAACTCACAAAGTCTTGCAGAAGAGCCCTTTCCCGAGATGAAACGAACATTCGAGGAGGAAAATCCGAAGCGATCGATAAGACTGTTTTTAATATCCCTTCCGTTTACCGTGGAGTAATACATATAGGAATTGGACATCACCTCTCTACAGAGGGGCTCGGATCTAGTAAAGGAAGGAATGTTTTCACCGGAGAATATTATCAAGCATTTGTTGTCTTTGATTTTTTTCTTAAGTTCGGCATATTCTTTTGTTCCGACTTTACACTTTTTCAATTCCTCGTGCAGTTTTCTGTTTTTCTCGTCAAAATGCTCTGTGATGCTGTTTGCAAGTACTAAGGTATCTTCTGTTAGCGATGTGAAGACAAAGACACTGGGATTCTTTTTCCCAAGAAGACGATAAGGAATGATATAGGCGATTGAGCTGAATATCTCATAGCTTGCTTTTGCGGTGATTATGCTCAGTACTACCAATCCTGCCATTACGGAAGAACCGAAATACAGGCAACCCCATATGTTGGATTGAATTTCCCCTATGCCATAGGAAAGCCCTTCGAATTGTAATCCGCCGATTGTTCCGTATATTGCTGAAATACAGTAGCATAGATAGTCCCAAAAGCCCGATGGCTCAATGTCGGGGTTTTCGCCCTCGACCATTGCTATTATGATAAGCTTTAGGACGGCACTAACTAGAATTGCGAAGCCCAAAAAGCAAATCTCTACCTTGAACCTTGAACTGGGATATTTTTTACGAAAACGAAAATATGCGTACATTATAACGGCATAAATTGCCAGTATGATGATTACGCCGGCTACGATGCCAAGTATTGAAAATAAAATCCCTTGTGGTGTTACGTCTGACAAAAGGTTTAACATTTTTATCTCCTTCTCTAGTTATTCTTGCTCATTGCAAGGAAGTTCGTCACAGATTGTGGCTTTATCAATACGTTCCCGCTCTTCTTCCATGAGCAGCTTGTATTTAATTCTGCCCGCATTCTTTTCTTTATTATACCACAGTATTGCTATTGCGGAAAGCAACATTGATATTATAATTCCGATTAACATTGCACCCGGAATCCACGCATCGTTGATAGCGGCTATTTTAAGGATGTTTTCCTCTCCCAAGCTCAAAGCATTCTGTGCTTCTTCGATGGTTTCCGCCTTTTCGATGTTTGAACGGGTGGAATCGTAAAGTGTTTTAATCTTTTTTCTTTTTGAAAAACTAAGTTCTTGTATTTCCTTAGAGTCAACCAAAGCGGAAAGCCGTTGCAATAGGGATTGCTTTAGATTGTCTAGTATATATGGCGTTGCATCGGCGGTTATATATTCCACCTCGGACAAATTCGATATGAATGAGTCGGTTAATTTCTCCATCTCTTCGGTTGAAGCGTGAAGCCCCAGTTCGATTAAGTCATTTATCAAAGCTTCGTGAAGCTCGAGTATTTTTGTTCCGTTTTCGGTATTATAACCATTATTAATCAATTGTACGAGTTTTTCCTTGTATTCTTCATTGTCGGCACTAAATTGATATTCATATGGAAAATCTGTTTGCAGTAAGTTCCTCTTTGTTAAGGAAAGATTGACTTGTTCGAGCAGTGCATTGTCCGCTCGAACGAGTTCGGAAGTTATTTTTTTTGAGAACTCTCGTTTTATGGTAGCGGCATCGGGGAGGGCCTGTGCTTTTTCAAAAAAATCTTTTTCAATAAGCGGTATTGTCTCCTCCGATGTTTCCTCATTTACTGCCTCGATTGCTTTATGAAAAAGTTGTTCTAATTCTTTCCAAGAACTTTCATCGTAATATCTGCAATCGCCTCCTTTTGTTGTAAATAATTTTAAGGAGATATCGACCGAAGAATAAATTGAAGCAAGGGCTTTTTGCTTTGCGTACTCTAGAGAGAAGTGGTTGATTGCTTCGACTTGTTCATCGGAACAGGTGTTATGTAGCATAAAGTCTTTTGCCAGATAAACTAGGTTATAACCCTCCTTTGAATTGAGCTTTCCTGCCTCCTCCAAGGATTCAAGAGAGGAGATGATTTCATTTATGTCGGAGTAATCATCTGCGTAGACGAATTCGCCGATACAGCAAAAAAGGAGAACTATTGAAATAATGAAAACCGTGACTCTTCTCACTCTGTTGAACTTACTCCCTGATTTATTTTGTTTATATTTAATATAAACTATTATGTACAAAAATAAAAGAAAAGTCAATAGGAAAGTAAAAAATGATCTGATGAGCTCAAAGTGTTTTCTTTATTAAAATGACGTCGGAAATGTTTCGTAAGAGCAAGGATGAAAAAAGAGTGATTAGGCAATATATAACAAGAAAGGCTGCGGATACATCACGCAGCCAATCTTTATGATAAGGGGGAAAATTATAACAATAATGAACTCTTCAAATAATGAAGGAGTCTTATGTATAAATATACTACCATCTTTTTTCAATATTGTCAACAACAAATTGTAAAGATTTTGTAAAGATTTCAAGAAATTGATAAAACAATGATAATCAACGCTTTTAACAAAAATGGTTCCTTTTCTTTATTCTTCCCGACTATTTCTTTTTAATCAAATACACTGTCGATAAAAAATATCGATAGTGTGTTAGCCTTTTGAAAAAAGCACTGTATTTTTTAGGAACACCGTTTAGCAATTCTCAATGAGAATCGTATAAGCGGTATATAAACACGCTGTTTTCTCTCGGCTTGCATCCGAGTTTTGGTTGCGTATAAATATACAAAAATGTGAATAAAAATACAATGGTGTCCATATTTGAAGTGTCTATGGTTTGAAACTCGAAAGAGTGAAGTGCTGCCGACAGTTTTGAATAATAATTTGCTTATGTATTTATTTTCTTGCTTTAAACGCTATTTATAATTGTTTCAAGCAATTTTTTGCTTTTTTCTTGAGTGTACATTTTAAAAAGTTTTCAAATGCTCTTCAAGAATAACAAGCATAATATCATACTCTATTTTTGTCAATTAATCAATAAAATGTGCATATTTTTTCATTACTATTTTTTTCAAGTGAATTCCCAAAGTAAATTCCACAGTGGAATTTGAGGTGGAATTTACCCTGG
>CAZLNZ010000011.1:0-79888 GCA_964561145.1 uncultured Christensenellaceae bacterium
GATGCTCGTACATAACCCACATAATCTTACCTGCGTCCATTGCAGAACCGCCGCCTAAAGCAATAATGCAATCGGGCTTGAAGGATCTCATCAACTCTGCACCCTTCTTAGCGCATTCCAATGTAGGATCGGGAGCAACGTCAAAGAATGTTGTATGAACAATGCCCATTTCATCGAGCTTATCGGTTATGGGCTTAGTATAGCCGTAATTATAAAGGAAGCTATCTGTTACGATAAAGCACTTCTTTTTACCCATTACAGTCTTTAACTCATCGAGGGCAACGGGCAAGCAACCCTTCTTGATATAAACCTTTTCCGGTGCTCTGAACCAAAGCATATTTTCTCTCCTTATAGCTACTGTTTTTATATTGATAAGATGTTTAACTCCTACGTTTTCAGATACGGAGTTACCGCCCCAGCTACCGCAACCAAGGGTAAGAGAGGGTGCGAGTTTAAAGTTATATAAATCACCGATACCACCCTGTGAAGAGGGAGTATTTACGAGGATACGGCAGGTTTTCATTCTGTGTGCAAACTCTGCAAGTTTGTCCTTCTCGGTGTTTTCGTTAAGATAAATGGAAGCCGTATGACCGTAACCGCCGTCGGCAATAAGACGCTCAGCCTTCGAGAATGCCTCCTGAATATCCTTAGCCTTATACATAGCCAAAACCGTAGAAAGTTTTTCGTGAGCAAATTCCTCACTTAATTCAACGCTTTCGACTTCACCGATGAGAATCTTTGTTCCCTCTGGAACGGTTACTCCTGCAAGTTTTGCAATCGTTACGGGACGTTGTCCGACGATTCTTGCATTCAATGCACCGTTGATAATGATGGTCTTTCTAACCTTTTCGGTCTCCTCGGGATTAAGGAAGTAACAACCTCTTTGTGCAAATTCGGATTTTACGGAATCGTATACGGATTCCAATACGATAACAGATTGCTCTGAAGCACAAATCATACCGTTATCGAAGGTTTTACTGTGAATAATGGAGTTAACTGCAAGAATGACATCTGCGCTGTCATCGATTATTGCAGGAGTATTTCCTGCACCAACACCCAATGCCGGCTTACCGCTAGAGTAAGCAGCCTTTACCATTCCGGGACCACCGGTAGCAAGAATTATATCCGATTCCTTCATTAAGAGGTTTGTCATAGCAAGAGAGGGAACGTCAATCCAAGCGATGATACCCTTAGGCGCACCCGCTTTTTCTGCAGCCTCTAATACGACCTTTGCAGCGGCAATTGTGGAATTTTTAGCTCTGGGGTGAGGGCTAATGATGATACCGTTACGAGTTTTCAAGGAAATCAATGTTTTGAAAATTGCCGTTGAAGTGGGATTGGTGGTAGGAATAACAGCACCAACCAAACCGATAGGCTCTGCTATCTTTTGGATACCGTATGCCTTATCCTCTTCGATAACGCCACAGGTTTTTGTATCACGATATGCGTTATAGATATATTCTGCCGCATAGTGATTTTTGATGACCTTGTCCTCTACAATACCCATGCCGGTCTCTTCGACTGCCATTTTGGCAAGAGGTATTCTCATTTTATCGGCGGCGCAAGCAGCTGCAAAGAAAATCCTGTCAACCTGTTCTTGCGTAAACTCTGCAAATTCTTTCTGAGCCTGTCTAACTCTCTGAATCGCAGCTTCTAGTGCTTCAACGCTGTCTACTATTGCATACTTGTTTTCTTCCATACTATTCTCCTATTAATTAATTTATGTTTGATGCGAGCACCGCAAGGGATGCCGCCATGTTTTCACTTTTTACGAATACCGTATCGGGGGTATTCAATTTGATCGGGGCGAAGTTCCAAATAGCTTTGATACCGCTTTCGACAAGAAGGTCACAAACTTCTTGGGCGGATTGAGCGGGAACCGTGATGATTCCGATTTGAACTCCGTGATACAAGCAATAAGATTTTATCTCCTTAATATCGTATATCCTTTTACCCTTGCACTCCGTTCCTATTTTATTGGTATCGGTATCGAAACCCGCTTCTATGGTTATGTCGTACTCTGAAAAGCCGCCATATTCCAAAAGTGCGACTCCGAGTCGTCCGGCACCTACAACTATTGCATTTTTCTGAACCGTACAGCCGAGAGTTTCCGAAAGATGCAGGATGAGCTCCGTGCGAAGGTAACCTTTCTTAGGTTTTCCCGCACCGCTAACCAACGCCAAGTCTTTACGAACCAGCACCTCTCCTAGTCCCAACGCAACGGCAATCGCTGCAGAGGACACATACTCCTTTTGGGATAGGTCGCCCTTCTTTACGCAAGCCAAATATGAAGGCAATCTTTTTAATACTGATTTAGGAATTTGCTTATTCACCATATCGCTCCTTTGTTATTGATATAATTATATCGATTTAATTTCCGCAATGCAAATACTTTTTATTTATAGGGGTATAATTATTATTTATAACCTCGCAAAAACATGGCAAAAGAGGGTTTTGATATATTTGTATCGATATATGGTTTCTACGTTCGAAAGGATTAAAAAAACAATCTTTTTAGGCATTTAAAATTAGAACGGACATTTCAATCGGTTCTTCTTACTCTAAATCGATATTCATACTCATGATAATAAAAACAATTCTATTATATCAATAGAAAATATACCCCTAGCTCTATTAAATAAAGATTGTCGTGTTAATGAAATCTAGTCTTATCTTTATAGCCGAGCACACAAGAAACAAGGCATAGCGAATTGTATTCGCTATGCCTCATAAAAGAGATATTGAGAGTACTATTGATTTTCTTTTATTGTGTATTGTGTGTATTTATTATTTATCTTCACTCTCGTCGGTGTCGTCTGCGGTATAGGTAATTCCGCAACCGGGACAGCTTGAACAGCTACCGCAACAACCAATGCTCTTTTTCTTCTTTTCCTTGTTGTGCTTAAAGATATTCTTAAGATTTATCTTGCCCTTGTTATTAAGAACAATCAATGTAATTGCAAGTGCCAGAATTGCTGCAAAGATGAATGACGTCCACCACCAACTGCCGATCAGATATATTGCCATGGAAACGATATAGGAGGTACCGATCCAGAACAATAAGGTCATTCTATAACTCTTCTTATCGGGAAGCTCACTCTTTGCGGTTGCAACTGCTGCAAAGCAAGGAATTGTAAGCATATTGAATGCGATAAAGGCAATAAGTGCGGGAATGGTTATTCCTGTTGCAGTAATCATTTGAACGACAGAATCAACACCTTCCAATGCTTCGTTTGCCTCAAAGCCCGATACGATGCAAGCGGCAAGGGTTCCGAAAGTTGCGATAACATTCTCTTTTGCAATTAATCCGGTGATAGCGGCAACAACAAATACCCAACCCCACGTACCAAGCTGTGAACCGAAGCCGATAGGCGTAAACAGCGGTTGTACAAGCTTTCCGAGTCCTGCAAGTATTGAATCGTTCATTTGTGAGTCATCGAGGTAACCCCAAGAGAAGCTGAAGTGTGAAACGAACCAAATAAGGATTGTGGAAGCGAGAATAATCGTGAAAGCCTTTTTAACGAAGTGCTTTGTCTTATCCCATAAGTGCGCCATAAGGTTCTTGAATTGAGGTGCATGGTATGCAGGCAATTCCATAATAAAGGGAGGGACCTCGCCTTTCATTGTCGTGTTACGCATCAATATAACGCTGGCAATAGCAACAACAATTCCCAATAGGTACATCGAATAGGTTATTAAATCTGCGTTTCCTAAGCCGAAACGGGTAACAATACCACCTGCGACAGCCGTCAAAATCGGAAGTTTAGCACCACAGCTGAAGAAGGGTATTACTCTTACCGTTGCAGTTCTTTCGTTTCTGTCTGCCAAGGTTCTTGTGTTTATCATCGCAGGAACAGAGCAACCGAAGCCCATGATCATAGGCATGAAAGCCCTACCCGACAAGCCGAATTTACGGAATATTTTATCAAGAATAAAGGCAACTCTTGCCATGTATCCGCTGTCCTCTAAAATAGAGAAGAACAGGAACAACAACAGAATTTGAGGTAAGAAACTCAGTACCGCGAATACACCGCCCAATATACCGTCTACAATCAATCCCGTCAGCCATTCGGGAGCAGAAGCCGAAACAAGACCTTGATGGGCACAAACACTCAATAGATCGGTAAAGGTGCAAAGCGTTGTTTGAAGGACTACACCGAGGGATAACACACTTTCCTCGTACCCGAAGAAGGTATTAACCGTGATCTCGGAGCAAAACTCGTCTATTTCGCTTACAAAACCTGCAGAGAATTCTCCGTCCTCTTCGGTAATTTCAACCTCATATTTGCAATTTTCATCGGCATAATATACGCCTTCCGGCATTGCCGTAAAGTCCTCAAGATACACCAACTCGTGCTTTTCACTGTATACATATGCTTTTGCTTCTACGCTCTCTAAGGAGCCGTCCTCTGCGAAGGACAATTCCGCTTTATAGCCGTCTTCCGTGTAATAATCTTTTCCTTCATCGAAGCTTTCCTCGCTAACCTCGATTACCGAGCCGTTTGCATCATAAGCATATATGTCTTTATCGAAAACCCCCGCAGCGCCCAAGAAAAGGAAATCCTCCGAGAAAGTTAGGTGGAATACTAAAAACAGAATAACTAAGAAGATAGGAATACCCCAAATACGGTGTGTCAAAACCTTATCGATTTTATCAGATTTGGTTATCGTTTCACCATTGTTCTTTTGTTTCTTAATCACTTTAGCATAATTATCGGATATGTACTTATATCTGCTATCGGCAATTAACGCCTCAAAATCGGTACCAAAGGTGTCGTCTTTAAAGATCGCTTTGAAATCCTCCACCATTTTTACGGAATTGGTGTGTTCCTTAACCTCCAACTCGTCTTGTTCGACAAGCTTCACTGCATGGAATAAAGGATTGGTAACACCTTGCCCTTCAAGTGCTATTCTGCAATCACCGATAAGGTGTCCCAAGGCACTTTTTGCAAGCACGGTTGTACCCGTTCTTCCCTCTTTTGATGCCTCATAAACCTTATTCATAAGTTCCTCTAGCCCTGCGTTTTTCAATGCGGATATTGCAACGACAGGTATACCGAGTTTCTTTTCCAAAGCTCGTGCATCGATAACGTCGCCGTTCTTTTCCAACACGTCAACCATATTGAGCGCAACTACGACAGGGACATCGATTTCCATCAATTGTGTTGTCAAATATAGATTTCTTTCAAGGTTAGTGGAGTCTATAATATTGATAACACAATCGGGTTTTTCATCAAGAATATAATTTCTTGAAATAACCTCTTCCGGAGTGTAAGGGGAAAGAGAGTAGATACCGGGCAAGTCTACGATTGAAAGAGGCTCTGCGCATTTCTTGTATGTGCCCTCTCTCTTATCCACTGTAACGCCGGGCCAGTTACCCACGTGTGCAGTAGATCCTGTAAGTGAGTTAAAAAGTGTCGTTTTTCCCGAGTTGGGATTACCTGCTAATGCCACAGTTTTCATTATTCGACCTCCATAATTACACATTCCGCTTCCTTAAGTCTTAAGGACAGCTCATAACCACGGATCGTTACCTCTATAGGATCACCGAGGGGTGCTTTCTTGCGAAGAATAACCTCGGCACCGGGAGTAACGCCCATGTCGAAGAGTCTACGACGAGTTAAACCTTCTCCGTATACTCTAACTATTTTTCCTTTCTCATTTATTGTAAATTCGCTTAGCTTTTTTTCCATTCTTAAACCTCCTAAGCAACAAAAATTTTCGTAGCAACGCTCGAATCTATAGCCAATCTTCCTTCAAGAACGGCACAAATAGTGTTCCCGCCCGAGCGAGAAAGCACGGTAATCTCGGAATTGATTGTCAACCCTAGGTTTTCCAAATGCTTCTTTGTTTTATCGTCGGTTACGACCTTGATGATCCTAAGTTTTTTACCGACGGGTGCAATAACTATAGGCATAATACTCTCCTTTGTTAGCATAGGCTAACTTGTTGGTAAATTAAAAACGGGGAATCGCCCGTTTCGTGTTAGCACAGGCTAACACTGCTGCAAACAATAAAGAGGATTTCTCCTCTGTAACATTGCTCTTTATTGTTCGCATATGCTAACAACCTATAATAATATACGACGAAGGAAACGAGATTGTCAACAATTTTATATTATTTTTTTCAATAAATTTGCATTATTTTGATTTTAAAAGCTCTAATCCCCTTTCACTTTATTATAGGGACAAACTGCCATGCATATTCCGCAGACTGCACCTCTGCCGATATGCTTATACGCCTCCTTCATATGCTTTGAGCAAGCTTCTGCATCAAAAACCGTATCTCTCTCCGCTCCCGAGACATATTCCGAACCTGTTATAGCTTGAGCAGGGCATGCGTCCTTGCACCTTGTGCAATTACCGCAGCGAAGGGTTACAGGAGGTAGATCACTTTGGAGCGGCTCCTTGAGCAAGATAGTTGCAAGACGGACCTTGCTACCGAAATCCTTATGAATAAACAACGCATTTTTTCCTATAAAGCCAAGATTTGCCTTAACCGCACCGCTTTTATGAGGAAACGCGCCTCTAAAGGGATCATTTACAGAAGATTGACTTGCAGGAATCATCAAAGGATAAAAGCCCCTTCTTTCCAAATACGTGGAGGCAAACAGGGCAAGCTGATCAAGGGCATAATTTATCGTTCTATAATGATGGAAATACTCATAGGTCGGAGCCTTCTCCTCATATATTTGTTCCACAATGGAATCTAAAAGTTTTATACCGATTGTGATTGCGCCCTTATAACCTCTATTCTCAGATAAATCCTCGATGTTAGAAAACCCGACAAAGCTTGCACCCTTTTCAATGAGCATATTCCTTATTTCGTTATAATTAAATTCCATAAAAACAAATTCCTTAAATAATATTTCTCGATGACTTTGTCAAAAGTCAATGCATATATTAATGATAACCCATTGGCAAATTTTTTTCAACAATAAATAGAGAAATAGGAGTTATATTCTTTGAATAATAACCGCCTTTACGTATTAACACAATACACCCTTCCGCTCAAATGAATGAATAATTATGCATTTTATCCTCCTTAAACACAAAAAAATATGCAATTATTAATGAAAAATAATGAAAAAAAGTGAAAAATGTGCAAAGAATACCCCAATCGAGAGAGCATTTGTTTGACACTACTTTTGACAAAATGGTATAATTTAAAAAATAATGCACGAATTATTAATAGTACTTGTTACTACTTATAAAAATGCGTTGCATAAACAATGCAATTTTATTAACTACTAATTGTGAGGCACAAAGGCAAATGGAAAGCTTTATTAGACTAAAAAAGAAATCAATGATAACAGCAATAATAGCTAGTATTATTGTCGGAGTTTTTTCCGCCCTTTTTGCTGTTGGTGTTGTAATGCTTGCCATTAAGCTTAGTGCAAACAAACTTGCTTGGTTTTTCTATTTGATTATCGGTATAGTCGGATTTCTATTATCCGGAGGGATTACTTTCCTCATCATCAGACCTACAGACAAGTCTGTAGCAAAGAAACTCGATAACGAATACGGTCTTAACGAAAGAACTCAAACAATGCTCGAGTTCAAGGAACAGGACAGCACGATGCTTCGCTTGCAAAGAGAAGATGCCGAAGCTCGTTTGAAAAATCTTCCCAAAAAAGAGTTTTCTCTATCGCTTATAAAGTCCCTTCTCAAAAAAATATGGCAATATATAGTGATTATAGTCGTAGGATTGTCTCTTTTCCTTGCAGGTATCCTTGTGCCCTCCAGGTACGTTCCTCCGTTCAGTGACGGGTTCACCTATAATGACTGGGAAGCATCGACACTGGAACAGCTGATCGAAGACATTAAGAACTCTCAAACAGAGGAAAAGGTTAAACTTCCTATTGTAGAAAGTTTAACCTTACTTAACGAAGAACTTAAAACAACCACTCTGAAATCGGAGATGAAACAAAAAGTCAAGGCGTGTGCAAAATCCATAGACGAAGCCGTTATTTTAGCAAATTCTTACAGAGCAGTTGCGGAGGCACTAAATTCATACAAAGAATTAAACGATTTCAAAAACGCCTTAATAAAGGCAGCCGATTCTTACAAGAACGATTATAAGATAACAAGCATAACAGAGGTCGACACTCGAGCGAAAAATGCGGAAGACGGAATCAGAGACGCCCTCAACGCTTACGTCAACGCTTTTGACTCGGATATTTCTGAGATGCCCGATGTTATTTCAATCAGAGAAAAGGTCGTCACTTTCTTGACGCCCTATAACGAAGCCTTATCGGAGGATGCGTTACTCGACAACAAACTTCTCGACAAGCTTAGAAACGACTCATTATATGAGGTCATGTCAAAATATTCGACAGAACTCGGAAACAAGGCTTTGCTGTATCAATATCAATCTACAAGCCTATCCTATGCCAAAGAATTGGTAAGCGTAAGCAATAGCAATTATGTCTCGGGTGTCTCGAAGCCTTTAACCACACAGGTCTACAATAGAATGATCGACGAATTGGTTCTCAACACACTTTCCGATTTATTCGGAGTAAGCGTTTCCCCCGAGGATTTAAGTTTGCCGGGCAACTCCGACAATGACGGTTCCTCCGATACCCCTTCGCAGGGTGGTGCTGTCGGAGACGAAAAAAATGAGAGACCCAGTAACGATACTATCTTCGATCCCGATTCAAACGCCCACGTTCAGTACGGAACGGTATGGAATGCCTACATGACCAGGCTTTATAACAGGCTTAACGATCCCGATTATGAGATTAGCGATGAAATGAGAGCTTATATCAAGCAATATATCAAAATATTATCGGGAGATAGCAATATTGAAGAATAGGCTACCCCAAAAATAATAACGAAATTATATAACGGAGAATATATATGGAAAACGAAGCAAGAGTTAAAGAGTTTAGCTGTTTTATTACAAAGATCAGAGATGAGCTGCACAAGGACGTTGTCGGTCAAGACGATATCATAGACAATGTTATTATCGCAATTATCGCAGGCGGCAACGTACTTCTAGAAGGTGTTCCGGGCGTAGGTAAAACTCGTTTGGTTCGTTCCTTAGGAAAAACCTTGGGACTACCCTTTTCAAGAATACAGTTTACCCCCGACCTTATGCCTTCCGACGTAACGGGAACAAACGTAATCGAAAAGGACGAGCATGGCAGACTTACCTCCGTATTCCAAAGAGGTCCCATCTTTGCAAACTTGGTTTTGGCAGATGAAATCAACCGTGCAACACCTAAAACACAGGCTGCAATGCTCGAGGTTATGCAAGAGCATAAGATAACCGTAGCAAAAAAGACCTATGAGCTTGACGAGCCGTTCTTTGTATTGGCAACGGAAAACCCGATCGAGCAAGACGGAACATATCCCCTTCCCGAAGCTCAAATGGACAGATTTATGCTCAAGCTTTTGATGAAATTTCCCTCAATCGAAGAGCTAGTTGACATTGTAAATATGACACAGATTACAATGGATGAAAATGCCAGTGCAATAATAGACGGTCACACCGTATTGGAAATGCGCGAGCTTGCAAAGAAGATGCCCATAATCGACGACGTATTGAATTATGCCGTAACCTTGGTTTCGAATTCTCACCCCGAACTTGAAAAAACCTCGGATACCGCAAGGAAATATCTTAAATACGGTGCCTCCCCGAGAGCTGCACAAGCACTCGTTACTTGTGCAAAGGTACGTGCCTTGATGAACGGCAATTACAACGTATCCTACGAAGATATCGATGCCTTGGCACACCCTGTTCTGAGACACAGAGTAAAAATCAACTATACCGCAATCAATGAAAAGCTCACGGTCGATGACGTTATCGATCGTTTGGTTGAAGAAAACAGAAAGCTTTGTAAATAAGGATAAAAATGAGTAAAGTAGTTATAACCGAGGAGTTTTTGCAAGAGGTCGAGCTTTTGCAGGTTCTCGTAAAAGACAACGTCGCAGGTATGTTCGGCGGAAATCATAAGAGTAAGAACTACGGATCTTCGTGCGAGTTTGCGGACACGAGAGAATACGTGCCCGGGGACGACATAACGAAGATTGACTGGAACGCTTACGCTCGTTTTGATAGCTTGTACACCAAGCTATATCTTGACGAACGCCGTCTTCATACCGCCATATATATCGACGCCAGCCGCTCAATGGACTTCGGAAAGGGCAAAAAAGCAGAGCAAGCATTAAAACTTGCGGCAATCTTTGCATATCTTTCAATATGCGCCATGGACAGAGTTTCGATATATGTTATTCACGGTAGCGTTGTCGAAGAAGTCATAAAGAATATGACGGGCAAAGAAAATTATTTTACTCAAATAGGAAAGCTTAATAAAATCGAATTCGAGGGCGATAGCAATATAAGCAACGCGATACTGCCTATCAATGTCGGCTATGGTGACGGTATGTCAATATTAATTTCCGACTTTTTGATGGACGAGGATTATGAAAGTGCTATCGAATATTTGACTTCCAAAAAAAGACACGTTTTCTGTATACAAACACTTTCTCAAGAGGAATTGAATCCGAAAATCAGAGGCAAAATGCATTTATTCGATTCCGAAAATATGACAAAAACCTATCGTAAAAACATTAACAGAGATATAATCAACGCTTACAAAAGAGCGTTAGAATATGTAACCTCTAGAATAAAAGATTACTGCAACGCAAGGAATGCCGACTATCTGTTAGTATCTGACGATGCACCTGTCGGTGAAATATTCTTTGAGTCGTTGACCAATATGGGGGTAGTCAAATGAGCTTTTACTTCCCGCTTGGTTTATTAGGATTAATAGGTGTACCGATACTTATTATCATCTACATCATAAAAAACAAATACACAGAGCAAACCATCGCCTCTACCTATATTTGGAGATTAAGCGAACAATTTCTAAAGCGTAGAAATCCTATTAATATGCTTTACAATTGGATAAGCTTAATTTTACAAATTCTAATGGTAATTGTTATCTCCGTAGGAATTGCACATCCTGTCTTTACCATGCCGGGAAAAGCAAACGATTACCTCTTTGTACTCGACTGCTCGGGAAGCATGAGTACAGAGTTCGACGAAGAAAGCAGATTGGAACGAGGAAAAAAAGAAATCCGTAAATTGATAGAGGCATCCGCCAACGGAAGCATTTATTCCCTAATAAGTGTAGGAGAATCCGCAGTAGTAGTCTACGATCAAATCACCGATTCAGAACGCGCGCTCGATCTATTGGACGATGTCGAAATATATTCAGGTAATAGCAATGTCGGAGAAGCCTTGACGGAAGCACAACGTTACTTTGACGAGAATCCTTCTTTGAAGGTATACTTCATAACCGACAATAACTATACCGATATCGAGAACGTGCAAATAATCAACACCACCTTACAGGAAAACAATAGCGCGCTTCTTTCTGTTGACTGCTCGATAACCGCGGACGGATTATTAGTTACCGGGAAAATCATTTCTTACGGTGAAGATAGAAATTTAACGCTGTCGTTATATATTGACAACAACGAGGATAAGTTAGCATCGGTCTCCTTAAGCTTAGTCGGCGTAAAAAACAAGTTCGATCTTTCAAAGGAAGAAAATGAAATTTCAGAAGATATTCTTTCCCTTGCTTCAGAATATCAAATAAGTTGCAACGTCTTAGATTACCAATCGATCAAGGTCGTCATCGAAGAGCAGGATGCCAACGCCTTAGACAATGAAATTGTTCTATACAACGTCAAACACGACAATTCCTTTAAAACCTTGATAGTCAGTGACACCCCTTTCTTTATAAAATCCGCCTTGACCTCATTAGGACATAGACAGATTGACGAGGTAACACCGCTAATATATGCCCAAAATCCCTCTATTTACAAATACGGCTTGTATATTTTTGACTGTTATACTCCCGATTCAATGCCCACAGACGGTGCAGTATGGTTTATAGCACCCACCACCGTTCCCGATTCAGGCTTTGCCTATCAAACAGATTCTGGCGAGCATTCAAAATATCAGCTGGAGTTCAGCTCATCAACCTCAAAAATTGCCAAAAAATTATTAAGCGATCTAGACCGTTCCGAGGACATGTGGGTTTCAAAATACAACAAGTACAGTCAAGCCAGAGATTTTACGACGCTACTATCAATCGGAAAGGATCCTGTTTTATTTGTTGGGTCAAACATCTACGGCAATAGAGAGGTCGTCTTCGGCTTCGACATCCACGATGCGGACTTTTCTTTAACCTACAACTATTTGCACATATTCAACAACTTATTGACCTATACCTTCCCTTCTGTTGTGGATAATTCCATATACACCTGCGGAGATATAGCCAAAATTAACGTTTTGTCGGGCTGCACTGGAATCAATGTAACCGCACCCAGCGGAAAGACAAGCTATTTGAACACTGAAACCTCTGAATGCGATTATACCTTAGAAGAGGTTGGCTTATATAAAATTATCGTCAAAATGAGCGAGAACTCCTCAGGGCTTGACAGAGAATTATACGTATATTCTCAAGCGCCCTATTCTGAAAGCGTTGTCAATGCCGAATTACAAAGCTTCATAATCTCCGGTGAACCCACCGATATTAATCGAGACGGTATATATGAAAACCTAATTTACCTATTTATAATTCTTGCCGTATTATTTATTGCGGACTGGATGGTGTATTGTTATGAGCAGTATCAGCTTCGATAATCCATATTTATTATTAATTGCAATACCGTTAGCAGTACTCCTTGCAGTGCCCTTCTTTATCGCAGTAAAGAAGGAAAACGTCAACGGACACAACATAGCCTCTGCGGTAATTCACCTAATTATCGCTATAACGGTAGCTTTTGCCTTTGCGGGTACTAAGGTAGAAACTACGGTAACAAAAACCGATGTATACATTGTAGCCGACCTTTCCTATTCTTCCAGCAAAAATTTCGATTTGATTGACGATTATATAGAAGAAATCAAAGACAATTTACCTCGTAACTCCAAACTCGGAGTTGTATGCTTTGCCAAAGACCAACAACTCTATGTTCCAATAGGCGGCAAACTAAAGAGCGTCAAAAATGCAGATATCGATTACCTTGACAATAGCGAAACGGATATCGAAGCCGCATTAGACTATACCGGAACCCTATTTAGAGATAGTGTCATTAAGAGAATTGTTTTGATAAGCGACGGAAAGCAAACCCATCTTAGTGACGCCAATGCCCTTAAGAGAAGTGTCGATTCTCTAAGAGCCGAGGGTATCTTTGTAGATGCGGTATTTTTGGATAACAACAACTCGGAGGACACAAAAGAGGTACAAATTGCATCTGTAGATGTAACTCAAAACACCTACCTGAACAAAACCGAACGAGTCGACATTACCTTAAGAAGCACCTTTGATTGCCCCGCAAAAATCTCTTTATCAAAGAATGGCGTTGTAATAGCGTCTGTCAGCAAAAGAATCACAGCCGGCTATTATAACTTTAACGACTTTCTTCTAGACACCTCTATACAAGGCACCTTTGATTATGAAGTGATCGTCGAGGCAGAAGGGGACGAAAACCAAAAGAATAATTCTATCGGCTTTACGCAAAACGTATCGGGAGCATTAAACGTCCTTCTCGTTACCGAAAGCGAGGGAGACAGACTCGATATCGAAGGCATGTACAGCGGACACGCAACCGTTAAAAGCGTCAATCCCGAACAAGAATTGCCCTGTAGCATCGAAGAGCTGTGTAAATACGATGAAATAATTATTTCAAATGCGGATATAACTAAATCTAGAGATTACTTGTTATTCTTGGACAATGTCGACACCGCCGTTTCCTTATTCGGTAAAAGCTTGATCACTCTCGGAAACAACTATATACACGAAAAAGAAGAGCTAAAGCCCTTAGAGGATATACTACCCATACGCTACGGCAATGTCGACAGAGATGCAAAGTTGTATACCCTGGTTGTAGATGCGTCCAGAAGCATGGAAACTCTTTCCAAATTCAACATAGCAAAAAGTGCCGCAAAGCAACTGATCAACACCTTAAACGAGGGCGATAACGTCTGCATCGTCTCCTTCAACGGTAATTATCACACAGAATTCTCTCCCGATGTAATCTCGGACACTCCTATTGCCGGCGAAAAGAATTCGACAAGAGAAAAGGCGTTAATGGCAATAGACAGTATAAGTGCAGAGCATGGTACGGTAATAAGCTTTGGCTTGGAACAAGCCTTGGAACTAATAAAAGATCTTGACTACGGAGAAAAGCAGATAATGCTATTGACTGACGGCTTGACCGTTGAAAACACAGGTACAAGCGTCAATGAGGATAAGAGAATAGAGGCGGTATTGCAGGAATTTGCAAAAAATCGTATAGCAGTATCGGTTATCGACCTCGGCAGAGGTTCAGACACAAGCGTTACCGCAAACAATGCAGAAAAAAGATTGAAAAACGTTGCCGCCCTTACCTCCGGTAAATATGTTCTTATAACAAGTGAATCGGAGCTTCAAAATGTAATGTTCGAAGAAGGATTGATCGATGATATTACAGATGTTGTAATTGACGAGGAAGTATACGTTTACGAAGTTAGAAGTACTGACGAGGTCTTAAACGATGTCGGCATTGTAAGCTCTGTCGACTACGTTACAGGTTTTATTTACAACAAAGCAAAATCAAGTACTACAACCGTTCTCGGCGTTCTTTACGAAGGCGCGGTGGATAGGTATGTTCCGCTATATTCCTACTGGACCTATGGTAACGGAAAAGTTTCTACATTAACTTGTTCTCCGGAGCAAACCGATGTATGGTTGTCGCAAAGCAGGGAAAGATTCTTTACAAACGCACTTACCACCAACATACCGGATGAGAAAAACGACTATCCCTTTGTTGTCGATATGTACGAAGAAAACGGATTTATAAACATAGCAGTAACACCTGCTAAGGTTGACTCTACGGCGACTTTGAATATAACAATCGGACTTCCCGACTCAGAGGAAAAAACAACCGAGCAAATGACCTTTGCAAATTCCGGATACAGTTACCGCTTTTCCACGGACAATGTAGGAAAATATACCATAGAAATACTCTATAAGACTCCTACAACGGCAGGTTACACCGTAAATTTGACCTACTATGTCCCCTTCCTTCCGGAATACGATTCTTTCGTAGCCTACGACATCTCCGTATTGCATAAGATGATCGGTTCCGAGGGCACTGTTTTCAACGGAACAAATGAAGTAATAAAGATCGAAAACGACGAGTCCTTGATTAGTAGCTACATTTTAGATCTTACCATAACCCTATTGACAATCAGCATTTCATTGTTTGTTATCGATGTTATTATTCGTAAGCTGAAATGGGAAGACATTTTGAGCCTATTCGGCAAGAGAAAGAAATAGGAGGCAACTGATAATGAAGAAAAAAATAGAAAAGATATTATTTCTCGTAATCTGTCTATCTTTAGTTGTCTCTACCTTCGCGTGCAGCGGACAATTTATAGAAGGCAATTTTAACGGCGGAATCACTCAAAAACCCTCCGGCAGCGGATCGTCCGGCGGTTCTTCGGGTAGCAGCGATGACGATGACGTATTTACCGTCACTATCGAGTCCGACGATAATATTTCTCAAGCAGAACTGTCTGCAATACAAGTTATATGGACAAATATCGAAAGCAATAACGGTACTTACTATACGTCCTACTGTAATGCCTTTGGACAGGCAATGGTATCGGGTTTAGATGGTAATTACAGGGTCACCTTAAGCAACCTTCCCGAAAACTTTACTTACAATCCCAACATCTATACCGTCGATAACGACAACAAGGACGTTAACGTAAGGTTATATAAAATTACAACGATACCCGGAGGAAAGACCGGTACCGATTGGTATGCCGATGTATGCCGTATAAGCACTACCGGTATTTATAGAGCAGTCCTAACCGCAGACAATTTCGAAGACGGAATGCGTTTCCAATACGAACCGACCTTTGCAGGAGACTATTCCATCGAATCGATGATAGATATTACCGCAAACAAGCTCAATCCTTACCTTGATAAATACAGCGGTACTTTTGCAAATGTAAACCTAAATTCAAAAGAAATTATTGACGGCGGCGGAGCGGAAAACACCTATACCAAAAACTTCCGCTATGAAATTCAAATTACCTCTCAAAAAATCGGTAACGTCTTTAATTTCTGTATCCGAGCAACTTGTACCGATGAGGACGTCTTTCCTATAAATATCGACTTTATCCTAGAACGGGACGGAGAGTATTCCGGTGCAGGAAGAGAATACGAATCTGACGAAGTACTCCCCACACACGATTTCGAGGCTGCAGCGGCAACGGCTTTTACAGATACTAAAGGAAGCTTTAAACATATATCCGAATTTGCCGGAAACAACGGTTTACTTGACGGCAATGACGTAGCTTATTTTGAGAACGAAGGCTACTATTACGTTGTCAACTCAAAAGGCGAAAAGTATAAACGCTTGTATGTTGTAATCGGTGCCGACTTCGGTCTTCTGACCACCGATACCAGAACAGGTTTTTTGGATTCCAAAATCAGTTTAAGATGGATTGAAGAATACGATAAAAAACAACAAAAGAAAGTTTACTACAACTATTACGACTTTATCCATGAATACTACGGGCAACACCTATATGACGGTGCATACTATCCCGTAACCGAAGAGTTAAAGCTTTTCTTACAACGCTTCAGTGTCGCTAACAGATATTTCAACGACGGAAACGGTTGGGGCGAAAGCTATTATCAATCAAGCGAGTCCAATCAATGGCTCTTTATGTGTGGATATTTCGCATAACGGAAGGAGAAACGAACATGAAAAAAACAGCATATAGAATAATATTAATAACCGCGATCATGCTTCTCTCCATTGCATCGTTAATGTTGGCGGTAGCTTGCGGTCATGAACATCAAGTCAATAAATGGAAACTTATCAAAGAACCCACGTGTTCGACCGAAGGTCTGGAAAGAGGTGCCTGTGTCGAATGCGGTGAGGTCGTAGAAAGATCGGTTCCCACAGTCGAGGAAAACCACGTTTACGGAGAATGGGAAATAACCGTTGCCCCTACCGCTTCAAGGGACGGTTCGGGTATCGCAACAAAAACTTGCAAAGAAAATCCCGAGCACAAAATAACCGCTACACTTCCAAGACTTTCTTCTACCGGTGCAGGATATGATTATTACGAGGTAATCAAGGAACCTACCGTATTGGAAGAAGGAAAAATTTCCGCAGTATTCCTTCACGAAGAGGGCAATATCAGTTTCACAATTGCAACCGCTAAAAAGGAATTCAATCCCGACGACTGCACAATCGAAGACGCAGTTCTCATCGGATCGAGCAACCGGGATCTTATCCGTAGAGGGTCAGGCTCTATTGCATCGGGTTGGGTTGATTCGGAAAAGAACCCCGGAGGCTTTGAATATGAATATGGCGAGGACTATGTTCACACCTATGACGGTGACGACAGAAGAGAATTTTGGGTATCACGCACCTCTTCAGGAGAGCCCTTCGGTGTATTAAGTACCGTTGCGGTAGACGGCACCGTAGATAGAATAAAGTACGCCAAAACGAGAGAAAAGCATTTCGAAGGCTATGAATACAACATTGCAAAAGTAGGACTCACCTATTTCGGTGCAGAGGACCTATTAAAAAACGTTTACGATTTAGGTATAAGGAATGCCAACAGAGATTACGAAGAGGGGATCACGGAAACAGAAGACGGTCAAACTCTATACTACTTCGAGTTCGGCTATTATAACCCGATCAAGTATTTATGCAAGATGCGTTGCGAGTTTACGCTTACCGACAGTTATGCTATCAGATATCTAAAACTAAGAACATATACCTTTGTTGCCCTCGGAGATGAAACCGATCAATTTTATAGGGTGAATGATGCGGAAAATAGAACCATTTGCTATCTAAATGACGGTGTGTATTTGAACGATGCACCATACAAGGAATTTATTATATACAACCAAATTACAAAAGAAGAGGACCCCGAGGAGCCCGAGCACGAATACACCGAAGCCTATTTCCAAATCGGAAGCTTTGACCTTCTCTACAAGAAAAAGCTTTACACCGAGGATACCAATGCAAGCTTTACCGCAGGCGGAAGCAGTTCAATCAAATTTACCCTTTCAAACGTATTAAACGCAAGCGGTCTGGCACCGGATAGCGATATCAATCTTTTCGATTACGACCCGATCACACTATATAGAGTAACCGATACCGGTAGAAAAGTTGCACTAAGTTTCTCTCCCGACGTCGATTCGGTCTGGTATACGGACGGTCTGGTTATAAAGACCTTCCAAATAACCATTTACAGTAAGCTTTCCGGAAACCTTAATTTATTAATACGTACCGATAGTGGTTATGAAAAAGAGTTTTCCGTATACTGTAAACCCGCATCCCCCTCCGTACTGTATCCTATGGCTTATGAATACAGCGACGCGGGCTATGCTTGGAAAAACTCTTCAAACAACAAGCTCGAAACCACGGTATATATCGGACAACCGATAACCTTGAAGGCAAGTGTATCCGATGAGGTCAAAAACTACACCGACGGAGGCTTTACCGCAGAGCTTGCAGAAGCCAACGAAAATGCAACGGTATCTCCTATCGAGGGAAGCGATTGTGTTCAGTTCGTAGCCACCACAGCAGGCACCTATATCGTTAAATTGAGATCCACGTCTAACACAAACATTGCCGCAACAATAACAATTACAGTAGTAGACCCGCCGGACGTCATTGCAATGCTCGAGGGAGAATATTACGCAAAGCTGAAAAAATTCGATGCAAAGGTCGTATTTGAAAACAAGGACGGAAAAATCTTGGCTTACGTTGAAACAAACAAGGGCAAGGAGGTATTGTCCTTAACATATGACAGCGAATATAAAATGATTATATCAGAGCACGAAGACGATACGGAGCTTGGGGTAATGATACTGATAAACGAAGCCTACCGCTTAAAGATTGCCAATCCTACCGGATTTGGTAGCGGCATGGAAGAAGGAATTTTATATCAAGTGGAAGAAACCACTGTAACTCCGGAAGAAAACACTCAAGAATAACTATAGAAAGGTCCCTCCGTGTTTCGGAGGAACCTTTTTATATAGATACTTACCGATAAAGCAAACATTATGACCGTTCAAACAGATAAAAAGGCAAAGACAAAAACCCCCTATATACGTAAAGGGAACTATATCTTTTTTGGCTCTTATCCGCAAGATATGGTAACCGATGAAACCTTAGCAAGTATCCTTTCGGAAAAGGTAACAATACCCCCTTCCCCTTCGGACAAAAAATGGACTAGCTATAAATACTTTTCAGAAGGAAAAAGAAGGGACTTTGCTTGGTATACAGAACTACTCTATAACGGAGAAAAATACCGAGGAGTTTTTTTCAATGCATACCGTCCCCACTTGACCACGACAGAAGCCTCCGATAAAGCTAGACAAGAGAATAATATTTACAATTTATCAACAATATATTGGTTCAAGTACGAACCCATAAAATGGAGGGTATTAGAGGAAGAAAACGGCATGGTTCTTATTCTTAGTGAAAGGGTTATCGATATCGGGAAATACTTTCACGGTGATCACGAAAGGATAATAAACGGTAAAAAGATTTATCCCAACAATTACGCCTATAGCAATATACGATTTTTCTTAAACAATGTTTTTTATGAAACAGCCTTTACCCCGCAAGAAAAGGAGCTTATCACACTATCAAAGGTTGCAAACGATGCGATAAGTACAAATCCGAACGACAATCCTAACTATTATTTAGGTGGCAAAAACAACTATATTTGCGAGAACACCTTAGACCATGTTTTCCTTTTAAGCGAACAAGACGTAACGACATCGGCTTTCGGCTTCGATCCCGATTGCAGTTCTTTTGACCCTGCTCGACAAAAGGACCCCACGCTTTACGCTCTCTGCCAAGGAGCATCGGTCGATACACCAATCGAAAACGAGTATAATCCAGCCG
Organism: uncultured Christensenellaceae bacterium; assembly: GCA_964561145.1. Taxonomy (GTDB): domain Bacteria; phylum Bacillota; class Clostridia; order Christensenellales; family CAG-1252; genus RUG14300. The sequence goes on from CAZLNZ010000011.1 coordinate 19,953, forward strand.
CTAAAGTCCAAAACAGCCCCAAGAATGGCGAATTTATACACAAAGAGTACGAGAACACGAAAATACGAATAAACCCCTCAAACAAACCTCAAGACGAAATTTCAAATATTATAAAAGGGAATAGTTGGTGGTGGCTTCGTTCGCCGCACTATGACATTAACTTTCATGTCAGAGGTATTACCGCAGAAGGGTATGCAGACTATTACTTTTATTACATCCTTAATGCTCTAGGCGGCATTGTTCCCGCTTTAAGACTCAAACTAAAATAGATCTCTGTACCGAAAATATCACAAATTATTTATCTCCGACTTTATCCAAGCACGATTAATTGCTTTCGTCTAAAAACTTACGCATCTTATCCAATGCGGTTTGTTTTATATTAAATGCCTGTGTTGTCGACTTTCCGATTATTTTTCCAATTGTCTTTAAAGTCAATTCTTCAAAATAGTGAAGCTGAATCACCTCTTTTTCAACTTTAGACAAAACACTCATTGCCGCCTTGACTGTTTCACGAACCTCGATAAGTCTTAAATCATCGCTAGGCACTTCATAATCCTCATAGTCAACATAAATATTGACACGACAACGTGCCCTCTTTAAAGTTTTAAGACGATTCAACGCTCGTCTTGTTAACACCCTATAAAGGTAACCGTATCCGTTTTTTGAAAATCTAAACTTATCTGCAATTTTATAAATATCCGCCCAAAAATCCTGAATAAAATCTTCAGCCTCGTCCTTATCGGGAAAATAACTCAAAGCAATATGTCGAACGTTCTTTGCAATCTCATTATATAAAAAGTCGAGAGACCTTTCGTCCCCACGTTTTATACTAAGAAGATATTCTGTAATTCTCCGTTGTTTGTCTAAATTCACCCGTGGAGTAGCCCTCAATAGTTATAGTAAGTCCATTATACAATAAAAAAGTATATTCTGCAATTATAATGTAAAAAAATTAATATAAAAATAGTGTCTCAATCGATAAACTAAAAAACTCATTATATAGATAGTACTATCGATAATTGTATAGGATTAAGAAAGGGTTTCAGTGACATCGGCATAAACTAAAATCGATTAAATACAGAACTTTAAAAAAACAAAATACTCCACATCGAACAAATAACAATATATTCTTAACGTGCAAAACTATCAAATTTTATACGTCTGCCTTACACAAAATCCCCGCTTTTGACAATTTTATACGTCTGCGTTACACAAAAATATTGACAATCAAAAAATACTGTGATACTATTAAGGAAAGTAAAAACAGGAGAATTAGGATGATTCAACGTAAAAAGTATCTGAATAAAATAATACCTTTTGTAGATACCCCATTGATTAAAGCATTAATAGGCGTCAGACGTAGCGGAAAAACCGTACTTCTTACACAAATAAAAGACTATTTGATAGAGAAGGGAATTAATGAAGAACAAATTGTCTATATTAATTTTGAATCATTTGCCTATAAAAAGTACAGAAGCGGAGATTCCTTATATGAAAACATTATAAAAATAGCGAATTCTCTCATTGGAAACAAGCTCTATCTTTTCTTTGATGAAATACAAAACGTTTCAGATTGGGAGACAGTGCTCGCATCCTTTCTTGTAGATATCAATTGCGATATTTATATTACCGGTTCAAACTCTAAACTGTTATCCGGAGAGCTCGCAACACACATTGCAGGACGTTATGTTCACTTTGACATCTATCCTTTTACCTTCAATGAAGCAAAAGAATATGCGACCGCCCTTGGTAGGAATATATCGGATGAGGAACTTTTTAACGAATATCTAGTATTCGGGGGCTTACCTCAATGCTGTGCTTTACCCGAAAAGCCCTCAAAACAAGCATACCTTGAAGATATTTTTAATACTATCGTAATCAATGACATAGTCGAACGTAATAACATCGGAGATATAGAACTGCTAAAACGACTTATTATTTTTTTGCTGGACAATATCGGAAATCCGTTTTCTGCAAACTCTATTTGTAAAGCTCTGAAAAATGAAGGGATAAGCACTACCGTAAACACAATCGTTTCATATATCTCCTATATTCTCAAATCGCTAATAATCTGTCCCGCAAAGCGTTACGACATAAAAGGAAAAGCCCTTCTTTCCACTACTGAAAAATATTATAGTGCAGACCTAGGCATAAGAAATCATATTAAGTACAGCGAAACAATCGACTATTCTAAGTTATTTGAGAATATTGTATTTCTTGAAATGATGTCGAGAGGATATGAAATTTCTGTCGGTAAAATTGGAGAATACGAGGTTGACTTTATATGTTACAAAGGAAACAATGAAAGAATATATATTCAAGTCTGTTACCTTTTATCTGACAGTTCCACAATCGAAAGAGAGCTTCGCCCCTTTGCACAAATCGAAGACAACTACCCAAAATATATAATATCGGCAGATAAGTTTGATTTTTCGACAAATGGCGTTAAGCACTTTAATATTATAGATTTCTTACTAAATAAAGAATAAGCGGCAAAACTCGTCTTTTCCTTGAACATATAAGCTAACAAGAATATAAAAACTCACCGATTTCCAAACGTTGCTTCACTACAAGGGGCATTTACGCTCATACTAATCGGTGAGTTTTTATAATATTTTTATTATTAGCTATTCTTCACCAGCTTACCGAAGTAATTAATAAAGTCTCCCTGCTCATAGCTTGCATCATTAAAGGAATATAAGGTTTTCAATGCAGCCAACTTCTCTTGTATTTCACCCTTCACATCTAAGTCATTGGAGTCATCCTCGACGAAGGATTCAAATAACGCTTGTTCGCTTGCATTAAAATCATTCAAGAACGCGTACTTCACATTATTATCTCCGTCAACCAATACCGATGCATAGATATTATCCGGAAGCAATGAGACATTCGATCCGATAGAAGACGCATTAACCTTTACTGTTGAGAATATATAATTCACACCATTTGCGAAGGCAAAGTTTGCCTCGTGACCTTGTAAAATGCTTTCGTAACCTTCATAATTACCATTAGTATCTGTAAAGATAATCGTTTGACATACGTCCAGATTTGTTGTTTTACTTAAGATCCAAGCCATATTTCTGTCTGTCATATAATCCAAACCGATTGTATATTCAGCCTTACCCTCGTTTACAAGCAATTGAGTGTTTACGTTATGAAGCTTATAAATCACCTTTTGAATATCCTTAGAGGAAGTTTCGGTTTTGGTAGCCCCGGTCTTTTCAACAAGCACGTCATAGATATTCTTAAATTCAATATATCCGAATCCAGAAGTGTTCCTATCCTCTACGGCATATTCGCCGAAGCCGTTTTGATAGCTAGCAAGCTTATCGTCCAACAAGCTCTTCAAAGCATCTTCAACCGCAGTAGCAACACCATCGGAATCAATCTTTCCCTTGAATCCGACTTCTGCGATATGCTCAATATTATTTTTGAAACTCAAGAAGTCGTTTTGTGAGAACCTATTCAGGGTAACCGTGGTAGAATAACTAGGATCGCCTTCGCCCAGTGTTCTAGTGGTGATGGTTGTCAAATAGAAGAATTCCGGCATAATACTGGAGCCATCGGTTATTACCTTTGCAGTAATCTCTATTGTTTGAGTTTTAGCAGAAACATTAGTTATCTTAATACTGGTAATAGATACACCGTTAACACTGTTTATAGCTGTTAAGTCAATGGAACTTTGTTCATTAATCAATGCAGCCAATGCCTTATCGGAGAGTTTAGGAGCTTTCTGTTCACCGTTATAGTTATACAAACCGCAACGCATGTAGGCAGCGATAAAGGAGCCGTCCTCCGCCACGTTGCTATTGCCTGTAAGGTTAAATACACCGGCTAAATCTCCGGTCAAGTTACTCAATTCGTCACCGCCGGAAGTAAATGTTGTAGATTTTACTTCGTTCTTTAAGAAGTAATATGCTTGCATTTCGCTATAGAAAGCATCCGCAGACAGGTTCGACGAATTGTCGTTATATAACAGCTTATCAATCCCTGCATAAGGTTTCCCGTCAACCCATACGCTCATAGAGCCGTCACTGTTGAGGATATCGTTCCTTCCAAGTTCTCTCAAACGATTTCTAAAGACCTCAGGAGAGGTTTGCTCTCCGTCAAGCTCTAACATTCTATAGCCGTCGCCCGACTTATATACCGTTTCACCGTTTTCCTTGACAAGCATACCTTGTGTTAAGTATTCAAATACGTTGGGAATGATAATCGCATCGTTTTCTATCTTAATTTCTCCAAAGATTGAAAGCTTATTCTCGAAAATATCACTAAACTTATCCTTTAGGGTAACTTTGATGTTGTCCATGCTCATATTATAGCTGACATTAAAGTTGCTCTTCAAGGAATCTAGTCTAGCTAAGAATTCATTCGTACTATTAACTCTAGCTTCGAGGGTGGTTGCGGAATCGGTATAACCGAAGTCGTTAATAACAAGCTCTGTAGAATACCTTATAGACTCATCGGTTTCCGGATCGATGTTAGTGTAACAAGCGACATATAAATACTCGGGAAGAATATTTGAATTAATGCCGTTAATCAAGGAAACCCTGACTGTAGTGCGGAGATAAACGTATCCGTTTATCTTGTTTTCACCGCTAAAGATATGCATTTGAACTATTTCCGCATGTCCCCCGTCGATGGATATACCGCTTTCATAGAAGCCATTGGAAATTGCGGTTAACCTTGCACCTGTCAGCTCGTTGACGATCGATTCATAATCTCTGTTATCGTTATAGAGCTTATTAAAATCAAACATACTGCTTTTAATTACCATTTGATCGGACAAATTGGAAAGGGTGATTTCTTCTTCGGGTTTTACATAATAATTGCGGTTAACGAGATTCAAGAATGCGGCGGCATCGTCATAATAATAGTCACCTTCCGCACCTGTTTTAGGCTCATGATAGCTATCGGAATCACTTGTATAACTCAAGCCGATTCCTCTATAGGTTGTGGTAGCCTCTGTCGCAGTGCTATATTTAAATGTAGAATACTCTGCATCGTAATAGCCGAGCTTATCTCCGATATTCACACTAACCTTTGTTTCTGTCGGCATTTTTCCAAACTCTCTAAGGTCCGCCATTAGATCCTCGGGATGTGTTTGAATAACAACAAAGCTTTCGTGTCCTAACGAATCGTATTTTACATAGCCTAAGAGCTTGTTTCTATTTTCGGCAACGGCATCTACGATATTTCCGACAGAATCCTTAACACTGATTGCTCGGAAGGATATACCGTCGCTATATCCTACGATTCCGTCATTGACGGCATAGTGATATCCCTTATCCTTATCGTACAGCTCAAACATTTTCTTCGTAGAATCATACTCTCCTGCAATAAGAGTGCCGTTTGTCAGATACTCGAATACGGTAGGCAATTTAATATAATCCTCACCTGTTTCAACGTCGCCAAAGGCGGCAAAATACTCTTCAAACACCGCTTTTATACCATCGCTAATATGACCTGTCAAATCCTCAAGAGAGAATCCGAAATCGATATTCAAAACATCCTGCAGTAGCTTAATTCTATCGAATAAATCCTTGGTTACTTCATAGTTTTCATAGCTGTTGATAAGAACTTCCGTTTCATAACTCTTCACACCGTTTTCATCGACAGAGGTCAACGAGGTATAAGTTGTAAGGAAAACATACTCCGGCAATACCGAGGAACCTTCCTCCTCGCTTCCGCCGTTTTCGACATCGAACATCAACACGAGTTTTATACTGTCCTCTGAAATATAAGATTGAATAACTGTTGCAACCCCGATATCCTCGATGGTTAACTCATCGCTAACCAAATCGTTTACAATTGCCGTAAACTCCAAAGAGTACAATGAGGTATCAATATCAGGATACTTGCGAGTATCGTCATATAACTTTGTAAAGTCAAGAATAGATGTCTTTATGCTCACTCCGTCTTTAATCTTTTCAGAATTAAATTCTTCACCGTCTTTAATGTAATAATTGGTATTGATTCTATCATAGAACTCCTTGGCATTCTTTGCGGAATAAACGATACCGTTTATATAGTAGGTGATATCAACGGAATCAACAATACTCTCGTCATTAATATTATAGTTAGGCTCTCTTCCGAACTCTTGTAGTTCTATCTTAAGTTTATTGTCCTCCTCATCCGATTGTACATAATTATCATCGTTTTTATGAGAAAGTTTATTGATTGTATTGAAGATGTTTCCTATAACAAGAGAGTTATCGCTTTCACTATCATAGGTAATGTTAATCGAACCCTCGATATTGTCAAAAGCCGATTCTATTGCGTCGGATACTTGATTTTTAATATCGTCTACAGAGAACTCCTCCGAGAATATCCTGATAAGCTTTGCAAGCTTTGTAATATCATCCTTGTTGATTAAAACCTCTGTGCCGAAACGTGCGTTATCGTCATAAGACTCTGAATAAAGCAATACCTTTGCCGTTAATATAACATTCTCCGGAAGGAATTTTCCAATTGTAAAGCCCTCTTCTCCGCCTGAAGATTTATTGAAAAATGCATAAAACTCAAGATCCAACCACAATGATGACTTATCATCGCTCCAATCATAGTCTACGGTAAGTATTTCAAGCTTATTGATATAATCGCTTGCACTACCCGCTCCGGAACTCAAGAAATCGAGCTTTCCGCTCGAGTTAATTAAGTCTGCAAGAGAAGAACCCGATAAAGATACCTTTAGGTCCTGAAGACTCTTAGCGGAATCCTTATATAGACCTTCGACATATTCACCGTCTTCGTCGTAATAGCCCTTAAAGTTTATACTATCCTCGCTTACAAGATCATCCAACCCGCCATCTCCGAAAAGTGCGGAAGACGAAAGCTTATTCTTAAGGTAATACTTCGAACTAAGGTCTGACAAGAACTCGTCACCCGATTCGGGATTGTACTTGTTGATGACGATATCATAATCCTCCGGTGAAGCTTCGGTATCTCCGTACTCTACAATGCGGATATCCGTATTGTAAATATTTACAAACAGTGCTTGAGTTTCCTCAATAGTAAGTCTATCTTCCAATGTTAGATATGTACTTTCCTCTATCTTTTTAGTGGAAATACCATAAACCACCTCATATATACTTGGAAGAATAACGCTACCGACATTGTTGCCTTCACCATCGGTATCGGAGAAACCGATTGTACAATACAATGTATCGCTTACGGTATCAAACACATTTGCGAAACCCTCTTCGAGCTGTGAGGTAATACTCTCAACGCTAAATTCGTTTTCTACGCCCAAGGACTCTATCATTTTTTGAATGACTGCGATTACCCTTTCTGTATTATCCTCGTCATATTTGTTAATTCTGAATTGGGTGTTTCCTGCTTCCTCTCCGCCTACATAACGTTTAACGACGGTTCCCTCTTCATCGACAAGGTCTGCAACATACATCTCTACAGCAAGACAAAGCTTTTCGGGCAGTGCCTTAGACAGGGCGTCAAGTAAATCGTTGTCATCGGCATTTTGTTGGGTTAACAGCTTAACAATATCTATCGATGCTTGGATGTCCAACTTGTAAACATTTTTGACACCGCTAGTTAAAACCTTTTCTTCGTCCGAAGAATTAATATACGAAACCTTATATACGCTTTCATGAGAATACTCGGAAATTAGAATTTGATCAAAGGAAATCATATCCAAAAGGTCTTCGCTTTCATCTTCACCCTCGTCACCTGCTTCCGCAGTATCTCCGTCTTTGTCAAAAAGTCCGTTCTTTATCGCATCTCCGACAAGGGTGGTTAGCTGACCTTCGTGCATAAAGACTTTCATTTTAGCGTTTTCACGATAGGTAACCTTAGACAACTCGATTACGGAGGGCAGCTCATCCATCGTTTCGTTATCCAAAAGATTGTGCTCGTTCCAATAATCTCTATCGACGCCGTAATTGACGGACAATTGATCGTACAATGAATCTAAAGACTCCTTATTGGAGCTCCCCAATGCCTCGTCAATCAAGCAACGAAGGGTAGTCAAAAATTCGTGAGGAGTTACGCTATCCTCAATGTGTTCGGGATCATACATTCCCATCAAGGTTAGCATTCCTTGAATATGTGCCATTCTCAAGGTTGTACTGCCCTCTTCGTTTGAAACAAAATCCACGGGGATATATCCGTCAATGGTCTTGAACACGCCGTTTACAAGCTGATTCACTTGAACGAATATCGAAGGTACTTCGACGTCCACGCCAAAACTGTCGTCGATTCTATCCTCCTCGTATTCCTCGGCATAGCATACATTACGCCCTCTCAGCTCTTCTCCGTTATTCTCTTCATTCTCGTCTTTATCTTCAAACAAATTCAAACCGTTGGTAAGAGCGTTGATAACCCTTTTCAAATTAGTCTGTTGCTTTTCGTTATAATTATTAATGGAAAGCTCCGACTCCTTACTTTCGTTTAAGGGATATACACTTAAGGATATGTACAGGTTCTTTGGTAATATTTTTTCAACGACACCGATAATAGCCTCGGCATTAGATACCTGCTCTTTAAGCATCGGTACTGCGATAGCGTTGACAAGCTCCTTAACCTTCAATTCAATAACAGCAGATAGCTTAACGGATTCGTTAAAAGTCTCTGAGCTGCTTTCCTCCGTAAATACCGTGGTCATTTGAGGAATGCCTACAAACTCAGCCAATTTCACATCCTTAAGTTCCTCGCTATACCGGGATAAATCAAGATTGTTGACAAGGTTATTGATTACCTCGCCCACGACCGCTGCAAGCTGATTGGCTGTAACCTCGAATGTTGTATAGGTCAAATCCTCCCCTTCTGTATAGGGATAATCCTTTAAAGAGGAGAAATCGAATGAGAGCTTTTTAAACAATGCGGTCAAGGTTTCATCTGATTCATCGTTATCCTCTGCTGCAGCGATTTCATCGCTGTTAAAGTCATCACCATTATCCTCGACCTCTCCGCCCAAGTTAATGGAATCGGTAATATCCCTTACAGTGATGTTATAACGATTATCTGTCATATATTGCTCGAGAGTAATATCCGCCCTTTCCTCATCGCTTAAAGCATTATATTCGTCTGTTAATTCCTCATCGGTTTTAATGGTCTGATATAAAGCACTATTAAGGGATTTATGAAAATCGTCGAGATCCTTTTCGGTATATTCATTGGTGACAAGTTTGCTTCTGTCACTCTTATAAACTCCCCTTACCAAGGAAAGGGTTTCCGACAAAGTAACGCCGCCAATCTTAGGACTGACGACCTTATTAAAAGCAACATTGGCTCCGACAAAGATACCGACCGTAAATAAAACGACTATAACAAGGCAAACCAAACAACATGTCAAACAAGCATGTGAGTTTCTTGCTCTTCCTTTCTTAACTCTAGGCATACCAATACCTCCAATAAACACTAAAGAAACGCTATATTCTAAAAGGAATAATTGCTATTACATTACCCCCGACAAGCATTTCAATATATATGTAATATAATACAAACTTAGTGCAGCTTATCGTAAATAACCCTTAACTGCAAGCTTTACTACTATATAATATAGCTTGAACACAGTATAACATAAACCTTGATTCATTGCAAATATAATAATAAATATTATTATATGCCGCAAATGTGTACTTTTGACGAAAAACATATTTGAAAAATAACAGCACATCCGCAGAAGTGTCGAAAAACAATGGTATTAAGTTGAGAATTCCGAATTAAAAAAGTGTTTTTTTATAGTGATTAGAATTCTAGGAAAAAGTCTCGAGTGACGTAATGTGTAATAATTCGGCATAGCCGAAATGCGGAGGATTGTAACCAATGTTTCTTTGCGTAGGGTATTATTTTGGCAATCATCTTCTGCAAAACGATAATAAAATACTGAACTTTTCTTTTTGGAAAAAAGTATTGATTTCACACATATTATACTTGAAAAAATGTCGCTTTTTTATTATAATATATAGTAGGGAATAATATTATTCTCAAGTATCAACAAAGGAAACTGTCAATGAATAACAATACGGACATCAATCTTCTTTGGGAAGTCGTCAAACAAAAGCTTTCTTCCTCGCCTAAAATCAGTGCGATTGCTTTTACTATTTACTTCAACGATTTGAAGCCTTATACCGTTAGAGGTAATACCCTAATTCTTTTGGCATCTCTTGAAGCCCACAGAAAATATATCAATTCCACATTTAGAAAGCAACTGCTCGAAGCATTAAAGGAAGCGGATTCGCCCTATGACGATTATGCAATTATTCTAAAGGAAGAAGCCGACAACATAGAGCCGATGGAACCTATACAAGAGGTTCCCGTAGATGTTTATCAAGACAGCATTCCCTTTACAAAAGAATACACCTTTGACACCTTCGTTGTCGGTGATAGTAATAAACTTGCGGCAATGACTTGTGTGGCAATTGCAGAAAATCCCGGTGATATTTACAATCCTCTTTTCATTTACAGTCGCCCGGGCCTCGGCAAAACCCACCTACTTAACGCTATAGGAAATTATCTTATTTCCCACAATCCGGGGCTCAAAGTGCTGTATATCACTGCGGAAAATTTCACCAATGATTACATATACAGCATTAGAAATAACAAGAATGCGGATTTTATCAAGCTTTTTAATGAAAAATACCGAAATCAAGACGTTCTTATGCTCGATGACGTGCAATTTCTTGAAAAAGCTGAAAAAACTCAAGAAGCACTCTTCCATATTTTCAATGACCTTTTCGCAAAGAAAAAGCAAATTATCATTTCATCCGATCGTCCCATCAAGAATCTGACATTCTTCGATGAAAGATTGTCATCTCGCTTTGCATCGGGTATAACGGTCAACATCGAAACCCCTTCTTTTGAGGATAGAGTTGCAATCCTTCAAAAGAAAACCTATGCTTACAGGTTCCAAATAAGCAGAGAGGTTATGTATTACCTTGCCGATATCGAAAGAACAAATATCAGAGTATTGGAGGGCATGCTTAAAACCGTAGGAATGTATTCAAGACTTGTCAATCATCCTGCCGATACCGTCGATTTTGCAAAGGAAGCTTTGCGTGACACCGCCAACAACTCGGAGGACAGTGTAACGATCGAACGTATCATGGAAGCCACGGCAAAGTATTTCAACAAAACGGTTGAGGAATTGACCGTTCCCAGCCGAGCCAGTGAAATACTTGTCCCGAGGCAGTATGCAATGTACGTAATCACAATGATGATGCCGAATATTCCCCTTTCCACTATTGGAAAATACTTCCACAAAGAACATACAACCGTAATGCACGCTAGGGACAAGGTTGAAAGACTTCTTCAATCCGACGAGAAGGCAAAACTCATTGTTGACGACATAAAGAACCTTGTTTTGAACAAATAGGTTGAAAATTGAACACGTTACGCACAAGTTGCGCACCGCTTTTCAACAAGGTTTAAACAATACAAAACGTACTAGAAAGGCATATATTGTTTCCCGAGAAACTAATCGACACAATTTGTTGTGGTTTTCGGAGAAATGCACATATTAACCGTCATTATAATTATTTTGACGATGATAAACTAAAAGAAATAAAAAAAGCTTAAAAGGAGAACGGCTATGAAGCTTAGATGTGACGGACTTGCATTATCAGAAGCAGTTTTAAAAGTAGCAAAGGCTATATCGATTAAGAAAAACAATACCGTATTAGAGGGTATTAAGCTTACAGCGGCAGACGGTTTCTTGACCTTGACCGCAACAGACCTTGAAATCACCATAAGCAAGAAAATTGTTGCAGATGTTAAAATCGAAGGTGAAGTTCTTGTTACGGGAAAAGTCTTTGCAGAGTATGTAAAGAGTCTTGATCACGAGGTAATTGAACTGGAATGTACCGATTCTAAAAACATTGCAATTCATTATGGTGACAACCAAGTATTTATTAAACTGATGGATGTTTCCGCATACCCTGCTATAGATGAAGTCGAGAACGATAGCGAATTGGAATTAAAGAAAGAGGATTTGAAGGATATTATCAACAAAACTGTTTTTTCAGCATCTATAGAGGATGGCAGACCTATATTGAAAGGTTGTTTGTTTGAAGTTTCCGACGATAGACTTACCGTCGTTGCACTTGACGGCTACAGACTTGCACTTTGTAATAAAAATATTGTTAGTGGTACAAAGGATAAAGCCAACTATGTTATTCCTGCAAGAAGTTTGGCTGAGATTGCAAAATTTATCGACGAGGGTGAGGAAAGTGTCAAGCTTGTTTTCGGTCATGATAAGCTTTATGTCAATATCAACAATACCATTGTTATAAGCCGTTTGATTATGAGCGAGTTTATCAATTATCGTAACATATTGACCAGTGGTTTCACAACTTCTGTTACCTTCAATAAAGCTCAATTCTATGAAAGCGTATATAGGGCTACAATAATGAGCAAAGCAGGCAAAAACAACCTTGTAAAGGTTGAGGTTAAGGAAAATACAATGCTTATTGACAGTACAAGCGAAATGGGTGTTGTTCATGAAACAATTCCTGCTGATGTTGACGGAAAGGAAACGCTTATATGTTTCAACGGAAAATATCTCCTAGATTTCCTCAATGTTGTTGATGATGAATTTGTCAAAATGAACGTTAAGACAAGCAATTCGCCTTGTATCTTCAATCAAGTGGAAGGAGACGATTACCTGTTCCTTATCTTACCTATGAGGATAACTTATTAATGGTCTTATAAAGGTTAAAATGTAATATAAGTAGTTTTAGAAAAGGGTAATAATTAGCTTATTGCTCTTTTTTTGTTGAGTTATATAATTTACACCCGAAAGGGTGTAAATTGATGTGTTGATGCGATTTTTGCACCCGATAGGGTATAGTTTTTTGTTTTTTTTTTAGAACATGTAGCTACGACAACTTTCTTTGCTACAATTTCCCAGGCTTGTTCCTCTGTCACAATCCACCGCTCCTTATGTCACTCGGGGCACTATTGTTGACAATTTGTTATAGAATAATACTATCTTATTGTAGGGCGGGGGCTCGTCTCCCGCCGAAATCCATGTTTACACTACGGTGTGTACCACACCTACAGTCCCTCCGTCTTTTCTCTTCGCTCAAATCTACCTCCCCTTACACGGACCAATGCGAGGCTTTTTCTGCGGATTCTAATTCATCATACGTAGTGCGGGCAAGGCTTACACCGCATCCTTACAAAACAACAGACATAAAAGTAAATAAATGCTACTAAAAAATGAAAAACGCAGGAGCATACATCTAAATGTCATACTGATCGGAAAGAATGCGGTACAATATATTCACAAATAATCCAAATGACAAAGCCACATCTAGAAAATATTGCATACCAATTCTGCAATATCAACCTAATATATACAGCCAAATATTCTAAAATGTCATACTGAGCGAAAGGCGAAGCCTGAAGTCGAACCCCGTAGGGGCGATGTTCGACATCGGTATCTCATCCTTGTTATTATTATATATTGCAAGTTAGAGATTGTTTTCTTGTAAGTTATCGTTATCATTACAACATCATACATTGTAGGGCGTGGCTATCCTCCCGCCGTATCAAAAAAAGCCGCCTTCGTGTAAAGGCAGGCGTTTTATGAATTTTTAAGTATTGATGCGTTAAAGCACATTATTATTCAACAATAGATACTAAATCTGTTGCATCAATAAGTACAACATTGTTGTGAGAATTTGCATATTCCTTGACTGTAGTTGTAAATCCGGAAAGCGAGAATAAATAGTAATAAATATTACCATTAACAAAAACTTTGTTTTGCAATTTTTTAAGTTGCTGCATATCAAAGCATTCGTTTGTGAATTTGCACTCTCCAAATATGAAATTATCCCCTTTTATATCGGGTGCTAATATGTCGATTTCGAGATTAAGGGATTGCTTTTGTCCATCTATTATTTGTATGGTTTTGCCCCAATAACGAGATGCGTTGTGAATTCTAAATGGTAGTTTATTTTTTTTATTCAATATATATAGATAATCTAGACATAGTTTTTCAAAGGGGGTTGATGCAAAGAAATGCAAATTCCCCTTTACGTTTTCCACCCATACACCATCTATGTCACCGTTTTCAAGGTCAGTAAGGTTTGGATATGCAAACGCATACCAAAAACGGAAGAAATTATCGGTTAGTATATAATTTCCTTTTGAGGAATTAACTTTATCTTTGTCCGAGGATAGTGCAGACGTTTCCTTCTTTACAATAGAGATTTCAATTAGATTCTTGAGATATACGCTCAACTTGCTTTTTTCAAGTCTTGTTTTGTTCATTATCTCTGCAAAAGAATTGCTTCCAAGTGCAATGGCTTCGACAATGGTGTTATAAACTGCTGTTTCCCTAAGCTCTTGCTTTAATAGAAATTCTACTTCGTTATAAAGGGGACAGCCCTTTCGCAAAATGTTTTGCTTGATATTGTTTTCCAATGAAAGATTGTTGCTGAATTGTCTCAAATAATGAGGAACTCCTCCCAATATAGAATAAACTAATAACTTATCTTCACTAGAATAATTTGGAAAGAATTTTATAGCATCAATATACGGCAGAGGATTGATTTTATAAATGCCGGTCGTTCTTCCGTATAACGGATTTTTCTCGGAAAGTAATTCTTTTTCGATAAAACTCATAGCACTTCCGCAGAGAACAATCATTATATTTTCGTGACGGAGTTTTTCATCCCATAGTACTTGCAATATTGACGGAATACTTTGGTTGACCTTGCAGGCATATGGAAATTCGTCTATGACCAAGAGTTTCTTTTTATCGGTGTTGATGAATAAAACAGAGGAAAAAGCTTGCTCCCAATCTGAAAAACAGTTAACGTACTCGAATGTTGGAATATTATAGGAACGGATCTTATCCGTGAATGATTGTAGCTGTTTTATGTCCGTATACTCACGGCACGTATAGAAAAAGCACTGTTTATCCTTGCAAAACTCGTTTAATAATTCAGTTTTACCAACACGGCGTCTTCCGTATAATACGATTAATTCCGCTTTATCCGACTGATATGCATCATTTAGAAATTGTAATTCATTTTTACGACCAATAAACATAGCTAACTCCATATACTATCATTGTCTAATCTAGATTTGTCTAATCACGATTTTACAAAAATATTGTAACAGATAATAATATCATGTGTCAAGACTTGTTATCGTAAATTGTATAAATAATTGCAAAAAATATGTATAAATACATACTTGGCGGAATGAAAGTTGTGAAATAAAATAAGAAAGCATCAAAATGATAAAGTTGCAGTTGAAAAAATCAATACTTGCTATTAGAAATCATTGAAATATAGCAAAAGATATGTATAACGTCCCATGAACGGAAGGAAAGATGTGCGACAAAATAAGAAACAATATCGATATTAAGCTTATTAGATAATAGGAAATAACTTTATTATATCAAAAAGAATAAAGTAGTGGATCAATGTTACACTGAGCGAAAGAAAGTGGTACAATATATATACCAATAATCTAAATAATAAAATTACACTTAGAAACAATAAATGTCAATTCTATAATGCGAACCATTTTTTTACTATTAAACAGTCTAAAATGTCATACTGAGCGGAAGGCGAAGCCTGAAGTCGAACCCCATCGGGGCGACACAAAGTGTCGGTATCTTATCCTTGTTAAAAGGAATGTGATAAAGCAAATCAAAAATACTCCAAATGACAATAAAGAAATATAAACGATAAAATGTAGTGTAAAACTCGAATAAAATACTGGTACTGCATGTAAATGTCATACTGAGCGGAAGGAATGCGGTACAATATATTCACAAATAATCCAAATGACAAAGCCACATCTAGAAAATATTGCATGCCAATTCTGCAGTATCAACCTAATATATACAGCCAAATATTCTAAAATGTCATACTGAGCGGAAGGCGTAGCCTGCAGTCGAACCCCATCGGGGCGATGTGTAACATCGGTATCTCATCCTTGAAAAAGTCCTGTAAAGCATTGTTTTAATTGATGTATTAATTTTTTCAATCTGTATCATTTTCAAAAAAACTCCTCTTTTTGATAGAGGAGTCTTGTTTTTTGTTCAGCATTACTAATCCATTGAGCTTACCCAACCATACGCTAGATTGTCTGTGTAATATCTTGAATAATCATAATACCAATTGTAATGAGTTATCGAAATATCGGCGGTTTGTGTTCCGCTGTAGTTGTGGAAAATTACATAGGTATCAGATGTCTTTATGTCTACATAATACCAACCATTTCCCAGTGATGTCATTTTATCTCCGGGCCAAGTTGTTCCGGTACTGCTATTCCAGTGGTGACAATAAACATTGCTCCAATTTGCGGTATTTTTGAAGTAGATTCTTCTTGTTGTTGCGGTGTATAGATTAAATCCGTTTGTCCACTCATAGCCGTTAAAGTACAGTTTCTCTGTATCTATGTCAAGGTTTGGAGTTTGGGAACTTCCATTATTATTGAATATAATGTTTGCACAATCCTTTGCGATAGTAATTGAATACCATTTAGAGTGTCCGTCAACCGCTGTCATGGTACTTCCTGCCCAAGTAGTATTATATGTTTCTATAGTAGAACCCCAAGTATGGGCTTTAACTGTACTCCAATCGAGTACATTGTAATAATATACCGTTATAGTGGGGATTCCTGTCCAAATCAAAGGATTTCCATCATAGTCTCGTTTTGCATAGAATGTGTATTCTCCTGCATATGGAGCAGTACCGCTGAAATCTGTGGAGTTTTGCCAAGCAGAAGAAGTAGAAGTATAGGAATAACCCTTGTTGTCAGAAATGGTTACTTTGTCGCCCTCGTTTAAATAAACAGATGCCGTGTATTGGGAAGCCACTGTGGTGTCAGAAGTATGAGATGCGGTCATGGGATAGGATGTTGAACTGTTTACCGTAATTGTTACCTCGTTGAAATCATTATTCCATTGATAACCGTCAAAATACAAGTTGCTTCCGTCTACTGTTAAATTATCGGTTTTCTTGCTGTCATCATTTGAATTGAAGAGAACATTAGCATATCCGTTTGAAACCTCTATCGAATACCAGCCATCTTGTCCATTGACTGCGGTCATTGTTTCTCCCGGGTAAGCTTTATTATAGTTACCTGTAGAATCCCAGACATAGGCGTAAACTGAATCCCAAGAATAAATATTGAAGTAATACAAAGTTACTGTTGTAGGTGTAGAAGAAACTCCTTCAAAGTTTATGATTAGAGAGCCTTCGCTTGTGTACAAAGCAAAAGCACTACCGATAACCGATATGCATAGTATCAGGGATATTATGATTGTTATTAGTTTAGCTTCTCTTTTCATTACTTCTCCTATATACCATTAGTATTCTGCCAGTATTCTGCCGTTGAATACTTTTCTTTATGCGGATGAGATACCGATGCAAGCATCGCCCCTGTGGGGTTCGACT
This sequence comes from uncultured Christensenellaceae bacterium, assembly GCA_964561145.1. Classification (GTDB taxonomy): domain Bacteria; phylum Bacillota; class Clostridia; order Christensenellales; family CAG-1252; genus RUG14300. The sequence continues at coordinate 37,331 of CAZLNZ010000011.1, forward strand.
ACAGAAATTGATACCAATTTCTTCCGCTCAGTATGACATGTATATGCACTTTTTACGGTGTTTTTTTTTGATTTTTAGCGGCAATTCCGGCTTTTTATGGCTGCCCTCCTTTTGTTATTCGGTATGACGTATGTGTATTGCGTACCGAGCATATTGATTCAGGTTTTCCACATATCATCATATACGAACGGGCTTTTTATTCTGTATGAGATACCGTCAATTTGTATCGTGTTCTGATTCTGTAGAATTCTCTGCTGCTTTTTTCGTGTCGACAACATCGCTAATGTCATCACTCAAGCTTTCTTCTGTAGCATTCTCTTCAATATCGACTGCATCTGAACAATCCTCTGTGTTGTTATCGCGTTCGGCGGAGTCGGTATCTTTTTTAGTTTCGACCTTGTCTTTTTCTTCGTGTACGTAGTTTAGAATAACTTTTGTAATCAATATTATCGCTATAACTGCAATAAGGGCAACTATTCCAAATGCACTCTGCAGAAAATCGATAACCACACCAAATTGTCCGAGAGAACCTACATAAATGCCTGTGATTTGATTTAAGCTTTTGGGTGCATCTCTTTCAGGTCGTGCATCACCTTGCGTTACGTACATTGTCTGCCCTGTAGTAGGATCGGTGTAAATTTCAACCACACGGTGAATTACGGTTGCATCTCCCATTTTAAAGGTCACTATATCGTAAACTTCGGGAGCTTCTCCCTCTTTCAGTTTTCTTGTAAATACAAGATCTCTTACTTGCATTTGTTCGTCATGCCCCTCTAAAAACTCTGCATTTTCCGCACACTTAAAGGACATACTTCCCGATTCAACAATCATTCCTCTGTAACCGAAGAAGGGATAAACATCTTTACCCGAAAGTTTTTGAATAAAAGAAAAAACCAATACGACAATAAAAAATAGCATAACAATGTAGAACAAAACGTTAAGAACTATTTTGCCCACCTTTTTAGCATTTGTTATTTTTTTACTCTCGTATTGGCTTTTTGTCATATCTATATAATACGCAAGCTACGGTCGGGATGTTTCCCGACCGTATTTACTGTTGCGTGTTGTTATTGTAATGCGATAATCGATTGTTGGGTTAATTGCTTGATTAGCCCATCGATGACATTGTTTGTATCCATACTTGGTCGTATTGATTATAACAAACGAAGTATGTGCCTGTTGTATCGACTGTAATGTTTTGAGTATAAGTTCCGTTAACTCCTGCCCCCATAGAATCACCGGCTGCTAGCCATTCAATGCCTCCTGCAGTTGTGTAACGAACGACCTTATACTCTTCTCCTGCCTCGAGAGTTACATTAAGTTTACGTGCTTTGTCTGTTTGACCTGTTAAATCTCCATCAAGGAGGATGGCATTTTTATTAACGCCCCAACCACTCTTTGTACCGATGATGTAGTAACCGCCGTCTACAGGAGCCCAGTCAACAACTTTCCAGCTTACGCTTACTGTAATGTTTTTATTGGAAGCAGCTTTAAACCCTTCATTGGTTTTACCTGCATCGGTTAATGCAATTGTTAAAGTTAAGTATTGGGGAAGATCATCCAAAGGAAGGGTAACACCGCTTGTTAGTTGTGCTTGTTCGTAATTAACATCTTCGGCGCTGTCGCCTGCTCCCTTTGCGACTCCTGATAATACGTAATATGAAGAATCAAGAGTGCCGCCAAGACTAATCTTTAATTCGCCATTGAGGCCTGCCATTTGTTCTTTTGCACCGCTTACATCAAGAGTGACTTTTTGTGTAGCAGAATTAGATGTAGGATTTAAAACCACATTTCCAAAATTGATTGCACCGCCATCTGCGGCTAGTGTTAGTGTGACAGCATCTTCAGAACCGAAGTTTATTACCAAGTTTGTCGCATCCTTGTAATAGAGGGCGAAGCATCCGCCTACTACGGAAAGGCAAAGAACGATTGCAATTACTAAAACGATAATTTTCTTAGTCATAATTCACCTCCGTAATTGTTAAGCCTCAACACGCACAAAAGAACAAGTTAAAGTACCACCTGTAGCCTTAACTTCGTCTTGTGTTGCATCTTCAGCTAACAACAGTTTTACATAGACTGTTGTACCTTCGCTTATTCCGGTAACTGTAATCACGCCTTTATCGATAGATACGTTGTCTGTGAGTGCAGTATTACCTGCTGCGTCGGAATAAATGCCGATGGTAACCTTTTCGATGTTTTTCTCGGATTGTGCTGCGGGGGTGATTGTCAACGTACCACTACCCCAGTTTTCTGCATTTGTGTCAACACTTAATACAATAGGTACAATTTTTGGTACACCGGCAGAAAGGATTACGCCTGTGCCGGCTGATGAGTTCAATCCCAAATACAAATATGTATCGGTAGAAATTGAGCCTTCAATGTCATTTGCATCATAAACAGCAACTGCCAATACCGAACCGATAACAGCAATGCAGAGAATAATGCCGATTAATAAAATGGTCTTTTTCATTAATAAAGATCTCCTCCTAAATAATATTTTTCTAGATTTTGTCTAAATAATGGCTGAAAAAATATACAAAGAAGGACTAAACAACGCCATTATTACGAAACATTACCATTATATATATATATATATATAAGAAAAGTAAATGAGTACCAATAATTTTTAATCAAATCTTAATAATTCTTTTTTATGCCGGAAAACCCTCGAGATATTTCTTGCGTAGAGGAGTCTTTTTTTAGGATTATATACCGATGTTTAAGTATGACCTATAGTGGTTCTTTGTTGATATAATGATGTGGATGAGATACTGACACTAAGGTGTCGCCCCTACGGGGTTCGACTACAGAAATTGGTACCAATTTCTTCCGCTCAGTATGACATTTTAGATGGTTTGGTGGTAGCAATTATGTCAATATTGCAGGATTTGCATGTACTATTATCTAGGTACAATTCTTTCACTTTGTATGACATTCGAGTGTATTCCTTCTGAAAAGTAAAGGATGAGATACCGACATTAAGGTGTCGCCCCTGTGGGGTTCGACTACAGAAATTGATACCAATTTCTTCCGCTCAGTATGACATTTTAGATGGTTTGGTGGTAGCAATTATGTCAATATTGCAGGATTTGCATGTACTATTATCTAGGTACAATTCTGACATTTGTATTATTTGTAATTTTATTATACCACATTCGTTTCACTCGGTATTACATCGGGGTGTATTCTTTTAAAAAGTAGTAGTAATTAATAAGAAATATACCTGATAAGGTATAAAATTGCGTAGAAGTTATAAATTTGCACCCGATGGGGTGTAAATTTGTCTGTACCTCTTGACAATATACCCGATAGGTGGTAAAATGTGCGTACTATGAATCAAATCGCACTATTCGTTAAACAAAAAAGAAAGGAAGCAGGACTCACCCAAGAAGAATTTGCATTCCGCTCGGGGTTAGGTCTTCGTTTTGTTAGAGAGCTGGAACAAGGAAAGGAAACGGTCAGAATGGACAAGGTAAATCAGGCACTTTCAATGTTTGGTGCTGTTGCAGTCCCCGGGGAGCTTCCTCGGGAGAAATTAGAGGAGTTTTAACTTATATGTATTATCGTTCTGCTCGTGTTTTTTTGCGTGATCGTTTTGCAGGAATGCTTTCTGAAATCGACGGAGGCTATAGTTTTTGCTATGATTCCGAATATCTTGCGGATTCCTCATTTCCGTCAATTAGCTTGACTTTACCAAAAAGAAAAGAGGTATATTTGTCAAAGGTTCTTTTTGCTTTTTTTGACGGATTGATTCCCGAAGGGTGGCTTTTGAATGTGGTAACACACAATTGGAAAATCGATATGAAAGACCGCTTCGGCTTATTACTTTTGAGCTGCAAGGATTGTATCGGTGCTGTATCTGTCGAGGAGGTGCGTGAGTGAATTGCCTTTGCTGTGGAAAACCTATAATCGGATTGTATGATGACGAATTGCAAACACAATGGCATGGCAAATGCATCAGCAATTTTTTTGGGACTAAAGACCTTCCTTTTTTTGATTTATCCGAAATCGCAATTGAAAAACTTGCACTGGAAAGTGTAAACAGGGGATTTACGGTAACAGGTGTTCAAAAGAAACTATCTCTTCACCTATCATCGGAAAGAGGGAAGCGGTCTAGGTTGACTATTGTCGGGTATCCTTTGGGATATATCTTAAAGCCTCCAACTCATGAATATGCCTACCTTCCCGAATCGGAGTATCTGGTAATGCAAATGGCGAGGGTTGTAGGAATTAAAACGGTGCCTTTTGCTTTGGTACGACTTGCAGATAATAACAAGTTTGCCTATATTACTAAAAGAATCGATCGTACCTCTGCAGGGGAAAAACTTGCAATGGAGGATTTTTGTCAGCTTGATTCGAGATCTGCTGCAGATAAATACAAAGGGTCATATGAACGCTGCGGTAAAATAATCAGCACTTTTGCAACAAATCCATCACTTGATATGGCGGAATTCTACTTGAGGCTTCTATTCTCTTTTGTGGTGGGCAATTCTGATATGCATTTGAAGAATTTTTCACTCATAGAGACTTCTTTTGGTAGTGGACAATATTATTTATCGGATGCATATGATATGTTACCGGTAAATGTTATTTTGCCGCAAGATATGGATGAAATGGCTTTGACATTGAATGGAAAAAAACGTAACCTTGGACGAAAAGATTTTATATTGCTAGCCGAGAATTTAAAGCTAAATAAGACGGTGTATATAAGGTTATTAGAAAGAATTGTTTCTTTGGAAAAGACATATTTAGAGATGTGTAAGAACTCATATATGTCGGAAGATTATATTGATAGGTTGTGTTCTCTTATATCGAGGAGAATAGCATCTTTAAAGGAAAAATAAAAAAGAGAGGGATTGTCTCCAACTTCGATGCCGTCGCATCTTAAAGGCATATTAAATGAAAGAGTGTCGATTTATACGGATTAGATACCGCTGTGAATGTATTGCTCCTAGAGTTCCTTGTTAGTATAATAATGCGGATGGGGATACCGACACTTTGTGTCGCCCCTTCGGGGTTCGACTACAGAAATTGATGCCAATTTCTTCCGCTCAGTATGACAATTTAGATGATTGGCGGTATAAATCGGGTCGATATTGCAGGATTTGCATGTACTATTTTCTAGGTACATTTCTTTCACTTGGTATGACATTCGAGTGTATTCCTTCTGAAAAGTAAAGGATGAGATACCGACACTGTGTGTCGCCCCTGTGGGGTTCGACTACAGAAATTGATACCAATTTCTTCCGCTCAGTATGACATTTCAGATAATTTACAAGTGTTTACTCAATATCATACATCGTTTTACCATAGAAGATGTTTCCTTGTGTAAAGCAATGCGATTGCTTAAGAAAACCTGTATAGGCATAAGTAAAAATAATGCTGAAAAGCCATTGTCTTACAGCAAAACAGTATATAAATGTCATACTGAGCGAAGGAATGTGGTACAATAAATTCACAAATAATCCAAATGACAAAACTATATCTAGAAAATATTGTGTAATTTTTTCAATATCAACCTAATATATACCGCTAAACAGTCTAAAATGTCATACTGAGCGAAAGGCGAAAGCCTGGAGTCGAACCCCATCGGGGCGATGTGAAACATCGGTATCTCATCCGTATTATTACCATATATTGCCGGCTATGGGTGTGTTTTTTTTTGTAAGATATTTCAATAATAACGATATCTTGTTGTCATTATTTTTTCAAGCGGTTGGTATTATACCTACTTTTTATCTTTTGTCATTCGGTGCTGATATTATGAAAAAAAGCAGTCGAGCTGCTTTTTTTCATAACGTTTTATTATTTTGATTATTCGTTTGTTGTGTCCGTTGGTTCTTGATTTAATGTTTGTTCCGAGTTGTCTGATATATCGGTTGCGGAGGCGAGAATTGCGGCTCCGTCCGGAGAAAGTGTTAGGGCTTTTTCCTTCTTATAGGTTAGTTTTAGTAGCATCGGAACAATGAAAGAGGATATTATTATTAGAATAAGTATAAAAGGGTAAATCCCTTTATCTACCATTCCGTAGTCAACACCCTTTTGAGTACATACCAACACAACCTCTGCTCTTGCCATCATTCCTATACCTGCCCTTAAGGAGTCCTTTATTCCGCATTTGAACATCATGGCACCTAAACCGCAGCCTATGAATTTTCCTAATAATGCTACGATTATATAGCATACGCCGAAGCCTATCATTGTGGCGGTTATACCTGAAAAGTCGCTGTTGATTCCTATGTTTGCAAAGAACACAGGCGAGAATACCAAATAGCAGCAAGACTCTACCTTGTAATCAACATAATTTGTGTCCCTCATGCCGGAAAGCAAAAGTCCTGCAAAGAATGCTCCTGTTATATCTGCGATTCCGAATACTGCCTCTGAAAGGTATGCAAATAAGAAGCATACGCCAAAGCTTAATACCGCAACTCTTCTATGCTCGGGGAAATGATCTTCTAGTTTCTTAAAGAAAAATCTGATCAACAAGCCTGCTCCGACTATAAAGACTATATAAACGACTATCTTGATAATTACGGCTAATGCTTCCATTCCACCATGGAAATACGGAGCAAGCGCACTTCCTAATAGATCTTCGCTACCTGAGCCTTGTCCTGCCAATCCGCTTACGAGAGAGATTAGTACAACGCCTATAACGTCGTCGATAATTGCCGCCGATACGATTGCAGTACCAATCGGGCTATTAAGCTTGCCCATTTCTTTGAGGGTTGCAACGGTGATGGAAACGGAGGTTGCGGTGATAATTACTCCGTAAAATAACTGTGAATATATTCCGCTCGAAGGGAAAAATAACCATGCAAGAAGGGTTCCCATGCCCAGCGGGACTACTACGCCTAAAATCGTAATAACGACGGCTTCGGCACCTGTCGATTTTATAACCTTTATATCGGTATCCATTCCCGCAGAAAACATGATCAAAATAACGCCTATTTTGGCGATAAACCCTAAGCCGTCCTTTACATCGGCGGTGATTAACGATTGATTTGGAATGTATTGAACTAAGCCTATTATAACGCCGGCTAAAAGCATTGCTACAACCTGCGGTAAACCTATCTTCTTTAAGCCTAAGCCTAAAAGCTTGGACAGAATAAGTATTAACGCAAGAGGAAGTAATATCTTATAATAATCCATATCCTACCTTCTTTATCTATGAGGTCGAGCCTCGGTAACTTTCATTTACAGTTGTTTTTTCAAACGGCATAATTGTTACATCATTTCCTTTTTATGTCAAGTGTTTTGGCTAGTTTGATAAACCTTTTGTTTTCAATCGAGGTAATCTCCGTTGACAATAATCGGTCGTGGTCTTATAATAATAGTAATAATAAAGTTTAGGAGTATTTATGGATATTTACGAGCTTGCTTCCTCTAGAATATTGGAAAAGATAAAAAGCTATTTGAAAGAAGTGCACGATGTGGAACTTCCCGATTCCGCAATCTGTACTGTTCCCCCTACAACAGAGTTTGGAGAGCTTGCCACCAATTCTGCAATGGTTTTGGCAAGAGCACTAAAACGTGCTCCTCGTCAAATCGCAGAAGAGTTGTTGCCTCAAATCTCATCCCTTGATTTTGTTAAATCGGCAGAAATTGCAGGTCCCGGTTTTATCAATATTCGCTTTAAGGAAAAATTTTGGGACGAGTTCCTTAATGCGGTTATAGAGGACGGCTTCTCCTTTGGAGATGTTGTAAGGGATAATCCTGAAAAAATCAATGTCGAGTTCGTTTCAGCCAATCCTACCGGTCCGTTGCATGTCGGACACTGTCGTGGAGCAATACTTGGTAATTCCATTGCAAATATTCTAAAAAAGGCAGGATATTCGGTTACTAAAGAATACTATGTTAACGACCATGGGAATCAAATCGCCAATCTTTTGGACTCCGTACAATATCGCTATATGCAACAGTGCGGCTTGAGACTTGATGAGCCTGTGCCCGATAATTGTTATCCCGGGGCGTATATTACCGACTTTGCAAAAGGACTTTTTTCTCAATACGGAGATCAATATAAAAACAGCTCCAGAGAGGAATTCTATGCTTTGTTTAAAAAGGCAACCGTTGACCATATGCTTGACCTTATAAGGGATAATCTTAACGGCTTAGGTATCGTGTTCGATCTCTTTACAAGCGAAACCGACTTGGTTGATCAGGGTAAGGTTAACGCTTCCCTTGACCGTTTGAAGGAAATGAACTTGATATATAAGGGCAAAATCCCACGTCCTGTCGAAGCCATACAAGAGGATGAGGAGTATGAAGTTGAGCAATTGCTGTTCCGTTCCTCTGCCTTTGGTGATACCTCGGATAGAGTTGTGGTAAAAGCGGACGGAGAATTGACATACTTTGCATCGGATATAGCATATCACTACGATAAATATCAAAGAGGATTCTCGAGACTTATAGATATTTGGGGAGCAGACCATATCGGCTACATCCCGAGAATGCAGTCGGCACTTGCCGCAATTACCGAAAGCAAGGCGAAATTGGATGTCTTGTTGTGTCAAATGGTCAACCTCGAGAAAGACGGTGAGCCTTTCAAAATGAGCAAGAGAGCGGGTACGTATGTTCTTTTAACGGATGTTTTGGAGGAGATAGATCCGGATATCTTCAAAATTTACATGCTATCCCGTAACCCGGAAAGCCAAGTTACCTTTGACCTTGTCAAACTTTCAAGAGAGGCACAGGGAAGTGTTGTATTTTATATTCAATACGCTTTTGCAAGAACGAATTCTTTGCTCGGCAAGTATAAAGAAGTGTTCGGAAAAGATTACGTTGAGGAGAGTGTTACCGACTTCTATGAGAATGCTAGTATAGAAGAACGTAAACTTTTGAACTCGATTGCAAGTTTCCCTTCAATTTTAAGAACCTCTGCAGACAAACTTGTTACCCATTTAATCGTCAACTATATTTCTGAGCTCAGCGGATTGTTCCATTCGTACTGGAATACCGGCAGAAAGATAATCGATGCCGACAATGAAGAGTTGAGCAGAAAAAATCTTGCACTTATAACGGCTGTTCGTAATACTTTAGGTAGCGGACTTTCGGCACTAGGTGTTGAGCCAAGAGCATTTATGTCTAAAAAATAAGGTATATTGTCTTAAAAAATGTATCGGTTGATACTTTATCAACCGATATTTTTTGTATACACTTAATCAAGGTAATATTTACAGATAAGATCTAAGTCCTCTAAAAAATTCACCTTACGTCATTTGAACCGATTTATAAGGATGAGGTTAGTACAATAATTCGCATTAGATATTAAAGTTAATGCCATGGTACAAAAAAAGAACATCAAGATATGTTGCTAATGCGGTAATACGGTTATCTAATTGTAGGGCGGGGGCTCGTCTCCCGCCGAAATCCTCTTTACACTACGGTGTGTGCCACACCTACAGTCCCTATGTCTTTTCGCTTCGCTCAAATCCACCTCCCCTTACACGGTTGAGGCTTTTTCTGCGGATTCTAATTCATCATACGTAGGGCAGGCGGCAAGGTTTACTCCGCATCATTAAAAACGACAGATATAAAAGTTAACAATTGCTGCTAGAAAAAATTGCAAGAGAACATATCTAAAATGTCAATCCTGAATATTTTTTTCAAGCGACTTTATATATAAAGTTGAAACTTTTTCAAGCGAGTTTGTGTGTAAAGTTGAAACTTTTTCAAGCGAGTTTTATAAAAGCGAGTCAATTTTTTCCGAACGAGTTTGTTTAACGAAGGTGCTAACTGCAATGAAAAAGGCTCACCTTTTGCGATGAGCCTTACTAATGTTTGATAAATGTTTGCAAGTTCTAGAATTATTCTCCGTCAGGAACCTCGTTATTTGGCACTTCTTCTGCGTTTTGTTCGACTACGGTTTCCTCTTTTACAGCCTCTTCATCGGAGGTCGTTTCTTCCGGAGTTTCTTCTTCGAGATGAGGCGCGATAGCTATAGATTTAACTTTACCGTCACCGACATTCATAATGCGGACACCTTGGCTTACTCTGCCGATCTTGCTTATTTCCGATATTGCCGTTCTGATCATTATTCCGGTATCGGTGATAAGGAGTACATCGTCTTCGGGGTTGACCATGGTTATTGCGGCAATGTTTCCCGTCTTTTCATTGAATACACCTGCCATAACGCCTTTGCCGGCTCTTCCCTGTACACGATAATCGGATATATCCGTTCTCTTTCCGTATCCCTTTTCGGTGATTGTAAGCACCTCTTGTCCTTCTTTTATCAAGGAGATGTCAACGATATAGTCGCCTTCGTCCATGTCCATACTCTTTACACCATAGGCTGTACGACCCATAACACGGACTCCGTTTTCGTTGAAACGAATACATTTTCCCTTAGAGGATGCCATTAGTAGCTCTTCTCCGCCCATCGTTACGCAAACGCCTACAAGCAAGTCGTCCTCGTCCATCTTGATTGCAATTTTTCCGCTGTTTCTGATGCTTTCGAATTCGGATAGGTTACATCTCTTGATTTTACCGTTTCTTGTTGCAAGAACCAAGTGACCGCTCATTTCCTGTTCGTGGGTGATGGGTAGGATAGTTGTAATAAACTCGCCGTCATCGATGTTGATGAGGTTATTAACCGTTCTGCCTCTGCTACCCTTGCCCGATTCGGGAACTTGATAGCCTCTTAATACATAACACTTGCCCTTGTTGCTGAAGAAGTATAAATCGTCGTGTGTCGAGCAAAGGAATACGTCCTCGATAAAGTCGTTATCTTTGGCTTTGTGCGCGGTAACTCCAACTCCGCCTCTGTGTTGTGCCTTGTACTCTTGTGCGGGATATCTCTTGATATAGTTCTCGTGAGTAAGGGTAATAACGATATCTTCCTTTGCGATAAGGTCGTCAATGTCTATTTCGCTATAATCGAGGGTTAATTCGCTTCTTCTGTCTTGATTGTACTTTTCCTTGATTTCCGATAGCTCTTTGATGATAACTTCGTCCACGAGTTTAGGATCTCCGAGAATAGCGGTATACTCTGCTATTGCAACTTCTATTGCAGCCAACTCCTCTTTGATCTTATCGACTTCGATAGCCGTCAATCTTTGCAAACGAATTTCAAGTATAGCATTTGCTTGCTTTTCGGATAATGCAAAGCGGTCCATCAGCTTTTGTTGAGCTTCTGCTTTATCTCTTGAAGACTTGATGAGTTCGATAACTTCGTCAATGTTTTGTTGCGCGATCAATAAGCCTTGCAGAATATGCTCTCTTTCCTTTGCTTTGTCTAGATCGAAACGGGTACGTCTAACGATAATCTCTTGTTGGAAAAGGATATAACTAGCAAGTATCTCCTTAAGGTTCATTACGGTAGGAACTCCGTTCCTTAGTGCCAAGAATATCATCGGGAAGGATACTTGCAAATTGGTGTGCTTGAATAATTGATTGAGTACAACCTGGGCATTGGCATCCTTTTTGATGTCGATAACTATTCTCATACCCTTACGGTCGGATTCGTCGTTGATGTCGGAGACGCCCTCTAATCTCTTATCCTTTACCATATCGGCAATGTATTTGATAAGGTTGGCTTTGTTGACCTGATAGGGGAGCTCGTGAACCAAAATACGGCTTCTGCCGTTCTCCTCAACGATTTCGGTTTGTGCTCTTATAATACAGCCGCCTCTTCCGGTGCGGTATGCCTTACGCATGTTTTCGATGCCCAAAACAAGTCCTCCTGTGGGGAAATCGGGGCAAGGAACGTATTTACATAAATCCTCGATGTCGATATCGGGATTGTTGATCAAAGCGATTGTAGCGTTGATTACCTCTCCGAGATTGTGAGGAGGGATACTTGTTGCCATACCGACTGCGATACCGTCGGAACCGTTGACCAAGAGGTTGGGGAATCTTGCGGGAAGTACCGTAGGTTGCATTAGAGTATCGTCGAAGTTGGGATAAAAATCAACGGTTTTCTTATCGATATCTCTTAGCATTTCCGCAGCGATTTTGGAAAGTTTTGCCTCGGTATATCTTTGTGCGGCGGCAGGGTCTCCGTCAACGGAACCGAAGTTTCCTTGACCTTGAACCAGAGGGCAGCGGATAGAAAAGTCCTGTGCCAGTCTTACCAATGCATCATATACGGCAGTGTCTCCGTGGGGGTGATATTTACCTAAAACGTCACCGACTATTCTTGCGCATTTTCTGGTAGGCTTTTCAAAGTCGAGACCCAATTCGTTCATTGCGAAAAGTATTCTACGATGAACCGGCTTTAATCCGTCTCTGACGTCGGGGATGGCACGTGAAACGTTTACAGCCATTGCATAAGCAATAAAGCTATGCTTCATTTCGTGCTCAACGTCTACCTTGATTATTTTGGTATTGTCCTGTATGTTTTCGTATTCTTTGTGGAATTTGTTTTTACTCATAATAATTCACCTATATATCCAAGTCGTCTACAAGAGTTGCGTTCTCTTCGATAAACTTACGTCTTAATTCGGGTTGCTCTCCCATAAGAATCGTGAAGATTTCATCGGCTTTGATTGCGTCTTCCATGGTAACCTGAACCAATGTCCTCGAAGCGGGGCTCATTGTGGTCTCCCAGAGCTGTTCGTCGTTCATCTCGCCCAATCCTTTAAAGCGTTGTAAATCGCCGCTCTTGCGTCCGTTTTCGGCATAATACGCCTCGAGTGCGGCATCGTCATAGAAGTACAGTATTTGTTTGCCCTTTGCGATTTTGTAAAGGGGCGGTTGTGCGATGTAAACGTGACCGGTTTCGATCAATGGTTTCATATAGCGGAAGAAGAATGTGAGCATTAGGATACGAATGTGGGAACCGTCAACATCGGCATCGGTCATTATGATGATTTTGTTGTAGCGAAGCTTACTTTCGTTGAAATCCTCTCCGATGTTACAACCGAAGGCTGTAATCATGCTCTTGATTTCTTCATTTTCCAAGGCTCTGTGTACTCTAACCTTTTCAACATTGAGGATTTTACCTCTAAGCGGTAAAATTGCTTGGAAACGGCGATCGCGTCCCGTTTTTGCAGTACCGCCTGCCGAATCTCCCTCGACTATAAATATTTCGCATTTGGAAGGGTCTTTTTCCGAGCAATCGGAAAGTTTGCCGGGAAGGGAAGCACCGTCAAGCGGACTTTTTCTTCTAGCCTCTTCTCTGGCTTTTCTTGCAGCCTCTCTGGCTTTTTGTGCATTGAGAGACCTTTCGATTAATACTTTGCTTTCCTTCGGATGCTCTTCCAGGTATGTTCCGAACATCTCGGTAACGATACGAGAAACGAAGGTTCTCATTTCAGAGTTGCCGAGCTTTGTCTTGGTTTGTCCTTCGAACTGAGGGTTTTCAAGTTTTACGCTTATTACGCAAACAAGACCCTCTCTTACGTCTTCACCGCTTAGGGCATCGTTTTCCTTGAGCAGTCCTGCCTTCTTTCCGTAAGCGTTTATTACTCTTGTCAAAGAGGTTTTGAAACCGTCTAAATGAGTTCCGCCTTCTTCGGTGTTTATGTTGTTTGCAAAGGCTAAAATGGTTTCGTTATAGGTATCGTTGTATTGCAGTGCGAACTCAACCTCGCCATGCTCGGATTGTCCGTCAAAATAGAGGACGTCTTGGAACATTGCTTCATGCATTCCGTTAAGCTCTTTGACGAACTCTACGATACCGCCTTCGAATCTGAAGAGATCTTCTTTTACGGGATCCTCTCTGTAATCTTTGAAGTCGATTGTCAAGCCTTTATTGAGATAAGCAAGCTCTTTCAATCTTTTATACAGGGTTTTATAGTTAAAATTAAGGGTTTCGAATATTTGATCGTCGGGATAGAAACTGACAGTGGTACCTGTTTCGTCCGTATCTCCTATTATCTTCAATCTGTCGTCGGGAATTCCTCTGTGATAGTCTTGTGCGAAAATGTGCCCGTTCTGTTTTACTTCAACGTGAAGCCATTCGCTCAAAGCATTGACTACGGATAAACCGACGCCGTGCAAGCCACCGCTTATTTTATAGCCTCCGCCACCGAATTTACCGCCTGCATGTAGTTTTGTTAAAACCAATTCAACAGCGGAAATGCCTTCCTTTTCCTTGATACCGGTAGGGATACCTCTTCCGTTGTCGGAAACTGTAACCGAGCCGTCTTTGTTGATGTATATGCTTATTGTATCGCAGAAGCCGCTTAATGCCTCATCGATACTGTTGTCTACGATTTCGTAAACCAAATGGTGCAGACCTCTTTCGTCTGTAGAGCCGATGTACATACCCGGTCTTACTCTGACCGGTTCCAAGCCCTCTAGAACTTGAATTTGCTCTTGACCGTAATCTTGATTAACCTTAGTTTCCATATGTCCTCCGTTTTTGCCGATTATGGTTAAAAATCAACGCACACACACGCGTGCGTATAATAGTATTAATAATATTATTATACTATAATAAAGAACGTCTTTGCAATTAAAAAGAGGAAAATTATTGATTTTTTAATCTAATCGGGGTAAAATAATGGTATGGAAATTACCGACCTTTCTTTGCGTTCTTATAGAAACCACCTTGACGCCGATTTTCACTTTACGGAAGGAATAAACGTTATCGAGGGAGCTAATACCGTAGGCAAGACCAATCTTGTCGAGGCGGTCTATTTTTGTGGTTTCGGTAAAAGCCCGAAGAGTGTAAAGGACAAGGATTTGGTTACCTGGGGAAAAAGTGAAGCAAAAATAAGCTTGACCCTTCAAAAAAAATATCGAAAAGGAAAAATCGAAGCACTGATTTCCTCTAACGGTCAAAAGCGTATTGCCATAGACAATGCGGGTATATCGAGACTTGCCGAACTTGTAGGGTATTTGAATGTTGTTTATTTTTCACCGGATGAGATGAAGATGATTAAGGAAAGTCCTGCGGAAAGAAGGAGATTTTTGGATATTGCCTTGTCGGGACAATCCCGCTCCTATTTGTATGATTTGTCTGACTATGTGAAGATTCTAAATAACAGAAATGCTCTTTTAAAAGCTCAAACGGGGAAGTATCTGGATAATACCCTTCCCATATGGGATTTACAGCTTGCCAAAAAGGGAGGAGAAATAATCAGAAAACGCTGCTCCTTTATAGAAACCCTTTCTCCGATTGTTAAAGAGATATATTTAAATATAGCGAAAAACGGCGAAATTTTAAACATAGCATACGATTGCGATGTCGAACTCGACGATCCCGAAAATTCAATTTTAGACGCCCTTTTAGCGGCTAGAGAAAAGGATATAAGACTCGGATATACCACGGTCGGGCCGCATCGTGACGATTTAGCCGTCAAAATTAACGACATCGATATACGCAACTTCGGTTCTCAAGGACAACAGCGTACGGCGGCATTGGCAATTAAGCTTGCAGAGGTCAAATGTATAGAAGATAATATAAAGGAAAAGCCTGTTCTTATCCTAGACGACGTCTTGTCCGAGCTTGACCCGTCCAGACGGGAAAATCTATTGACACTTGCCTCCTCTGTACAAACGTTGTTAACTTGTACCGATTTTACCGAAAACGAAGCTTATATTAAAAACAGAATACATCTAACAAAATAACCGCACGTGGCGGTTATTTTGTTAGATAGTCTATAGTGCGGACTCTCTGGGTATAAAAATCACGTTAGCGGTTCTCTAGTGGAGTAGGTTTCGAGAGCCGCTAACGCTTTCTACGTCGTACAAAGCGTTAGCTAAGTACGTTTGTACGGAGAATTTTCTCCATACATTATGTTAAGAAGCTCCTCGGGGGCAAAATCCGTAAAGCTTCTTACGTATACTTGATAAATCGCTTCCTCGTCCTCGTAAATAAATACATTTTTATAGACATCTTGCGGAGTAGAGGTGTCTATAAAGTGATAATATTCGATATCGTTCAGGTTTATTATTTCTTTTGCATCACACAATACGGAGAATAAGTCGTCTTCATTGTCAGCCGATTTTTCTTGTAGCTTTATCACGGCAACATTCCAAAGCCCGTAGAAATCTTTGCAACAAAAATACATGCCATAACCGGAAACACTGCTATTCTCGTCTACAAGTAGCCAAAAGTTTCCGCACTCATAATCGTCCGCATCAATATACGGTAACGTCAAATATTGTGTATAGTCGTAGTATTCTTCTGCCGAGACTTCTCCGTAAAAAATATTATTGTTATTTCTCGTTGCGGCAATTTCGAAAATCTCTTCTTCCATCTGCCCCAGGTTGAAAAACGGATTTACAATAGGCGGCACTTCGTTATCCGGCACAATCGGCACCTCTCCTTCTGAGGATGCAAACGGGAGAAACGCAATGACAATGATAAGAGAAAAAACGAGCATCAAAGCGATAGATATAATCAAACATTTTCTTCGATGCGAGGATATTTTTTTTGCACAACAGCCTCGATGCAATTTTTTCAGATCGTCTTCTTTATTGCCTTTGGTTTCTTCGGCATATTCAATCATTAATGAGTCTATATCTTTCATATTATTCTTCCCATGCTATATAGGTTTCCGCCGCATATATTACAAGGTCATCCGCCAAAAGAGAGTTATTTTGAATTAAGTTCGAGTCATTGTTTCCGAAAGAAACATTAAGGATCAGTTTTGACGAAATCATCTCATCGCTCTCATTGTAGAAGTCGATTTTTTTATATCCGTATACCAGGCACATATGATAGCCGCTAAAGCTCTTTTTGCGCAACCTCATCGACGTTCCGCTGTCTAATGCCGTAACATAATTACTCCCATTTAAGTACAACATGGTCGGATAGCCGTTATCGGTTGACCTCTTTATCTTACTATAGTCAATGACTCCGTCTGCAAGAACGGAGTAATATCCCAACATATAACCTTTACTATTAGCATAAGAGGTCATTTTTCTTCGCAAATCGCTTGCAGCAATCATCGATGACGAGAGATCTAAATGATCATACAAGGAATCGATAAGAGCCTGCTTTTGTGATGAGTTGACTATCATTTCTGAAAACAGATAATAGGAACCGTTGGAACTGCCGGGGGTAAAACTTACCAAGTTCGAATATGTTTTCCCATAATAAGCCATAAGGTTTGCAGCCGAAGCTGCAGCCTCAGCCTCATTACCGTAGGACATGTTTAAATTATAATAGTTCGGGAAGGAGCTTATTTGATAACTCTCTTCAACCTTGTATGAATAATTGATCGTTTCCGTTTGAGTTGTAAAAGAGATATTATTAATCGAGACATCCGGTGAAGGTAGTGCCGCAAATGTAGAAACTCCTCCGCAAGTGAATATAAAAGTGCCGAATACCAAAACAAGTAAAACGGAGGCAAGTATTCTTATTAAACCGCAAGTGTTATTCTTTTTCATAAAATTCTCCTTGAGAAACATTCTCACACTAATTAATATAAACAATCGAGAGTTATAGCTTTTTCACCCATTTTTCAAAGTTTTTTTGCTTTACCATAAAACATACCGATGCATTAATATTTAAATGAAATAAATTCTCAAAATTTCTTATCGTTTTGATCTGCTATGCTCACTGTCGCTTGTTGCGGTATATTTTTTAGCAATATTACTTTTCGCAAGCAGAAGATAAGTTTGTTTCGGCAAAAATACAATCTCCAGATAGGCAAATATTACGAAGCAAAACAGACTATAAAAAAACCTTTATGACGAGCATAAAGGTTTTTAACTCAGATAAGTTTAAACAATTATTTAATGATGGCTCTATCCCAATGAGGATCGGGTTCTAAGCCCATAAGCTTTGCAACGGTTGCAGCAACATTTGAAAGACCGAATTCACCCTCGACGATTTCACAATTTGCATTATAGATGATGAAAGGAACAGGATTTAACGAGTGTGCCGTGCGTACTGCAATAACACCCTTCTTGTTCTTCTCCAACATTTCATCCGCGTTGCCGTGGTCTGCGGTAACGATAAGCACGGAATCGGTTTTATCGATAACGGGAAGTAAACGAGCAAGACCCAGATCTACCGCCTCTACGCCGATAATCGTTGCATCGAGACTGCCGGTATGTCCAACCATATCTCCGTTGGGATAGTTACAGCGAATAAAGCCGTATTTTCCGCTCTCAATAGCCTCGATCACTTTGTCGGTAACCTCTGCGGCTTTCATCCAAGGACGTTGATCGAAGGAAACCTTATCGCTCGGAATTTCTTCCCAAACCTCTAGCGTATCACTGAATCTTTCGCTACGGTTGCCGTTCCAGAAATAGGTAACGTGTCCGTATTTTTGAGTTTCGGATACCGCATAAGAGGGAATTTGATGGTTGACGCAGTACTCCGATAGGGTGTACTTGATCTTCGGGGGTTCGACTAGGAACTTTTCGGGAAGCTTGAGATCACCGTCGTATTGGAGCATTCCCGCATATTCGACATAGGGCATATTTCCTCTGTCAAATTTGTCGAAGTCCTTATTGTCAAACGCCATGCTTAATTCGATTGCACGGTCTCCACGGAAGTTAAAGAGTATTACACTGTCGCCGTCATGCATTGCACCGACAGGAATTCCGTCCTTTTTGATAACAAATGCGGGAAGGTCTTGATCGATAACTCCGGGGTTTTCCTCTCTAAAGGTTTCGATTGCTTCCTTTGCATTGTCAAATCCTCTGCCCTCTCCGTATACGTGGGTATAAAATCCGTTACGGACCATGTCCCAGTTGGCAAAGTATCTGTCCATTGTGATTTTCATTCTTCCGCCACCGGAAGCTATACAAGCATCGAAATCGGAATCGTTTAATTCGGCTAAAGCGTTTTCCAGCTGTTCAACATATACTAAAGCGGAGGTTGCAGGGACGTCACGTCCGTCAAGCAATGTGTGAATTCTGACTCTCTTGATACCGCTAGCCTTGGCACCCTTAACAAGTGCGATAAGGTGGGAAATGTTACTATGCACGTTTCCGTCCGATAATAAGCCGATGAAGTGCATCGTTCCGCCATTTTTGATACAGTTGTCTTTAAGAGAAATCCAAGCGGAGGAGTTGAAAATATCTCCCGATTCGATAGCCTCTTCTACGAGTTTAGCGCCTTGGGAGTAAACTTGACCACAACCTAAAGCGTTGTGACCGACTTCGCTGTTTCCCATATCATCGTCGGAGGGAAGACCTACCGCTGTGCCGTGAGCTTTGATATAGGTATGAGGACATGTCGATAGAAGCTTATCGAGAGTCGGTGTGTTTGCAAGGGTAACGGCGTCACCCAGTCCGGTTTTAGACTGTCCGACGCCGTCCATTACGACAAGAACAATTTGTTTCATATCTTAATAATTTACGATCTTTGAGAAATCCTCTGCCTTTAAGGATGCGCCGCCGATAAGTCCACCGTCGATTTCGGGTTGAGCCATAAGCTCGGCAGCGTTTGCAGGCTTCATGCTTCCGCCGTATTGGATACGAACGGAGGCTGCACATTTCTCACAATATATTTCTGCTAAGCAGTCACGGATAATCTTAATTGTGGCGTTAGCGTCTTCTGCGGTAGCGGTTTTACCGGTTCCGATTGCCCATACAGGCTCATATGCGATAACGATATTAGCTAATTGGTCGTAGGAGATATCCTTTAAAGCAATCTTTGTTTGACGACGAACAACCTCGGCTGTGATGCCGTTCTCTCTTTCCTCTAGAAGCTCTCCGACACAAAGGATAACCTTTAATCCTGCGTTGATGGCGGCTTTTGTGCGAAGATTTACGGTTGCATCGGTTTCACCGAAATATTGTCTTCTTTCGCTGTGTCCGATAATAACGTACTCAACACCGAGTTCCTTAAGCATTCCGGTTGTAATTTCTCCGGTGTATGCTCCTTTTTCTGCCCAGTGTACGTTTTCTGCTCCTACGTGAATATTTGAACCTGCCGCTGCCTCAACAGCTGCTGCTAGTGAGGTATAAGGGGTGCAAACTACAACGTCGCATTTGGAATCGGCAACCAAGGGTCTAAGCTCGGAAATAAGCTTTTTGGTTTCCGCAATATTGTTATTCATTTTCCAGTTTCCTGCTATGATAGGTGTTCTCATAAATTACTCCTTTTATTAATTCGGTTATAATTTCTTTTAGATTTTTTTTAAAAGAAATTATTTGTTATTTAAGCACTCGATGCCGGGAAGAACCTTTCCTTCTAATAGCTCGAGAGAAGCACCGCCACCTGTGGAGATGTGTGTCATTTTTGATGCATAACCGAGTTGGGTAACAGCTGCTGCACTGTCTCCTCCGCCGATGATGGTGATAGCGTTAGAATTAGCTAAAGCTTCTGCGATTGCCTTTGTACCGATTGCAAAGTTTGGGAACTCGAATACGCCCATAGGTCCGTTCCAAACAACGGTAGCTGCGTTCTTGATAGCATCGGAGAACAAAGCTATTGTCTTCGGACCGATATCCATTCCCTCCCAACCATCGGGTACACCGAGTTCGGAAACTTGGGAGTTTGCATCGTTAGAGAAGTTGTCTGCACAAAGGGTATCGATGGGAAGAAGGAATTTGATGCCCTTAGCATTTGCTTTAGCCATAAGCTCTTTTGCAAGGTCTACCTTGTCAAGCTCGCAAAGGCTGTTACCTACATTGTATCCCAATGCTTTGAAGAAGGTATATGCCATACCGCCGCCGATAATCAAGGTGTCAACCTTGTCGATGAGATTTTCGATAACACCGATTTTGTCGGAAACTTTAGCACCGCCAAGGATAGCAACAAAGGGACGCTTGGGCTCTTCGATTGCTCTGCCCATTACATTAAGTTCCTTTTCGATAAGGAAACCTGCAACTGCGGTTTTGATAAAGCCGTGTTGAACAACGCCTGCTGTAGAAGCGTGTGCTCTGTGAACGGTACCGAAAGCATCACTTACATAAATATCACCGAAACGAGCGAGTTTTTCTGCAAAAGCAACGTCGTTTTTGGTTTCTTCCTTATAGAAGCGGAGATTTTGTAAAAGAACGCATTCGCCTTCCTTACAAGCGTTGACTGCAGCTTCTGCCTCGTCACCGATTACGTCGTTAACGAAGGTAACCTTGTTGTCCAAAAGCTCATTGAGTCTTTTTGCAACGATTTCAAGGCTGCATTTTTTCATTGTTTGAGCTCTTAATTCGTCGTCGGTTTTATCTGCATCCTCGGGTTTAATCTTTTTACGATCGATTTTATCGTTTAAAATGTTAAAGGGTCTGCCAAGGTGAGAGCAAAGAATAACCTTAGCACCATGCTCCATTAAATACTTAATGGTAGGAAGGGCACCTTGGATTCTGGTTTCGTCGGTGATAACACCGCCCTTAACGGGAACGTTGAAGTCGCATCTTACAAGACATCTTTTACCTTTTACGTCAATATCCTTAATAGTAAGTTTTTCCATAATAAACTCCTTATAAAATGTTTTAAATTAATTCTAAGAGCTTATTAAAAGCTCTTCTCCAGTTACACATTATACCACTTTTATAAATGCAAGTAAAGCCCATTTTTAAATATTGTAACAAGCTTGGATTCGAAAGTGAATTTTCAGTGAATTTTCACTTTTTTCAGGTGAAAATTCACTCTGGCGGGTGAAAATTCGCTTTTTAGTGAAAATTCACCATGCAAAACGATAGGTTTTAAAAAACATTGATTTACAAAAGCATTTTTATGCAGATGAGATACTGATGCTATTCGTTCTTTCAGGGTTCGACTCCAGGCTTACATCGCTTGATATTTTAATATAATCTTGTGGCTAGTCAAAAAGACCCCGCATAAAATGCGGAGCCCTTTTGGATTAAAAAAATGAACAACGTCAAATTTACAACTAGATAATACGGATATCTCTGTCGCTATCTACAATGCCTAATGCATAGGGATTGATTGCGATATGGATTTCCTCACCTACAGACAAGTCTTGACCTTCGGAAAGGAACATATTAACCTTCTTTTCTCCGATGCTCAAAACTGCAAAACGCTCTGCACCGTAATCTAAAACGCTATCGACAACAGCCTTTAAGCCGTCATTTGCTTGTTCTACACCATAAGGCGTGAAGTCAACTGCAAGGTTAACGCTGAAAGCCTTTCTGCCTGCGGCTGTAATTAATTTCTCGCTAATAACACTCGTTGCTTGGAAGTTTGCATCTTCAATCGCTAAGATATAGTTGTAAGCCTTCTTCGAAGCTTTCTCGCTAAGGAGATGTGCGGATAAAATATTCTTTGCAGGGAGAGGATTGACAATAACTTCACCGTATCTTGAGAAAGTCACTTTCTTTAGGTCGATGGATACTGTAGCACCCTGAGAATTGATTTCTTGCGGAGCAATAGCGAATATGTTTTCGCCGTTTCCTTCCAACTCGAGAAGAATGGTTTTGCCGATAAGTTCACTGTTTACAATATTTAATGAAATTCTTTCACCTATTGCCACACCGTTGTAAGGAGCGAACGAGGTCTTTGAGCACAAAGGCATACGCTTTGCTTCGAGCCTTGTATCATAGATGGGAGCATCGATTGTTTCAGGATAAACAATCGACTCGTTTTCTACGCCGTCAAAGAGGAATGCATCGGTAGGAATAGTCAAATCATATTCTCCGTTCTCAAGATTTAATGCCTTAGGAAGTGCAATGGATTTTCCGAGTATGCTTAATACGCCGTCACGGACTACGCCCTTGATTTCGTTGTTCTCGGGAATTCTGGGAAGGATTGTAACCTCGGTTTCTTTGTCGAAGAGATGAATTCTGCTTGCATCGAATGCAACCTTAATCTTATCTCCCTTGTAAACCTTGGTTCTAGGATCAACCTTGAGGGTCATTCTGGTCTTTGTTTCTGACAATGTTCCGTCGGCTTCGGGATCAAGCTCACAGAATACTATGGACTCGCTGCCCAAGTCTTCTACGATGCTTACATCGGTTTCCAAAACGCATTCGGGATTATCTGCAACAAAGCTTTCTTCGATATGGATATCCTCGGGACGAATACCCATGATGACGGGTGTCTCACCGTCAAAGTAGCTTGCCTTAGCCTTTGCAAAATGTTTAGCAGGAACAAGGATCTTACGATCGTTAGCAAAGGTGATTTCAACCTTATTGCCAACTCTATTGAGTGTTGCCTCAAAGAAATTCATTTGAGGTGTGCCGATAAAGCCTGCAACGAAAAGGTTGCCGGGATAATTGTAAAGATTTTGAGGGGTATCGATTTGTTGAACAAAGCCGAGCTTCATAACAACGATTCTGGTACCCATTGTCATAGCCTCAACCTGGTCGTGGGTAACGTAAATAAAGGTTGTTTGGAGTTTGTCATGGAGTTTGCTTATCTCGGTACGCATTTGAGCTCTCAACTTAGCATCCAAGTTTGAGAGAGGTTCGTCTAGCAAGAATACCTTAGGAGAACGGACGATAGCACGACCAAGAGATACACGTTGTCTTTGACCACCGGAAAGAGCACGAGGCTTTCTGTCGAGATATTGGGTTATATCGAGAATTCTTGCAGCTTCGTTTACCTTCTCTTCGATAACGTCTTTGGGAAGTTTTTTAAGCTTAAGAGCGAACTCCATATTCTCTCTAACCGTCATATGGGGGTAAAGTGCGTAGTTTTGGAAAACCATTGCGATATTTCTATCCTTTGGTTCTACGTCATTTACGACTTCACCGTCAATCATCAATTCGCCTGCAGAAATCTCTTCAAGACCTGCGATCATTCTTAAGGTCGTAGATTTACCGCAGCCGGAAGGTCCGACGAAAACGATAAACTCTTTGTCCTCGATTTCCATATTGAAATCGTTTACTGCTTTAACGTTGCCGTCATATACTTTGTAAATGTGTTTTAAGCTTAAGCTAGCCATAGCATCCTCCTATTTTTGTACTAAAATTACCGTTTCATATGCCGATAATGTGATAGAATTATTAACTGTTTTGGTGGAATCGAAATCGAATCCTTTACCGTTTGCTATAATCGTCCAAGTGCCGCTCAATGTCATTTTTACATCATTACCTGTGGGATTGACCATCACTTGAACCTTTGAATACTCATCACTACTAACCTCTCTTGTAAAGGTATAGTAAATGCAGCCACTATCGTTACAGTTGACTTCCGCCTGCTTCGAGCCTTTGCCTATGGATGTAAACCTCTTGGTTCTAAGCTCGATAAGGGATTTGTACCAGTTATATAAGCCGTTAAAATCCTCTTGTCTGTAGTAGTCGATGGCGTTAATCTTGTCCTGTGCGTTGTAGCTGTTGTGATTTCCGTATTTAGTTCTTGCTAGCTCCTCACCTGCTAGTATAAACGAAGTTCCCTTCGATGTCAATACCAAAGTTGCCACAATTTCATTCTTTTTTTCTACAACGCTGTTATATTCGCTATAAATAGTAGGGCTTTTATCACCTATAGTGGTATGAATGAGTTGATCCCAAAGGGTATAGTTGTCGTGAGCTGCGGCATAGGTTATAGAGTAGTCGGGATTCTCCGAGAGAACTCCTTCTCCGCTATAATTCAGCATTAAGCCGTTTACTCCCGCCATAACCTTATTAAGGGTGTTGGTATCCGTAACACCTTGAGCATATCCGCTAGAGGGATTGTTGCTTCCTCTTATGCCGTCTCTCATTCTGTCGTTGAATATTTTAATTCCGTTGAGTTTGTTAACGTTATCGGCATTTGCGCTAATTCCGTCTTGAAGTCCTAGTGAACCTGCAGACCAAGGCTCGCCGTATAAAAGTATGCCCTCACCGCCGGGAAGCTTGTTGACTGCCTCCCTGATTTGGTTCATTGTTTCAACGTCGTGAATAGCCATAAGGTCGAAACGGAATCCGTCAATGTGATATTCCTCTGCCCAGTAAACAACGGAGTCAATCATATACTTTCTAAACATCGCTCTTTCCGATGCGGTTTCGTTACTACAACCGGAGCCGTCGGAGAGGGTATATAAACCTAAGGAATTTGTAGCCCAAGCCTTTTTGCCGAAGGTACCTGTTTCCGAAAGAAGTGCTTGACGGTAATAGTATCCGGGGACTGTTTGTTCAAACCAGCTGTCAGAGGTGTAGGTATGATTATATACTACGTCCATTATAACACCGATTCCTGCGTTATGGAGTGCTTGAACCATTTGTTTAAATTCATTTACTCTAACTTCGCCGTCCTCTGCGTTTGTAGCATAGCTACCTTCGGGAACATTATAGTTTTTAGGATCATATCCCCAGTTTTGCTTGGAGGTATAATCGGTATTGTTGTTGTATTCCTCGTCAACCGTTGCGAAATCGTATACGGGATTCAAGTGAACGTAGGTAACGCCCAAATCTTTTAGATAACTAATACCGGTTTTAATTGTATCATCACCTTTGATATGGGTATTTTCCTCGGTAAAGGCTAAGTATTTGCCCTTATAGGTAATTCCGTTATCTGCTGCAATTGAGAAATCTCTGACGTGAATTTCCCAAATAACGGCGGTTTCGGAATTGTTTTCTCTGATAACCTTTGCCTTTTGTATATCCTCAGCCCAGCCTACGGGATCTGTAGAGTCAAGGTCGATTACCATGGCTCTGTTTCCGTTAACACCGACAGCCTTTGCGTAGACGTCAACAACTTCCTTTTGATCGCCTTCAACGTAATTGGTATAAGTGTAGTAAACGCCCGCAAGATCGCCTTCGACGGTTGCTTCCCAGACACCGTTTTTTGTCAAGGTCATATCGACAGCCGAGCGGTAAAGGGTTGTATCGAGTTCGTTTCCCGACTTATAGAAGTTAATCTTAACATTTGTGGAAACAGGAGCCCAGAGTCTAAAGGTTGTGCTATTCTTTGAGTAGATTGCTCCGAGTGCGGTATCGGTCGAGGGAACACATTCCTTGTTGAACTTGTCTGACAGATAGAGTCTTGTTTTCATGCAGCTGGTTCTAAATATGGATACATCTTCGATATAGATTTGATAATCTGCATTCCAGTCGAAGTCGTTTTCCATATTAAGACCGGTTATTTTACCCTCTAAGCCGTCTTTAGATACATACGATGCCTTTAGATTGTCTTTATAAAGGGTTCCCTCGCTATCATTAGCAAGATCGTCGATTTTATAAAGCTGAATTTTGGTGCTGGTGGTTATAGGCTTTGTAGATTGGAATAACAAAGTGTTAAAGTCATCGAATTTAGCCGATTGTATCTTTTCAAATGCCGATTTTGCGGAAGCAAGTGATGTATAATTATTCTTATCGCCTGCAATAATCCATACATGATACTCGTTATTAGAGTCAAAGGTTATGGACAGGTAACGGTCGGAGGACAAGTCTTTACCTTGGTTTCCGTACCAATAAGGAGTAAGATAACCGATATTGTCCGTGTACGATCTAACCATAATAAGACCGAGCTTTTTACCGGCTTTAACGGCAGCGGTTTCGGTAGCGTTTAATTCTATACGGAAAATTCTGCCGTAGTTTGTAGTGTTCTCGTCTATTTCACGATAGAACTCCTCATCAAGCTCTTGATTTGACGAAGACGTACCGCTTTCTACTACTTTACCGGTATCGATCCAGTAATAGGAACCCCACCTGACGTCGTCTTGACCGTTCCAGTTACTGTAGGAATACTCGTTATCTCCGTTGTAGAAGTGAACGATTACCTTTCCGTTGTTATCGGCAGAACCCACAAAGCTTCCCAAGGGAAGCATTAGGGTTACCATAACTATAACGATTAATATTGCTAAAAGTTTTTTCTTCATATTTTCTCCTTAACCCTTTACGGCACCTCCGGTAATACCTTCAACAAAGTATCTCTGTAGGCATAAGAATAATATTGTAATCGGTAGAGCTATTAACACGGCTCCCGCCATAAACATATTGTATTGCTCCGTAATCCTTCCGCCGTCTAACATACTATACAAGCCAACGGCTACCGTCCACGATTGCTCTGCGTTTCCTAAAAGATAGCTTGCAAAAATAAAGTCACCCCAGGGACCCAAGAAACTCATTAAAGCGGTATAAACGATAATGGGCTTGGATAGCGGAAGTATTATTTTTACAAATATTTGTGCGTTAGTCGCACCGTCGATACGGGCTGCCTCGTCAAGAGATTTCGATACAGTGTCGAAGAAGCCCTTCGATACGTAGTAATTTAAACCTGCGGAGCCCGAATAAACCAGTATTAAAGCGAGCATAAGTCCTGCACGAGATGCGTGTTCACCTGCAAGATTTACCGACTTGAAGATATGGTATATTGCCGCCATTGACATAAATCCGGGGAACATACCCATTATCATTGCAATGCTTTGGAGCTTTTTGCGGGATTTAAAGCGGAAACGGCTCATAACATAAGCCATTGCAATCGTAAAGAATGTTGACAGGAATAGACAAACGCAAGCGATAATAAAGGTGTTTAGATACCATTTCCCATAATTGGTTTCGGCAAACAAAGCTTTATACCAGTGGAAGCTAAACGACTCGGGTATTATTGAAGCCGTACCATAGGTTCCCTCCGGACCTGCAAAGGACTGGAATATTAACCAAATAAGGGGGAGAATCCAGATAATCGAGAGTACTGTAAGGATCGTATATGCGGCGGTTCTGCTAATATACTTCTTTCTCTTGATGCTTGCTTTCTTTGTTTTTACAGTGTTTTCAATAGGAGTATTTTTAACAATTTCGTTATTCATTATTGGAAATCCTCCTCGTTCTTTGATGCAGATGAGTTGCGATAGGTGATTAACGATACTATCGAACAAACTATAAAGGTCAATATACCTAAGCAGGAAGCAAGCTTATAGTTTTGTTGATCGGTTGTTACCGAATATAGCCAGGTTACCAGCAAGGAGGTAGAACCTGCAGATTCCTTATATACGCCGAAGGGACCGCCGCCTGTTAGTAGATAAATAACATTGAAGTTGTTTATGTTTCCTATAAATTGTGTGATAAGGTAGGGACCTGTTACGAACAATATGTAAGGAAGTGTTATTTTTCTAAAGGTTGTAATTTTATTTGCACCGTCAACCCTTGCAGACTCATAAAGGTCTTGAGGGATGTTCATCAAGATACCCGAGGTAATGAGCATACTATAGGGAATACCAACCCAAAGGTTTATAACGATAACCAAAAATCTTGCCCAGTGCGTATTTGCGAACAAATCTACATTCTTGCCCAAGATCGCCATTATAGGACCGTAAGGTCCGAAAAGGGTACGCATTAACAGCAACGATACGAATTGAGGAATGGCTATTGTCAATACAAAGAAGGTACGCCATATCTTTTGACCTTTGATATCCTTTTTATTGATAAGAAGAGCCAATGCGACACCCAAGAAATAGTTAAGAAAGGTTGCACATAATGCCCAGACCAATGTCCAGCCGAGTACGGGGAAGAAGGTCGATGCAAGACCTGTTGTCCCTAACAATTCTCCGAAGTTTTTAAAGCCTACCCAGTCGAATCCTACGGTTGCGGAATGCTCTCTGTCGAAACTTGTGAATGCGATGAAAATCATAAATATCAAGGGAAGAACCGTAAATATGATTACACCGATTAACGATACCGACAAAAGAACAATGTAGAATTTGTTGTCAAAAAGCTGTTTCAAGTCCTCTTTGAAACTCTGCGGTTTTTTGCCGACAACGGAATCCTCGTAGGTTTCATAGGCACTTCTTATATTCATTAAGTAAACTACGATAAATGCGGCAATTACTATTATTGCAACGACACCGTATAATAGGCACAGCATAGAGTCTTGCCCACCTATCGTAAGTCTGTTTCCTGTTTCTATATCGGTTAAGCCGTAGCCGAACTCTGTGCCTAACGTAAAGAAATCTTTAATTGCGCCGGCACCGTTAAAACACATATAGAAAATGAACAGAAGCTCTATTCCGAGATATATCAAGCCTTTTCCTATTTGTTTGTGAGCAAAAGATCCACTCCCCATAAATATATAGGACAGCTTGACGCCGATATCTCCTTTCTTGAAATAATTATAGTACCTAATAAACCAATCTTTAATGCTCGTTCCTATTTTAATACCGAGTTTTTTTAGATTGGCGGGAAGGTTCTTGAAGAAGTCTACGGTCTTATCCTTAAGCCTTATAAAGAAGGCTTTGATTATGTTCCATAGCTTAACAAAGAATTCCTTTGCTCCCGATTGAATATTTGCAAAAAATTCTTTCATACTGTCCTCTCAAAAGATTATTTCTCTTTAATGGTATTTTCTATAGACTTAAGCTCGCTATTCCAAGAGCTTTCTCCCTTTGTAAGCTTAAATACGCCGTATAGGAAGTTTGCCATAGGCGTCCAGTAAGCACTCATTTGAGAGATACCGGGCTTAAGGTTTGAATATTCGCTTTGGTTAACTACAACCTGTACGGTAGAAATTCCGCTGTCTACAGCGACCTCGAAAAGTTCCTCGCTGGTAGGACAGAATTCTCTTTCGGCAAGTCTTGTCTGTTGATTGTCGTCATTTGCAAGGAATGCTGCAAGTCTGCAAGACTCGGCTGTTGTTTTTGCATTACGAACAGATGTGGGCTTGTTGGAGATTCCGTACATTTTCACACCCGAGAAACTCATTAATTGTGTGTCTTTTCCGTCGAGTTTGATGGTAGGAAGCATTGCAACACCGAAGTTCGATCCCAACGCATCCTTGAATTGTGTAATCATGTGTGGACCTGAAATCATTGCTGCAACCTTGTTGGTTTTTAAAGCTGCAACCTGGTCTGCTTTAACTATACTGGAAAGCTTTTTCTGAGAACCTAAGCTTGCGATGTATTTACAAGCTTTAACGGCATTGTCGTTTGCCAGATTAACATTTGTAGGATCATTCCCTTGCGGTCCGAAGATTTCAACCCCTGCAGTGTACAAGAACATGGTGGTATAGTAACTGTCCGACATATCTATACCGAGGTTTCCGTCAACACCGTTGATTGATTTGGAAAGTAAGGTTTCCAGGCTTCTTACATCTTGCTCGCTAACTAAAGATTTATTATAGTAAAGGAAGCAGTTCTCATAGGAATAGGGAATTGCATAATAATCGCTTCCGCTCTTGCATGCGGTTATAGCAACGCTGATCTGCTCCTCGATTTGGCTTTTATAGGTATTGGGTATTTTATAAAGAGCGTTTTGATTTAAGAGCAATCCAAGTTGGTCGTTAGCAAAAGAGAATACGTCCGCAGCAGCATCGATGTCACGGGTTACGCTAGTACTTACAACGTCCTCGCCGACGCATTCTACTGTGAAATTGTACTTATTAACGGAGTGGATAACCTTATATTCCTCAAGCATTTCCCATATCATATCCTCATCTTCGGAGGCACACCAAACCTTAAGGTTATAGGTTGAGCCATCGTCGGTATCGATGCCTTGATTGTTGCCCGAGTTATTTGAACCGCCTTGGTTATTGTTGCCGCCTTGATTGCCGCCGGCAGAGGAGTCAACATAAACATATACGACCTCTCTATCGCAAGCTACCAAGAAGGTAGCTGCGACAAGTATTACTACTAATAAACAAATTAAAACTTTTTTCATATTCTTTTCTCCTAAATATCCTTTACCTTTTAAAAGGAGCTTTGCCATTTACCCGTGGCGTAGTTATAGTAAAGCGTTGTACCGCTTGGCATATCAATATCCAGAGTTTTAGTTGCGTCACTGCCGACATTGAATATTATCATATTGTAACTGAGATCAACCTTTATCATATACCAACCATCGTGTCCGTCTACCTTTTCCATGACCTCTCCGGGCCAGTTCGTGTTCGAACCGCCCTTTGGCCAAGTATAAGCGTATACTTTTGCCCAGTTTGCGGAGTTGTAGAAGTAAACAGTGATATAGTCGGGACCGCTGTATACGTTGAAATCGTCGGTCCATTCGTAGCCGTTAAAGTAGGGTTTTTCGTTGTCTATAACAAGGTTTGCGGTTTTATTGTTGCTGTTATTGACGCTATCGTTGAATATTACCATATCGTAGTCACCCGATACCGTAACGGAATACCAACCGTCGTGTCCGTCCACCTTTGCCATCTTTACGCCGGGGAAAGCTTGGTTATAAAGTTTTCCGTCGTATTTTGCCCAAGCATAAGCGGATACGCTACTCCAATTCTTATAATTGTAGAAGTAAACTGTCCTATCTTCGTAAACGGGACGATCAAATGTGTTAAAGCCGTCAGTCCATTCGTAGCCATTAAAGTATGGCTTTTCGCTGTCTATAATAAGGTCATCGGTTTGCTTATCGCTCGAGCCGTTGTTGAATATGATATTGCTGAAGGAACCCGAGACGGTGAGGGAATACCAACCGTCATGTCCGTCCACCTTTGTCATCTTTACACCGGGCCAAGCGGCGTTGTTTACAGCATCTGAAATCCAAGAATAAGCGGATACGCTACTCCAGTTTCCGTAGTTATAGAAATACACGACTCTATTGTCATAGACAGGTGCTTCGGGCATTGTAACCCATACCGAGTGACCACCGTCATCATATATCTTTGCATATACGGTATATTCGCCGTCATAGGGAGCAACGCCGTTAAAGCCGCAATCTGCTTCGTAATTGATATATTCTAAGCCATCGGTATTCTTAATAACAATGTAGTCGTTTGCGGATAATGTAAAGCTTCCGTAATATTCTGAAGTGACATTTGAAGCTTCGGGGGTTTTATTCTCTTTCAAACCGATAACTTGACTTCCGTTTATCGTAACGGTTACAAAGGAACTCGGCGTAATATCGATAGGATATTCCGTCAACCACTTTCCGTCTTTGTAGTAAGGAGATGCTTTATCGAAGGCTATCTTATCTGTCTTTGTACCGTTATCCAACACAATAGCGGTGGTAAGCTCGTTAATATTTGCCTTGAACCAGTTTTCTTTGCCACTCACCTTAGAGAAGCTTATACCCTCCTCTAATAGGTTGTCACCCTGATAAATGTCTAAAGACAGCTCCTCGCAGTTTTCCATATATACGAACACCGGTGTAGTCTTTACGACAACCTTCGTCCATTTTGCATATATGGTGGTAGGAGCGGTTACGTTAAATTTACTGTTCTTCGAGGTAAATCCTGCCTCGATAAGGCAATAAGAGTCAAAGTACCATCCGTCGAAGGTATATCCTACTCTTGTAGGATCCTCGGGACGAGAAACAGATCTTCCTTTTTCGGCTTCGAGAGTGAATGCTTTGGAGCCTTCATAATTGAGGTCGAAGGTAACTGTCCAAGCGCTATCAACAGGATAATCAGCCGATTCGTCAACAGTGACCTCAACGGAATTGGTAGGATCGCTATCCTCATACCCCTCTTTTCTTGCAATTACGTACAAACTATAGGTTCCGGATGGGAAGTTATCGAGGCTTGCCTTTATTGCAACTGCTGCTTGAGAGTATTTTAATTCTATTTCCTTTGTTTCACCGTTCAAATTCAGTACTGCAATGTAAGTTACACCCTCGTCAACAGACTCTCTCCATTGTAGGGTGTTATTCTCGGAAACATATTTTAATTTTGTTGGAGCGTCTACTTTTCTTGAATAACCGAAATCCAATCTTGAACGGTCAGATTTTATATCGGGTTCGCCATAATCGTCTAGTGTAATGGCTCTCACCCATAGATAATTTACTTGACCGCTTTTTAAGCTTGATTGTATATTTTCATTACCCATATCGAGGTAGTTATACCAAGTAAAGAAACGAGAGGTCTCTTCATCGTTAAAGTAGACCAAATATCCGTCCGCACCCTCTACCTTTGACCAGCGGAAAACTCCGTTGTCGATGCATAGATCTCTTGGGGAGGATAGCTCTTGCGTACAACCCGAGAAAATAATTCCCAGTGTTAAGATTATCAAGAGTATGCTTAGAAAAAATAATGTCTTTCTTTTCATGCTTTATCACCCTCCTGTTGCCAATTTAATATCAATTGATTATTACTTAACGTCCAGACGTTGTTTACCGCATTCATTTTATCAACAATTTCGCTGGCTTCTGTAAATTGACAAGCGGTGCTTGTTACCGTTTTTCCGTCAAGTACGATTTTATTATATTGAGTGCCAACTGCCAATCCTGCCTCTAAAGTCTTGCCATTAACTTCCATTGAGCGATAATAACAGTCGTTTACCATATTGTTGAAACCGGCAATTCCGCCTATTGTTAGCGGTGCGCTGTTTATGAGGTTTGAAGAAACGCCCGGGGTTGCCGTTTTCCATTCGTTGTTAATCATGAAACACAATCTTCCCGATGAGAAGGAGGATTTTATATCATCGGTTTTATTCCACTCTGTTCCTTCGGGACTATATCTTGTAAAGATAACGCCGATTAGGTCCTCCGCTTTTACACTCATATCGGCATAATAATAGGTTTTTGTTCCGACCTTTGTTGTGCTCATCCTGATTCCCGGCCATGCAGGTTTTTCTGTTTTTGACCAATAGTAAAGATAAAAAACAGCATTATCGTTCGATGCCCAAGATGCTCCGGAGATATCCAAGAACACCCTAGAGGAATAAAGGAGAGAAACATCTGTTGATATGTTCCCAGCGTTGTAGCAGTTTACAACGCCCAAGTCTTCTTCTTTTTCATGATAAGCATAGTTATCTCCGACAATTCCGCCGATTCCGTTGGCACCGTGAATCGTTCCGAGGTTATAGCAGGATTTGATTTCTGCATTGGCATAACTCATTTTGCCAACCTCGTTTATTCCGTCACCGCCGTTTTTGCCTGCGATTCCACCGCCATAGCTGGTTACGGAAACATCGCCTTTGTTATAGCAAAGGGTTACGGAGCTTTCAAATTGTAAGCCGTTATCGTATATATTGTAGTTATATCCTACAATACCGCCGGCATAGATGTTGGCTGAGATATCACCCTCGTTTCCGCATTTTGTGATAATTCCGCTATTTCTTGCAGCTATACCGCCTAATGTTTTGTTTCCCTCGATTTTTGCAAGGTTGATACAACCCTCGATAGTGCCTCCGTTAAAGATAGCAATACCGCCCGCTTCGTTAGCCCCGTAAATTGTTGTATCGGCACCAACAGAGCAGTTCTTAATAGTGCCCTTGTTTATTGAAACTAGAGCACTTGCACCATCCTTTACTGCGTAAATACTAGAAGAAACAACGGTTACGTTTTCAATTAAGCCTCTGTTCGTATAGGCTAAAATGGAACACTCACCGCCCTTTTCGTGAAGATTACCGTCATTGGTCCTAACAGTCCAAGTACGCCAATTTGCATCGGCAATAACGAGGTTTTTGATAACGGCGGTTTTGGCAATGGAGTCAAAAATAGAGGAATAACCGTCTCTATAGTAGACTACCGAGTTAACCAAGGAATAACCGTTGCCGTCTAAAACTCCCGAGAAGGAGCCAATGTTATAGAAATTGGAGAAAATTTCATCGTCCTTAGGAGTTGCCATCTCTAAAACGATATCGTTTACAAGCTTATAGTGCATAGACTTATTAACGCTCTCATAATAGTCTATGTATCTCATTTCAGAGGGAGAGGATATAAGGAAGGGGTTTTCTTCGCTTCCGTCGCCCTTTTCGCTTGCAAAGTACTCAACTTCGGCTTCGTCGCTGTTTTCAATTGAGAGGTCGGGATTTCCTGCCCATACCCCTTTAACAAGGAACTTGTTCGAGCGGTCGCTAGATAACTCCGTAATAGAGGTTATCGTATTGTTAACGTCCTTTAAATAATATACGGTAGCACCCAATACTTCCTCGAAGCTAAGCTCTGCACCTGTCATTTTTATATTTTTAGGAGAGGGATAATGAACCGTTGAGGTTGTAGCATTGTAGATTACCTCGACCTCTTTGCTGTTCAGTGCATAAACACCGTCACCGATGAATTGTACGGAAATTGTGCTGGTCTTATCTAGTTTAGAAAGGGAGAAAGAAGTTGCATCGCCCTCTAAAAGAGTTTCCTCACCGTTAACCTTTACTGATACGTTTTTAGCAACGGATTGAGCACTCCAAAACAGTTCGCCGTTATTTACGTCTAGAGAAGGATAAACTATTGGTTGACCTACATAAGTATAAGTGATTATATCTGACCAGTCGGTTTTAGTCTCTCCGTTTATAGCTCTAATCTTTGTTCTGAATACTCCGTCTACGGGAAGATTTTCCAAATCCAAAAGGCTATACGATGTGAGTCTGCGGTTTTCAATAAGAATTCCGTTTATCTCCAGATCATACCCCTTGGCACCGCTAACTTTTTTCCAACTCAATAAGCCTGCCTCCGATACGCTGATATTGGTAGGTACTGTTAATGTCGGATTTACCGGATCAACCGGATCAACAGGATCAATCGGATCAACAGGATCAATCGGATCGACAGGATCTATCGGGTCGTTAGGCTTAGAGGGCTCGTTTGGTTTGCTCGGAAGCGTGGGGTCGTCAGGTCTGTATTGCCATAGACCGCCACCTTCTTCTCTGTTATCTTCGCTACATGCGGCTAGGGTTAAGGAAAGGCAGATAACGAAAATTAAAATAACGATTAATAAATATCTTTTTTTCATATCCTGCTCCTTTTATTATGAAATTTTTGCTACAACGGTTCCGCCTGCAGGTATGTAGTTTAGACTTGCTCCGTTTGAAGCACATACTAGGCTTGCGTTAGTGCCAAATACGCTTTGGGCGTTTTTGTATTCGCTAATGCCGAAGTTGCAGACTATCCAATAGGTTGTGCCCTTATAAGATCTTGTAAAGGAGAACATATCTCCGTTTCCTCCAAATGCTTTAAATGCGTAATCACCGTAACGTATTACATCGTCCTCGGATTTTAGTTTTGTCCATTTCATCACTTCGTTTAGGAAGGAATTCGAATCGGCAAGCTGTTCCTTTACGCCGGGGAGGGTTTTATTGTAGGAATCCCATTCGACATAATAGGTTTTATCGCCTGAAATGGAATAAGATGTTGTGTAATCGCTTCCCGATGCACTTGTCGTCCACTTAAAGGGCTGTCTATATTGACGGTCAACGTGAGGTGAATTCTTTCCCTCACCGGTGCCGTAGTTACTACTCATTCCCAGCTCATCACCGTAATAAATCCAGCTTACGCCGGGAAGTGTCATATATGCGGCAATTGCGGTTAACGCTCTTTGCTTCATTTCGCTAGCGTTAGATGAGGTTATCGTTCCTGCAGTCCAGTCGGAGCCACTAAGGGAACCTGCCACGTTGTTTATTAATCTGGGGAGGTCATGATTGGAGGTAAACAGTGATCCTGAAACTTCTCCGCCATACTTCTTTTGGGTATTCAGTACACCTAAATAGCTCCAAGCACCGCTGTATAATTTGTTGGTATTTGTGCCGGAGGGAAGAGAACCGTCTGAGGATGTTGTTGCTCCTGCAATACCTGCTGCGTATCCCATATGAGCGGCAACCTGTCCTATATTGTAATACATATAGAAATCGAGCATACCGTCAAAGGACTCGTAGTAGGGGGCTACATTGTAAGCATGTCCGTCAAAGTTTTCACCTACCATATATACATTGGAGTTGATCTTCTTAATCTCTCCGATTAACCAAGAGAAGAAGTTAAGGTTTTTGGTCAGGTTACTGCTGTAGTCGGTGTTAGTGGCAGTGTCGTAGTCCTTTATGATTATATCGCTTGATTGAGCGTCAACCTCATCTGCCATATAGATATGCTTAACTGCATCTATTCTGAAACCGTCTACGCCCTCGTTATCTCCGAGTAAGGTCATCCAGAATTCTGCAACACCGAGTATTGCATCTCTTGTCGGCTGATAGTCATAGTTTAATTCAGGCATACCCGAGGCAAACTTGGCATAATAGGAATAATCGTATTCACTATATTGATACCAGCTTTCCGAGAGGTTTTCCGTGGTATGATTTCTCCAATGATAGAATGAACGATAGTCAATTCCGTCTTCGACCACCATTTTTGCCGATTTTTGGAACCAAACGTTATTAATGGAAGTGTGGTTTAGAACTAAGTCCATAATAACCTTCATTCCCTTTTCGTGGCACTTTGACAACAATTCTTTGTAATCATCGAGAGTTCCGAACTTGGGATCTACGGCACAATAATCGATTATGTCATAGCCGTGATAGGAATCGGAATATTGAATGGGTGTAAGCCACAAAACGTCAACATTGAGTTTCTCCAGATAGTCGAGATTTTCGATAATACCTCTAATATCGCCATAACCGTCTCCGTTAGAATCGGCAAATGATGCAACCATAATTTGATATCCTACGCCCGATACCGTATCAAATAGATCTGTAGGGTCGGGGGTTTTTCCGAGATTTACAGAACTATTGACATTTGATATCGAAACGTGTGTGCCGTCGTCATTTTCATAGGGGTTGGAGATTTCCCCTCTATCTGTCAGATTATATACAAAATCTCCGACATTATCTTGCGTTGCGAAAATGTGAATAGAACCGTTTTCTTCCCTTAAAACTTCGGATATTGTAAAATATTGGTTCCCACCGTCGGAAGTCCAGTGAGTTCCCGAATCCTTGCTGTCGTCATAGACAATCAAGAAACCGATTTCTGTATCCATATAGCGACTTTCGTCAAATATGTATTCATCCTTATAGTTGCTACCAAAGGAACCATCTTTCAAAAATTGTAGGGTTTCGGTTTCATCGTTTCCCGCTTTATCGTAGAACTGAGTCATATCGATATCGCATACCGCACCACCGATAGAGTCTATTGCAACCTTTCCGTCGGCGTCGAGATTCCAATTGAATGTTCTTCCGGTGTATGCCTTAGGCCATACCCACAAGCTCATTTTTGCGTATTGTTCGGGATCATTGTCAAAGCGGATATAGTGAATGTAAAGGTGTCCGTTCTTACTGGTTTCGGCAAGGTTAGCTTCATAATCGGCAATATCCGTATCGTTTGTCGACTTTATCCAGTTTGCATACAAAACGAGGTTTTTCTCGGGCATCACGTCGAACTCAAACTTGTTTTGATAAGTTCCGTAATCGGTATACCAGCCACCGAATTCATATCCTATCATTTTGGGTGCTTCGGGAGCACTGATAGCCTTTCCTGCCTCTATCCCCGATTGTGTGGCAACCTGTGTTGCCTTGTCACCAGTGTAGTAATAGATATTATATTTCGCTACGCTGTCCGACGAGTTGTTTCCTGAGGGATCGTTAGGATTATCCGATGGATTGGGATTAATAATATCACCGCCTCCGGAACAAGCCGTAATCAGTAGTGTGCTCGCAATCAATATCACTACAAGAATAGTTAAAAGGATTTTCTTCATTGCAAGATTTTCTCCGTTAATTATTTCAAGTTAAGTATGTTTAACATCCTTGCAAACGTTCAGTATCATATTTTTTTTCGATGGTCTCTTGATAAACATTCGCAAGATTTGTGTGATTATCCAAATAAATAATGCGTTTAATAAAGTAATTTGGATTTGTAACTAACAAAAATAGAGGGGATAAGAGATATGATCTCTTATCCTCACTTGTTTTTAAGCTACATCGAAACCGTCCTGCCAATTATTTGTAACCTGGTTATAATAAAGCGTGGTTCCACCGGGTAATACTATGTTTTCTGTTTGGTTTCCTGTTCCGCCATTTCCGTTATTGAATATTATTTTAGTGCAATTGACTTTGATTTCAACTTCAAACCAATTGTCTTTGCCATCAACCGCTTTCATTTGTGCACCTGGCCACGAAGGATCTCCGTTACTGCCATCAGCCCAAGAATACGCGTACACATTTGACCAGCTTGATTCGGATTTGTGGAAATAAACCGTTATAGTTGCAGGTCCCTCGTAAACATTAAAACCGTCCGTCCAGTCATAACCATTATAATATGGATTAGAATAGTCAATGACAAGATCGCCTGTCTGGCTTGAACCATCATTGAATATTATATTTACGTAACTATTGTTCTCAAATGTGATGGAATACCAACCGTCTTGATCTTCAACTTTAGACATTTCAACTCCTGACCACTTAGCGTTGCTTCCGGAACCATTCCATGCATATGCTTTGACGACTGACCATCCATTATGGTTGTAGTAATAAATCGTAGCTCTATTATCTTCACCAGGAACATCGGGACTATCAGGATTAACCGGATCAACAGGGTCTACAACTTCTGCGGGAACTGCTACCCAAACAGAGTCTCCGCCGTCTAAGTATTTCTTAGCGTAGAATGTATGATCTCCTGCAACTGTTGCGGTACCTGTAAAGCATTGAGTACCATCATCTTTCCATTCATAATTTTTGAACTCAAATCCATCGGAGTCAATGATTTTAACAACATCATCTTTTTCCAATGTAACTGTTCCAGTGTATTGTACTGTTACATTAGCGTTGTCCGATTCCGATAAAGACATCTCTACTGCAGTCATTTCGTCGTTGTTTACGATTATTTTAATAATGTAAACATAAGTATTGAAGCCATCTGTCCAGTTGTGATTGTTGTAATATGGATTTTCAGCATCGATTGAAAGATTGCCTGTTTTCTTATCGTCGGCATTGCTGTTGAAGATGATGTAATCGTTAGCACTAATAATTTCAGTGCTAAACCAGCCGTCTTGATCTTCAACCGCAGTCATTACAGCACCGGGCCAAGCAGGATCTCCGTCACTACCGTCAGCCCAAGCATAAGCGTAAACTGTTTCCCAATTATTTTCATTGTAGTAGTAAACAGTGATTTTATCGACAGGAACATCGGGATTATCAGGGGTATCAGGATTGTCGGGATCAACTTGAGCTTCTGGTTGAGTTACCCAAATTGCATGCCCATCTGCATATTTCTTAACATAGATAGTATGCTCGCCTGCTACAAGAGCTGTGCCTTTGAAGGTGCAGTTATCTTGATAGTTAGCATAAGTGTTGTCGTAATTATCAAAAATGGAAATTTCATCACCGATTTCGAGGGTTATCTTTCCCATATATTGAACTGTAACGCCTTCTTCGGTGCATTCGGCGATTTCCATTATAACGGCGTTATCCCCTACAACGATTTTGATTTCATACTCTAATGAAGCATAGATACCTTCATTGGAAACATAGAAGTCATAATAACCGTCTTTTCCGGCAGTACCCTGGAAGGGGCTAACCTCTTTGTAAATAGTATATGCAACACCATCAACGAGGACGGATACAACATCGTTAGCCTTTAATTCAATACCAATGAGCATATACTCGAGGCTAGATGTTTCCGTATTTAAGTCAAATTCGATTTCATTTTCGCCAACTACGAGCTTGACAACACTGCCTTCCTCAATAGTAGGAACTTTAGATGCCTCTTCAACCTTACAGTTCCAAATGCCTTCGTTAGAAATGTAGTAGTTATACTTTCCTGCTGCCTCAATGGTACCGTTATGGGCTGCGGTGTCTTTATACTTGGCGAAAGCAACACCGTCAACCGTGACAACAACTACATCACCCTCGTTATGTTCAACACCGACAACCATAAACTCAACAGCGTCTGCTTCTTCATTGAGAGTAAGAGCAATCTCGTTTTCACCAACTACGAGCTTAACAACACTTTCAGCGGTAAGTGTGGGGACGGAAGGAGTGGGATCAACTTGAGCTTCTGGTTGAGTTACCCAAATTGCATGACCATCTGCATATTTCTTAACATAGATTGTATGTTCGCCTGCTACAAGAGCAGTGCCTTTGAATGTGCAGTTATCTTGATAGTTAGCATAAGTGTTGTCGTAATTATCAAAAATGGAAATTTCATCACCGATTTCGAGGGTTATCTTTCCCATATATTGAACTGTAACGCCTTCTTCGGTGCATTCGGCGATTTCCATTATAACGGCGTTATCCCCTACAACGATTTTGATTTCATACTCTAATGAAGCATAGATACCTTCATTGGAAACATAGAAGTCATAATAACCGTCTTTTCCGGCAGTACCCTGGAAGGGGCTAACCTCTTTGTAAATAGTATATGCAACACCATCAACGAGGACGGATACAACATCGTTAGCCTTTAATTCAATACCAATGAGCATATACTCGAGGCTAGATGCTTCCATATTTAAGTCAAATTCGATTTCATTTTCGCCAACTACGAGTTTAACAACACTTTCAGCAGTAATAGTGGGAACGGAAGGAGTGTCCGGATTGATAGGAGTTTCTTGAACCTTTTCGACCCAAATCCCTGCACTTTCTACATAAAAGTTATACTTTCCGTCCTCTTCGGCTGTACCATTAAAACCACAATCTTTGTAGTTTGAAAAAGCAATACCATTGACCGTGATTGAAACGACGTCGTTAGCTTTCAGTTCAACATTTTCAATATAAAACTCTACAGCTCCGCTTAGTGAACTTGGATTGCAGTTTAATGTGTAAGAAACGTCACCAACAGAAAGCATTACAACACTATTTTCCGTGAATTCGGGTGCGTCGGGATTAACAGGAGCACTGGGAACTGTAACCCAAATTGAATCACCGCCATCTGAGTACTTCTTAGCGTAGAATGTATGATTTCCTGCATTAACAACAGTTCCATTGAAGTTACAACCTTGCTCATAGTTAACAAACTCAAAGCCATTGGAGTCGATGATTTTAACAACGTCACCTGCTGCCAAGTTAACTGTTGCAGTATATTGAGCTGTAACGGAAGAATCTTCAGAAACAAGAATTTCCATTGAAACCGCATTTTCTTCATCACCGTTAACTATTATTTTAACAGAATATTCCGGATTATCAGGATTATCAGGATTATCGGGATTAACTGATGGGCTGGGAACTGTAACCCAAACGGAATCACCACCGTCTAAGTATTTCTTAGCATAGAAATCGTGAGAACCTGCAACAGTTGCGGTGCCACTGAAGCCACAATTGGGTTCATAGTTAACGAACTTAAAGCCCTCAGAGTCGATAATCTCAACAGTATCACCTACAGCTAATGTTATGGTTCCTGCATATTGAGCTGTTACATTGGGATCGTCGCTATTTGATACTGTCATAACAATAGCATTTTCAGCATCGCCATTTACAATGAGTTTAACCGAATAAACAGGAATAACTGGATCATCTGGATCAACGGGTTTTACAGGAGTATCGTCAGCGAAGTTGATTGTAACCTTTAATGTTGCCTCAAAACCGCTGTGCTTAATAGTTACCGTTTGTTCTCCTTCTTTGGTGGGATCAAAGCCTTCGATAGTATAGTCGCCTTTGTCAACGCTAACAGAATTGTCGTCCGATAATTTTGCAGTAACTATTATCTTATCCTTTATTCCGTCGACACTAGCTTCCGACGCTTCGAGAGTGATGGACTCTTTGTCAACAGAAACTCCTACAGTATGTACATCGGGAGCTTTTTCAACTTGCACTTTGAAGCTTGCTTGGAGTTGACCGTATTTGACGGTAATGGTTTGTTCACCCGATTTATTCGGATCAAATCCCTCGATTTCAAAATCAGTAATAATAGATGTGCTGTCATCATTATACACAGCCTCGATTGTAATAGCACCCTTGATTGAGTCAATGGTGGCATTCTCCCCTAATATAAGTGTTTCGGCATTGTTTGCCAATATAACACGAATGTTTTCAATTTGCGGTATGGAATTTTCATCACAACCGACGAGTGCAAAAACCGTGCTTAAAATCAGGGTTAAAACAATAATTGATAAAAATGCTTTAATTGATTTTTTCATACTCTCTCCTTAGCTCAAATCTATTCTGTAGCAAAGTACTACATTAGTACCATTATATATTATTAATATATAATTGTCAATAACGTATTTCTCAAAATATGTCAAAAAAGCTTAAAAGTGAATTCCCAAAGTAAATTCCAC
This sequence comes from uncultured Christensenellaceae bacterium, assembly GCA_964561145.1. Lineage (GTDB taxonomy): Bacteria > Bacillota > Clostridia > Christensenellales > CAG-1252 > RUG14300. The sequence continues at coordinate 79,860 of CAZLNZ010000011.1, forward strand.
AGTGGAATTTGAGGTGGAATTTACCCTGG
>CAZLNZ010000012.1:0-76562 GCA_964561145.1 uncultured Christensenellaceae bacterium
TTGAATTAATTGTGATTAAGTTAAAATTATCTCCGCCCCAACATTTGACATTGAGTCGATAATTATTGCCTATTTGTAAGATCGTAATACTGCTCTTCACCGTCTTGACTTTGAAGTTCTACGATCACAAGAATGAATGCCGTCTTGGTTTCCTCGTTGATATAAGCATCCGAAGGTGCATCTTCATAATCGCAGAAAACCACCTTTTGAGCAGTCTTAGATTGCATAGAATACTCATTGAGAACAAGATAATCGTAGCACTTCTCTTTTGTGTTCCAGCAACGACCATAATAATAGTCAACCGCATCTTCATCACTTGACAAAATGTTTTTCTGTGAATAGATTCCGAGAGCTTGAGAATTTCTGCCCAAGCCGTCAAAGGTGAGTTGATCCTGCAAAAGTTCACATTTCCAAACACCTCTTATATCGTCCTCAGCCATTACATAACTATAATTCCAAACGGTGTCGCCACTATCTGAGGTTTCAGAGGATTCGTGAATAAACCAGTTGAGATATCTCGAAATAACAAATTGATTTTCTGCGATATTAATCATATAAACAATGTTGTTCTCGTCAACCGTCCAAACCAAGTAATCGTTAACCATTTGCAAGACGGATTCATCTTTGTTTAATTCTTCATCCACTTCAAGAGGAATAAATCCATTTACATTGCCATCGAGGTCCATACCACCGATTATTACATAATCATCATAGTAACCGCTCAATGCCCATTTTCCGGTAAAGACGGTCTTTTCGCTTAATACGGCACTATTATCACCCATCACGATACAATAATACCTTCCGTTCTCAAGGTTCTCTATAGTAACTGTACCTACAACAGATGTTCCATCCGTAAGTGTTGCAACAACTCCGTTTTCTCCTCCGATACTATAACCAATGCTGATAACTCCTGTCTCGTTATGAATCGTCAATTCTCCGAGTGTCGGCAAACAACCCTTTCCGTTAAATTCATAGGTATTACCATCTTCGTCCATAAAGGTTTTTCTGCCTAATTCGTCACCTTGTGTAAAGCTATAATTGATTCCATTATAAGCTATTGTTACAAGTGAAGTCTCTTCGACATAGGATATAGTGTAACCGTTATCTTTGTATACAAAGGTTCCGGATAGAGTGAAATCATTCAATGAATACTCAATGGTATCACCATTAATAATCAACTTACCGTTTAACGGAATACTTGCACTGAAGGTATAGCTGCCGTAACCATTGAAGTTGATAATAGAGAACAGAGGTTCATCGTCAATGCCATACCATTCACCCGCATACTCGTCATAACGGAACACCTCGAGATCAACATAATCTCCGATATCGCTGGAATAAATACTACCCTTAAGAGATCCCCTTACACTGTCGTAAGAGATCATTCCAAAGATTTCACCTTGATAGAATAGCAACAAACCATTGGCGGTTAAAGTATCGTGAGTATATATAAGTTCATATGTCTCTCTTTTCTTTATACCATCCTCATCGTGATTGAAAGTTACAACAACATTTCCGTCACCGGTGGATTTTATGCCGTACAGCTCAAGAGAAATAGTCTCGTCCTTAGAGGTCCAAACACCTTGGTTACTCTTCTCGAAACCATAGAGAGACGAACCTTTTTCATTGATTATTTCAAGTAAACCATCTGAGATAATTGCCTTAACACCATTATCTAAAAGGATAGAATCACCATCAACGGTATAGCCACCGTTTGCTCTTGCAATGATATCTTGATATGAGGTGTTTTTCTCTTTGTCATAAACATATCCGTAGTATAAATAACTCCAGTTACCGGCACCGTCAAATTCATAGACTTTATTAGAGGCGGAGTTGATTTCCCACTTTCCTCTGAAAGAATCTGTTTCACTTACGGCATGTCCGTCCAAGCTTACAGGAATACCGTTTTCAATGACGCCGGAAATATCTTTTCCGTCAATTGTGATTGTCAAAATGCCGTTCTCAACAGTATATTTAAACTCGTCATAATTTCTTTCTTCAAGACCTGTTCCGTTTGCATTGAAAGTATATACCTTAACCTCACCATCGATATTTACGAAATAACTTCCTACCAATGCTTTTGATTCTTTGATTGCATACAAAGGCGTGCTATTATCGATTAGCACAACCTCGTTTCCATCGCTGTCATAGCTGATGCCACCGTAAATTGCAAATCCGTTATCTTGAATGAGTCCCTTGTACTCAAAAGATTGATAACTCAAATAACTGCTTTCGCCAAAGTAACGAGCAAACCGAGCTTCATAGAATATTACCTCGTATCCGTCATAAATGTAATAGCCCAAATACGAGGAGAATGTATCGTCACAAGCAAAAGTACCGTCATTGTATAACGTAATTGCGGCATAGGTCAAGGATTCCGGAGAATCTTTACCGTCTATTGCTATATAGTAGGTTCCTGCGACATCATTATAATCTGCAAATCCTGCATATAAGGTTATATCTCTTGTTGCTGTAAATCCACAAGGAACATAAAGAGTTAAATCCTTGTCAAAGAAATAGCCATAGGAAACCAAACCGTTTTCAGCTATAAGGCTCTCGGGAATACCGGTTCCGTCAAGATAAGTTGAATAAATGGTATACCAGAAGGACATGCTTTCGTATTGATCGGTAATTGATATCTCAACCTTATTCAAATCGTTGCCATTCAAATCCTTAACTACGGCATCACCGAAATCTATTGTAATAACATAGGTATAGTGTTGAACCTCACCGGATTCGGTGCTGCTGTTAACAGAATTGATAACAGGATAGCCGCCCTCATCGAACAACCAGTCAATACCGTGCCAATGAAGTTTTTCCTGTACAACATCACCCTTGGTAAAATCCGGAGCATTTTCATCATCGGAACCAATGTAATAGCAGTTATAAACGCTTGCAAGTCTTGAGCCGAAAATGTTATCATTCAGCTCTTCCACTCTACCTACAAACTCTCCTGTATGTGCATATGCAGAACCGAGTTTTGCCGACGCAGAAACCTTGCTCAAGGTAAAACTGTCAACAACAGAAGAATCATTTTGAGCCATACCGACCAAACCGCCGGCATAAGCATGACAATACTCTTCTGCAAAAGCAATATCCGAAAGGCTGGTTTGTGCATTCACGATACCTGTCGAATAACAGTTGGCAACAGCAGAATAATTGCCCACCCAACCTGCAATACCACCGGCATAGAAAGAACCTCTTACATTGCCTGTCGAATAACAGTTGGTTATCGTTGCGTTGACTGTCGAAGACTCAGAATAAACATAACCACTAATACCACCGGCAACAAAAGTCGTACCGAGCAAGCAGTTAATATCAACATTTTGAGTTGAGCAATAGCTAATCTTAGAATAGAAGGGATCCTCATAGGCTCTTTGGAGACCAATTAGACCACCGGCATAGGAAAAGTTATTAGTATTACCATATATTTCAACTATTCCGTCAATAGCATCGCACAAAACCATCGATGCACCAAAGCCTTGCCCTACCATAGAACCGCAAATAACAGTGCTTCCCGAGTTTGTGGCAGTGACCTTGAAGTCGGATATTTTTAGATTGTAAATGGTTCCGCCTGTAAAGCCAAGCCAGTCATAAGCTTGCACAATGCCGAATAATCCGACATAATCAGAGGTTCCGTTTATAACAAAATTGGAAATAGTATGTCCATTTCCGTTAAAATAACCACCGAAAAATGCATGCTCGTTGCTTCCATCACCGATAATCTTTATCTCCTGTCCTTCGAAATCTAAGTCCTCCTCCAAAGAGTAATAACCTAATACGTTCATCGTATTGTTATTGGCACCTGAATTGATAACATTCGCCATTTTAATTAGATCGATGGGCTCCTTGATAAGAAAAGGGCTTTCTATTTCACCGGTACCCGTGCTTAATAATTCGGACTCACACGCCTCAACACCGGATATAACCACCTCATTATCTCTCGATGCGTTGCCTACGGTACAAGAATACAAATAGGTTGCATCATCGTACTGCACGTTAGTTCTCTGTCTGCCATTGACAGTTACGACGGGCTCACCCTCATAGAAAACATCAACCTTAAAGGAAAAAGTAAAGGATTCACCCTCCTTAACAGTGGAAGGATTATTATCAGAATAAATTATTCCGTCAGCCTCAACGTAGGTTATAGTAAAGGTTTTTTCCACAGGATCAACAGGATCAACAGGATCAACGGGGTCCACAGGATCAACAGGATCAACAGGAATATCGTCATCACAGGCAACAAAGGTCATTGCAAGTGACAAAGCCAATACCAAACAGATAAGTATAATAAACAATCTCTTTTTCATATCGTTCTCCAAATAACAACTAATTCACCCAAATATATGCCAGAAGGAATACTATTCCGAATACCAATATAACAATACCGATTAAAGGTAGCATCGCAAGAATTGCACCCTTTAGCATTGCTCTCTTTTCCTTTCCGGTAAGCTTGACTTGACTTGTGTTTGACTTGCGATCCTTTTTCTTTTGCGGATCATACCATCTAAAGCCATCGACATTCATATCGGTAAAGGAAGTTTCGGTATCTAAATCGTCTTTTTTCCTTTTTGACATAGGTAAGGTTACTTCTTCTTATTTTTGTTTTTTTTCTGCTCTGCTTCTTCTAAGGCTTCAAGTTCTGCCTTTTCTATAGCAGCTAATTCCTCTTCAAATTTAACATTCATTTCCTCTGTGTTGTAGAGGTGACAAGCACAATAATGCCCTTCTTCAATCTCTCTGTATTCAGGGGGTATCTTTTCACAAATCGCCATACACTCACCACATCGAGTATGGAAACGACAACCGCTTGGAGGATTTACGGGAGAAGGTATATCACCCTTTAAGATAATACGATTCATCTTAACATGGGGATCGGGTACGGGAACGGCAGAGAATAATGCCTTTGTGTATGGATGAAGAGTGTTTTCAAATATTTGTTTTTTAGAAGCAAACTCAACCATTTTACCCAAATACATAACTCCGATATTATCGGAAATATGTTTTACTACCGAAAGGTCGTGGGTGATAAACACGTATGCCAAACCCAATTCCTTTTGTAGATCCTTCAGCATATTGATTACCTGTGCTTGAATACTGACGTCAAGAGCAGAAACAGGCTCGTCACAAATTACAAGCTCGGGATTTAGTGCAAGTGCTCTAGCTATACAAATTCTTTGACGTTGTCCACCCGAAAACTCGTGAGGATAACGTTCGAAATAATGGGGCTGTAATCCGCACATTTTCATTATGTTTAGTACATAACCACGATAATGCTGCTTATCTACAATTCCATGCTCTAAAGCCGCCTCACCGATTATTTCTCCTACCGTCATTCTGGGAGAAAGAGAAGCGTAAGGATCTTGAAATATCATCTGCATATGGGGACGAAGCTTATCAAATTCTCTGTTGGAAATTTTGGAAACTTCTTTTCCCTTAAACCAGATTTCACCATCGGTTACGTCATATAAACGTAGAAGAGTACGCCCCATTGTGGTTTTACCGCAACCAGACTCTCCTACAATGCCTAAGGTTTTTCCCTTTTCTAAGGTAAAGGAAACATCATCAACAGCCCTTAAAAATTGAAGAGGTTTTCCTAAAAGACTGGTTTCTGTTACAAAGTACTTTTTCAAGTTCTTCACGACAAGTAACGGAGCATCTTCATTAAACTGATTGTCAGATTTTTTACCTTCCTCAACGGCTGTTTCATCAAAAACCTCGGAGTCGAGCTCTTGCACGCCTTCTCGATCTTGTTGATTTTCTATTGTTTCAAATTCTTGATTATTCGCCATCGTTGTTCTCCTTAGCATCCTCATAGAGGTAACAAGCTACCTTATGCGTATCGGTTACGTTAATAAGCTCGGGGTATTCCCCTGCGCATTTTCTCATGCAACGCTCACAGCGGTCACGGAAATAACAGTAGTTAGGCATATCGACAGGGTTAGGCACAAATCCGGGAATACAATACAGTTCCTCTGCTTCACCGTCAACAGTGGGCTTGGATTTTTGCAAGCCAATTGTATAAGGGTGTAACGGACGATCAAAAATATCCTCTGTAGTACCCATTTCAATTATTTTACCTGCATACATTACAACAACAAAGTCTGCCATCTCGGCAACAACTCCGAGGTCGTGTGTAATTATCATTATACTGGATTTATTCTTTTCCTTAATATCACGCAGAAGGTCTAGAATTTGTGCCTGAATGGTAACGTCAAGTGCTGTCGTCGGCTCATCGGCAACAATAAGCTTGGGATCGCAGATTAGAGCCATAGCGATCATAACCCTCTGACGCATACCGCCCGATAACTCGTGAGGATATTTCTTATACACACCCTCCGCATCGGCTATTCCTACACGATTAAGCATCTCAATGCTACGTGCCTTTATATCCTTTTTAGGAAGATCGGTGATGTGTAGTTTTGACACCTCGTCCAATTGGTAGCCTATAGTAAAAACGGGATTTAAACTCGTCATAGGCTCTTGGAAGATCATAGCGATCTCTCTTCCTCTTATTGAACGCATTGCGTCCATAGGCATGTTTGCAATGTCAACGACCTTTTCAGACATCTCAAACAAAGTTCCGCCTAAATAGTTCTTAGCCTTAATCGGTTTGCCCTTTTCGTCCAGCTTTACCTCACCGTTTTCGTCCTTCTCGTAAATAGGAATTTTCCTACCTTTTGAATCCAGCTTAAAGGCATTGGACTTAAACCTAATGGAGCCACCAACGATTTGTCCGCTGGGTCCCTGAACCAGTTGCATGAGGGATAAAGAGGTTACACTCTTACCGCAACCGGACTCTCCGACTACGCCTACAGTACTTCCCTCGGGAACAGAGAAGGTAACGCCGTTAACTGCCTTTACAACACCGGCATCGGTGAAGAAATAAGTTTCAAGATTATCGAATTCCACAAGATTATTGGGATCCTTCATCTCAGCAGCGAACTCACTTTCAACGACCTTACGCTTTTTTCTTTTTTCAAAGTATTTTATCTGTGCACGATTTTCCTTGGCAATTCTGCGAGAATCCTTGGCAGAGATATAGTGTGAATTATTCTTTTTACCGTTTTCCATACTCATTACCTCTTAGCTTTAGGATCGAAGGCATCACGTAAGCCGTCACCGACAAAGTTGAACGCCAAAATTGCAAGGGTTATACAGATACCGGCAGGTACCCAGAAATTGGGATAGCCGTTTAAATACTCTGTTTTGGTTGCATAGTTAATCATATTACCCCAGGTTGCAGAATTCAAAGGCGCACCTAATCCTAGGAAGCCTAAGGTTGCCTCTGTTAAGATAATGCTACCTAGACCTAAGGTCATAGATACGATCAATTGAGGTAATACATTGGGAATCAAGTGATTAAATATCTTTCTCTTTGTGGAAAGACCTGCACACTTTGCGGCAAGCATAAACTCTTGTTCTCTTAAGGAAAGTATCTGTCCGCGAACAAGTCTTGCGGTTCCTGCCCAACCTAGTAATGTCAATATACCCATCATATAGTACAATCTTGCTATACTTTCAATACCTAGAGAAGTAAACATTGCAGAGACGATAAGCATTATAGGTATTGTCGGAATACAATAGATTATATCTACTATTCTCATTATAAGCTGATCGACCCAACCGCCGAAATAGCCGGCTAAACCACCGAGAATAACACCGATTACCGTCTCAAGAAGAATTACTACAAGACCAATTGTAAGGGATATTCTTCCACCATACATTAAACGTGTTAAGATATCTCTAGCAAGCTCGTCTGTACCTAACCAATGCTTAGAACTAATTTCGCCCTTTGCGTTAGAGGTTTGAGGTGTAACCGTAACAAATACTGCGGTAACCTCCACATCTTCTCCGTTTTCATCTTGAACGGTATATGTTATAGGATCATACACAACAACGTCTTTACCCTGTGTTTCGTCCATATCATCCTCCGTATACGGAGAAAATAATGGTCCTACAAAGGAGAAAAGAAGTAATACAATCAAGGTTACCAATCCGAAAACCGACAATTTGGAACGGAAGAAACGCTTGGCTACAGTCATTCCCGGAGATAAAACCTTTACTCTGTCGTTCAAGTTTTCGCCATGGAGATCATCGCCCGCCTCTTCTGCTAGGAAGGGGGTATCTTGTTCACATCTAGGCTCTTGCTCAACAGGCATCAAATCTTCGAGATGAGCTAAATTCTGCTCTCCGTTATTCACTTGCACTTCAGAATTGTCGCCGAGAGGAGCCTCCTCTTGGAGATTTTGAAGGGAGTCGAGAACTTCGTTTTCTATATTCGATTCGGGGAGATTCTTATTTCTTTTTTTCATAGTCATACTCCTCCATTATTTGCCTAACTTGACACGAGGGTCAACAACGGCATACATTATATCCGTTAATAATATTCCGACAATGGTTAACACTGCTAAAAACATATTATAAGCCATAATAAACGGCACATCACCGGCAAGCAGGCACTGATACGCTACATTTCCTATGCCGGGTAAATCAAATACCGTTTCAGTTATCATAGCACCACCGAAAAGACCGGGAATGATACCTGCAAGAGTGGTGACTAAGGGAATCATTGTATTTCTGAAAACATGCTTATATACAACCGCATTCTCAGATAAGCCCTTTGCTCTTGCCGTTCTTATATAATCGGCATTCAGAACCTCTAAGGTATTAGTACGAGTATAACGCATCATTGAACCTATCGACAGTATTGTTAGTACAGCAATGGGTAATACCATATGATATAACCTATCAAAAATATTGGTTGAACCAATACCTCCGACAGGGAACCAACCCAATTCAACAGAGAAGAGCCTGATTATCAAATAACCGAAGAAAAACGAAGGGAAGGAAATTCCGATCATCGTCAAAAATGTGGTTATATAATCCAACTTTCCGTATTGATTACATGCCGCCTTAATTCCCAACGGTATCGCTATAATGAGCTCTAATACCAAAGAGATAAGGGATATTGCAAAGGAAAGTCCCATATATTGTCCTATAACTTCGGTAACAGGTCGATTGTGTTTAAACGATGTTCCGAAATCACCTGTTATAAACTTTCCGAGCCAATTGCAATAACCTGCTATAATGCTTGCTGAAGAGGAGGCAAAAGAAGAGTATCTCTTAACGTTTCCTTCTTTATCGAGCTTAACCTCTCCATTACGGAAAACCTTATTCCAGAGCTCACTATAGCCCTGCTCTTTTACAACCTCCAAATCCTCGAGATTGCTATCGAGCATAAGCTGTTTCAGTTCGGTAGCATCGACATCAACATTTTGGTGAGTTGAATAATATTGGTTCTCAATATAGTTGACAGGCATACATCTAACCAAAGCGTACAGTATAACCGATACGCCAAATAGCATTAGTACTGTCAACAATATTCTTTTAATTACATACTTAATCATTTATCATCCTTCCTTTTTCAGGATTTATCCCTCCCCCTATTTTTAGATAGAGGAAGGGCTTTCTTTTGTTATTTAGACCTATAATATTATAAATCTTAGTTATAATTGAGCTCCCAAATTTTATCAATTGGTCCGGAATACTTGAGGTTCTTAATCTGATTCATTGTCGAAGAATCGATTACGTCTTTGTTGTAAACTGCAAGGTCCATTCTCTGGTAACAAGGGAATTCAACTGCAAGTTCCATTATCTTGTCGAGTGCTTGGGCATAAATGCCTTCTCTTATTTCTTGATTTTCCGTTTCTCTACCTTGATCGATAAGATCACTTAACTCTAAAACGATTCTTTGTTCAACGGGATAATTATTAGTATTGAGAATCTCATCATAGTTCCAATTCTTGCGGTTTGTTGTTTGAGAATCTTTATGATAGATTTGATACATATCAGGATCGATTGTTGAAGTCCAAGCTGCTGCCCAAACCGCCAATCCGCCGGTTGCCAATTTCTTTAATGCGGATACATCGGTACCAACTGTTATTTCAAATCCGTGCTGATTCAACAACTGTCTTGCCTTCTCAAACATTTGATAAGAGGGGTGGTCGGTTGTATCACCTGCAATGGTGAACTTGAATTTAAGCTTTTCGCCTCCCTTTTGATAAACACCATCAGTTCCCCTAGTATAGCCTGCTGCCTCTACAAGTGCCTCAATCTTTTTACCCGTTGAGTCATACTCGTAATAGGGCTCACAATCATCGGGATATGCCCAAGAAAGCTTTGTCATAGGACGGTAAATAACCTCTGCCATAGTTCCGCCATAATATTGACCTATTACAGAGCTGGTATCGAGTGCCATCATTATAGCTTGACGAACCTCAATATCCTTTACATATTTAGGATTGATACCAACGTATCCGTAACCATTTGTCTTATATTCCTTAACAGCCAAATGACTCTTTGATAATGCCTCACTCTTATTGTTAGGTGTTGCAGAGGGAGTACCATAATCGATTTCGCCTGCAATCAAACGGTTAAGAATGTTATTCTCGCTAACCTCTTCATAAATAATTCTTCTAATCTTAGCGTTTTCAATTCCTTCACCGACCGTATAGAAATAATCGTTACGTTCGAAATAAACCTTCTTACCTTTCCAGAAATCTTTGGATACAACCTTACTGGGATCACTACTAGCGTTTCCGTTCTCGTTGGAAGCTCTGTAAGCACCTGCACCAACAGGAAGTGCATTCTTTTCATTGGAGTTAAGGACCTTATCAAAGAAGTTCTTATCACGAGCTTTTACGCCGTAAGGATAACTTTCTTTGTCTGCAAGAGTTGCAGCATCAGAGTAGTAGTGCATGGGAGCTACAGCGTAACCAAAGCTCCATATAGCCTTGGGGTCGATTCCGTTAATCGTGATACAAAGCACGTCATGAGATTCACCCTTGAGGTCAACCTTATTAACGCCGTTAAAGCTTGTAACCTTTTCGGTTGTAATGCCGCTAATAGACTTTACGTCCTCACCGGAATCGGCATAATATTTGGATTGCTCCTCCTTAGTCCAAATATCAATCATATTCGAACCTGTTGTCATGGATTGAAGTATTGTTTGAATACCGGTTCCTTGGATCGTCTTGTCTCCGGCATAAGTATTATAAACCTTGTTGATAGCAAAATCCTTCTTTATATATGAGATAGCAACTTCTCTTGATACAGAGTATTCTTCCATATACTCGCTGATTCTTGCTTCATCACTTGCATATTCGTTTATTTCTGTAGCATAGTCGGGATTTTCGTCGAGGTCGGTTATATACTTACCGTCTTCATTTTTCTTCGCAACCGAATTACCGTTTGCGTTCTTTTCATAAACTATTCCGACAAGCTCCTCGTTAAGATAGAAGGATTCCCAATCCTCAGTGAAAGAGTAGTCTTTAAAAGAAGACTCGAGCTGTCCCTCATAGGCAGTCCAATCGGTTTTAAGATCCTTCAAGAATTGCTCTTTACTAGCTTCAACGTCCGCTAAGATTTGCTCGGTTTCGACCTTTTCTTTACGAGACCAAGAGATCAAATCGGAATAACGTTGTACTGCAGTAGCGACAAACATTTGCTCCATGTTTGTGGATGTATTATCTTCAATTGTAGGATCATTATAACGATAAGCCTTCAAACCTTGAATATCGATTGAATAAATTGTGGAAGAACCACTGTACATCGGATCCAAGTATACATAAAGATTGAATAGAACGTCATCAATTGTTAAGTCAACACCATCGGAAAACTTGATTCCGTTTTTGATAACAAATCTATATGTTGTATAAGCAATGTTTTCATCGTCAACTTCTTTATTTTCATTATAGGTAGTAATGCTATAATCCAATACAACGGTAGCTTCATTCTCACCACAAGCGACTTGACCGTCATTTGTAGTACTCAACATTGAAAGCTGCGTAAAATGAGCAATTTCCGAGTCTGTTGCACTTGTTGTAAAGAACGGATTAAAGGTTCCATCCAATGCACTGATCGAGAAAGTCAAGGGACGAGTCTCCGGATCATAGTGTTTTTTACTATTGTCATCGCAGGATACTGCCATTATCACTGTGGATAAAAGCATAACCGTTACGAGTATTCCCGTCATGATTTTTAATATTATCTTCTTCATCTTTGCCTCCTTTTGAGTCATTTATCTTAAATTAGCTTTGCTTATTTATTTGTATATAAACCTTAAATGTAGGTTCTGCTATAATCGTTAACCCCTCGGTTTCCTCGGGAACTACAGGACAAACATCACTTTTCTCTGTCAATCCGTTCCAACTACCGGAGTCATTGACGGTAACCTCCATGCTTCCGCCGTCTATGGAAAGGTTTTCGATCTTTGCACCCGAATCCTTTTTATAGAAGAGGAAATAGGTGTCTATCTCACAATTTGATTTTCCGGAAACTATCAAGCTTGCGTTTTTAATGGTCAAATCATGAATATATGCACTATCCGAAAGAGTGCCGAAGATAGAAGCATTCTGTAAATTCAACAGATCGCTTGCATTAAGCTTCATATCAGAGATTGTATAACCGTTTCCTCTGATCTCACCGGAGAACACAATATTCGGAGTCAAAGTTCTGCTCATGTAATCTGCACATTTCACATCATTCTTTATATAGAAACTTGAGGTGATTTCATTGCCCTTTGTCGGAGTATATAATTGATATAGATCCGCACTCTTACTTATAATTATCCAATTACTTGTTAAGTATTTAGCATAGATTTGAACATTGTTATCGGAATCATCTCCTCTTATCGGCCACGAAACAGGAATTGTACATTCTTCATCCTCAAAATAATCCGCAAAAACATAACCTGTAGGAGCAGACTTTCCGGTCATAGGATCTACGTTGATTTTTGCAACCTTACCCGATTCCTCGAAATCCCATGTATTCAGAACATCCCCGACATTATAGGTCACTCCGTTATAGGTAAGCTGATTGTCAATACTCTCGTCCGGTGCCAATAATATCTCAAGTTTTCTATCTGAAACCCATTTTGCATACAAATGAATTTCATCATCCTTTTGAAGAATAGTATTTTCAAAATCAAACTTTTCACCGAGCTTTGCTATATCATTTGCTTCATCGATATACACAATATTACCTTCGGAATCGGTAACCGGATAGTACCAACCGGCAAGGGAAAATTTATTACGTGTTACAGATAAATTACCTTCATAGTTACCCTCACCGTCATCGGTGATATAAAGTGCTGTAACTCCTTCGGGAAAATAAATGTCTGCAACATTGGTGTTTTTGATTATACCGCCGTTTGCATGATAAATGATATGTGCGGAAAGCCCATAGGTGTTCTTTAAGCCATCAACGCTTACTCCGACCGAGCATGCACTAAAAATAACTGCCGCTACAGTCAGAATAACCGCCAAAAGGCTTATTATGAGAATCCTTTTTGTTTTAGATGTCATTATTTTCATCTCCGTCTGTTGTAATAGCCTCAGAGCTTAGAGATTCCTCAGCGTCATCGGCATTTTCATTTTCTTGCTCCTCTTTAGAGCCAATTTCTACATTTTCAATGTTATTATCGTTTTCTTTCAAACTCTTTTTCTTTTTGAGAACAACGAGAATTGCAAGAACAACACCTGCTACAACGATCAAACCGCCAACGACACCCAATGCAATCCATAAGCCATTAAGACTTGAATTTTCATTATTAACATCATCGTTGCCGTCATCGTTATCGGAATTATCATCGTTGCCGCTATCCGACTTTTGAACCTTTATTCTCGGATACACCTTATAAGGCTCACCCAATTCATTAACGATATACTGTCCGTTATCGTCAACATAAGCAATCTCTACGTCTTGATTATAATACTTTAACTCGCCTGTTGTCAAAAGAAGTAGATTCTTAGAGGGAATATATTCCGTAGAACCGTCATCATAGATAATAATAATCTTGAGACCGTTCATATCAAAGGTGTCGCCTTCAACATAGTTAATCTTGTATCCTGTTTCCTCAAAGGTCAAATAATTAATCTTAGCACTGATTCCGTAAAGAGCCTTTATGTTACGCATCTTCACCTCAGCTGCCTCTAGAAGAGATACAAGGGAACTATCAACGTAAGCAAGTTGAGCTTCATCCTTAATGTTATCGTAAAGACGTCTTGCTTCTTTTACGATATCCGCAAAGTCTTTGACCTCATTAAGATAACTTGTGTCGCCTTGATTGATTGCATTCTCCCAAAGAATATAAGTGTCACTCTCAACAAAGGACTCCATTATGTTAATATAGTCTCTTGTAGTATCATCTTTCACAATAGCGGTTTCATTCTTGACACCAAAGTATCTTGAATATACGAAGTTATCATAACCGATACCGTTTGACGGACGATTTATTATCAACTTGCTTGTTTTGCCAACCATATCGATATAGTTTACAAATAAAGTATTGAAGTTAGAGTAATAGTAGCTATTGATTGCAGGATCATCATAAGATTTAAAGTTTTCTTGCAATATTTCTTCTACCTCAAACTTATATACACTTTCCAACACGGGAGCATTGTAGCTTGTAAAAGTATACTCAACTATTCCGCTCTCGTAGAAGGCACTGTCACCAATCGATAAAATCGAATGTGGAAACTCAACCTTGGTGATATAGTAGCCGTTTTCGCTTGCTTCAACGGTTTCGTCCTCCGTCTTGTTGGCACCTGAAACATATTGCAAGCCGGCAAAAGCATGCGCCTCGATTCTTATTATGCCGTCAGGCACTACGAAGGTTTCGTCAATCCAAAGCTTTGCAGCAGGATAAGCAATAAGTTCAATACCTCCGCTTAATGTGTTCTTGTAGAGAACACCCTCCTCGGAATAATAAATATTGTTGTCACCGCTAACCAATATCTCCGTGAGATTGTTACAATAACCAAATGCGGCAAAACCGATATCGGTTACACTTGCAGGAAGGGTAACAGTGGTTATCTCCGTGCTTTCAAACGCAGAATTTCCAATGGTTTCCGCAACAGAAAGCTTAATTTCTGTAACGCCACCCTCTTTGTTATCCATTGCGAATGCACCGATTCCTATTTCACGAGCTCTGTCTAGGTTTAGAACCTTTAAGCCGTTACAGTTATTGAATGCCATCTCACCTATTATCTCGACAGTAGAGAAGTCAAACTCTTCAAGAGCATTACATCCGGTAAAGGCATATTCCTCGATTTCAAGTATACCCTTATGCTTAACACTTGCAAGTTTTGCACAACCATAGAAAGTGCTTTCCGGAATAACGGTTATTCGACCACCTAATTCAACGCTCTCCAAAGAAGGTAAATTGAAGAAGGTAAACTCGCCAAGCATTTCCACTCCTTCACCGAACGAAACACTCTTTAGACTGCTCATACCAATTAGAACGCCCTCTCCTATCTCTTTTGCGGAAGGAACGGTGAGTACTTCAATACTATCACAGTTCAAGAACGCATAATCTTCAATTATCTCCAATTCGTCAGATAAGGTTACACTCTTTAACTTAGCACAATTATAGAATGCATATTCTCCGATTTCCTTAACATTAAGAGCAATAGATTCAATCTTTGACTCGGCAAAGGAATACGCTCCAATGCTCTTCACTGTTGAAGGAAGAAGAATATTCTTTGCAGCTATCCCATAGAACGCTTCATCTCCGATTGCAGTGATTCCATCTCCCTCAAATGTAATCTTGAGCAGCGATTTCGAGCCCTTAAATGCCCCGTTGCCAAGTGATGTAACAGAGGCAGGAATGGTAATCTCGATGATTTTCGAATTAGCAAAAGCATAATCGTAAATGCGAACTACGCCATCGGGAATACTGACACTTGTAGCTCTTTTGTCGTATTGCGAAATCAATACGCTCTTATCCTTATTAAATAACAGTCCGTCAGAGATTACATAATCGGAATTCTCGGACAATTTTACATCTATTCCCGTAAACAAGGTGCCTGCAAATTGTATTTGCTCGAAGCTGAAGGAGGCGGGAAGGGTTATCTCGGTAAGAGTTGACGTATCTCCGAACAAGTTTGCTCCCAACTCGATTAAACCCTCGGGAAGGGTTATCTTGGTAAGCTTTGTATTGGCGAAGGCTCTGCTTCCGATTTTCAAAGCAGTAAAGCCGTCTTTATATGTCACCTTGCGTAAGCCGCTACCATAGAATGCCTCGTTTCCGATAATACAGTCACTGTCTATCGAACCGAAGTTTACGGTTGTAAGTTTTGTACAATTCTCGAAAGCATTGTTACCAACAGTGGAACCGTTGATCTCAATGGACTTAAGAGAGGTACAATTGTAGAACATATAATTACCGATTGCGGTATACTTTCCTGTTATAACCTCAGAAAGGCTCGTACAATCCTTAAACACATTATCCCCTGTAACATGCATATCCGTTATATCTACAGAGGTTAAAGAGGTACAACCCTCAAAGGCACCCGTAAAGGCGGTACCTATTGCTGCCATATTCTTTATTTCCTTCAAAGAAGTACAACCTGTGAAGGAATAAATACCCAAGGTGATAACTTTAACGTTTGTAAGGTCTATAAGCTCGAGAGAAGTACAATTTTTGAAGGCGTAACGATATACAAGTTTTAAGTCTGCATCCGGTATAGGCTGTTTTTCTTTACTAACCAAGTAAATAGCTTTAAGCGCAGTACAGTTTTCAAAAGCATTTTCGTTTATATTCATTACCGTCTTAGGAATAATGAGCTCTTCCATCGTGTCATTATCCTTGAATGCCTCACCGCCGATATACAATATAGTCTTATCGTCGGGAATTTCAACAAGCTTATCTTTTCCTCTATACTCTGTTAAGGTGTAACCGGATATTACAAAAGGATCGGGAACATTTATTGTTACGACCGCAGAATAAGCTGTTTCGTTACCCTTGTCATTGATAATAACAGCCATAATACTTACTGTACCCTTTTTCTTTATATCTAGATTGCCTGCTTGGTCGACCTCGGCAATAGAGGAATCCGTCGATTTCCAAATCAAATTCAACGTATCCTTAGGATACCACCAAGGATCGGTTTCAATAGCAAGCTGAATCTTTTGATCGGGATACAAGGTAATCGTACCGGAACCAGCCACAAGCTTATCATTGCCATCCGCCAAAGGACCAAAACTCAATGTCGGTGTAGAAAGTCTCTTCTTTTTTCCGCTAACCGTTACGTTGATCTGTGCATCCGTTCCGTTTCCGTTTCTTACGGTTACTATAGCGGAACCTTCGCCTAAACCTACGATTTCGCCATTCTTAACACCAACGACACTCGCATCGTTAGATTGCCAAGTAAAGTTGGAAATATTGGCGTCATCGGAATAGGAAAGCTTAACCTTATGAGTCTCATAAATATCAAGGGAAATGTTATCTTCGCCTGCAGCTAATTCAAACTCATCGGAGGACTGACTTTCTCTTGCGTAGTCGAGATCCAAATAGTAAACGCTGTGATTAAGGGCATAGTCATCTATTTGAACATATAACTGATTCTTATACTTCTCATATACGTGAGTGATCTCGATCGATACAGTGTTAATTCCGTTTTTGACGCTGTTATAGATGGGAGTAACATATTCCGTAACCTGTTGCAACATTTCACCGTCATAATAGCACAGCAAAGCCGATTGGGGATAATGATTATCATATACGTCCAAATCAAGGTATATACGTTGTTTATCCTTATTTCCTTCCTTGTAATCTTGATACCTTACTCTTACATCTTCGATTACCGGAGCTTCATAGTCGGCATAGAAGGTAAAGGAGAAACTATCGTCGGGCTCCGATCTGTCTTTATCACCATAATCGAGATAAAAATCAAAATTCATCTCGTACTTTCCGTTGGAGACTAAACCGTACTCGAGAGGAGGAATCTCAAACTTGATAAATCCGGGAACACCGCCGGCACCACCTTGAGTGTATGCCTTATTGATACGATAAGCCTCGTTTTCATAGATTATCTCACCGGTATCAACATTTTTCAAGCTGTAACTGACCCTTCTTGCACCACGCAATAAGCCAACGTACAAACCTCTAAATTGATAAGCGGTCAAATAGTTATCGGGATCATCCTCTCCATAGTATACATTGTAGCATGAAACCGAGTTATGTTCCATACTTGTGTACATTTGATCGGCATTCTCATCTTGTAGATAGCTAAAGGAACCCATAGGCATGGAATATTCCTCATTGTAGTACATCGTATAAGGTTGTGTTGCCCAAATACTAGCAGTTATCTTGTCTTCATCATCAATAGAAGTATCTTGTTCACTTTCTGCGACCTCATAGGCACTGTACTCAAGCATAGGGGCATCTGTCCAATCGCCGTAGAAACCCATAAACGGAAGTACTAGGTCGCATTGACTGTCCGAAGAACTTATCAATTGAATGAAGCCCTCGACATACATACCATTGGAAAAGCTATCCTCGATATAATTTCTTTCATCGCCCGATAAGGTCAGCTTAACGGCAATTTCTCCGTCTCCGCCTGCGGGTACGCTAATAGTGTTGCCATCCTTTGTTATTCCACCGCTAACGGTAAACTCGAAAGGAATATCATCGAGCATGTATGCTTGCTCGGCAACTGCCAATCCGTCACTTGACAAGGTTTCTGTCATAAACAACGAGTTAAGCTCGAAGGAATAATCCAACGTTCCGAAGTTGTTGATTCTAAACTTTACAGTGTAGATGCCTGTCTTGTGGCTATCGTCACCGAGGTTAACCTTCGGTCTATAATCAATGGTGTCGTCGTCGGTATAGAGATATACTCTTGTGCTTATAGCGTTATCCAAGCTACCCAAGCCTGCTCCCTGCTTACGAGGAGAATACGGAAGATTATCTCTGTCATAAACCGTATTTGCAGTACTCATGATAAGTTGATTGATACGTTGAGTAAGCTCATTGGTCGTAAGTTCGGGCTGGGTTTCCTTCAAATAGCTTCTGATGATGGAAACAACACCTGCCATATTAGGAGATGCCATACTGGTACCGCTTTGTTCACCATATCCGCCCGGAACCGCAGATGTGATTTCTCCACCGTGAGCGGTAATTTCAGGCTTAAGCTTAAGGTCAGGAGTAACGCCCCAAGAGGAGAATTCACTCATAAAGGGACCTGCCTGTAGATTCAAATTAACGGTTATTGTACCGATTCCGCCATGAGCAGAAGCATATTCCGCCATCGCATTTCCTGCATCCATGGAAATACAGCACGAAGGAACGGGATCCTCGATTTCGCCCAATGACATTCTTATAGAACCGGTAACGTTGTTGTAAACTATAACACCGATAGCACCATAGCTCATTGCGAGTTCTACCTTTTCTTTAAAGGTGCTGGTACCACGCTTAATTAATGCAATTCTCCCGGGGAGAGTATCGGCAACGTTTGAAAAATCGGAAGCACGGCCTACACCCGATATACGAACATATTCAAAGGTTTTGGAGGTTTCTCCGTCAAGAATCATTGTTGCGAACTCGTAATATTTATTATATTGGTCGCTGGATTCCTCGTAATAAACCGGAGTTCCTTCATAACCATCGCTAGGATTAGCCATAAAGAAGGGGGAAGTTTTACCGCTTATACTTGCAACGGATAATGCAGCTGCAAATAATGAAGGAGAACCAACTGTACCTGAATCGGGATTTGAAGATAGATTGGTACCGAAGTTACCACCGTAGCTTGCGCTATAGTCATTGCTTGCGGCACAAACCAAGCTTATACCTGCAGCCCCGACAGCATTGTACACACGATTCAAAGATTCACCCTCCTCATCACCGTCATCGGTTGTAGAGAAGCCACAAGAGGTACCCAAGCTCATGTTAATAACGTCAACGCCCAAAAGAATACAATCTTCTAGCGCTGCCAAAATATCTTCGGTTTCAGCTCCTCCGATATCGTCATCATCTAGGTCATCGGTGAAAACCTTACATATTACAAGCTGTGCCTCGGGAGCGACACCGATAAAGGCTTCATCGACATGCTCACCGTTCTTATCGGTATATCCGTCGGGATCATAACCGGCAACAATACCTGCAACGTGTGTACCATGATTGGAATATGAAGGATATACATCTGCATCACTATCCGCATAGTCATATGCAAAGGGCACTTTTTGAGAAATGTATACGTCATTGACGTCTATTACCTTTCCGTTAAGAAGACTTCTCTCCTCTGCTTGCATCGTCTTGTTGGCAAGCACGTTTTCAATGGTACTCTTTGTAAAAGCAGCATTGTCCAAGCTATACTTGGAGGAGTGCTCCTCATCCCATACAAAGGCATTGTGAGTATAGTCCAATCCGGTATCGATAATTGCAACAACGGAACCACCGCCCTTATAACCGTAAGTTTGCATAACATAGGAAGAATCATAAACACCGGTATCATAAACACTGGTCTTATTAACAACGGCGGAAGCATTCTTAAGTGCCTCGTCGAGTTCATCCTCGTCAGCTTGAGCATAAGTACCCATATCAACGGATTCGGGTGCAAGATATGTTTCCGACAAAACAACGCTCTTAACACCTGATAGCTTTTTGATTTGAGATACGTATTTGGTATCGATCGTGATAGCTACGGCATTATCAACGGCTGTATAGCGATATTTGAGCTTGTAAGAAATTCCGTTTTTAGTTAAAGTATCCAAAAAATCGTCTTGAGACGCTCTGAGTTTCTTGTCAACCTTTTGACCTTCTTTAGACAAAGCGTATTCGGCTACATCTCCACCATTTGCCTCATCGACAAGGGTGTTTCCCGTAAGACTTACTATAACAGTGTGTTTTTTGCCGGTAGCAGAAGTAGTAGCTTGAGTGTTGAGATTTTGAAGGGCAATGGAAGACATGTCAACCTTGCCGGTAACATTTGTAAATAAAGCACCGCTTGATCCGACTGCTGCCGAAGCGGTATTTGTTCCGGTTACAAAGGGCATTACGATAAATGCCGCTATCAATGCGAAGCAAAACACTCTGATAATCGTATTTTTCAATTTATAGCCTCCTAGCAAGCTCTCGATGAAGGCTTGCGTGTCATCTGATTGTTTGACGGGTAATTATGCATTTTTACAATTTTTATGCAAAAGCAAAAATGTAAAAAGCCAAAATAACCATTCTATTCGGATTATAATTTTAGCACGCATTATATATTAAAGTCAAATATAATGCAAGCCATATTACATTTAGTTTCGCTTAATTTTCATTTTTTTATTAGAAAATGCATAAAAATACACAAATGTTTCATTTTTATAAAAAAAATAAGTTCACTTTTATACCATTACTCAAAAAAAGCCGTTCGGATAAAGCACATTACCCACATATAAAATCATTCGGGGGTTACGGATTTCAAAAAAAAGCCTATGCGGATAACATAAGCTTTAAAATTCCAAATAACGGCTTAATAGATAACAACTGCAGGGTAAAGCTATCAATAATTACAATTCTTTATCATCAACCTAATAATTTCCTCATCCGTTTCTCTCATTCCGTTTCTCGCTATATCTCCGACATTTTCAATGGTGTTTTCAACATTGTCCTCCAAAATTCCATCACCACTCAAAAAAAGACGTCCCTGTCTGCTCATCTCCATTCCTACGAGACCGGCATCGACTGCGGAGGCTATTTTGGCAGCACAACTAGACTTTGCGCCATCACAGATAATTCCCGAATCTATAGCAAGAGCGTTGGTAACGGTTTGCGATATTTCCTTGGTTTTTCCACCATACAAATAGCATATTGCGGCACCGGCGCCACAGCCTGCGGAAACAGCTCCGCAGTAGGCGGATAAACGTCCGATTCCGTGTTTCAGGTGAATCGTTATCAAGTCGGATAATGCAACAGCCCTCAAGGTCTTTTCACGATCGACACCCAAATGCTTTGCGTAAACCACAACAGGAAGGGAGGCAACCATTCCTTGATTTCCACTTCCCGACACAATGACAACGGGTAATGAGCAACCATTCATTCTAGCATCGGAGCCTGCTGCCGCTGTAGACTTGGCCAAATTATGAACGTCATTTCCGAAAGCCTTGAGCAAAACCTTGCCCACGCAAGCACCATAATCATTTTTCAAACCCTCCAGGGCTATCTGCATATTATACTCGATTTGTTTTTCAACAGTAGGAGCAAGTAATTCGACATCGACGCCATCAATGAACTCCACGATATTTTCAATAGTTAAAGTCTCTTTGTTGCAGGTATTTTTTTCTTCACCGTGGACATCAAGACACGAATCCTTTTCGGCATCGAATATTGTTTGCCCGTTCTTTTCGAGCTTGACGACATTTGTATGATAGCCCTCAATACGGCAATAAGAAGAATTTTCTTGTGAATATAAGGTAATTTCTATGTCAAATACTCTTCCCGATTTTGCTTTTGTAATAGTAAATTTACAGCTATTTTGAAAATTCTGTATTGAAAGAAAATCCTCCTTTTTTATCTCGGATAAAACTTCCAGTTTTTTCTCGGCTCTACCCTTCACAATGCCCGCAGATACGGCAGAGGAGATTCCCTTCATACCGCCCGTATTTGGTACAACAACACTTTTTACATTCTTTAAAATATTACCGCTTACCGCCACGTCGGCCCTTATAGGCATTTCACCCAAAGCCTCTCGTGCCAATGCCGAAGCATAAGCAACAGCAATCGGTTCGGTACATCCCATCGCAGGAATAAGCTCTTCCTTTAATATAGCTAGAAAATCTTGTTGTTCCATAGTGTTCCTCGCTTTCTTCTTTTGCCTTGAATATTGTACCATTATTACCGATGGTTGTCAATCCTGTTCATTATAACCTCTTAACTATAGATAAAAATTAAGCCACAAAAAAACAGCGTACCTATAAAAAGCCTACAAATAAATCTGTAGGCGTACTTTATCGTCATTACAACTTTATATCTCCTTTTGAGCACTAACTCCTTATCTTCTTGTTTACTCCTTACTAGATACCGTCAACTCTACCAGTTTTCCGTTGTCTCTCGCTAGTTCCACGGTTTCCGTATCAATGATTCTCCCCTCGGGAATCAATACATTTCCATTATGAAGGACCTTCTTTACCACCCTCCTTCCCAACAAAAAGGCATAGCTCGAAATAATATTCCGAGAGACCGAATTATGTGAATCAAAACTTGCCGGTACCGCCCTTTTTGATTCAACGATATTTACACTCGAAACAGACTCTTTTTCACTGTCGCCCAAAGGGGGATTGTAGGTATTGAATGCCTCGTTAATATTAACCAAGTTATCCTCAACCTTTCTTTTCTTTCCCTTCGATATGCGAAGTTTACGGCTTCCTTTAACTATCACCAATTCGTTATCCGCCACGACGACATCATCGGAGGATATACTCCTGCCGTCCGAAGTCAATAACATAGTTATTACACTCCCCTCCACCTCGACATCTTGAAGATGCCCAATAAATAGACCGTCTGTATTATATATATTCCTTTGGAAGGGAAGTCTTAAGCCCTTTTGTTCATACTCCGGAGCTTTGTATAAAGTATAATATATCTCATCGCCCTTATTGAGATAACGCAATTGTAAATAAACCTCGTTTTCCTCTCCATCTACTATTACAACCTGCCTTATCCGTTTCATTTTATAATCACAGATTGCGGAAATAATAATTCCGAGGGGCTTGGCTTCAGCTAAGCATATAACTTGACTTGAAAGCATTTCGCTTAATTTCATAAAAAACCTCCGCTAAGAATATGTATCAAAGCTTATTCTTCAACGGAGGTATTTATGTTTCAAATAACAAAAAACAACAAAAGATTATATGTTGTGCGGATAACTCGGTTTTTATTCTTCAGAAGGAGCAGATTCTTTTTCTGCTACATCTTGAACCTCATCGGCTGCGGCTTCCTCTTCTAGAACGACAGAATCTTCTTTTTCCTTTTCTTTGCCTTCCTTTAATTGCTTAAAGCTATTGATCGCATAATGAATAGCGGCACTCCAATTCAAAACCAAACCGATTACTATTACAAACCAGTCAAAGCCCCAATTTTCAAATGCACCGCTAAAATTACATAGCGACACAATTTGCGGATGGAAGAAACTCAATATAACACCGATGCTTATAACACAGCTGGCAACTTTGCCAAGCATATCGGCTTTGATATTAACCTTATTGAGAATAAAGCTTCCTACCAAAACCATCATAAATTCTCTTACAGCCAAAAGAACAACGAAAAGCCAATGAATATAGCCTGCAACCGTAAGAGCAATAAGTGCACCGATATGCATACATTTATCCGCTACAGGGTCAATGAGCTGCCCCACATAAGAGCCTTGATTGAATTTTCTTGCAATCATTCCGTCAAAAACATCGGTAACGGAAGCTAAAACCATTATTAGCAAAGCACCGTGAACCATTCCGATATTGTATTGATAATCACCGACATTGCCCGATCCGATAATCAATAACGTCATATATACCGGGACAAGAAGTATACGGATAAGGGTAAGCAGATTAGGGATTGTACAAATTTCCTTTTTTGATAAAACCAATCTTTTCATAGCAATAAACCTTTACTTTTTATTTTAGGAGCAGCCAAATTGTGACGAAACCTCCTATTGTATACATTATACCATTAATTTCCTTTTTTGTGGCTAATATTATTGTTTAATTCTCTTAATAATGCTTAAAAATAAACAAGATACCCTCTTGCTTAAAAAACGCCCCACAAACTCGCCTGATGGCAAAAAGGGACTCGATAAAGTCCCTTGTGTTGCTGTTAATCTCAAACGATCATTCAATTAAACCTAGCTTCAACCCATCGTTTTCAACGGTAAGTAAAAGCTTACTCTTAGGCGATAAGTTCTTTGAAAGAATATATCTTGCAATCATCGTTTCAACCGAAGTCTCAATATATCTCCTCATAGGTCTTGCTCCGTACTCTTGGTCAAAGCCCTTTTCTATTATATAGGTCATAGCTTCATCATCTATGGTTAATTCCAGCTCGTTTTCCTTCAATCTCTTCTTTAACGATTCTAACATAAGTCCTGCAATCTGCTTCAACGCTTCAGAATCCAGGGGACGGAAATAAACTATTTCGTCAAGTCTGTTCAAAAATTCCGGACGGAATGTCCCTTTAAGTAATTTTTCCATATTACTTGCGGTTTCTTCCGTTAATTCGCCGTTCTTAAAGCCATCCAATAAAAACTCTGAACCCAAGTTTGAGGTCATTATTATTATCGTATTCTTAAAATCCACGGTTTTACCCTTGCTATCTGTTATTCTTCCGTCGTCTAGAACCTGCAAAAGCAAATTGAAAACATCGGGATGCGCCTTTTCTATTTCATCGAAAAGAACAACGGAGTAAGGCTTTCTTCTTACTGCTTCAGTAAGCATACCACCCTCGTCATATCCGACATATCCGGGAGGCGCGCCGATTAAACGAGATACAGAGAACTTCTCCATATATTCGCTCATATCGATACGCACAATGTTTCTTTCGTCATCGAAAAGGGTCTCTGCCAATGCCTTTGCAAGCTCTGTTTTGCCAACACCGGTAGGTCCCAAAAACAAAAAACTTCCTATCGGCTTATTGGGGTTTTGTATTCCCGCTCTAGATCTAAGAATCGCATCCGACACCTTGGTTACGCCTTCATTCTGACCTATAACACGCTTATGCAGCTGCTCCTCGAGTTTCAACACCTTTTGCTTTTCGCCTTCCATCAA
Organism: uncultured Christensenellaceae bacterium; assembly: GCA_964561145.1. Classification (GTDB taxonomy): domain Bacteria; phylum Bacillota; class Clostridia; order Christensenellales; family CAG-1252; genus RUG14300. The sequence goes on from CAZLNZ010000012.1 coordinate 25,582, forward strand.
TTTAGATACGGGAATTCCGGTCCACCTAGCTACAATTCTTGCAATCTCGTCTTCCGTAACTTCGGAATTCAACAGATGCCCTTCCTTGATAATCTTATGCACCTCTTCAAGCTTCTTTTCAAGAGTAGGCATATCCTTATAACGCATTCTTGCAACGGAGGCATAGTCACCCGATAACTCGGCAGTCTCTATCTGCGCATTGAGTTTGTCTATCTTGATTTTTATAGCTTTTTCCTCTTCGATTGCCTCCTTCTCACGTTGCCAGCGTGCCTTCATCTCCTCGAAACTTGCCCGGTTTTCACCAAGCTCGACTTGAAGTTTTCTCAATCGCTCCAAGGATAACTCATCCTTTTCCTTGCTCAATGCAACCTCTTCGATTTGCTCTTGCATTATTTTACGCGACAAGGCATCCATTTCACTAGGCATGGAATCTATCTCGGTACGAATAACGGCACCCGCCTCATCAATTAGATCTATCGCTTTATCAGGCAAAAATCTATCGCTTATATATCTGTCAGACAAGGTTGCTGCAGCTATAAGTGCTCTGTCGTGTATACGAACACCGTGAAATATCTCGTACCTTTCTTTCAAACCTCTCAATATACTTATAGTATCCTCAACAGTCGGCTCTTCGACCAATACCGGCTGAAAACGACGCTCTAAAGCCGCATCCTTTTCAATATACATCCGATATTCGTCAAGAGTGGTTGCACCGATACAATGAAGCTCTCCACGTGCAAGAAGAGGCTTTAACAGATTGCCGGCATCCATGGCACCCTCGGCTTTTCCTGCACCGACAACCGTATGAAGTTCATCTATGAAAAGTATGATTTTGCCTTCTGCTTTCTTGATTTCTCCTAAAACAGACTTAAGCCTCTCCTCAAATTCGCCTCTATACTTAGCACCGGCAATCAAGGAGCCCATATCCAAGGAATAAAGGGTTTTGCCCTTAAGCCCCTCGGGTACGTCTCCTTTCTTTATTCTCACGGCTAAACCCTCGACGATTGCCGTCTTACCTACTCCCGGTTCGCCGATCAAAACGGGATTGTTTTTTGTCTTTCTAGACAATATCCTTATTACATTTCTTATTTCCTCGTCACGACCTATTACCGGATCCAGCTTATGTTCCTCTGCCTTTTTAGTTAGGTCTGTACCATATCTTTCCAAAACGTTTTCTTGTTCTTGATTAGGTTCGTATGTCATATAAACCTCCTTTGCCTGTTGGCAGTTTACGACTTAAACTGTTAGCAGTCTAAGTCTTTGATTGCTAATATTGTAGAATATTCTCCTTCTTTTGTCAATAGTTTTGAGAGGATTTTACATTTTTATTCCGTTTTTTCATTTTCGAGTCAAGCATTCGAGCATTACCATATTGATTTACCCTTTTTCGATATGTTATAATTCTATTATAGCTATCAATTATTCATTCGGGTATTAAACATCATGCTGTATGATCTGTTAAAATACGAATACCGCACGCACGGAATTGAAATTGTCGGCTTTGAAGGCTTCCCCAAAGTCGTTATTATTCCGTCTAAAATCGAAGAAACAAGGATAATCGGTATTTCGGCACACGCCTTTGAAGGGTTACAAACGCTAGAAAAAGTGATTATCGAAAACGGAGTCGAGTCCATCGGCGAATGTGCTTTCTCGAACTGTTCAAATCTAAAAGAAGCCATCCTTCCGGACAGTATACAGCATATCGGCAAAGATGCTTTTACAAACACGCCGCTGTTCGATAATGCAAAGCCTTGCGGTGGAGTGATATATATTAATCGTCACCTAATTCAAGCGGTAACTCCTTTGTCACATTTCATCGTAAACGGTGTTGTATCTATTGCAGAAGAGGCATTCATTAACCATACAGAGCTTCGAGACGTAACCTTTACAAACGGATTAAAATATATCTCGCCTCGTGCCTTCTATAATTGCGGACTCACCTCGGTTAAGCTTTCCTATGGTGTAAGGAACATAGGGGCATTAGCTTTTGCAGAATGTAAAGGGCTAACCTCTGCATTTTTTCCGGAATCGGTCATGCTTATAGAAGAGGGCGTATTTTATAACACCCCTCTATATAATAATTCATCCTCTGAACTTTATGTTGGAAAACACTTAATCAAAGCTCAAGGAAGAAAATCAGTCAAATTAAGAGAGGATACAATATCCATAGCAGAGGGGGCTTTTTCGGAAAGCATTGTCGAAAAAGTCAATCTTAAAAACATATCCTCCATCCCCGCCTGTTGTTTCTATAAATGTAAAGCTCTTAGACGAATAAAATCCCTCCCGCTTACCAATATCGGGGAAGGTGCCTTTGCCTTTTGTTCATCTCTAGAAAAACCTATGATTGCCGAAAATGCCATTCTTGGTGCAGGATATGACTATTATTCCTCAATTAATAAAGGAATACCGGAAGAAAACGTCCTTTACCTAGGCAAGCACCTTGTTTACGCAAGAGAGCTTTACGGTGAATATACGATAAAAAACGGGACACTCTTTGTGGAAAAAACGGCATTCAAGGATAATATTAGACTCACAGCAGTACGCTTTCCCTCCTCGGTTATCAAAATCGGTGAAGGTGCTTTGCTCAACTGTCCGTTTCTAAAAAAAATCCATCTATCAAATAAGCTTAAAGTAATTCCCGACCAATTTGCAAAGGATTGCGAATTACAAGAAATCGATATCCCCGACAGCGTTATCACCATTGGAAGGGAGGCATTTTACGGCTGTGAAAAGCTCAAGGGAGAGATTGTCTGCTCAGCAATAAAGCTTGGAGAGAGATGTTTTTATAAAACACAAATATCGGGAATACATTTTAAAAAACCGATAAGGCTCATTGAAAAGGAAGCTTTTGCCTTTGCATCTTCCCTTAAAACAATAGATTTTTCAGTTGCAGATAAAGGCAAAATATCGGAGGGCTGTTTCAAGAGTTGTCGTTCCGTTGTCAACATGAGCCTTCCTGACGGGATAAAAATCCTTCCTCCGTCTTGTTTCGAAGGATGCATTTCACTGAAAAACATACGCTTACCGGAAAGCCTCGAAATAATAGAAAAAAGATGCTTCTATAATTGTAAATTACTTGAAGAAATCGATCTCACAAACCGTATAATATATACCTCTTGCTTTGAAAACTGCTCGTCATTAAAAAGTGCCTCTATCAATCAAGAAAGGCTTTACCCTGCAACTTTTAAAAACTGCGTCTCCCTTGAAAAAATGACTTTCTCGGGTAATATCCGTACCATCGGAAGGGAAGCTTTTTATAATACCACATCATTAAAAGTTCTACCCCTTCCCTCGACACTCGAAACAGTAGAAGCCGCAGCCTTCAAAAAGAGCGGAATTCAAGAAGCGATTTTAAATTCATCGATTACAATCGAGGCTAATGCCTTCGAGGACTCCTCACTTATAAGAGCTTTGACAACAACGGAAAAATCAAATAAAAAAGGAACTATCGGAAAATATGCTTTTTCAAATTGCAAGTTTTTGGAAGAAGTCTATTTACCAGATGGAACATATTGCTTGCAGAAAAATGCTTTTTCCGATTGTATAGCACTAAATTCAATCACCCTAAACGACAAGCTTTACTCTATCGGAAACGCCGCCTTTTCAGGATGTAGACAATTAAAATGTCTCCGTTTACCCGATTCATTGTTAAGTATAGGCACAGATTTCTTTACAGGAGGTAAAATCGTAAAAAAGAACCTTTCAGCCCTATTAAAACAAGAACAAGGCTCGTTCCTAAAGCTTGGCGGAAATCTTGTAGAATACGAATATGGTTTTGTTTCAATTCCCCTTTTCGGTGAAGAATGCTTTTTGGATAATAACTGGAGAAAAGGGAAACTGTCTGCCTATGACTCGATTTTCGCCCTAGATACACAAAATAAGGAACTGAAGATTGACTATGTGACTCAACGATTACTCTACCCCTACAAGCTATCCAATCGAAACAAGAAAGCTTTTATCTCAGAATATCTGGATGATATAATGTTTGAATTAATTACAAAACAAAGACCGGGAGATATTCGTAAACTCAACGAAAACAACTGTTTTTCAGTCGAATCGGTACAAGCATATATAAAATACACAACCGAAATAAAAGCAGTCTCAATAACAGCACTGCTGTTAGATATTCTAAGAGGGCTTTAATATGGTCGATAAAAAGCAAGCTGCACTAAATTCAATAGGCTTCAAGCTCCTCTCTTATGCAAAAAACGAGTTATGCGTAAATGCCCGTTATCTTGCCGGTGCCGCAGGGTATAATGAGGAAATACCTCAATCGGCACTAGATACCTTCATTCCGGTACAAAACATAAGTTCAAACGGCTCAATTCTTCTCTTCAATCCCCAATCGTTGTTAAGATTGTTCGAAAATACGCCCAATCTCCTTGTACGAACATATACACACACCCTTTTCCATTGTATATATCGCCATTACTCTAAAAGCTATCGCATCGAGAACAGACTAGCCTGGGACGTTTCGGCGGATATTGCGGCAGAGTACCTTATAGATGAAATGGATTTTGACTGTACAAAACGTGACGGATTAGAAAAACGACAAGCAATCTACAATACATTGAATGCCAACATTTCTTTTATTGTCGCAGAAAGGGTATACAATGAATTAAAGGATAGATCCGATTCGGAACTACATACTCTTAAGAAAATATTTCTTCTCGATGACCACATATTATGGGGGCAGGCAACTCCCTCCTCCATGAAAGAGGGCTCAAAAGAACAAGAGGAACCTGACAAAAAAGAGGATAGCGGTGCATTAGTACCGACAGCGGAAAAAGGTTCGACTGACGTAAAAGAGCAAGATTTGTCCAATGGAGAATTCGACTACAAACAAGGAATCGGGTCCCTTGCAGTAAAAGGCTCGGACAGAGAAAGTATTAGGAACAGCTCAGAGGATTGGAGACGTATTGCGGAAAGAATCAAATTGGACATTGAAAGCTTCTCCGCCTCCTATGGAGTAAACACGGGACATCTTGTTAAAACAATTAACGTCGAACTTAGAACCCGTTACGACTATAGAAACTTCCTTAAACGATTTATGACACTAAAGGAAGTACTTAGAGAGGATCCCACCGAATTTGACTATATTTACTACAATCTCGGACTTACAATGTATGGTAATCTCCCATTTTGGGATAATCTGGAATATGTTGTCGATTACAGTCTAGAACAATTCGTCATAGCAATAGACACGTCCGGCTCAGTATATAAAGACTTGGTGGTCCGATTTCTAGAGGAATGCTACTCCGTTGTAGAACAAGCACAAACCAAAAGAAGAAGAATTGTCCTGCATATTATTCAATGCGACTCGAAAATCAAAGAGGACGAAGTTATTACGGGTTACGATGATTTTATAAGATATATAAAACGATTCACCTTAAAAGGCGGAGGCGGTACGGATTTCCGCCCCGTATTCGACAGAGTAACCGAGCTTATCGATACAGGAAAACTTGAAAATCTTAAAGGCTTAATCTACTTTACAGACGGTAAGGGAAGATATCCCGACAAACCACCGGATTACGATGCAGCATTTATTTTCTATGGTAAAAAAAGTAAAAGAAACGATTATAATTGTCCTAGCTGGGCAATCAAATTAGTGGTAGACGAGGAGGATATCTAGACCTCGCAACAGTTAAAAATTATGAATATCGAAGAAGCTAAAAATGAGATTAGAAATGCACTTAAAATCTACTTGCTTAAAAACGAATACGGAGAATATGAAGTATCTCCGTCGAAGCAACGCCCCATTATGCTGCTTGGTGCACCCGGAATAGGCAAAACCTCTATCATGGAGCAGCTTGCACTAGAACTTGACTTGGGACTTGTGAGTTATACCATAACCCATCATACAAGACAATCGGCAATAGGACTCCCCTATATAGCAAAGAGGATTTATGACGGAAAGGAACAAATGGTCACGGAATATACCATGAGTGAAATTATCACCACCGTTTATGACGCTATCGAAAATCAAGAAAAAAAAGAAGGCATCCTTTTTATCGATGAAATAAATTGCGTTTCCGAAACACTGGCTCCGGCAATGCTCGATCTACTTCAAAACAAGAAATTCGGCCCCCACAAAATACCTGCCGGTTGGGTTTTGGTCGCTGCCGGTAATCCCCCCGTATACAACCGTTCGGCGAGAGAATTTGACGTTGTAACCCTTGATAGGCTCAAGGTCTTAAATGTAGAACCGGACTTCGATATATGGCTCAAATACGCCTATAAAAACCTCGTACATCCCGCTGTTACTTATTACCTTTCCTTGAAAAAACAGAATTTGTTCAAATCGGAAAAAATAGTCGGCGGCTACAGCTACATAACACCGAGAGGATGGGACGACCTATCAACCGCAATGCTGAAATATGAAAAGCTTTCTCTTGAAATTACATTACCCCTGATAGAACAATACATCGCAGATAAGAAAATCGCTTCGGAGTTTTTCAACTATCTTATTCTCTTTACCAAATACCGTGCCGATTATAACGTTAACGACGTTATGGAAGGAAAAGCAAATGACCTAGCAAATAGACTGTCGGACAGCAAGTTCGATGAAAGGCTTGGTGTGGTATCGGTTTTTTCCAATGCGGTAAACTCACTATCTGAAAATTTCAGCATATTAGAACAAACTACGGAGGCACTTAAAAATGCCCATCTCAAACAAAAGAAAGAGGGATTATCCGATTTTGAGGTAAGAGATATTCTCTTTTCCGAGACCAATCAAGCAATAAGCGAAGGTGATATTAACAATGCACGTCTAAAAGATTCATTAAGAAAAAGGATCAAGGATTGGATCGGCTCGGGAAAAAGACTTAAAGATTTTGTTCAATCACTAGAGCAAGAACAAAAGACTCACCAAGTTAAGCTTCGCAAAAGCATCGAAAATCTGTTTTCTTTTCTAGATAGATGTTTCGGAAAGGGTCAAGAAATGGTTTCCTTCGTATTAAACCTACTTGCCAGCCCCTATTTTGTACATTTTATTTCCTATTACCCATGTCCGATCTTCTTTGACTATAATGAGCTTTTGCTAATAGACAAACAAAATAAGATACTTCTTGAAGAAATCGCAAAATATAGGAATATGAAATAAAAAAATCCGCATAAAGCGGACCTTTGATTGAAGATACGGCTTATAGTAAGCTTTTAGGATGTTTTAACTCATACATCGGTGAATTATTGACAAGATATTCCCCGATATTTTCTTCGACAGAATAAGTCAAAGAAAATATCCTACCGTCAACGACCCAAAGGTTAGAGAAATCGGGAGATCCGTTAACCTCTGAACATACAAGAAAATCTCCTTTTCCATGATCGGAGGCGGATTGTTTTGAATTAATATGTGAAATTATACGATAACCTCTGCCCGTTGAATCGAAATACTTTGCCTCCTCGATATCTGCTGTCGGCAAATCGTATAGTCCGGCATCCGAATACTCTTCTTTTGACAGAAAATACGCATAATAAACAACATCGCTAGCCTTTGTGATAACGTATGTCCAATCGAAATATTCTTTTTTCAATAAAGTATCCAAAGAAGCGGAATCGGGCATTTGATATGTTTTTAGCGCCTTCTTCTCTTTTATAGTCCACTGCTCGCCAAGAAAGCCGCTGACGACAAGTTCTCCCCTTTTCACAGCAAAGCTTGAGCATTCGAGAATATTATTTATGACAATGCCCTCTTTTGGTCGACAAACATATACACCATAGCTCTTCTTGTGACACTTATACCATTTTCCTTGAGGGATTCCGTTTTCATTAACGATTTTCATAAGTTATTCTCTCCTCCTCCGATCCGACTAGGTATTAACCCTCAATACCCTTTTCTCTTCATCATAGCTTAAGGATTTTATATATACTCGATTTTTCATACAGGTCTCTTTGAACCAATTACCACAATTGTCAAACACTTCTTTTACCGATGGTCCCCATTCCAATCTTGCAAAAAAGTACTTCTTTCCGTCTTTTTCAAGGGGAGGCAAAAATCGTATATCTTCCGGTCTTTTCATACTTAAGCCTTTCTTTGTAAAAAATTCTTGAGACGAATCGATACACTTTGGATAATTCCAGCCGCCGAAGTGAGTTTTTGAAACCTGTGCATCTGACATCAAAAAGAACAGGGGACAATCAACGGGAGCTCCGAAGTCCTTTGTTCCGTTATTGTATGTCGGATCAACATGGTAATACTTTCCTCTAAAACGGACAATGTTCCAAGAATGGTTTTCACGCCCATGCTCCGCACTTGCCTGACCCACCGCTATAAAGGAGGTAATTCCGACAGCATCGGCTAACAATTTAAACGCTTGAGCAATACCCTCACAACGTGCTTTGCCTTTAATCAAGGCTCCGACCGAGCTTCCGCCCTCAACATCCAATTCAGCGGAATATACAACATGCTCGGACAGATATCTGTTTATGGCAAGTATGATTTCATACTCCGAATGATACCCCGATACGCTTTTAACAAAATCGGAACAAATTTTATTCAGTGTTGTTCGATATTGCAATATTTGCCTACGATTATAAACAAAATGATAGGTTATGTTGCAGTTTCCGAAAATATCTGAAGAGTATTGTATTTGAGGAGATTCATAAAAAATATCGGGACGAGAAACAGCCACGGCATTAGCAATTTTCGACAATGAATCATTAATATTGGATAATCTTACACCTCTAAGAGAAATGCTCTGCTTCAATTCAAGCAATTCTTGCACTATTATATCATATGCTTTTTTCTCTTCCGAGGAAAGCTGCGTAACATAAAAATCGTCCGGTCTGGTATATAACATATCTTCCTCTACTCTTCAAATACGACCATATATGGTTATGGCGTAGCAAAACTGCTACGCCATAATTAAACTATATTATTGTGTAATATTAAAACTTCTTTCTTGCAACATAGGAGGTGTGAAGAATCTCATGTGCCTTATGGCTGTTAGGTTCTCCAAGATATTCATCGTAAATCGCCTTAATAGCAGGATTTTGATGTGACTTTCTAACAGGCATTTCTTTATCCATCTTATAAATGGTAGCACCTCTGACACCCTTTACATCCTCGTTATTGAGGGAGTAAGCACCCTTGATAGGTTGACCGCCACCGTTTACACAACCACCGGGACATGTCATAACCTCTATAAATTGATAGGGACTTGTTCCGTTCTTAATTTGCTCTAAAAGCTCTCTTGCATTTGCTAAACCGGAAGCAACGGCAACCTTGACATCAAGACCTGCTACATTATAGCTAGCCTCTTTGATATCTTGAGTTCCACGAACTGCCTCAAAGTTTACGGGAGAGGCTTCATCCTTTGTGAGAACTTCAACAACGGTACGTAAAGCAGCCTCCATAACACCGCCGCTTGCACCAAAGATCAAGCCGGCACCCGTGGAGATTCCGAGAGGTGCGTCGAATTGCTCGTCGGGAAGGTCATTAAACATAATACCTGCTCTCTTGATCATACGAGCCAATTCACGTGTGGTCAATACAGCATCGATATCGGGATAACCACTTGCATTTTGTGCACCACGAGTCTTTTCAAACTTCTTTGCGGTACAAGGCATAATTGATACTACATATACGTCCTTAGGATCTAAGCCCATCTTCTCTGCATAGTAGGTCTTGCAGCAAGCCCCAAACATTTGTTGCGGTGATTTACAAGTAGAAAGATGAGGAATCAATTCGGGATAATAATGCTCTACAAACTTGATCCAACCGGGAGAACAGCTGGTGATCATAGGTAATACACCGCCATTGTTGACACGAGATAAGAACTCCGTGCCCTCTTCCATGATTGTGAGGTCTGCGGCAAAATCAACGTCAAATACATTGTTGAAGCCGATTCTTCTTAAAGCTGCCACCATCTTGCCCTCAACGTTAGCACCCGTAGGAGCACCGAACTCCTCACCCAAGCCGACTCTTACAGAGGGAGCCGTTCCGACGATAACGGTCTTTGTAGGATCCGCGATGGCATTGAGAACGTTTTCGATTTCGTCCTTTTCATGTAATGCACCCGTAGGGCAGTGTACGACACATTGTCCGCAGCCTACGCAAGAAACAGCTGCTAACTCATGATCGAAGGGCGGAGCGATATGTGTATCGAAGCCTCTTCCGTTTGCACCGATAATACCGATACTTTGAGCGGCACAAGCTGCTACACAACGACGACAAAGAATACACTTGTCATTATCTCTTACGATACAGGGAGAGCTGTCATCGATTTCATAGTGTGAACGCTCGCCTTCGAATCTGTGTGCATCACAACCATACTCGTAAGACAAGGTTTGAAGTTCGCAGTTTCCGTTACGAACACAGCTCAAACAATCTTGCTTGTGATCGGATAAAATAAGCTCGAGGGTTGTTTTACGGCTCTCATAAACGAGCTTGCTGTTTGTTATTACTTCCATGCCCTCGTTAACAGGATATACGCAAGCTGCAACAAGAGATCTGGCACCCTTAACCTCAACAACGCAAATACGGCAAGCACCGATTGCATTAACCTTCTTAAGATAGCAAAGAGTAGGAATTTTGATACCGATGCTCTTTGCAGCCTCTAAAATAGTAGTACCCGCAGGAACGCTTACGGGCATTCCGTTTATTTTCAAATTAACCATTTTGATTTCTTCTGCCATAATAAGCCTCCTGATTATTTCTTAATGATAGCCTTAAAGTTACAGTTGCTTACACAAGCACCGCACTTAATACATTTAGCTTGGTCGATAACGTGCTTTTGTCTAACAACACCGCTAATTGCACCAACGGGACAGTTACGAGCACACTTTGTACAACCCTTACAATCGTCGGTAATCTCAAAGCTCAAGAGCTTCTTACATACGCCTGCAGGACACTTCTTATCGACTACGTGAGCGATATACTCCTCACGGAAATAACGGAGAGTGGAAAGAACGGGGTTAGGAGCTGTTTGTCCCAAGCCACAGAGTGCATTATTCTTGATATAATAGCACAAAGCTTCCATCTTATCCAAATCCTCTAAGGTTGCTGTACCATTAGTAATCTTCTCTAACATCTCGTACAAACGTTTTGTACCGATACGGCAAGGAGTACACTTACCGCAGCTCTCATCTACGGTGAACTCGAGGAAGAACTTAGCGATATCAACCATACAATTGTCTTGGTCAATAACAATCATACCGCCGGAACCCATCATTGAGCCAATTGCGATCAAGTTATCATAATCTATAGGTACGTCAAAATGTTCCTTAGGAATACATCCGCCGGAAGGACCACCGGTTTGAGCTGCTTTGAATTCCTTTCCATCGGAAATACCGCCACCGATATCCTCAATAATCTCACGAAGGGTAGTTCCCATAGGAACCTCGATAAGACCTGTATTTGCAATCTTTCCGCCAAGTGCGAAAACCTTTGTTCCCTTGCTCTTCTCTGTACCGATTGAAGAGAACCACTCGGCACCGTTCAAAATAATTTGAGGAATGTTAGCATAGGTTTCAACGTTATTTAAAAGGGTGGGTTTTGCGAATAAACCTTGGTTGGCAGGGAAAGGAGGACGAGGACGAGGCTCACCTCTGTTACCCTCGATAGAGGTCATCAAAGCGGTTTCCTCACCACAAACGAAAGCACCTGCACCCAAACGGATATCGATATCGAAAGCAAATCCCGTTCCTAAGATATTGTCGCCGAGTAAGCCATATTCTCTTGCTTGTCTAATTGCAATCTCACATCTTTCAACAGCGATAGGATACTCTGCACGAACATAAATATAACCTTGGTGTGAGCCTACTGCATAAGCGGCAATGGTCATTGCTTCCAATACAGCGTGAGGATCACCCTCTAAAACAGATCTATCCATGAACGCACCGGGGTCACCCTCATCAGCGTTTACGCAAACATATTTAATATCACCGATAGCATTCTTTGTGAATTGCCATTTCAAACCTGTGGGGAAGCCTGCACCGCCTCTACCGCGAAGTCCGCTTGCCTTGATAACATCGATGACCTCTTGAGGCTCCATCTTTGTCAAAACCTTAATCAAAGCTTGATAACCGTCACGAGCAATATATTCATCAATATTTTCAGGATTAATCAAACCGCAGTTTCTTAATGCCAAACGCATTTGCTTCTTATAGAAATTTGTTTCTGCTAAGGTATTAACCTTCTTTTTAGAATTCGAATCGGTATGCAATAATCTCTCTACTACAATACCTTTCATGATGTGTTGTTCGATTATGTCCTTAACATCCTCGACCTTAACCTCTGAATAGAAGGTTCCTTCCGGGTATACTATAACGATAGGACCTACGGCACAAAGACCGAAACATCCTGTCATAACCATTTCAACTTCGTTTTCGAGCTTATCTTCGGCAATCAATCTTTTGAATTCGTCCAAAATTGCTCTGCTGTGATTCGAGGTACATCCGGTACCGCCACATACTAATATCTGACTTCTGTACATACTAGCCTCCTCCGCTTATTTATGAGCACATTCGTGCATTATTTCTTTAGCCTTTGCTACGGTTACACCCGTATATATTACGTCCTCTTTACCGTTTACGGATACCTTGACTACGGGAGCATCTCCCTCAAGTATCGTACGAATAACCTTGACGCCTTGTATGCGTTCGCTAATAAGCTCATCAACTAAAGCGTTGAATACGTCACGTGCTCCGGCATTTACGCCCTCTTCGCCCATTCCGACATAAACGTGAACGTCATCTTCGCTGCCGTATGTACGAGTGATAATCTCCGACTGCATTCTGTCTCTGATTTCGTTGATTTCGGCAATAGTCTTCATCAATAATACCTCCGTTTGTTTGTCTATTACACAATAAAAGATTAACCCTAATCAGGGCACTACTTTAGAATTATACCATAAAATCCCAAAAATGCAACATATAATTGCTCAACCTTGCATTTTTTTTACAAATGATTTTCAAATAACTAAAGAATCATATTACAAAAGCCACAAGAATATATTTCTTATATGGATAATATCACCGCTAAGAATCAAACTCATGAAGCAACCACACTAAAACATTGTCTCTCCCTCTCCGACAAAATAATCGTCAAAGGGGTTGTTGCGATCGTTACTCTGCAAGAAAAACTTGTTGAAATCAGATTATCTGGAAGAAGCCTAACCCTACAAGGAAACGGATTTTCTCCCCTTCATTTAGATCTGGATAAAGGTGAACTTATTCTTTCCGGAGAAGTATTAAGCTTAAAATACAGCGGTAAAAGCGAGAAGGAATCCTTCATTAAAAGAGTTTTTAAATAATATGAGCTACGTTTCGACTCAGCCTTTTACTTTTTTTGCATGTCTCGGAGTGGGTGCCGCCTCGGCATTCTGGTATGCCATCCTGTGGATTATAAGAAAAGCTTATGATAAAAAAATCGTAACTTTAATCTGCGATTTCCTCTTTGTGGCAGCAAGCGTAGGTGGTTATTTTCTTTGTCTGTTTTCTACAAACTCCGGAGAATTTAGACTGTTTTCCCTGGTTGCCTTCGTCTTAGGCTTTGCCATAACATCATCTCTTCTGTCTTTTCTAAAGCCAAAAGGCGAAACACTATTGCTTAAGCTCGAAGAAAAATTCACTAAATTCAAGATATTTTTTAAAAGGAAAAAATAAGCTGAAAGACTATATATGTATGCCGTCACTTTAAAAGTACGGCATATTCCATCCTACGCCCAAGTTACAGTTGCCATATAGGTCAATATTATCACCATCGACACTATAAACGCTATACTGAACATCCTAACCCAGCCATCTGTGGAATGAGAGGAGAATATCAAAAATAAAATCGATATTCCTCCGGTAACCGCAGTTGCAATCCACAACGCCGGGGACACTCTAAAGGCACCTACAAAGAATAGAATGACTGTGATTATGCACATAACGATTCCTATTACGAAGGGCACAATCATTTTGCTCTTTAATTGAATGCTATTATCTTGTCTTACACTTTCCATATTCTAAGTATGTGCAATAAAAGCCTATCTCATACATGACAATCCGTCATACAGGGATTATATACCTATATATGCAGATTGAGCGGATCGAAAAAACTGAGTGATTTTAGACATCATTGATTTAAGCAGTTAACAAGTAGTTGAATGGAAATGAATAAACATCTACTAAGAAGCTTTTGACAACACGTCGTTAATTCTATGTAGAAATTGAGTAGAATTTCCCCTTGAATAGTGGGCATTATAACTAGTTAAAGTAATTAAAAGATCGTCCGATGTATACAGTTTATTTAAGCATTTCCTTTTAACGTTTACCTTTTGCATTACTCTAACTTTAGCTTGCCGTAATATCTTTTGAACAACCTCGCCATTCTTTCCGTAAAAGAATCGCCAGCCTAGAAAAGATATTCCGTTTTTCATTTGAATTATCTGAGTTTTCGAGTTTACAATTAATCTTTCCTCTGTTATTTCTTGAACTATCCTAATTAAATAATTTTGAGCCTTTTGCTTTTCAGTTATGAGTAAAATCATATCATCCATATATCTTACATAGTATTTCACTCTTAGAACTTCTTTTATAAATCTGTCAATCCTATCAAGATACAGTAATGCAAAGCACTGACTACTTTGATTGCCCATAGGAAGCCCTTTTCCCCTATTACTATTATAACTATCGATTATATTGCATATTAGATTGAATATATCAGTGTCATCTATTAAATTTTTAAGCTTTGTTTTTAAAATATAATGATCGATACTATCAAAATACTTTTTGATATCTATTTTAATGAAATAGCCGTCAGTACCATATTTCCTTTTAAAATCATACATAAAATATCTCAACCTTTTAATTGCAAAATCGGTGCCTTTATTACGTCTGCAAGCGGCATTATCATATATTAAATGTTTTTCCAAAAGAGGTGTTAGATAGTTATCGCATAAGCTGTGCTGTATTATCCTGTCACGATAGGTTATAGCTTGTATTTCCCTTTCTTTGGGATCGTATATCATAAACTTATGATAACCTCCAACTCTATATTTATTATACCTTAGGTCAAAATGTAACCTCCAAAGGTTTTCCCCTAACAAGGTTTCAAATTCAACGACCTCTTTTTTGTGTCGTTTGCCAAGTCGTGCTACCCTATGTGCTTTATATAGATTTTCAAAACTTATTAGTTTTTCCCATGTTTCGCTCATATTTTCCCCTGTAATTATTGTAATCGGTTTATAAAATTAAGTTGTTCATATATTAGCGTGTTCAACTTAAAAGTTGATGTGTTTATTGTTTTTTGACAGTTTCACTTGTTTCATTCAATGCTAGGGCTTAAGGATAAGGATGAGATATAGATACTGCGTATCTATATCCTTGAAAAATGTCTTATAATAAATGTTTGGTCTTAGATAAAAAACTAAATGAAAAAACTTAAGTACCTAGAATGTCCTGTAATAAATTCTGACGCTAAAGCCAAAATTGCACCGGCAATCTATATAAAAGTCATACTGAGCGAAAGGCAATGTCTGAAGTCGAACTCCGTTAGGAACGATACGCCAGTATCGGTATCTAATCCTTAAAAAGGGGCGGTAAAGGGGCATAAACTAGTATACCCCGAAAGAAGGTTAAAGTTCCCCGTAACCACTATAAACCGCCAGTATTTGTCCGGCATAAACCAGACAGGCAACATATTCCTTTGTTTCGAGCACTCAATCAAGATACCTACCTTGCTCCACTCACCATATTTCCCCCCATTCAATTGAAAAGGGGTAAGAAACAAATCGGGAACGACCCCACCTTTAGTGTTGTTAACATTGTTGTTGTTATTAGCGTTACCATTGTTGTTTACGTCACGAGCGTTATTGTTGTTGTTATAATTGGGAGAGCACAACCACCACCAGCCTAGAACGAACAGCCTCACACCCACTTTCCAATATGTTACCTATATCAACCCCATTCAAGAGGTGGATAATCTTTTCTTATCGGAAGCCATCCATTTTTTTAAATACAAAACCGCTTCCGCTTCAAGTTTACTTATAAATACATACTGCTTCTCTAAAATGGTTTTTTGTTCAAGGGAAAGGGCAGAGAAATAATCGGTAAGCTCAAGCTTACTTAATGCTTTTTGTTGATATTCCCTTCGCTCTTCTCCTAATGGTAGAAGATTAGCAATATATAAACATTCCAATGCATCAAGCACATAGTTTTGAAGCCTTGTAGTAAGTGTAAATCTAACACGTACCGGAGATTTTTCCGTCACAGTTATGACGTAATTTGCTAGGTTTTTTGTAACCGTGATTACATAAAGATCGTCTTTTTTTTGCATGGTTTTTATAAGATTAGATACCGATACTGTACTCAACACTATTAAGTGCTTGTTTTTATTTTAACAAGGATGAGATACCGATGTTTCACATCGCCCCGTTGGGGTTCGACTGCAAGCTTCGCTTTCCGCTCAGTATGACATTTATATGCAGTACCGGTATTTTATTTGAGTTTTACACTACATTTTATCGTTTATATTTCTTTGTTTTTATCGTCATTTGGAGTATTTTTGATTTACTTTATCACATTCCTTTCTCTCACCATGACGTTTATGCAGATTACCGGTGTTTTTTAGTTTTAGTGCCTGCTTTTATTAATATTTTTTCTCTATGTGCTGTTTTGCGTGCTTTTATGTGGCGTAATTTATGTGCGGTAATTTATGTGGTAGTTTATCTGGTAGTTTGTGCGGTAGGTTTATTATAAGGATTCTTTATTCACAATCCCGACCTAGAGAGGGGGACAAAGTCCCTTATCCTCTCGTAGGTCGGTGATTTATGATTAAGAAAATTTTCGCTTAGATTACAAGCTCCGCTTGTTAATTAAGCTTAATTTTCAAAGCGGGAACGACCCCACCTTCAGTGCTGAGAACACCGTTGCGGTAATCAGCGAAACCACTGTAGTATACGTCACGAGCGCTATTGATGTTGCTATAATCGGGAGAGCACAACCACCACCAGCCGTTGCCTTCGTAATCACTATCGGTGTATGTATATGCACCTTGGCACTGAGCATAGTCCGTTGTTTTCTTTTGCCTTGCACGGTTATTATCGTAAACACTTGTACCGAATCCATATGCCGATTTCGTTACTTCTTGTTCACTTAAGAGGAATATGTAGTCATTAGTGTTAGAGCAAGCATATGTATTAGTTCCACTATTCCATTTTGTAGCATTACTATCGGGATTGGTACTTCTTGCACTATTGTCAACTGTTGTTAATAATATCAAGTCCTTTTCTAGTGTTGTGAATGCAGTATTATAGAAGGTGTCATTTAAGAATGTGCGAATATTACTATACGCATAGTTATTTGCATAAACGGTTGAACCGTTTATTGTGCGGGTACTGTGATTGTCATAATACTCTTGACTATCTATTATCATTTCGCAAAGTATTAAAGCTGCTCCATTACTTTCACTAAGTATTCTCCACTTAATAGGCTCATACTTAAACCAATAGACTGTGGATGTGTAGTAACCGTTATTATCTTGATAACTATTACTCGTAGAACTTGAAGAACTCGTATAGTACGGACGATAGGAGGTGAAGTAAACACCTCTATATTGCTCGCCACTATATGTTAGGTCAATGTACCACATGAAATCTTCGACTGATGATGAGATGTAATAGCCGTAGCTTGTCCAACTTCTACTGTTTGAGGAAGTAGGAAATGTACCTGCCTTTGATGTTAATGACGATTTCAAGGAACTATCGGTAACCTCACTTTGGGGATATGCGCCAAAATAGATGTAGTTACCATTACGGGTATATGGTTGTTCTATGCCACATTTAGTACATACACCGTCTACATAATTATGATTAGATTTGCCACATTTAGTGCAGATACAGTTAGAATTTGGAGTATGCACTGTGTCACCGCAGTTAGTGCATACACAATCAACATAGTTATGTGCCACCACCTCTCCACAGTTGACACAAGTGCAATTATCACCTAATGAATGATTACCTTTAGCACAATCCTCGCTATACCAGTTAGCATAGTAGGTTACTTCCTCCCAAATGCGAACATCTTCTTTAAATCTTTCTCCACTGCTTGATCCATATCCTTTTGGTTCTGTATACCAACCTACGAATCGATACCCTTCTCTTGTTACCTCGGGTGCTTTTAAGATACTACCAAGCTTGATCTTCTTCGAGCAACCGCCTTCTCCGCCGTTTGCATCAAACGTAACCTTGATTTTTTTGTTAGACGATGAGTATTTGCTCAACTGAACTCGCTTATATTCGGACAACGAATCTTCGTCGTCTCCGATATATATAGTCCCGTATCCATCTCTTTTGAAATATTGTTCATCCTCTATTTTTCCAAACAACTCTTTTTCATATGCAAAATAAATAGTATTGTCCTTTATTTTCCAAGTTCCTTCATCAAACATTTCTTCGCCCAAGAAATTATAATACTGCTTGTATTTACCTGCTGTAAAACTATAAAACTCGTTAGGGTCGTTTACATTATAGTAAACGCCACGTACGCCGATAAAGCTTACCATCAATACTATAGCTGTGACTATAATAGCTATCGCAAGGATTGTCCTGAATACCCATTTTTTACCTTTAAAGCTTTTCCAAAGAGCTTTTACACGATCCCCGATTTTGTTTTGATTCTCCTTTTCGATTTGTGCCTGCTTGCGTTCCATCTCTGCAAGACGTGCCTTAAGAAGCTCGATTTCACTCTGTTGTTCATTTGGTGTTTCTGCACTTTTGTTTGTACTATTCTCTGGCTTAGAACTAACACCACTTACAGTTGTCAGCGACACACACCCCGTATCGGTACGAGCCTTTATCTTAAAAGCAGCTTTACACCCTCCGCAAACAAGAATGTCATCTTTTTTGACCAATTCCGATCCACACTTTGGACATTTCATCCTTACTTTCCTCCTAAATAAAAATATCGGGTGCGAATTCACACTCGATAATGAATATATAACAAGTGTGTTTCCGCTGATTTGCTACGATCACATTCCATTTTAGAGATATGTATACGGACAACACACCTGTTACCAAAAGTAATAGGTCTCTAAAATGAAATATTCGTAATGGTAGCATATTCATTATAAACCCGCAGGGCTAGGATTGTCAATATTCTATAAAAAATAAAGAATGATGTATAGTCAAAAAGAGGGGGTATAGCCTCTTATAATAAAAAGTGAGATTGTCTTATTTATTGCCTTATTATGGTTGGTCGTTAATGTAACAATGTGGGATGAGATACCGATGTGAAAAGTGAAAGCGGATGAGATACCGACACTTCGTGTCGCCCCTGCGGGGTTCGACTTCAGAAATTGGAACCAATTTCTTCCGCTCAGTATGACATTAAGATGTAGCCTTCTAGATTGTTATCGGTTTTTTAATAATAATTCTTGATTTTCGCACTTCATTTTGTAATTTGGATACTTTATTAATTTATGGCACCTATTTCCTTTTGCTCAGTATGACATTTATACATAGTTCTGGTGTTTATTTTTGATATCAATGCATCTTTTACCCCCCCCCTGTATTTCTTCGCAGGTCTTTCTGTTATTTGGATTATTTTTGATTTGCTATACCACATTTTTCCGCTCAGTATGACATTTATATAAATTAATAGTAAGATTTGCGGCTTTTGCGTCTGTTTTCATCATCCTATTTTCTTTACATGGTTTTTATTAAGGATTAAATACCGATACTTCAAACA
The DNA here is from genome assembly GCA_964561145.1 of uncultured Christensenellaceae bacterium. Lineage (GTDB taxonomy): Bacteria > Bacillota > Clostridia > Christensenellales > CAG-1252 > RUG14300. The sequence continues at coordinate 45,253 of CAZLNZ010000012.1, forward strand.
ACAGCATTAAGTGCTATATTTTATTAAAAAGCTACAGTGCCATAAAGCAATGCCGTTGCGATTGACTTTTCCTCGCTCCTCTCGTATAATAGATTTATAATCTGGAGGACGTTATGGTTTTATATTTCTCTTGTACCGGTAACTCGGAATACATCGCAAAGGTAATTGCGGCAAAACTCGATGATACGTTGACAAACATATTTTCTTCAGTCAAAAGTCACACAGCGGAGCACTATACCTCAACAGCACCCTATGTCTTTGTGTTGCCTGTGCACAACATGAAAGTTCCCGAAGCGGTCGAGGAATATATTAGAACTTGTTCATTCGATGGTAGCAATGAATTCGCCATCTGCCTAGTCGGATCCTACTCTGTCGGCAATGCAGGAAGCAGTATTAAAAAAATGCTTACTCTGTCAGGTATGAATCACATAGGCACTTTTGCTTTTTATATGCAAAGCTCCAACGTATTAGGTTTGGCAAGACCAAACAGCAACCGTACACTAAAACTTGCGGATAGAGCGGGAGCTGAAGCAGAATTATTTGCACAAAGATTTAAGGACAACAGACATTCGATCCCTTTAACGGTATCCCTTATAGGACTTATCGGCACAGCACTTAACCCTCTTATAAAGAAACTCAAAAGGGACTCTGCATTCAAAGTCAACAACCATTGTAACGCTTGCGAGAAATGTGCAGATGCTTGCTTGAATAACAACATAACCATTGTCAACAACAAGCCCGAATGGCACCACAATTGCACCCATTGCGGAGCGTGTATCTCCGCATGTCCCCAAAATGCCATCGAGTACGGCAGAAAGAAAGGCAACTTCGGCTACCGCTTCCCTACCGATTATACAGAGCATATCGTAACCGCACTTGCAATAGAAGAAAAAAAAGATCCTCTATTCGCCGTAGAAACTTCCCTTAAAAACGATTCCGAACCAAAGGAAAAGAAAACAACTCAAGAATAAAAAACATCCAATTAAAACATAAAAACTATTCAAAAATACCGCACGGTTTTATCCATGCGGTGTTTTATTCGATCAATCATTTATTGTACCTTTATTTCTCGACTAATAATAATATTATTCGGCATCATCGTTCCTTCCCACATTATCATTTTGATACCGAGTTGTTCGATTGAGCAATCCCTTCCTACAATAAGATAACATTATTATCGGGTTAGCAACATATCTTAATGTGCTTTTTCATACCATGGCATTACCCTTAATATGGATGAGATACCGACACTAGAATATACTCCCGGCAGTTCTTTGTTGGTATAATAATGCGGATGAGATACCGACACAATGGTGTCGCCCCTGCGGGGTTCGACTACAAGCTTCGCTTTTCGCTCAGTATGACATTTATATGTTTTTTTTGCCGTGCTTCTGCAGTTTTTAGCGTTCTTATTACTTTCAACATTCTTTTTAAGCATTCTTATATCTTTCAATAAGGATGAGATACCGACACTTCGTGTCGCCCCTGCGGGGTTCGACTTCAGGCTTCGCCTTCCGCTCAGTATGACATTGGGAAATATTCTTTTGAGTTATTATCGGGTTTTTAGCAATAGTTCTTGTTTTTTTTAGTTTGTTTTGTAATTAAGATTCTTTATTGTTTTACCGCACCTTTTTCTTTCACTAAGAATTACATTTAGATGTATTCTCTTGCGATTTTTTTAGTAGCAGTTGTTGGCTTTTATGTCTATTGTTTTGTAATTAGGAGGCTTTATTAATTTACGGCAAAACAGTTATTTATCAGTCTACTTTGTTTATGTCCGTGAAACCTTTGCCGAGAACAGAAGATACGGAAGAAATATAGGCAAATGCCGTGGGGTCAACATCCTTTAATAGGCGTTTAAATGCACTTACCTGTCTGCGGTGAATAAGACAGACTATTACATAGTTTTTATCGTTGGTATAGCCGCCCCTTGCCTCAATTACCGTTGCACCGCTACCAAGCTTGTTTATTATTGCGTTTTGAATTTCCTCTCCCTTGGAGGTTACTATTTCAAAACGAATGGCTGCAGAGAAACCGCTTAAGATTGTATCACTAACCTTTGATGCCAAGAACTCCAATATTAAAGATAAAATGACAGCGGACAAACCACCGTATACAAAATATGCCGCAGAGATTATAACCGCATTTATCATGAAAATAACCCAAGGTGCATTCAAAGGAATTTTCTTTCTTTGTAATATTATACTTGCTATATCGGTTCCACCGGTGCAACCTCCGACCTTTAAGCAAAGTGCTTGTCCTGCCCCCATAAATACGGAGCCTGCGACAGCCGCTAAAAGGCGATCATCCGTAAAGGTGGGAATATCAAATAATGAGGTCAATAAGGATAAGCCCGATTGAACTCCGATAAAAAGAAAAGTATATGCGGTGAACTTCCACCCAAGGAAAATAACAGATAAAATAAGCAAGGGGATATTAAGTGCTAAAATCATATATCCGTTAGGAATTCCAAACATATGCTCGAGCATCAATGCAATACCCCAAACACCACCGGTAATAAATCCGTTATCCGTTACGAATATTTTTATTCCTGCAGTATAGAGAATCGCACCAAGCACGATTGCAAGTGCCTTTAATCCTGCTTTAATCGGAGGTTTCTTCGTCAATTCCTTTAATGTGTGATTGTTTGACACATGATCCTCTTCACTTATACGCACATTGCCATCCAAGCTCTCGTTTTCTTTTATGACATTGTCACTCAATTGGCTACAGTCAACCTTTACCTCTTCAACGCTTTCGCTTGTTACTTCAGAATTTATCATTTCCATATAGTATAATATCCTCAAAAAAACTAATCTGTTACACCTTGTTAATTCCTCTCGGCATAAGCATAATATATTATACATACTTTCCTAAAAAACGCAAGCGGTTATTGATACGATGGTTTCACTTTTTACGTAAAAGAACAGCACTGTATTTCAAGTGCTGTTCTTTATATAAGACTATTTCCTATTTCTAAACAATCTTTATTTTGCCATTGCATTGCTAATGGTTACGATATAGGTATCGCTCTCATCAGAATAAGAGTATACCATAAAACAAAACTCTATAGAACCACCCGGCTCAAGACTAAATTTATAGTCCTCACCTGTTTCTTCGTCACCCACAACAAGCCAATAATTGTCATCCTTTGAGGAAATAATAAATTCACCGCCTTCTTCAGATGTAAAGGTCAAGATGTTTCCTCTTGAAGTACCTAGTACCAAATTGTCACCGAAAGATAAAAAGCTAACTGGTTGCTCAGCCGCACCATCATCAACAGCAATATTCAAAACATATGCATGATCGCCTTCAATACTATAATTGTTTGAGGAAACGCTGAAAACAATGCTTTCACCTGCATCTAATTGGAATCTATAAGATAAAACACCTTCGTATTCGTCATCTACCACAATAGGCTCCCATTCAGACACAGCACGATTATAAACGGCTGCTGAACCGATTTCGTCAACAAGTGTTAATACAAATGACCCGCCCTCAACTGAAGTAAAGGTGTAATCGACAAAATCCCATTCTTCGCCATTATGTCCGACGGAAACATCGTTATCACCGATTACAAGAGCATTGTCACCAACAACCGGTTTATTTTCGTCTTCTGATATGATAAGCGTATATGTACATTCTTCAATATCGTCATAGCTATTACATGATACATTTAATACAATGCCCTCACCGGCTTTCAAGGAGAAGGAATAAGAACCGATGTAACTCCATGTATTAGAACTAAGGATAGGAGAAGAAAAATCATCGATGTATACGTACACACAATCGCCTGCATCATCACCAAAGCTCAATTTATAAGAGCCGCCATTTTCAGAAACAAATACGTATTCAATGCTATTCCATTCATAATTAGCATAATTGAGAGAAATACTGTTGTTTCCTACAGAGAGCTGAGGACGATTAACATTTTGAAGTGTAATCTCGAGAGAATGTGTTCCAGCGGGAAGACTACCTTCGCCCTTGAGATAATAGGGTAATCCTGAAACTGAGACGACGTAATCATTATCATAATTAATATAGATAACCGCTTCACCGTTAGCATCTGTAACGCCGCTTCCCATGCTCATGCCATACAAAGAGTTGATACCTACAGATAATCCTTCAACACTTGCTTCAACACCTTCGGGAGCAACAACCTTTATACTATATGCAACTTTTGAATCAAGAGAAATTGGCATATCGCTAACATCTGTTGTTTCAAACCTTACCATTGAATTGTAACTATACATATCGGAGAATCCGCTCAATTGAACCTTATACCTTAAACCGGAAGCTGCAGGAACATAGCTCAAAGTAACCTTTCCTTCAGAATCGGTAACACCGCTGACAATCAAATTATTACTTGTATCAGTTATTTTAACAGTAACGCCCTCGAGACAAATATCTCCACCTTTGATTATAAAGGTCTTTTGAACAGCTTTAACAAGGGTGATCTCATAAGTTTGTCCATTGTCGGTATCGGCATCTTCCGCATCCCATTTGGTACTTACAGGAATATAACTATAAAGTGCCGAATCAAAGCCCGAAAGAATTACGGAATAATTACCGGGTACGAACGAAATGATAACTTTTCCCTCAGAATCGGTAACACCTGAATAGACTTCCTCATCCTTGGAATTTTTCAAAGAAATACCAATGTTTTCCATAGCGTTGCCATCAATATCCTTTACGATAAACTCGTTATCTACTGCTACCAATTGCGTATAAGAAACAGCTATACTATAGGACGCATTTGCGTTCTCGGAAGAACAAGTAACTTCGGCATATACAACATCACCCTCTTCAAGATATGGACAACCGCTCCAATAATCTTTAAACCATCCGTAATAATACTCTCCGAGCACATATTCTACGTTATTATTTCCTTCAATGTTAAGAACCAATCTTCCCTCTTGAGTAGCAACGATTTTATAATACTTCGTTCCTATAACGTCACCGGAGGAGGTATAGCTGTCATCATTAATCTCTATAGCAGTTGAAGGAGTCCAACCGTCATAAGATACGCCCTCTTCCTTATCCTTAAGCATAAACGAATAAAGTGACCAAGAAACGTTAATATAAAGAGTTTCACCTTCATCCAGAGAATAGATATTGTACTTATATTTGGCATAAGATTCCTCATTAACTATAACAGATGTATAACCATCCGGATTGTAGAGAACAATATCCTCTTTGGCAGTTGCGGTATACTTAAACCAAATATCGCCGTTTGAAGAATCACCCTCATAGGTCTTGTTCTTTTCAATAGATATAGCAGAGGACTTCTTTTCACCGGGAGCATAATCCATTGTAAAGGATATTTTGCCATCCGTAGCACTTGCTTTAAATAATACAATTTTCGAATTATTCAAATTAACGTTACCGCTTTCTAACTCTCCACCAATGTACTCAACTTCATATTGGAAGTCGGACTCAGACTGCGTTACGCTTATTACCCACTCGAGTGTAGTTGTCTCTCCGATGCTTATTGACGCATTCGACGGAATGTAAATCGACAAGCCATCCGCACGTGCATAGAACCACAATTCTTCATTAGGCTCGGCGGAAACACTTACTTGTTCACCGGTATTCAAATATTTCAAGCTAATAACTCTATTATAGGCACAACCATCCTCTGTACAGGTTAAAGTAGCTTGTCCGTCTACAGATACACTAGGTTTTGTGACATCATTTGGAACAAAAGTCAAGTCATGTTCATGATCGGCAAAAACATCGGCACCACATACATCGCACTTCTCATCCCAATTTGCATCAACGTGTGCACTCTTACTAGACTCGTCGATATCATCATCATCTGGACAGTAGTTCCAGTGATAATCGTCATCGTATCCTATTTTCGAATAATTATGTACGTGAGGAATAGGTACGTCATGACCGCATACGTCACATTTACCATCTGCATCAACATCCACGTGTGCAGCGACACTTGAGTCGTCAATGGCGGTAGAACCATCGGGACATGAACAATAATTCCAGTGATTGTCGTTATTAAAACCAAGTTCAGAGTAATCATGAACGTGCATCACATATTCACATACGTCACATTTTCCATCGTTATCTTCGTCTACATGAACACCCCATGAAAGAGCGTCTCCGGGTTCATCGGGACATTCATACCAATGCTTTGTTTCGTTCGTGTGAAGCACGTGACCATGCATATGATGTCCGCAAACGTCGCACGCTCTGTCATTATCCGCATCAACGTGACGAGCCTTGCCTGATTCATCTTTTACATTATCCGCAGGACACTTTGGCCAGTGGTAGAGATCGTCGCTAATATACTCTGTATATTTATGTACGTGAGGAAGCTTCTTTCCGCATACGTCACAAAGCTCATCGCCGTCAGCGTCTACGTGTGCCGCAATCTCACTTTTCTCTCCGCAGGAGCAAACATTCCAGTGGTTTGCCTCATCTGCCTCATACTCGCTACCAAAGCTGTGTTCATGAACCTCTTCACAAGCTACGAAAATGCCAACTGAGAGAATCAAACACAAAGCAAGTACTAGAACTATAAGTTTTTGCATTCTTTTCATAACATATCTCCTTTTATTATATTTGGCGAACCCCGCCCGCTTAAGAGGAGTTTTTACATCCTCTAGAAATGATTCCATTCTTTGGAGTAAATCCTTAAAATGAATGAATATAAAATTATTATACTTTATTGGAAAAAGTCAATGCAACTTTTTACACGCCTGATTGAAAAATTTTTTAATAATACTTGAAATTTGTTAACGTTTTTGTGAATTTGCATTAGAAAAATACATTTTAATTCTATCGCACTTTTGAGGTGTTGTATATTATTCGCAGATTATACAGTTTTATTGTATATTATTCATCAAAAACGAATAAAAATGCATTTTTCACAAAAAGCGGATGAGATACCGAAACTAGAATATACCCCCGGCAGTTCTTTGTTGGTATAATAATGCGGATGAGATACCGACACAATGGTGTCGCCCCTGCGGGGTTCGACTGCAGGCTTCGCCTTCCGCTCAGTATGACATTAAGCAGTATGTTTTCTAATAATAATAGAAATCAATAGAAAGTTTATATAAAACATCTTCTTTTACGTTACTTGCAACTTTTTTAAGAATACGGCGGGAGACGAGCCCCCGCCCAACAATGTATCCGAATCCGCAGATAAAGCCTGCCCTGTGTAAGGGGAGGTGGATTGTGACGTAGGAACAAGACGGAGGAACTGTAGGTGTGGTACACACCGTAATGCAAATAAGGATACAGAGTAAGCCTTGCCGCCCGTCCTACAATGTTTCGAAGGAATAAGGATGAGATACCGACACCAAGGTGTCGCCCCTACGGGGTTCGACTTCAGGCTTCGCCTTCCGCTCAGTATGACATTTGATATGTTGTGCTAATCATATTTACACCGATTTCTTTCGCTCAGTATGACATTTGGACATATCCTTTTAGATTGTTATCGATTTTTTAGTAATATTTCTTGCTTTTTGCATTTTGTTTTGTAATTTAGATTCTTTGTTAGTTTACTGCACCACATTCTTCCGCTCAGTATGACATTGAAATATATTGCCTCTAAGAGTTTTTAAACTTTCGTTTTTTTAGATATTCATATAGTATTATCACCTTTCGCTCAGTATGACGGTTGAATATTATTCTTTTGGATTATTATCAGGTTTTCAGTAATGGTTCTTGTTTTTTGCATTTTGTTTTGCAATTTAGATTCTTTATTAATTTTACTGCACCACATTCCTTCCGCTCAATATGATATTTAGACGTATTCTTTTAGATTATTACCGAATTTTCAGTAACAGTTCTTTTTTTGCATTTTATTTTGTAATTTGGATTCTTTATTAATTTACTGCACCAAATCCTTCTAATATGGTATAATAATAGTATAATACATTTTTTAGGGTATATACATGAGCAATCTATTAGTTAAAACATTTATTCCCAATTATAAAGATACAGAAAACCAAGTTGTTAGAAGCAAGGTCGGCAAACTGAGCGGTATTGTTGGGATTATCGTAAACATTCTTCTTGCCTCAGCAAAAATCACGGTGGGTCTTTTATTCGGCTTAGTATCCGCCCTTGCAGACGGTATTAACAACCTTACAGATTGCGGAAGCAATGTTATTTCAATAATCAGTTTTAAGCTCTCTAATAAATCTGCCGATAAAGAACACCCCTACGGACATCAGCGTATAGAATACGTTTCTGCTCTTATCGTAGGTGTAATTGTTGCAATTCTTGCAATAGAGCTTGCAACTGAAAGTATCGGAAAAATCATTACCCCGGAGAAAAGCGATTTTAGCTTGTGGACTATAGGGATACTTTCCGCCTCAATTCTTGCCAAACTATGGCTTTTTTTCTTCAATAGAAACCTCGGAAAAAGATACAACAGTGAAATACTCAAGGCAACTTCAAGAGATAGCATTTCCGACTGCGCTGCGACTTTGGGCGTACTTGTTTCCGTTATAATCTCTCATTATACCGGATTTCTCTATCTTGATGGTATTATGGGACTTATAGTATCGATATTAATTGCATTTGTTGGTATATCCATACTCAAGGACACAATGAGCGATCTCTTAGGCAAAGCTCCAAGTAAGGAGCTTATTGAGGATATTTGCAAAAGAGTCCTAAAATACGAAGGCGTGTTGGGAATCCACGATCTTGAGGTTCACAACTACGGACCCAACAAGTATTACGCAAGTATGCACGTTGAGGTTGACGGAAAAATCGATGTCATGGAAAGTCACGAGCTGGTTGACAAAATAGAAAGGGATTTTGCACAAAATACCAATATCACACTTGTAATCCACATGGACCCGATTGCAATCGGTGATCCGGAGGTTGACTCATTCAAGAAAGAAATTCTTTCTATTATCCGTTCAATAGACGATCGCTTTACTGTGCATGACTTTAGAATTACAAAAGGACCGAACGTAACCAACTTAATATTTGATGTTGCAATTCCCTATGAATGTAATTTAAAAAGTATTGAAATAAAAGAAATAATACAAAAGAAAATCAACAAAGGACACAATGACGTATATGTTGTTCCGACAATAGAACGCCAAACAGTAGAGCTTGCCGATTAATTGTTAGAGAAAATGTTCCATATATCATTGCCGCCAATACGGGCATACTTTAACAAGGGATGAGGTTATCGGTGTTTAAGTATATAACCCGCGGCAGTTCTTTGTTAGTACAATAATGCGGATGAGATACCGACACTTCGTGTCGCCCCTACGGGGTTCGACTCCAGGCTTTGCCTTCCGCTCAGTATGACATTTATATGTTTTTTTGACGCGTTTCTGCAGTTTTAAGCATTCTAATTACTTTCAACATTCTTTTTAAACATTCTTATATCCTTCAATAAGGATGAGATACCGACACTTCGTGTCGCCCCTTCGGGGTTCGACTGCAGAAATTGATGCCAATTTCTTCCGCTCAGTATGACATTTGAAATGTTGTGCTAATCATATTTATACCGATTTCTTTCGCTCAGTATGACATTTAAATGTATTCTCTTAGATTATTATTAGATTTTCAGTAACAATTCTTGTTTTTAGATTTTTTTTTGCAATTTTGATACTTTTTCAATTTGCTGCACCACACTCCTTCCGCTCAGTATAACATTTATATGTTTTTTTGCCGCGTTTCTGCAGTTTTAAGCATTCTAATTACTTTCAACATTCTTTTTAAGCATTCTTATCTCATCCTTAAGCCCTCGCATTGCCTTAAATCACTCGAGCACACTATATTTAAAAACCCCTCCTTATGGAGGGGCTTTTAAAAAAAGAGGAGAGATTTTTGAAAGTACAAACGTACCTTACAAGAACTAACTAGTTTTTTACATCGAAAATCAGACTTGAGCATTAACTAGATTATTAGCTTTAAGCTCGTTACAATTGTCAAGTTATCATCTTAGTAATAATCAACTTCTTTATCAAGCTGAAAATGATATGGAATCAGATTTAAGCATTAGCCAAATTATTAGCTTTACGCTCGTTATAATTGTCAAGTTATCACCTTAGTAATAATCAAATTCTTTATCAAGCTGAAAATGATATGGAAATTGTGTTTGGTATAATCTTAGCAACCAACGCTTTAGATATTGCTTATCCTTTGTAAACATCACATTGTTTACATTATTTTCGATATATTTATATTCTTAATTATTTTCTAGGACCGTTATCAAGAATCGATTTGATTACCTCAAAAGGTTCTTTGGGTTGCCTATCAAAGGTCATCAATCCGTTAACCTCATGGTAAACGTCGGATAATTGAGTGTAACAGAAACCTTGTATATGAGGATTGGCATAAATGCCCTCAATTAAGGAGCAGAATCGATTAATAAATTCCTCGTCACTCTTAACGGCTTCACCATAACCCCATTTATTATCATCGATATCCTTTACAAATGACGTGCCGCCAAACTCGGAAATAAGAATGGGTTGACCGGTATATCCGTAACCATCGGCAAAAGCACCCTTGTGATGCGAATCAAAGATTCTTTGAGTGCATTTATCAACATCCTTAAAGAAATCTCTCAATTCCTCACCGTTTTGGGTATAGTGATGAATCGTCAAATAATCGGAAACGGTATGTTCCCAGCCGTCATTGGTAATAATGGGTCTTGTGGAATCGTGAGCTGCCGTTAACTCATACAAGTAGTTGACGAAATCCTGTTGCACCTTATCAAAAAGAATATCATCAACGCCCCAGCTTTCATTAATGGGCACCCAACAAAGCACGCACGCATGGTTATATTGCTGACATACGGCAAGTTCCCACTCTCTGGCGAAGTTTTCCCTAGCGGAAGGCGTTTGAGGACATACAGTTGTCTTATCCTTTTCCCAAATATATTGGTAACTAGAGGGCATTTCCCCCCATACAATATATCCGCGAATATCGGCATGATATAAAAATCTTTCGTCCTCGACCTTTTGGTGCTTACGGCATCCGTTAAAGCCCATTGCGATCATATCATCGATATCCTTTTCAAGAGCTTTTTCTGAAGGAGGTGTTATATTAGATGTATGCCAATACCCTTGGTCCAAAATCAACTTTTGGTACAAAGGTTTGCCGTTAAGCTTAATTATACCCTCAGCAAACTCAATCGAACGCATACCGAAGTAGCTACCGATCTCATCGACAATAACACCGTCAATGGTCAAAACTACCGTCAAATCATATAAAGAAGGATCTAAAACATTCCATAGATGTTCTTCTTTTCCAAGCCAAATATTGTGAGCAGGATAGCAGTCAACAACCCTTGTGGTAACTTGTGCAACACGCTCACCGTTAAAGTCAACGTTGCTTGTCAATTCAACATCATGCTCGATAAAGAAGTTATCGTTATCGGGAAGGATGCAATCGAATTCCACAGATAAAACGTTGCGTTCGACGTTGGGGGTAAGCTTAAAGGAGTCTACACGATTCTTATTGACAATCTCCATCCAAGCGGTCTTGTATAAGCCGCTAACGCCTACGTACCAACAACCATAATCATTATCGCTAGCACGTTGTTTGCCACGAGGGATAGATGCATCGTAGCTGTCTTCAACCCTGATTACAAGCTTATTTAAACCTTGATGACAAGCATCCGTAATATTGAAGGTCAAACGATGATAAGCACCGCTTTGAAGTCCGCAAGAAATTCCGTTTACAAAAACTTCGGTTATGTAATCACTTCCCTCAAGCTGCAACAAAACCTCTTGATTATCATCGAATTTTACATCTATATCTCTTTGATACCAAATTTGAGGGTACTGAACGGGACTGCCTATTCCGCTAGCCTCACATTGATATGCGAAGGGAACAATTATCTCTGTATCCCTTTTAAAACCTTGTGAAAAGTTTGACGTATCTTTCTTGCCGTCATCAAAACAAAAGTCCCACTTTCCGTTAAGATTTGTCCATTGCTTACGAACAAACTGGGGACGAGGATAATCGGGAATATAGCATGCTGTATGTTTCATTTTTGCATTTTCTCCTTATAGGTTATCGTTCACATATTAATTATATATTATTACGCTAGATAAGTCTAGTCGTATTTTGTTTTTTTGTAAAAAAGGTGAATTCCAAGGCACTCTGATTGCGACATATTGGTCAAAGCCCTTCAAATAACAATAGCAGAGTTTTTCTTCACCCAATATTTCCTCATCGAGACACCTTTTAATCTTTAATCCTTTTTTACCGACCTCGCCTTTTGTGTTTTTGCCAAATACTACACGTACAGAGCCGAATTTCGGTGTTTCGGAATACATGCTACCGCAGGATAGCAATATCCTCTTACCTACCGCTTTACCTCTTGTAGATGTAACATAGACCTTGTAATGAGCAAGGCATCTGTTCCCTTCGGTATCAAAAAGTTCTATTTCCTTTAGCGGAAAGTAAAGTTTTCCGTGAAAGTCACTTATATTTTTCAAACAGATGCTCGTACCGTCAGAAAGGAAGAACTCGTTATCGGAAATCCTATCGGCAGAAATAGCAACGTCGCCGAACACACCGACACCGTGAATCGAATCTGTCGGTATACCCACTATAACACGTCCGCAATCGCCTATAAAGCGATAATCGAATTGGTCATCGACATTCTCATTAACGTCTAAAAAGCTCAGATTCTTGCCATCGTAATCACCAAAGCATTTAAGATATCTAGGTTGCTCGAAAGCAGCTCCGTTTTCATCAAAGCGTTGCCACTTATCGGCAAAAATATTATATATCTCGCCATTCCGCTCATCCGCCTCGGGTGATAATACTCTTAAGACCTCGGCAGAATAGGGATTCTTCATCAAGAAGTCTCTTTTTCCTTGCTGAAGAACAACCCCGTCCTTCATTACTATCAACTTATCTGCTAAATGAAACGCTTCATTTAAGTTATGCGTAACGTAAACAAAGGTTACATCGGGGAGCTTCCTTTTAAGTTCCTTCAAATACTCGAGGTAGTCAATTCTTTGCTTTTCCGCTATGTTCGATAGCGGTTCATCAAAGAGAATTGCCTTAGGAAATGCGACAACCGCACGAGCAAGCGCTACTCGCTGTTGTTGACCGCCCGACAGATACTTAGGCAATTGTCCGGCAACGTCTGTAAGCTCAAAGACCTTCAATACCTCTTTTATACGTTTATCCTCTTCTTCTCTCGAAAGCTTATATCGCTCTAAAGCAACGGATAGGTTTTCCCATACCGTAAAGCGAGGATAAAGCACATACTCTTGAAACACCATTGAAATGCGTCTGTTCTTAGCGGCAATATTGTCGGCAAGTAATCCGTCAAGATAAACTTCTCCCGCAGTCGGTTTTTCAAGTCCGGAAATGAGCCTTAACAAAGTGGATTTTCCGGAACCCGATTCTCCGACTATTACCGCAAACTCTCCGCTTTCGATATTAAGGCTAACGTCTCTTAAACCATAGGCTCCTTTATCGAATACTTTTTTTAGATAGCGTGTAGTTATTTTCATAAGCTTTCCTCGCCATCCTCCGGTGATTTCGGCTCTTGAGTTTGATTAGGATTCGTCAAAGAGTCAATCTCGTCTTGTTCCGATTCGTTTGACCCCTCTAATTCTTCACCACCTTCATTAGACTCGGTGTTTTCGTCGTTAGCCTTTCCGTCCTCCGTTAAGCTCTGCTCTGCCTCTATAGCATTCTTGCCGTCCTTTAATCCCAATGCGACAAAATCGGGATAAGATATCTTATTGATGTAACTATCAAACACACTTAAACAAAATGCCGTTTGCATCGCTATTGCCCAACATAAACCTGCAGTAAAGAGAACAAGACAAGCAATTATCCTAGCCAAAAGCCAAGGAAGAAACCAACAGACAATAAGAGGACCGACACTTAGGAAGAACACCGAAAAAGATGTCAATAACTTTTTAAAAGTGAGAACTGAACTATTTACTAAAAGCTTTCCGAAACCTACCTTGTAAAGGGACGCTTGACCGCAGGCAAGCATTGAAATCATTGCAGCCAATACCGAAGCTATTACACAGAAGCAAATAGAAATACTCCACACCAAAGCATTATTATCGGTCATCGTAAGTGATGCAAAGGAAATAAAATATTGCATCAACCCTAGGAATACTCCTAAAATAAGTCCTAAAAATATAAAATGCTTATAGCTATCCTTTACGCCCTTAAAGAAATCGGAAACGATTTTTACCGATTGTCCCCAGAAAATCCTGCGTGTAACATAAAACAAGCCCGACAAACCGACAAAGGCTAACGCCATGAAAAGTGCGTCGACACCGTATTGCAGCAGTGATAGGTTTATAAGGTGAGAAAAATGTTCACTTATTGATAAATCTGCAACAAACTCGCCAACGAACCAACCACACAATAGGTCCCATACCATCAAAGGAACAAAGAAAGGGGCACATAGAAGATTTGCTCTAAACAACAAGCCAAAGCGAGTACGTAGAATTACAAAAAACTGCTTTGCCCTATTCGAGGGAAGCTTATCGCTATTAAAGTCCTCGGAATGACCTTTCCCGTAAATTAGCTTGTAAATTATGCCTTTCTTCATTCTTCAGCAAAATAGTCTAGCACAGACTTTATCAATTCATCACTTTTCTTGGAATAAACACCGACAAGAAGATACATATTATCTCCAACCTCTATCCCTATAGGGGTATCCTCATATAGAAGAGTGTTTTTGTAACCGTCAAGAGTCTTAAACAAGCCGACGGTTGCGACCTCCAAAGCCTCCTCCTTTTCAAGCACGAAAAGGTCTATCGATGCCGCTCTTGTAGCAAAAGCTTGAGCGTACATTCCGTCTTGAGGATTGTATTTACCGAAGGTTACATCCTCCATCCCGTAGTCATAGGCTTTGCTCTCAATAACCTCCTTATACTCCTCCGTCAACCATTCGGTAGATCCAATCCATAAGGTTAAGGTTTTATCGGCAGAAGGAAGGGATATCCAATAGAATACCAAGCCCCATATACCGAAAGAGAGAACTATAACGAGAATCCACAGCCATATTTTAGAAAATAACGATTTATTATTTGTCATTTTCAAGCTCCTTTTCAAGGCTGTACTCCACAACAACACGTCCTACAACAGCCAATTGATAAACCTTTCCTGTTACAAAGGGGTTATCAAGTGCCTTCGGCAAAAGATATTTATTACTTTCAAAGGTTAGCTCTATACACTCCATTCCGTCAAGGAAATACACATCGCCTTCTCCAATGTATACATCTCTTGAGTAAGTCCGTTCCGCAGTAGGTAAACGACAAAAAAAACTTGAAATCACAGTATATTGAGGAGGAAGTTTGAAAAAAGCTAACACATACATTACATAGGCAACCGAAAGAGAGGAATTGACAATCCACCCCACAACCTCTGTTATTTTATCTAAGCAAGATAGGGTGATCATTATCGAACACAACACAACAAAGACAACGCTTATTACAACAAAAAGAATTAAACGCTTTTTATTTTTTTCTTTTATTACGTTGAAGGTGTGCCCTTGAAATATTATGTCAAAATCCATAGATTGCCGATGGTAGGGTAAATTCTTATTTACCCTTTTTAGTTTTTCCTATCCAAGGGTAAGCCCCGGGATAGAAGTGTTGTAAAATTAAAGATTAGATAACGTATCTCACATTGGGGTTTTCACAAGGGTGAGATACCGATGTTACACATCGCCCCTGCGGGGTTCGACTGCAAGCTTCGCTTTTCGCTCAGTATGACATTTATATATAATTTGCCATATTTTTGCGGTTTTAAGCATATGTCTTACTTTCAACATTTTTTTAGCAGCCCTTTATCCTTGATACCGATGCTAAAGTATGTCCCATAGTGATTCTTTGTTAGTACAGTAATGCGGATGAGATGCCGATGTTGCACATCGCCACTATGGGGTTCGACTTCAGAAATTGATGCCAATTTCTTCCGCTCAGTATGACATTTGATATGTTGCACTAAGCATATTCACACCAATTTCTTCCGCTCTGTATGACATTTAGATTTGCCCTATCCGAGGGATGCCCCTCGGATAGGAATAACAATTATTATTGAACGCCTAATTCAACTAGCTTTTCCATAACCTCATCAAGATTATCGGTAATAGAATAATTACGGAATCTTGTATAAGAGTCGTATGTTAAGAAGGAAACTGCACTAGCGGTATTGTCGTTATCGGTAAAGCCGGACATTTCACCATTTGTCAATGCGAATGCCAATTGATCGTTTACAAACAACCATACCTTGGAGCCGATACGAGCAATTGCAAGCTTTGTATATTGCTCACCGGTATAACCGATCTTTCCGACGTACTTACTTTGACTTGCATAGTTATCCCATAAATAGTCTTTTCCTTCTGCATTACTCTCAACCCAACCGACATTTTGTCCGCCGTAATCGGCTAAACAGTCAATGTTGAAGAATATGTAGTAGTTGGTTAACGAATTGACCTTGATACCAATCTTCGGATAGGAATTCCAACGATAAGGTGTTGTATGGTCGAGAACGGATAATTCAGCCTCAATATATAGATTAGTAGAAACAACGTCCTTGAAGAAGAGTTCTTGGATGTCACCGCACCATGTCTTATCGACATAAGCGTTTTCTGTTCCGTCATCGTGAGATAGATCGAATCCGTAGCTGCTCTTGAACTTACCTGCAGAACCGAAACTTAAGCTTTCGTATACAGGGAGATAGTCACCGAAAGTTGGCTCATCGTACCCGTAATCTACAAACTTAGTCACGGCTTGAGGATTTTCAACCTCTTTACCCAAAACAACAATTTCATTCAAAGCCAAAGCATCCTCTGCATTAATTGTAATTTCTATCTTGTTTACAGGAAGCTCGTCAAACTCGAGAATGGAGTTTGCACCGGGATACATTATCTCAGAGAAGGTTTCGGCATTACCGATCCAATCCTCATCGAATAATAGATTCTTTACAGTAACGACATCGGTGCTGTTATCTCCTGTTTTGTAATAAAGCTTAATGCTGTTTATACCCCAGAAAGCCTTATCGAACTCGGTACTGTTATAGAGCATTATCGAGCGAGCCATAATAAAGTTATCGAAGGATAATGTGATAACCGTATTACCGCCGCTTGTATTGAACTCCTTAACAGGGTCGATTGCGTGAACCTTGATTTGACCATCGGTCAGATAATCGATACTACTATCATCGGCTACGTTATTCACGGTAACATTTGCCTTTGATGCAAGATTCGAGTATCCCGATATCTCCGAAGGCAAAGGTTGATAGGAATATGTAGGACCATTTGCATGAAGAAGGGTTTGTCCTTTTTCATTCTCAACGAAGGAAATGGTATCAACCGCCAAAGCTCTTCCGTTACCGATATCCGTACGATTCAAGAAGGTGTGATATGCTATCATTAATTGATCACCACACTCGATAAAGCAATGGTGACCAGCACTGATTATGGTCCCGCTCCAAGCATTATCGGTTGCAATTATTTGTCCGCCGTCTTCGGGTTGAATCTTTGTAAAGTCACCTAAGGGGCTATCGGAGATTGCTTGACGTACTTGGTACATTGCTTGATCATATGCATATACGGAGAAGGTCAAATAATAGGTACCTTCATGATAATACATATAAGCAGCTTCGTTAACCCATGCATGACCCTGACCTTCGTCGATGTCGTTATCGCTTCTGTCTACCGTCGTATTGAAAAGTTTTGTAAGTTGCTTGACGGTGCTATAGTCGGGATCCAGCCAGTTATTGAGCTTTACACCGAATATTGTTTGTCCGTGAGAAGTACCGTTTCCGTCATAACCGTATCCCGAGTAGTAGAGGTACTTGTCACCCGATACGGGATCGATATAAGGATGCACGTCGATAGTATTGCTACGCGCTAAATCTTTATCCATCTTAGGGTTGCTCGAAGAGAAATTATAAGCGGGCTCTTCACCACCAAAAAGGGGCTCGAAGGGACCATAGGGTTGTGCAGCGTAAGCTATATCGATATACTTACTACCGGTATTCTTATAGTCGGCATTGTAGAAAAGAAGATATCCGCCAAATTCTTTGTCATAAATAATTTCGGGAGCCCAGTGATTCCAGGTATCCCAGTTTGAACCGAAATCGGGTTGATATGCTACAGACTTGTATTCCCAATTGGTCAAGTCCTTACTTCTCCAACATTGGATACCGAAGCAACCGACAAGGTCACTGGTACCGTACGCATAGAACCAACCTGCTTCCTCACCCTCCTCGATATAAATAACATCGGGGTCGGCAATTTCGAATTTAAGTTCATTCAAGTAGTACAGATTTTTATTATAATCGGTACTGCTCATTTCTTCGTTAGTCGTGTAGGAAAAGGTTCCCTCTACGCTAACCTTATTATCATCACCACCGTTCGGAACCTCGACACAGCCAACAGGAAGAACGAGAAGGGATACCATTGCTATTAGCAACATTATTACAAGAATTTTTTTCATAAATTATTTCCTCGTTTATAAAAGATTCTTATACTTTGCGAGTTGTTAATTCGCTTATGTACGTTTTTGTTATAGTTTCATACCTGTAGTGGCAATACCTTCGATAAAGTACTTCTGTGCCACTATGTAAATAATCAATGTAGGAATCAAAGCAATTATAGCACCTGCCATAATTGTAGGAGTTTCGTTAGAATAAGCACCCTGGAATAGTGTTAATGCAAGCTGAAGTGTTGTCCATCTATCATCCTGCAAATAGAGATACGGTCCGAGGTAGTCGTTATAACCGCCGATAAAGCCTAACAATCCTTGAGCAAACAGAGCGGGAACACTTAACGGAACCATTATTTTCCAGAAGATTCTGAAATAGCCCATTCCGTCCAGTTTTCCTGCCTCGATAAGCTCCGTCGGTATGCCCATATAGAATTGCCGCATAAAGAACACACAGGTTGCGGCACCAAAGGCTCCGGGAATAATCAAAGGAAGGGGTGTGTTTATCCATCCTATCAAATTATAAATAAAGTAGGAGGGCGTAAGCATTATAGTTCCCGGGATCATCATTGTTGCAAGAAGTATTGTAAACAACACTTTCTTTCCTTTAAACCTAAGTTTCGCAAAGGCATACGCACTCATTGCCGAGAAGAATAATCCGAACAGCGTTGAGGGTATAACAATCATAAGAGTGTTCAAGAAGCCCTTGAAAACTACCGGCAGAGCATCGTCAGAGCTACTCTTATAGGTAAAAACTTCCTTATAACCCTCTACCGTAAATTCTCTCGGGAAGAAAGAGAATTCGGGGTCGGCTGCTTCTTGCCACGTCTTAAAGGAGGTAACTAAAACAACCGAAAAAGGTGCCAGAATCCATGCAACGAAAACTACCAGGACAAAATAAATCAATATTTTGCCGAGAATACGCTTAACCTTTGCCTCTTTTGAAAGCTTATAGCTTCCCAATTGCCTAATCGCTTTTAGCGACTGTCTTTTTTCTTTTCTTAAAATGTTATTAGTCATTGCTCACCCACAGTTTAGAAACGCCGAAGTTGACGGCGGTAATGCCCAAAATTAAAATTGCCAACAGCCAAGCGGTTGCAGAGGCAGTACCCATTTCGTTATACTCGAAGCCGTATTGCCAGAGGTAGAAAACTACCGTTAATCCTGCATCGTCGGGACCGGTTCCACCGTTTGCCAATACCTGCGGACGAGAAAACTCTTGTAATGATCCGATTATACCCGTAATCAAAAGATAGAAGGTTGTCGGAGAGATTGCAGGAAGAGTTATGTGCAAAAAGCTCTGAAAAGCATTTGCTCCGTCCACACGAGCCGCCTCATATAACGAGGTATTAACATTGGTCAAGGCTGCACCGTAAAGAATTATTCCAAATCCTGTTCCCGACCAAACACCGATTATAATCAAGCAAGGTATAAAGAGATCTGCTCTTCCGAGCCACTGGATTTTTTCGGCACCCTCGGGAAGGAATATTTGATTTATGATTCCGTATTGAGCATTAAATATGTACTGCCACATTAAGGTAATCGCAACAACGGAACAAACATACGGGATAAAGTATATGGTTCTAAAGATTTTTTTTCCTTTAATATTTTTCGTAAGCAAGAAGGCAATTATCAATGCCAATACGATATTGATAAAGGTGGAAAGGCTCATATACAAAGTGTTACCGATAGCCTTCCAGAACTTGGAGTCATGCAATACCTTAACATAGTTCGCTCCGTTATTGAAGGTTATACCACCGTCCAAGGAAAAGAAACCTACATCGGCAAAGGACATGATTAACGCCAAAACCATGGGAATTAAACCAAAGAGAATAAATCCTAAAACGGGCATTATCGATAAGAAAAAGCCGCTTATATTCTCCTTGTTTATCTTCTTGCGTTTTTTGTAAACATTATCAAGATACATTTGCTTCTCCTTAAAGCGAAAATCGCTTTTTATATTTGTCCAAGGAGCCTTTGAGACTCCTTGGACTTAAAGAGTTATTTTTTCTTCTTTGCGTACTTAATCAACAGATTGTAAGTATTGTTATATTCTTCACTATTGTAGAAGCCCGTCATTGTAACGGTTCCGTTACGAACGGATCCGTTCAATACACCTGCCCACTCGTCAATCCATTGATTATCCTTCAAATACCACCAGTCACCTGCTGTTTCATACTCTGTAGCGTCTAAGAATATCTTAGAGTTACGAGGATTTTGTGAAGATTGTAAGAACACCTCGGAATTAGCCAAATCCTTTTGGAGAGGGATAGCAAAGCCTTGCTCTGCTTGGAGGGATTGTCCGTTTTCACTGCCACAGAACTCAATGAATTTCCAAGCAGCGGCGGATACCTTACTTTTAGCACTGATACAGAGAGCTACAGAACCGCTATGTCCTGCCTCAACACCGTGAACGGTGATGTTACCCTCTTCGTCATACTCCTTGTACATAGGAAGGGGTGCAACGTCCCAATCATAAACTCCGTCCATTTGTTTACGGAAGTTGGTAACGTTCCAACGTCCGTCAACAAGCATTGCCAATTGACCGCTTGCAAAAGCATTGGTCTTGCCTGCGTCGCTACCGATATCGTTAGGATAAGGGGTGATCTCATAGCCCTTTAATTCCACACCGTCAACCACGTCAACAGTGGTGCTCTTTCTTGCAGCAATACGAACGAACTCGGTAAATGCCTCGCGTTGGCTGGGAAGCTCATTCAAAACACCTTGTGTATGAAGGGTCGTAACTTCTTCTGTGATCTCGTAAGTACCCTTATTGGAAACAAGCTCGCTAACATTGGGAGTTGAACCATATTTTGAAAGGTCGATTTTGTCGGTATATTCGATGATTTCGCCGGCTTTGTAGGTATTAGAACCGATGGTGATTTCGCCCTCGTAGTCATCTGCTACAATATAGTTAGGAGTGTTATCCATTAAGGTAAAGTCATAGTAATAGCCACGATAGTCGGAATCATCGGTAGGAATAGCTTGGATACAATCGCCGCCTACGGACCAACCATAGTTGAACCACCACTCTGTAAAGTAACCGAAACCGTTGGACTTACCTGCAGAGGTGCGCATGTACTCCTGTACCATTTTCGCACATTCGTTTGTTTCATCCCAGCTCATAGGAATTTGGTTATTAAAATAGTATTTCGTTCCGATCTTGAAGAAACCTTTTTCCTTAACCTCTACATCGGAAGGAATGCCTACGTCGGACTTTGTCTGTCCTCTGTCATCCTTGCCGCCTGCATTGAATGCAGCAAGACCGTCCTCGTCAACGCTTATTACGGTAATACCTGCCCCTTTAAAGTAAGTCTCGTTGTAGAAAATTACAGTAGGTCCTAAATCCTTGGGAACGCCGTAATATTTACCGCTATCGGTATCTGTCAAACCGGTTTCAACGTCATACTTATAACGAGCGGTAACGTTTGACCACATATCCTCAACTTTATAGATGGAGCTCTTTGACATATACTCTGTAATGTCATACAAGAAGCCTTCCTCTGCATAAGCCTTATAGCCCGAGTCACCTACGTAGAATACGTCGGGAGGGTTAGATCCGCCAAGAGATGTGCTTAAAAGAGTGCTATAGTTAGAGCCGGATTTTGTAATCATACGAACTTGGATTTGACCCTCGTACTGTTCGTTGAACTGCTCAACTATTTTTTTGAATACCTGTTGCTCTACACCGTCGCAGTTAGCCCAGAAGGTTACCTTCGTAACACCTGATTCGGGCTTAAATATAATGTTACCGTCGTCGTCCAATTCAACGTCGTTATTAGGACCGTTATCACAAGCGGTAACACTAAGAATCAGAGTAAAGCACATAATCAATACAATTATTGCCGAAAATACTTTTTTCATTGTTGCCTCCAATTAATTATTAAGTGGTTTCGCCGTCCACAACGTAGACGTCATCTAAAACCGTTATTTTCTTTCCTGTAGAAGTGCCGGCGATTAACTGTAGCAAGTTATCGACAGCAAGCTTTGCAAATTTCAGCTTATCATACCCAACCGTTGAAATTCGACCGTTGATCGCAATTTCATTTTGAATATTATCAAAGCCGATAACTGCCATATCTGCATTGACAGCTCTCAGTGACGTCAAGACCTTTAATGCAAGGAAGTCGTTGAACACAAAAAAGCTGTCGGGCGGATTTTCACTTTTTGCTAATTTTGCGATTGAATTTTCATACAAATCAGAGGATAGATTAACGTTAAACAATGCTTCAGCCTTTACACCGAGCTCCTCAAAGCGTTGTATAAATCCGCTTGCGCGTTCCCTAGAACAGACAAGATCCGACGATTCTCCTATATACATCGGGTGTCTATAGCCCTTCGAGTACAGATGATCGGCTGCAACTCTACCGCCGTTAACGTCGTCCAATACAACACAGTCAACGTCTAAATCTGTTTTACGTCCTATTACAACAGGTGGAATTCCGTGCTTTTTACAAAGCTCTAAGCCCTCTTTGGTTGGCTCCAAAAAGGAAATAATACCGTCTATTCCGCCCGATAATGCCCTTCTTGCAATATCCTCGTCCAAAAAGGGGTTGTCGTTAATGAGCATTACAAAGGAGTATCCCGAAGGTCCCAGCTCATTCCATAGATAATTTGTTATTAGAGAATAGAAGGGGTTTAATAGGCTGTCATATAATATTCCTACCGTTTTACTGCTACCCTTACGCAGGGTTGTTGCAGCGAAGTTGGGAATATATCCCATTTCCATTGCCAATTCTCTTACTCTTTCTTTTGTCTTTTTCGATATGTCGGGTGCGTCCATCAACGCTCTCGAAATACAATTAACGGATAGCCCCGATGCCTGTGCTATGTCCTTTATCGTTACTCTTTTTTTCATAATCCTTTAAAAAAAATAAAAATAATTGCAGAGGCTGCCGTTAATAATTTTCGATTCGGCAATGCCGTCTTGGAGCTTACACTCCAAGACGGACGCCAAAACGTTTTTGATTTAATTATTTACGAATATAGCCATCATTTGTTACAACGGTAGGTGCAGTTGCATCTTCACCGAAATTAATAAGCCAATTCCAACCGGTCTCGGCTACGCAAGCTATATAGAGAGGAATATCCGCATCGATTCCAAATACATCTGCTACGCCCCATTCATATGGAGAGAAGATTTCAAATACCGTCTTATACTCATAGTTTGCTAACGTATCTTCGGTACCTTCGATAGCCTCGGTATCGGTATTCTCAGCGGTAGCGAAGTTAGAGGCACAGTTGATTGATTCACCGTGAACCGAAGACGCTCTTTGATAAGAATTACCATCCTCCCAATTTCCGTTAACAACAAATTTAAACTCAATATTTAAGTATACCCACCATTGATTTTCATCACCGTCGGTTCTAAGTTGCTCTGTGGCTGCCTTATGGTGATACATAGTTACTGCAAGATATATACCTGCCGCACCCTTTTTAGCCTGAACCTTAGCATAAACGCCGTTTCCGCTATAGCTTGAACAACCCTTGTTATCCCATACGGTTACATCCTTCCAGAAATCTTCGTCGAGAACACCGTCAAGAGCTACGCCGTCTGCCGAAAGAGCATGACCATCATAGCCTTCTTGAACAAAGGTTAATCCGTCTTTGGTTACCTTAAATCTATCGGCACCATCCCAAGCAAATGTTTTCCATCCGCCGAAGCCATTACCATTGGAACCTATTCTAAAGTATGCTGCATCACCGGGGTTATCGTAATTGATAAACAGTTCGATAACGGTCTTATACTTATATTCACCCTCGGTAAGCTCTGTGCGAACCATTGCCCCTTGTGCAGGTCCATGAGTAAAGAGCTTATCGCCAACAATAGAAAATCCGGTTCCTATACTAAATAAGTATATTTCGAGATTATCGTTAAGCCACCAGTCGGTTGTTTCTGCGGAAACCTCTTTTTGTAAAATGGTAATTCCGAGATAGTAACCGTCGTCTGCAACGTAACCCGTAAAGGTAAAGTCTGCCTTATCTCCGTCATTCTTTAGGTGTTCAACGGCAGCTTTTCCTTTGAACTCGGACAAATCTCCGTCTATTGTACCAAATTGAGCTGTGGGTTGTGCGACGGCACGTAAACCTTTCTCGGTAATAAACAGATTCGAGGAGAATGCGTCTTTTGACTTACTAATCGGTACGTACAAACCTTTGTTAGCACCGCCGATTGTCGGACACCACCAGTCACTTGCACCTGCACCGTGACCTTCGTAAGAAGTACCCTCACCGGGAGCCTTAAAGGCGTAGTTAAGTTGAACATCGTCTTCGTAATTACCTTCTACAAATACCTCATAGCGATGTTCATATTGTCCTGCGTGTGCACCTTCTTCGAGAAGAATTGCATTTTGATAGAAAGCGGTAACACCGTTTGTCCAACCTCTGGAATTAACGTAACGTTGGTCTTTGGTATTGCCATTCAAATAAAACTCAAAATTATGATTTTGATACCAATCACTTGCATCGGTAACGTTTGTATTAGTGTGAGCTATCAAATAGAGTACTAAACCATGGTAGGTTTTCTTAGCGTACAAGGTTACATCTCTGTTCATTGTAACATTGAAGCCTTGAGGTTCGCCGTAGCTTTCCTCTAAGAAACCATCGATTTCGATTCCGTCGGTTACGATCTTAAACTCTGCACTTGCAACGATGTCATCGGCACCGACTTTGTACAGATATTTACCCTCTTCGTTTGGTAAAACCTCAACATCGTTTACAATCAATTTTGCGATTGCGTTAGCTCCGATACCTGTAAACTCGATTGTGTTACCTTGATCGGGATCGGTATTGGATACGGAAAGTTTATCTTGAGAACCTTCGGCAATGGTAACATGACGTCTTCCGTCAATTGAAATTACGATTGCTACATCTTTGTCGGGCATGATAAAGGAGTAAATACCCTCTTCCGCTGTTAAGGGTTCTTGATTTACGGTTATACCCTCAAGGATCAAGCCTTCCTCTAAATCGAGAGAGAAGCTGATCTTGTCGCCCTTTCTTGCAGTCTCCGGTACATCGATATTTGCACCGGCTACAGTGATTTTGTGTGCAAAACGAAGTCCGTGTTCTGAAATGGTAGGGTATTGGTAAATTGAACACCAACCGGTTTCTGCGACCCAACCTGAAATGGTTAAGCCTATTTCAGCACTATCCGCTGAATAGCCACTGAAATACGAATATGGAGCAAAGAATTCTACAGTGGTCTTTCTTAATTCGCTCTTCTCATCGGGTTCTGTTGTCACATAAGAACCGACAGCAACTCCGTTAATCGCTTTTACAACGCCATTTTCAAAATAAATTGCTTGTTGTGAAGCATTATTTCCGAAACGATATTCAAGGTTAAGCCAGGTCCACCAACCATTTCCGTCACCTTGAGCGACTTCTTCTAGGGATTGTTTGTGATAAATGGTAGCTAAGAAATAAACACCGTCACTTCCCTTAACTGCGGCAATATTGTAATATGAGCCCTCGCCTCTCTTACCAACCGATAAAGTATTTCCTAGAACTTCCTCTGTCCAGATATCCTCATCTGCTTTACCGTCAAGCACAGCATCATTAGGAGTTAGACCTAAGAGGTCAAGCATTGTAACGCTTTCCGTAGGTATTTTAAGCTTAGAGTTCTTTGCGTTCATGTTACGACCGAATGCGAGAACGCCTGCAACATAACCTTCTTCCGCACCGCTAATTGCAGTATGGGTTGCAACAATTTCACCGTTTACCAAGAAATAGATGTTCGAGCCCATTCTTGCAATTCCTAAAGTTACATATCCTTCGTCGATACGTGCACTTGCATTTCCGCCCGAGCCTTGCCAATTCCAATTCCAGTCACCCTGTGCAAGACTACCGGATTCAGCAATACCGTTACCTCTGCAAACAATATTAGACCATAAATGATTTCCGTCATCTGCAAGATCTATGTATCCGAAGATTGTACGATTGTTATTGCGGAGAGCAACACCGATCTTTGTATATGCATCAGTTTGAGTCTTTCCGCTTGTATAAACATCAACGGTATAAAGGAAATCACCGGTGGTGTATGGCATATCTTTTGCCCAGATCGCTTGCTCGCCTGCACCATCGGAGGAGGCAATTTCTCCGTCCTCGGAGAAGCTCCAACCGTTACTGTAAGCATATAATCCTTCACTGTCACCAAGGGTTGCACCCTCTACTCTTGTTTCACCGTAACCGATTCCTTCAAGAATTTGTTTTGCCCAAATAGGATAACCGTATTCGGTATTAAAGTGCAAGCCGTCATAGGACATGTTGACACGAGTATTTCCATCGCTGTCAACCATTACATTTGTTACATCGATATAATTTACCTTTTCATGTGTGGATACATATTCTTGTACGGATGTATTCATCTTATCGTACTCGCCACACTTTGACGCAAACATTGTGTTGTGAACCAAGCTTACCCAATAGATTTCCGCATCGGGGAATACCTCTCTGTATGCACCCATCATTGTTTGGAAACGTGCATATGCTACCTCGGCGGTGGTATCTCCGTCATCGATATCGTTTACACCGATGTGGAATACAAGCTTTTGAGGATTGTACATCAAACTTAAAACATTTGCTCTTTCTGTCCAGTAGTTGATTTGTGTTCCGCCAACACCGATATTTTTCTTACTCTTAATAGCTGAAGTTTGAGCTTCGAAACCGGACCGTGTCCAGAATTCCATATAGCTGTCGCCAAGGAACAATACGTCAAGAGTTTCCTTTTCCGTAACTACAACGATTTCAACATCCTTATTAGGCATTACAAAGGAATATACTCCGTTTGCATCGGGAGAAACTTCATTTCCGTCAACTACAACCAAACCGATAGTAACACCCTCTTCTACAGATAGGGTGAAATCAACGTTATCTCCCTTAACTGCAGTCTTATTAACAGTTACTTCAACAGGACTATTAACCCTTATATTACGTCTTATAATCAAGCCTTCGCTTGTGATATATGCATTTCTCTCAAAAATCTCGGTCCAGCCGGTTTCTGCAACCCAGCCCCAAACCTGAAGACGAACTTCTTCGCTGTCTTTATCGTATCCCGGGAACTCGGTGTAAGGAGCATAAAATTCCACTACCGTCTTGTTAAGACTATGTTCTTCGTTGGGAGCCTCGGTTACATAATCGCCTACAACGATTCCTCCAAAGGCTTTGAGCTTTCCGTTTTCAAAATATAAGGCACGTTGATAAGCATCTCCGTCCTTGTCACCAAATCTAAACTCGAGATTCAGCCAATGCCACCATTCAGAACCACTTTGCTGTGCGACCTCGGTTAAGGCTTGTTTATGGTAAATAGTAGCCAAGAAATAAACTCCATCGCTACCCTTTACGGCAGCAAGATCGTAATAGGATCCCTCTTTTTCCCTCTTTCCAAAGGAGTAGGTTCTATCTAAAACCTTTTCGGTCCAGATTTCTTCATTTGCTACGCCGTCAAGTACTGCGTCGGCAAGCTTTATTCCAAGCTCAACCAACCGGTCTTCGCTTACTTCGTCTACTATTGAATAATTTGTTACTTCCAAGTTGTATCCGAAGCTCTTGAAGCCGATTACGGCATCATCGCCGACCTCATAGCGAACGGAGCCGACTAGTTTGTCACCAAGGAACATATAAACGCTACCGTCATATGCCATCAAGCCAAGGTCTATAGTTTTTGTCTCGAGATTAAAGGATCCACCGGTACCGCCGATCGTTACCCAGCTATTACCCCATCCGTTATTGCCGTCATTATAACCCAATGCGGTTCCGTTTACGTTGTTGAGAGTTACATCGACTCCGTTTCCTACATAAGCATCTACATAGAAGAATACACCGGTTTGAACGCTTCCGTTGTATAACATCAATCCGAATTTTCCATATCTTTCCTCGATGTTGGAAATTCCGGTAAGCTTGATTGTAGCTTTAGCCCATAGGGTTTTACCGCTTACACGATAGAATGTAAGGTTGTTATCATCGCCATCGTGTCCATTGAGAATTGCGATACGATCTGCATAATTCTCACTGTCCTTACCATAATCTTTGGATAAATCCCAATAGGGACCGTTCTTAATGGAGGTGTCGCCTTGTCCCAATTGACCGGCACCGTATTTATAATCACTGTCCGATAAAGTTCCGTCAGCGTTAAGTACGGGATATGTATCGGCATTATCGACCGAGCCACCACCGTAAATTACCGTCTTCGGGAGGACACCCTTGTCATCGTTGGAAAGGGATACAAGAACTGTAAGATTTCCTTCAATAGCGTCCTTTGTTACGCCCAAATCGGCATAAGGAACAGATACTGTTCCACAGTAACCGATAATTGCATCACCCTCTGCCCAAGGACTGATTTTTGCATTTACACTTGCTTCGGCTTCAACATAGCTTCCGTCTTGTACAACATAAAGCTTTGCTCCACCTACTTTCAGCTCGATACCCTTGTTTACAGCTGTCAAACCACCGTTTGAATAAGCCTTGGTTCCCAAGTATGCACCAATACCGTCTATCGGAAGTACGACTGAATCCTTAACGTAAGCAACCAACTTGACGCAATCCTCTTCGTAGCTTAAAACATACTTAGCTTCCGCTTTGCCACCTGCAAATGCCTCGGCGGACAATGAAATCGCATTCTCGGGAGCTGCATCCGTTACAATATCCGAAACCTTTACAAAGGATGCCGAAACGTTAACGTCCTTTGCAGGCATATTAAAGGAATAAGCTCCGTCAACAGCACTTATAGCCTCTCCGTTAACAGCAATGCTTTCTACCTCGTAGCCCCAATCGGAATCAACACTTAATTCGATTTTGTCACCTAAATTGGCAGCCTCGACGTTTGCTTTAACACTTCCGTGTGCAGCTTCTGCAACCGTTATAACGTATTGAACCTTTTTAAATGCTGCCTCGATGCTTACATCGCTTGCGGGCATTTTAAAGCTTGCAATTCCGTCTGTTACGGTAACAGCTTCGCCGGATACCTTCAGGTAGTCCAAGCTATAGCCTGCATCTGCATTTACCGTCAGAGTTACCTCCGCACCCTCTTCCGCCAATTGTACACTGGCGGTCACGGTGCCGTTTGCTATTTCACCGATATTGATAGAGTAGGTCTTTGCCGAACATGCACCTAAAGCACATATAGCAAGAGCCAATACCAGCACTATAGCAATAATGCATACTCTTTTTCTCATAAAATTCGCCTCCTAATAATATTTCACTTACCGCTTATAAAAGCGTAAATTACAGTAGTTCGATTTTTCCGTCAACAATTTTCGCCACTGAATAACAAAAACGCCTATCTCCGCTAGGTCTGGAATAATCGGTATGACAGTGGAACGCCATATACAGCCTTTCATCCTTTTTGAAAAACATACTGTGTCCGGTTCCACAAGTTTCACCATCATTGATTTGCAATAACGGTTTTTCATCTTTTACAAAAGGTCCCAGAGGAGTTGTACTCCTTGCAACGCCTACTCCGTAATAACGACTATCAAAGCAATTTGCGGAATAAGTCATATAATACTCTCCGTTTTGCTTGATAACAAAGGGACCTTCGTTCCAAAGATAATATTCCTTTTCAGCACAATGTATTCCGTCATCAAGCAAGCTTGTCAACGGTGCAGGAATTGCGTAAGATTCCCATTCTTGACTCGGTTCCAAGAGTAATATCGGTTCGGAGACAAGCTCCGTCAACTCCTTATTCAGACGTGCTCCGTAAACCTGGCTTACATGCACACCGTCAACTATATTCTCACTACAATCCTTTGAAAAATACAAATAGCCGCACCCGTCCTCGTCGACAAAGCAAGAGGCATCTATTGCAGCATAGCCTAAATCAAACATAGGCTTTCCTTTTATAAAATCAACAAAGGGACCAATGGGAGTATCTGCTATTGCAACACCTATTCTCAAACTTCCAGACTTACGATCCCTTGCTGAAAAATGCATTACGAATTTCCCGTCATAACGGCGAATAACCTCGGGTGCCCAAAAGCAATTGTATCCGAAGCTATCCTTCTTATAATAACAAAGTCCTCTATACGAAAGCTTTTCAAGGTCATCGCCCGACCAAACACCTATTCCCTCTCCGCTAGAGGTGGCATACATATAAAAAATGCCGTCCTCATAAAGAACAAAGGGGTCTCCGATATTGGTAATGTCGGTCTTAACTATCTTCACACTGCCACCTTTTTCGACCTTGCCAAGCCGTATTTATTCAAAACTTTTAAAATGTTCCAAAATACGTTTACTTGAACGTTCAAGTATAATAACATTTTCGGGTTCCCCGATGGCAGATCGCTATGTAAAGCGTCCTTCACACAAGCAGATCTAAACCCCTCGTTCGCCCGACCTAATTCAAGTATAACACAAAAAAAATACTTGTCAATACCCATTTTTTATAAACTTGGACATATTTCAACAATTAATCCATGCTTTTTTGTAATCAACAAAAAATTACGAAACAAGTGTTACAATTACTCCAATCCGCTTTCTCGATTAAGCAAAAGATCGTATAGATGAGATACCGATGTTAGGTATGACCTGTAGCGATTCTATGTTGGTATAATAATGCGGATGAGATACCGATCTTAAAGAATAATTCCAGTGGTTCTTTGTTAGCACGATAATAAGGATGAGATACCGATGTTGCACATCGCCCTTTCAGGGTTCGACTGCAGAAATTGTTACCAATTTCTTCCGCTCAGTATGACATTTGATATGTTGCACTAAGCATATTCACACCAATTTCTTTCGGTAAGTACGACATTTAGCGTTATCATGCTTTTAAAATGTCAGACATAAGCGAGGCAAATCCTTATGAAAAGCCTGCCCTGTGTAAGGGGAGGTGGCTTGTGACATAGGAACAAGACGGAGGGGCTGTAGCCAAGGCACTTGGCGTAGTGTATTATCCGA
>CAZLNZ010000013.1:0-71303 GCA_964561145.1 uncultured Christensenellaceae bacterium
CTACACTAAGTTCCACACTTATTTACACTGTGGAATTTACTTTGGGAATTCACGATTTTCTTTATTCCATCTCGATGCCGCTAGTCCTCCTCGTCCTTCTTTTCCCATACAGCATTCTTGGTCTTATAAACGTTTTTTCTAAAAACCACCTCTTCCCCTGTTGGTGTAACATAATAAGCTTCACTTACAATTCCCTCGATCCCGTTTGAAATCAAAACCATTCCGCTTGTATCTATCATGACTCCGTTTTTGTCAACATTGCTGTAGGGGACTCGCTTTACGACACGGCTTAAAGGCGTTATACTTTCCCTTTTTTCACCATACACCTCGAACCAGACTTTACCGTTTTTAAAACCGCTAAAAATATACACATTGGCATTGCTCGTGTTTTTAAAGGTAAAATCTGCATGCTCGCTAACCATACAATCCAAGGAAGGGGGAACGTAACTCGTAGGATAGCTATGAGAATATGCGTTACATTGAAAGCCCCCTCTTATCAGAGCATTATAAAGGGTTGTTGCCACTTGACATATACCCCCGCCTATCCCCTTTGTATATTCACCGTCGGAAATAACGGTTGCTTCAAAAAAACCGTTTTCCACACTTCTTTTCCCGACAATTCTATTAAAGGACAGTTCTCCTTGAGGGGGGATCGTTATAGCGTTTAGTCTTTCGGTGGCAAGGGCTATATTCTTTTTTCGATTTTTACTTGAATTCTCGGCACTTGTAGAAAAACTTCCAATTAGAAGGGTTTTTTCTTTAAGACTCTCTACTGTTTCTTCAGGCATCACACTTTCCATTGATAAATATTGCAGTTCTCCGTCAAGAGCCGAAGCAACACCCACTACAACCTTAGCTTTGTCAAAGGCAAGACCTAAGGATTCCTCCTCGTACTCAAAACCATATTCTCGAACAACAAGCCTTGCGGATTTTGGCGGTATTTCAAGATCGGAGAGATAATAAAATATTCCTCGTAAATCCTCGGAAATGTAGCATAAGACCTTTTCCGGGGATATCCCCTCCTTCAATAAAGAGAGGCATAATCCTTTGTATCCGCCCTCATTGATTGCCCTAAGCTGTCTATTCAAAGGTATATTTGCTTTTATGGTCAAGGGTTCCTCAAGTACATATATTGTTGCGGCAATTTCTTGAGAGTCGGCAAAAGCTGTATTGTAAGAAAAGGTTGCACCAAGTGAGCATAAGAACAACAATAAAGTCAATACGGTAATTGTCACTACAATACGAAGGGTATTATCTTTTTTCATTACCCTTAGTATGCCTATAAATAGGTGGCTTAGTCAAATTATAGGCTATTCGTAAATATTATTTCCTTCAAGATCCAATGCGACAACAACAGGAAAATCCTCAACATATATTTCCCTTAACGCCTCGGCACCCAACTCTTTATAGGCTATTATTTTAGATTCTTTAATCGAATCGGCATATAATGCACCGGCACCACCGATTGCCGCAAGGTAAAGAGCGGAGCTTTTTATCATTTCGGAGACTGCTGTATCAGAGCGTTTGCCTTTTCCGATGTAGCACTTAACTCCAATCATTGCCGTGAAGGGCAAAAATGCATCCATTCGTGCAGACGTTGTCGGTCCTGCTGCAGTAATAGCCCCGCTTTGTTTTGTAGCGGGTCCCATATAAAAAATACTTTCTCCCTCGAAACTTGTGGGGAGAGCGTTACCCGCCTCATAAGCTCTCTTCAACAAAAGATGTGCTTCGTCACGAGCAACAAGCATTTTTCCGCTAAGGAGAATACAATCACCCGCTCTCAGTGTTTTAGCAATATCGTTGGTGACTGGAAGAGTTATCTTTTTCATAAGACAAATTTTCCCTCCCTAACCGCATTACAGCCAAAACAGACGGCTACGGGTAGTCCCGCTATATGCGTAGGCAGCTTTCCAATCCTAACATCATAAGCATAATTACCACCCTTAAAGCCTTGAACGCCGATATCCGTTTCCCTTAGTTTTTCAAAAATCATCTTTTCTAATTCTTGCAACTCTTTATCGGGATTTTCGTTATCTCTTATAAGTTGCTTTTTTGCTTCGAGAACAGCACTTTCTGCAACGCCTCCTATTCCGATTCCTAAAAGAACAGGCGGACAAGGCTTACTCCCTGCCGAGTGTACCGCATCAAGAACAGCCGCGATTATTCCCTCTTTACCGACTGTCGGGTTAAGCATATATAACTTTGTCATATTTTCCGCCCCGAATCCACGAGGAAGAAAGCGAACCGACAACTCATCTCCTTCAACAAATTCAAGGTGAGTGCAAATAGGCGTATTCGTGTTGGTGTTTTCACGGCTAATCGGATCGGCAACACTTAACCTCGCACCATCGGAATAAGCTCTTTCTGTTGCTATAGTTAACAGTTTATCGATGTCAAAGGGCTTAATTCCCAGACCAAACCGAATAAAAAAGCAGGCATACCCTGTATCTTGACATAACGGTCTACCGTCCGCCCTTGCAATTCTCGCATTTTCTCTGAGAACACTTGCGGCAAAACCGGCGGGTGTATCGTCTATCATATTTTCCAATTTATCGTAAGCCCAAGGTGCCATAGAGACAAGTGTTTCTCTTATTGTAGCTTCCGCCTTTTGTAAAAATATATCTTCATTTATCAGTTTCATAACATCCTCAACCATCTAATCATAACACTTTTCATCCTATTAGGCAATGCTATTTTTCGGAATAACTACAGCGACATTTTTCTATAATTTGTTACTTAATAAATTCGTATAAATGTCCTTTTACTATTGCATTTATTCGGAAAAAGTGTTAGAATACTTTGGTTCGCTGAACTGCTCGTATGAGACACTGTCGAAAACAAACAACGAGCATCAAAGGAAATAATATGGCATATTACGATATAGAAATTTGCGGATATAAAACCTCCCTTCCCGTTCTACCCCTTCCTTCGGGAATAAGTATTTGTTTCTTCAACTTACACGGAGATACTAATCTTACCGAGCACTGCGGAAAGGAATTGGCAAAGTGCCTTGAAGGTGCAGAAGTTATAATCACTGCCGAAAGCAAAGGTTTACAGCTTGCACACGTAGTGTCTAGAGAACTGGGACTTGCAAACTATGCAGTATGCAGAAAGAGCAAAAAGCTGTATATGCAAGATGGTCTCGAGTCTAAAGTTAAATCGATAACCACCGGATATGAGCAAACTCTATATCTGTCAAAGCACGATGCAGATTTGATTAAAGGTAAAAAGGTTGCCATTGTCGACGATGTTATTTCTACAGGCGGAAGTCTTAAGGGAATAGAGCAGATTGTCGAAGAAGCAGGCGGCATCATTTGGAAAAAAGCTTTCGTTTTAGCCGAGGGAGAAGCGAGCAAGCGTGAAGACGTCATTTTCTTGGCAAATATCCCCATACTCTAATCTTTTATCAAGCTTTATAAACACAAAGTACTTCATTGCGATTGTGAAGTACTTTTTTTATTATCGCATTTTACGCTTTGCTTTTGACGGAAAATGCCTAGCGATAAATAAGGCAACAAAATCCGCCATTTTATATATATTCTAAGTTAAATATAATTAAATTGTGCCTAAAGATATTGCAATTTTCTTTTTTCCATAGTACAATTGTTCTATCATAGGGAATATGTCCTTATGTACGGAGGTTGTATGAAAACATACTTGAAAAGGTTTTTAGCTTTAGCGTTGATTTTAGTCATTGCCTTAATTGCAGTTTCTTGTAACAAAAATGAGACACCGCAAGAGGATAAAGGAACTATTTCGATTAAAATTGACGACGTTTTGTCTATAGCCTTGGACGGAGAGTTCGATTCAAATATTGCTCAGAATTCCGAGCTTAATCTTGAAAACAAAAACCTTAAAGTTTATTTGGCTGAGAATTCCGAATATTTAGCGTATCTTCTCGGCGATAATGCCCCCTCCGATGTTGAACTGTTGTCAGATGACGACGGCTTCTATGTTTCTCTACCCATAACCTCAAATATGATACAAGGCTTTTCCTCGGAAGAGCTTGGAGAAGAGTTAGTTTTCGATATTACATACTTGGGTAACATTATTTCAGTTACATACAATGTAATCGATGTCAACGTTAGAAGCATATCCTACGATTTTAACGGTGGTAAAGCCGAATCTGTCTCTTATATCGATGAAGACGGAAAGAAGGTAACCATAAAAAAAGAAGTGCTCAGCTACGACATAAACGAAGGATTGAAGTGTCTTATCGGTGCCACTCGTGAACACTACCTTTTTGACGGTTGGTATGCGGATGATACAAAATTTGAAAGCATCGAGGCGGGGTTCAACCAAAACCTTCATCTTGTAGCAAAGTGGATTCCTATCGAATATGTTATCACCTTTGAAACAGAGTACGGAATAATGAAGGATGTAAAGTTTACAGCCGAAGCAAAAGAAAATATCCTTCTTGAATCCCCTAAAACCGATGATAACGAATCTAACGGCTTGGTTTTCATTGGTTGGTTTACAGATAAAAACTATACACAAAAAGTTGAATCTCACTCCAAAAACGATTGCAAGGACACTACCTACTACGCAAAGTGGGCAAACGTTGCAGTCGTTTCGTTGGAGGGAGAGTATTCCGCTCGTATTCGCTCGGGAAAGGAAATAGATTGGTCTAACGCTTACCTTAAGGTCGTAATCTCAAAGGGCGAAGGCGAAGAAACAAGAACAGTCAAGCTAACAGATAGAAACGTAAGTTTACCCGTTACATCTCAAGAGGTGGGCATTCACGAGGACGTTATCGTTTATACACTCGATTCGGTGAACTACGAAATAAAGATATCCTACGAAACGATGAACGAAGATACCTTCTTTATTAACTACGTTTTAAACGGCGGAGAATTTGAGGAACCCTCTGTTGACACCTATTATGATTCGAATATCGGATTAAGCGAATTACCGACACCGAAGAAGAGGGCATATGACTTCTTGGGCTGGTACACGTCTAATAGATTTGTCGGAGATCCGATCACCTCCGTTGAAGCAGGAAAAAGATCGGATTTAACCCTATATGCAAAATATGATGCACACGTTTACAGCATATCCTACTATATCGGAGCCGATGGTCTCGAGTACGCTCAAGAAGAAAGCGTTGCAGATCAACAATTTAAAAACAGCGAAACCCTCTTTACCAACGGAGAGGGCAAGGCTTTGATTGACGGAATCACCCTTGACGGCTATCATTTTATAGCTTGGCACACTGCATATCCTTTCACCGAAGATAATGCCGTTATCTATATTCCGGAGGATTCCTGCGAAAATCTTAACCTATATGCAGAACTTGGCAAAAAGGTGGAATCGGTTGCTATCACTTCTAAAAATCAGTTTGATAAGTCGGAAGGAAGCTTTAAACTAGTTGCAGAGGTAACACCTGCAGATGCCTATTATAAAGAGGCAACCTTTGAAATAATTTCAAACAAAGATAGCACCGGCGCCGTAATAAACGGAGATATTCTTACAGCTGAGTATCCGGGTGAAATTATTATCGTAGCAAAGGCAGACAAAGGCGATTCTACTATTATCAGTGAGCCTTTTACCCTTAAAATAACGGATAGAAAAGCTCCGGTCGAGCAAATTTCAATCATTCCTACCGAAAACGGCAGATATATTGTTAAGGCTAACGATATGATCAACCTAAAAATCAAAACCGTCCCCGAAGAAATCGATATGGAGGATAAGGTTTTAACATTCTCGATATACAATGATGAAATTGACAGTACACCTAATCAAACATTGCAGTCCTCGCATATTACAATCGATAACAACGAAAAAACTTTGAGCATCACTAAGAGTGGTGTTTACGGAAGTTTCACCCTAAAGGCTGTATTAAGCTGCCAAAAAAATGTAGATGGTATTTTACAAGATTATTCGGTAGAAACCGAAGCAACCTTTATAATTCCCAAGACAATTACAAACATCGAAGATTTACAAAATATATCCTATGACGGAGTGTATGTCTTGACGCAAGATATAGATCTTGCCGGGAACTATTGGAATCCTTTATTTGCCTACGGTGGAGACTCTCTTTCCTTTGATAATGCTTTTTCCGGTTACATTGACGGAAACGGTCACCTCTTAATGAATCTTTGCATTGACACCGGTCTGATTGACGGATTGACCGCAGGACTGTTCGGTACCGTTAATAATGCCGTTATCAAAAATATAGGCTTTGAAAACGCAACCGTTATGACAGAGAGTGAACTGAGTAGAGTCAATTACGTCGGCATTCTATCGGGTGCTATCAAGAACTCTACCATTGAATCCGTATCGGTAGAAGGAGAGCTTGAGGTAAAGGGTATCGACTATGTTGGCGGTGTCGTCGGTTATATGTATGGTGATATGGAAAAAATCAAGGTCGGAAGTGGAAGTGAATTGAAGATTACCGCAACCATAACCTCTTCAACCAATCCCACCCACGTAGGCGGTATCGCCGCCTCCTTTGACGGAAGCCTATCCGACTTCTCCTCCTCTGTAAATCTTACCGTCAAAAATGTAGTAACGGGCGGAGATATCTATGTCGGAGCAATTAGCGGAAGATCATTGGGGCAACTTTATAATATAGGAGAGATTAACGCATCTGTGATTGTAGAAGAAGAGGGTGTAGCGGATTCTAAAAAGCCCGAGCTGCTCAACTACTACAGCGCAAACAGCGTTTATGTCGGTTTGATAGGTAAGTCCAACTCAATATTCAAGGGTAAAGAAGACGCACCTCTGAAAACAACCCTAAGTTTGACAATCGATGCATACAGCACGGTTTATGCTGGAATTCTTGGCGAAACCGACAAAGAGGTAGAATATATCGACTTTACCGCAAACATCACCGTAAAGAAAGCAAAAAACTTGTATGTCGGTGGCATAACGGGAAGTACAATCGACAATATTTCCAACGTAAACGGCAAGGTTTCAATCGAAATAATAGATTCCGATGCAATAGTCCTTGGCGGTATAGCGGGCAACGCATATGTTGTAAACAACTCTATAGTAACATTCAACGGAACAATTATTAGCGATTCAACAAAGGGAACAACCTCGATCGGAGGTATCGCATCTAACATTGACAGTGTTGATGGTGTCATAGTGGAAATCGGAACACTTTCGATTAATGTAGCAAACGACATCGCATTTGGAGGAATTGCATCCGTTGCATATGGTCAAATAAAGGGAAATGTACAAATATCATCCCTAGCAGTAGCTGCATCGGGAGGTAACATCGGTGGACTTGCAGGTCAGTCTCAGGGTATCGGCAACGGTTCGGAAGTCGATATTACGGCAAATATATCCGTAAGCAAGAATCTCTACTACGGAACGGTAGCAGCCAAGCATCAAGGAAATGCGGAGAACGTCAAAGCTTGCGGAAATGTCGAAATCAACGTCTCTACCGCAAACAACGTATATGCAGGTGCGTATGGAGAGTTGACGGATGCCATTATTTCCGGAGCATCCTCAAGCTACAATCAAACTATCAAGGTAACCTCCAACAAGACCGATTCACAATCTGGCGGAGCTACTATATACGCCGGAGGTATTTCAGGGAAAGCCTCCGCCAAAAAGCAAGGATATATTGAAGACATAACTGCAAACTTCGTGACCTTTGTAGTTGAAAGTTTAGGGAAAGATAAAGGTACGGTCGTTTTAGGCGGTGTTATCGGAGATAACTCTGTTTCGATCACTAATACCGTATCCGAGGGTTCCATAAAAGTAGGAGCACTACTTAAAGCTTATGTCGGTGGTTTTGTAGGAGAAAATACGGCAAATCTTCAGGGCATATCGAAGATTTCCTTAATAGAAATAAGCTATGCCTTCACAAAGGATAGAAAGGTCGGAGGCTTTGTAGGTACTAACGAAAGTAAGGGATGCATTCAAACCTCCTACAGCGAAACAAGCCTAAAGGGAAGTTCTGACGGCTCTGATAAGACTGCATATGTCGGAGGCTTTGTAGGAGAAAACGATGGAACCATCAATGCTTGCTTTGTCGGAGGTATAGACAAAACGGGAAATCGAGTGTCCTCTGTTGTAAAAATTATTGAAAACAATAACAACGGGGCAACAGATTACTTAGGCGGTTTTGTAGGCTACAATAATGGCGGCAACATTTCCAATGCATATACAGACGCTTCCCTTGACTCAAACACTACAACCGGAGGTTTTGTCGGTCTTAGTGTATATGACTCAAAGAAAGGCAGTGGTAGAATATCCTATGCCATAGTATTGGGAGAGCTTATCGGTTCTTCCAACACTATGGGAGGATTCGTTTATTCGGCTAAGCTCGAAGATGACGATTTACCGGAAGGTAACTTTGTTGAATGTCTCTTCGTGAGCGATAAACTCAAAAATGCCTTAGCATCCTCTCAACTATCCTTTGAGGAAATTGTAGGTATGAATAGTTCGATTATCGTAAGAGAAGACAACTATAAAAACTTTGACGATGATGTTTGGGATATACAGGCAAACACCTTGCCGGTATTGAAGGGCTTTATCGAATGAGATAATTAATAAAAGTATAGGAGTAAAAAATGAAAAACTGGGGGGTTTTTATAATAATGACGCTGCTCGTTGCGTTGATCGTATCGCAAGCAGGTTGTTCTTTGGAAAATAATAATCCATCCAGCCTAAATGAGTCGCATAAATATTATTATGAACCCCACGTTCAAGTAACCGGAGATGTAGAGGAAAGCTACTATTTAGAGCTGGAAAAGGAAAACAAACTAGATCATTTATATTTGTCAGAGCTTCTCAAGGACACGGAAGACCTAGAGGGCATTATGATAATTACAAGAAGCAGTAAATCGATCTATCTCAATTCCAAGTGTTTGGACAACTATTACTTTTCCGTTGATAACAGTACAGGCTTAGTTAGCGTATGCTCTGACATCGACTTGCACAACGAGAAGGCGGAAATGCCTGTCAATAGCGTCCAAGAGTTGGTGTTATGCTCGAATAGCAGTCATTCTTTGGAAATGATTTCAGAGAACGGAGAAACTTCCTATATCGGCTTTATTAGTTTGGTAAGAATGTCGGGCTTGTTTGAATATGTCTCAGAGACAGTATTCGATGACGACTTTTCAATTACCACCTATAACAAGCATGTAAGCTTGGCGAACAACCTCTTAAGCCATTACTCGGAAGTCATACTCACCCTTGACAATGGCAACGAGGTACATATTACCGAGGACTCGGCAGATAAAATGCATTGGGCTCACGGTAGAATATACCTGACAAAGTATAATTCTCCAATACGGAGTATTGAATATATGTCCGACTAAAACATGATGGAAGGACCTGTTTGTCTA
Source organism: uncultured Christensenellaceae bacterium (assembly GCA_964561145.1). GTDB lineage: Bacteria > Bacillota > Clostridia > Christensenellales > CAG-1252 > RUG14300. Next base: position 9,303 of record CAZLNZ010000013.1, read on the forward strand.
ACTCTTTTATCTGAATTTGTTACGAAGGAGGTAAGAAAATGGAAGGATACAGAGAATTGGATAGATTTACGTCTAGGAGTAACAAAGTATCAATAGTCGAGAAAGCGGATACGAAGACTCAATACATTTTAAAATTGTATCCCAATCATATGCTATTGGAAAAGGAATTGCGTGTCATGCGTTTTCTACAAGGCAAGTTAAGAGTTCCAAAGGTCGTCAAGGCAACAGACAGAGAGCTTTTACTCGAGTATGTAAACGGAAGAACGGTGTTACAAGAGCTTATCGACGGACCAATGTTTAAGGTAAATATGTTAGCAGGAAGCTTTGCAACCTATTTAAAGGAACTCGCAGAGATAACTCAAGGAGTGCTTGAAGAGGTCATCCTTTGTAACTACATTATGAAGGGCTCCCTGATCTACGGATACGATTTTGTAACCCTTGATGAAGGCGATAAGCTTGACCAAGGAGAGTATGAGGACATGATAGCCGATGTCGTTTCATCGGTGTTATTGGAAAAAAGAATAATAGATATGCGTAAAAGCATTTTTATCAGAGAATTCTTGAGAAATATCGGATTCACGCCCCTTTACCTAAAGGAAAGGTGTATAAAACGATTGAATAAAATGATCTCTCAGGAAAAACTCGATGAAAATGCCGAAAGTGTATTTAAAAAGATAGGCTAAAATAAAAGCTTAGGAGAAGCAAATGGAATCAAAGTATTTAACCCCCATTCAGCTCTGGCAAGATTTCTCACCGGAAAGAGGGGATCTGAACGTTTCAATCATTGAAAACAGCAATGACGGCGTCTATCTGAAGAGGTCATTGTATTTTACTGCCCTCAAACAAGGAGATGACGAAGTTAGAGCGTATGCGGAGATTGTAAGTCCCATCAATCTCAAGAACAAACAACGTTTTATTCTGTATATTCCCGATTTGGATGACTATAATCGCAAGGAAGAACTGGAAAGCATTGCCGATAGAGATTTTACCGTAGCTTGGGTCGATCTATCGGGAAGCGGCATTAGAGCAACCTCATATAAAGGCGCATATTCCTATGGTGCTTTTGCCAATGCTACCGACAGACATAACTGTACCCCCAGTGCCGAGGTATGTCCAATCTTTTTATGGGCAAGAATACTAAGACGTTTCCTAACGGTCGTGTCCATTTATTATCCAAAGGCAAAGCCTATCGGATTCGCTGAGAGAAGCGGTAACGAACTATTATGGCAACTTGTCGCAATGGATATGCGTCTGTATGGCGGAATGTCGATTTTAGGTAGCGGCTTAGGTAGCTTTCTTGGATTCAATCGCCCGATAGTCGACGAGAGTGACGACAATGCTCACAAATGGGAAATGGCATTATCTCCGCAGGCGTATGTCAAGTTTACAACTTGCCCTGTTCTGATTGTTACAAGCACAAATAACTCAAGCGGAGAATTCGACAGACTTGACGACCTAGTAAGACTTCTTCCCGAACCAAGCAGTTGTGCGACAATTGTCGCAAATCGCCTTTGTAATCAGATCACAGAAACTGCCAACGCTTCAATGTGGAGATGGGTCGAGGGCAGATATTCCGTCAAGAAGGATTTATCCAAGTGTCCGGAGATAAGCTACAAGGTTATTGACGGTGACCTTATCTTTTCCGTGGTTCCCGATGAAGCAGAAAAGAAGGTCGTTTCAGTAACCCTGTTCTTCTCCTATAACGAGCATGATCCCGAATACAGAAGCTGGGGCAGTGTAACGAATAAAGTTTCCGACGGCTTCGACTTTACGGTTCAGGTTTGCGAAAGAGATATCGTTGTCTATGCATATGCAAATGTAATGTATCGTGACGGAACAGAGCTTGCCACAACGCCTATCAAAGTCGAGCTTGCACCTCTCAATCTCAACAGAATAAGACTTGCACCGCAAAGACTATTATACGATTCGGAGATGGATAATAGTTTCTTCGCCGAAACAGACGGAATCCTTTTGAAAGATGACACTTGTTCGGTTAAAAGAAGTGAACCGGGGACTCCGGGAATTACTGTAGACAAGGGCTCACTAATCAGTTTTAACGTAAATGAAAGAAGACGTCTTAATACTGACGGAAAATTGCAATTCAATGCCTATTCTCTCGTAGACAAGGATATAATAATAGGGATAACGGTATTAAAAGATGAGGAGTATAAAGTTTATTCCGCAACAATCCATCTTAACGGGGCTGTGGCTTGGCAAAAGTTGACTCTGGCACATTCCGAACTTCGTGACGAAAGAAACAGAGGAATGGAAGACTGGTCAAATATGAAAAAGCTTGAAATAAAACAAGCAGAGGGTGTGTTGTTTAACAATATGCTATGGGTATAATAGATGAAAACAGAAAAAGAAGAGTTTACACCTAAAAAACTATTTGTAATATTAGTAGAACTGATATTATTATTCATCCTTGCAATCGTTTTGGTTGGAGTCGTCCAACAATTTGTTCTTTCTCCAATGCTAGTAAAGGGCTCCTCTATGAGTCCGACCATTCGTTCCGATGGCGATAAGGTCTATGTGTACAGAAAAACAGATAAAATAGAAAAGGGCGATGTAATAGTATTCTATCGTCCCTTAGACGGGGTAAATGTCGAAAGTGAAAATCCTGCATCCAAGAAAAAGACCTTTACGGAGTTTATCAGAGCATTGCCCATTGTCGGCGGTAAAATCACCGTGGGACACGAGGAAGAGGACAACACCGATAGTAACTATAAATGCTTAATTAAAAGAGTTGTAGCTTGTCCCGGTGATACAGTTTGTTTTTTAGATGGTGAGCTTTATGTAAATAACGTCAAGGAAGAAAGGTTTGAGTACAAGTGGGATAAAGTAAAAATAAGCAATTCCTACGATGGAAACTATACTCATACTTTGACCGAAGGCGAATACTTTGTCTTAGGCGACAATAGGGGTAACAGCCTAGACTCAGAGGATTTCGGACCAATTACAGAAAGTATGATCTACGGAAAGGTCGTATTGTTAATCACCGATGGTAGCTGGGAAACAAATATCTAGTCATCCGAGATACTTATAAGAAACTAGCAGCAAAAAAAGACTGCTAGTTTTTTTATAAATTTGATGATATTAATATATCATCACTACAAAAAGTGTTATAATATATGCGGCAAAACAAAGGGAAGATATTAATATGGATAACGAAGATTGTGAGGAGTCGGAACTAGCACTCCGAGAGAGAAAGATTTATGCAGACATGCCTGTTCCTAAGGCTGTCGCAACAATGATTATTCCCACCATTATCAGCCAGATAATAACGGTAATTTACAATTTGGCAGACACTTGGTATGTCGGTTTGACAAAAAATGCAGCGGCAGTTGCTGCTATTTCACTGTGCTTGCCCGTATACAACATTATGACTGCAATAGCCAATCTGTTCGGCATAGGCGGATCAAGTGTTATTACAAGGGCAATAGGAGAAGGGCATCAACACAGAGCAAGGCGTGCATTTGTACTATCCGTTCGTGGTGCGTTAATCCTGGCAGTAGGATATTGTTTATTGATCGGATTAATTGCAAGACCACTTTTACTTGCCGTTGGAGGCAAAGAGGACAGCATCGATTACGCAGTATGGTATACAATGATAACAATTGTAATCGGTGGTATTCCAACGATTTTGTCTGCGGTGTTTGCACATTTAATCCGTAGCACGGGAAAATCCAAAATAGCAAGTTTCGGTATTACACTTGGTGCAATTCTGAACATGGGATTAGATCCGTTGTTTATGTTTGTTTTATTGCCAAGCGGACAAGAGGTTATAGGTGCGGCAATAGCAACAGCACTTTCCAATATGATTGCAATGGTATATTTTATAGTGTATTTAATTCGCCATAAAGACGTATCCATTTTCCGCTTTACCTTAGAGAATCACAAAAATATTCGAGTTACCTCTTGGGATATCATGAAATCAGGAATACCGAGTTTCTTCCTGCTTGCTGCAGGGCAAATTTCCAACCTCCTTCTTAACGGAATGATTGGTGATATGGGTGCAAGTGCCGCCGTCGCAGGAATCGGAGTAGTTAGAAAAATCGATTCTCTTGCTTATGCAGTCAATCAAGGCATTACGCAAGGAATGCTACCGATTGTAGCATATTGCTATTCTTCTCACCGCATTAAAAGAATGAAGTCGGTAGTAGGTTTTTCTGCGTTGTTAACGGTCGTATTCTCTTTGTTATGCAGTCTCTGCTCTTATTTATTTGCACCGCAATTAATTGAGATTTTCATAAAAGATGCCGATACTATTTTTTACGGAACAAAGTTCTTGCGAATTTTGTGTATAGCAGTTGCGATTTATCCGTTGCTTTTTGTCATTATTGCAGTGTTTCAAGCTTTAGGCGAAGGTTTAAAGCCCTTTTTACTATCATTGATACATAAAGGGTCCTTTGATATCGCATTGTTTTTTACTATCCGCAAAGTATTCGGCTTGGAATACATTTTATGGTCGACGCCTGTTATGGCATTGATTGCACTTCTTGTCGGTGTTATCCTTATTATACATCTGTTCAAACGAATGCCGCTTGAAAATGAAGCATAAAGGTATCTTGAAAAAACAGTCCTTCAACTGGCTGTTTTTTTGATAAAAATATTGATTTTTTTCATTCAATACTTACAAAGGGATTGCAATTATCGAAAAATTATGATATTATATATACAATTTAGAACATGTTTTGAAACTTTGATGTTATCGGGAGGAACTATATGTCAAAAAAAGGTTACGATTTGAAAGCCATAAGAGCAAAACTACTACATATCGCTGCAAGAATGTTCTTGACGGAAGGATATGATCAGACTACCATTCGTAAAATAACGACAGTGGCAAATTTGAGTAGCGGTACTGTTACCTATGTATTCAGAACAAAAGAAACTATCGTTTGCGAATTAGTAAGATATGTCTTGGAGGGACAGTTCGATTTTACCGAAAAACTGCTACAAGGAAAAACCGACGATAAAATATTATTCTACGTAGCAGAAACCACGCTGCAATTATATATGGCTGAGTCAAACGAGAATGTACGTAAGCTGTATAACGTGGCATACTCTCTGCCTAACTCCTCCGAGATTATCTATCATATGATAACCGAAAAACTCGAAAACATTTTTAAGGAAACCTTACCCGATTGGCAAACAAAAGATTTCTATGAGCGTGAAATTGCCTCGGCAGGTGTTATGAGAAACTATATGTCCGTACCCTGCGATATGTACTTTACAATGGATAGAAAGGTAAAGGGGTTTATCGAATCTACCCTTTTGTTGTACCATGTTCCCGGTGAAAAAATCAAAGAAGCGTTAGCATTTGTATCCAATTTTGATTTTTCTGCTTTGGCAAAGCAAGTTATAGACGGAATGCTTGCCGAACTTGAAAAAACAGAGGAATAGGTATATAGAATATTCTAGAGACTCCTTTTTAAGCTGTACTGCACTTGGAAGCCTAACCATCGGTAATGGAGTAACGAGTATCGGTGAAGGGGTGTTCAGTGGTTGTTCTAATCTTAAGACAATTACCTTTGAAGGCACGGTCGAAGAATGGAAAGCAATAACCAAAGGCGATTATTGGAACTATGGTATTGCCGCAACCGAGGTTGTTTGTTCCGACGGAAAAGTTACGCTTTAAAAATCGGAGTAACAAAACCAAAAACAAAAAAGTGTCTTTATAAAAAACATTTTCACAAGTCACTATTTCATGACAAGCAATAATGCATAGTTTATTACTAACAATCGAGTAAGGCAGAACGATTCTACCTTACTCGATTTTTATATATAAAAAAGAGGCTTTATTTAGATGCTGCTAGCAGAAAGGCTTGCAGATTGTTAAAAAAGGGAGGGTATATCTATCGCATCAAAAGCATACTTTATTTATTGAAATAGGAGAATGCCATGGATAGACGCGAGATCGATTATGAAAAAATGCAAGAGGAATATGATAAAGTTCATCCGCTTAAGATTTGTGCGGAACCTTTTATAGAGGAAGAAGACCTCGACGCTATTGGAATAAACTCGATTTACAAATGTTATGAGAACTATTTGGAGGTAGCAATGCTTGTTAAGGGAATCCAACGTGTTTTGCCGCAGGCACTATCGTATATTACAGAAACCATCATTAATCTATCGGAAAACATAAGCGAGATAACATATACATTTTATAAGGAAAGAGGCGGAGAAAAGAATAAGGGCGTACCGAACAATAATAAGCTAGGATATACTCAAAGCATACGTCATGCGTTAATTGCTAGCGGAGAGGTAATCGCCTTTGTTTATGAGAAATGTATTCTTCAAAAAGTACTACCCTTTTCAAATATGCAAGTTGTACATTCTCTTTTACTTACACTTACAGCATTCTAAAGTGAAAGCGGATGAGATACCGACACCAAGGTGTCGCTCCTGCGGAGTTCGACTTCAGGCTTTCACCTTCCGCTCAGTATGACATTTAGATATATATTCTTGAATTATTGTCAGGTTTTTAGTAATAATTCTTATTTTTACATTTTGTTTTGCAATTTGGATTCTTTATTAATTTACTGTGCAACATTCCTTCCGCTCAGTATGACATTCAGATAAGATACGGGTATATTCTCAGAACAGATACAGTTTTACCACAAGAATGGTGGTATAGAATAAGGATGCGGCGGGAGACAAGCCGCCCGCCCTACAATAAGATGTCATTATTACTGCATTAGCAAACATATCTTGCACTCTATTTTTTTTCATACCATGGACCTTTAATATGGATTAAATACCGATTTTAAAGTATAACCCGTGGCGGTTCTTTTTTGGTGCAAGAAAGAGGATGAGATACCGACACCAAGGTGTCGCTCCTGCGGAGTTCGACTTCAGGCTTCGCCTTCCGCTCAGTATGACATTTCAGATATATGTTATTAGATTATTGTCGAATTTTTTAGTAATATTTCTTGTTTTTACATTTTGTTTCTCACTTTAAGTTGACACTCTTGCTTTTATCAACCCTCTTTTACATTTTTTTAACAAAATATTAACAAAAAAGCTTTTATATGGTATTATAATAGGAGTATCAAAATCGGAGAATAATATTATTATGATCAAAATAATTGTAGCAGAGGATGACGGTGCTTTAAATGCACTGATATGCGATTATCTCGAAAAAAACGAATATGTAGCTATTCCTTGTAAAGACGGGGTTGAAGCGTTGCAAGCCTTCAATACGCAAGAGGTTTCAATGGTTATCAGTGACATCATGATGCCGAACATGGATGGCTATGAGCTTGCAGAAAGAATCAGATCAAAGGACTCCGGAATTCCAATTTTGTTTTTAACTGCAATCGATAGTAAGAATTCAAAAAAATACGGATATCAATTGGGAATCGATGATTATGTCGATAAGCCCTTTGATGCCGAAATACTTATGTTGAGAGTGGGAGCACTTCTTCGTCGTGCAAATATTACAAGAAGAAAAGAGCTTGTTGCCGGTAACTTAACAATGAACGAAGAGGAACATACCGCTTATGTTAACGGAGAGGAAATACCGTTGACGGTTAGAGAATTTGATTTACTCTATAAGCTTTTGTCTTTTCCACGCCGTGCCTTTTCACGTTCGGCACTAATGGAAGAATTCTGGGATTATGACAGTTCTGCAACCTCTAGAACGGTAGATGTATATATGGCTAAAATTCGTGAAAAAACCTCTCAATGCGATGGGTTTGAAATAGTTACAGTTCACGGATTAGGATATAAAGCAGTGTTGAAATGAAAAAAAGAGGGAATAAGGTTAAAAGAACAGTAAGCGGCTATCTAGGCTTCTTTTTTATGGTCGCTATTACTTGCACTGCCTCCGTTCTTATATTAGAGGCAGTCCGTGCCAAAATAGGCAATGACACCTCGACACTCGCTTTTGTTATGCTTGTCGTCTGTTTCGGGTTATCTCTGTGCTGTACCGCCTTCGACGCACTTAGAAGAAAGCTTACAGATGAAAGCGCATTTGAACAGATTTTAGATGCAACGGAAAGAATAACAGAGGGAGACTTTACGATTAGACTTATTCCTCGTCATCCATATGGTAAATATGACGACTTGGATATGGTTATGGATAACTTAAACAAGATGGCGGAGGAGTTATCAAAAAACGAGCTCCTCAAAACAGATTTTATCTCAAACGTATCACATGAAATAAAAACCCCTCTGGCAATTATACAAAGCTACGCAACCATACTATCCGATGATTCCTTGGAGGAAGAATCAAGAAAGACCTATTTGAAAATAATATCCGATGCATCGAAAAGACTCAGTACCCTTGTCGTAAATATCCTACAACTTAACAAACTTGAAAATCAAAGTGTACCCATAGAAAAAAAGATAGTTAATCTTGAAGAAAGTCTTTCAGAGGTAATCTTCGGTTTTGAAGACTTACTCATCAAAAAGAACCTTGATTTGGAATGTGATTTCGATGAGGTACGTATTTTTACATCACCTGCATTAATTGAGATAGTGTGGAATAATCTCTTATCCAATGCAATTAAGTTTACACCGGAAAACGGAAAAATATTCATTTCACTAAAGGGCGATTCTCAAAAGGCAACAATCCTGTTTAAAGATAGCGGACTCGGAATGAATGAGGACACCGGGAAGCACATATTTGACAAGTTCTATCAGGGTGATACATCTCACTCAAAAGAAGGTAACGGTTTAGGCTTAGCCTTGGTTAAAAGAGTTATCGATATGCTTGACGGAAAAATAACCGTAGAGAGCGAATTGGGAAAGGGTACTTCGTTTTTAGTAACCCTTAAGGGGCTAGAGAATGAAGTATAGCTCCTTTAAGGAATGGATTAAAAAGCCTAGGGGTATAGGACTGATACTACTGTATATCTTTACCGCCATTTTTATAGCACTCTCGGTGGTACTATTATTTATTGATAACGGAAGTAGGGTAATCGATGCTATCAAATACCCATCATTTGCCCTTGCAGCAGTAACACTTGCATACAGCATATATACAATTATCATTTATGCACCTCATTTAAAGAACAAGGTTGAGAATAGTTTGAAAAAGAATGCGGTTTTATCCAATCTATTGGAAGATTACACGTATAAAACAGCGATCTTTGCAATCTTTTCCGTAATTATAACCATAGCCTTCGCAACAACAAACCTTGTGGGGGCGGTGAAATATAAAAGGGTATGGTATGGAGCGATAGCAGGCTATTACTTCTTGCTTCTCCTCTTTAGGGGCGGCATTCTAGTAGCCAATAGGCTGTGTAGTAAACACTTAAAAGGCGTCTCATATGAAAAAAGCAAACTAATGATATACCTCATCGGAGGTGTTTTTCTAATACTTATAGAATTTGCAATGGCTGCAATTATTACCAATTTGATGTTGTCAAATAATGCCAATCAAAAAGGTGAGATAATGACCATTGCAACTGCCGCTTACACTTTCTATAAAATAACAATGGCAATTATTAACTTAGTAAAGGCAAGGAAATCACAAAATCCCATAACTCAAGCCTTGAGAAATATAAATCTTGCAGACGCCTGTATGTCGCTAGTATCACTAACAGTGTTAATGCTATCCACATTCGGCGGAGAAAACGAACTTATCTATATAAAGGAAACCACCGGCTTTGCCGTATGCACGTTCATTATAGTTCTAGCTATAATTATGATTGTAAGAGCAAGTAAAGGCTTGAAGAAACTAAAAGGAGTAAAGGAAAATGAAGGACAACAATAAATACAGCTATACTTATAGTTCTACGTCATCGGAAAGCGAAAGACGAGAGGTCGAAAGAATACGTAGCTACTATCAAAACACAGAAAAGAATCAGGATTTTCTAAGACTTAAGAAACTCGACAAACGTGTTCGCAGATATCCTTTTATTATAAGCTTAGTTTTAGTTATAGTCGGAGTTTTAATTTTCGGTGCAGGACTCGCCCTCGTACTTCAATGGAACGAGTTCATTTGGGGAATAGTAGTTATGCTTATCGGATGTATACCAATGGCTTTTTCTCGCCCGTTACACGAAATACTTTACAAAAAGAATAATAAAAAATATCGTGATGAAATATTAGAACTTTCCGAACGTCTTTTAGATGATGAAGAAAGAAAAGAATAACCAACCATAAAAACGTGCCTCCAAAATCGGGGCACGTTTTTATAATGTTTTCTTTATTATATTTTACTTGATAACCTGTTGCTTTTCCGTATCAATACCTTGCTCAGTCTCCTCGTCTTCAAAATCATCGGGGAGTGTTTCTTCTTTTTTCTCAAGTTTATTGAGAATCAGATTGGTAACGATACCTAAAATCAATGCGGTAGCAATGGTTGTGATTTGAATGTAATTCGAAGCATCGTCACCGATCAATCCCTTTGCATTAAGGGGGATTTTAATCGATAAACCACCGATACCTGCAATCAATATTGCCGACACAACAAAGAGGTTATGATTGTTACCGAGATCCACTTCCTTGAGCATTTTTAAGCCCGAGACCGCAATAAAGCCGTAGAGTGTTAAACAAACACCGCCCATAACACAACTTGGAATGGTGCGAAGTAACGACATTAACGGACTTATAAAGGAAAGCAAGATAGCCAAGATAGCAGTTGTCCAAATTGTTATAACGGAAGCATTTCTTGTGATTGCAACACAACCGACAGACTCTCCGTAGGTTGTATTGGGACATACGCCGAAAATAGTACCGGCAATAGACCCGACACCATCACCTAAAAGTGTACGAGCAAGCCCCGGTTCCGAGCTATCTACAAGTTCTCTTCCGATAATCGTGCCTAAATTCTTGTGGTCGGCAATGTGCTCTGCAAATACTACCATTGCCACAGGAATAAACGCCAATGCGATACTTGCAACACCGGACCAATTGAGTAGCGTAGCCCCCTCAATAACTGCTTCACCTTTGATAAGCTCTTGAATAGCACCGATTATAGAAAGATGAGGATAGTTAAAGAAAGCGGTAATTCCTACAAACTCTCCCTCCTTTACAAAGTTCTCTATTAACGGAGTCCAGTTTATTATTTTCAAATAATCTATATCGCAACCGTAACCGATACCGCTAAATATTGCCGCCACGATATATCCAGCAACAATGCCGATAACAAAGGGAATCAATCGCATGCTTTTAAAACGTTTTTGTGTGGAACAAATAATTATTACAAAAAATGCAACCAAGCCGCAGAGAATTGCTACCAGGTTGTAAGAGCCATATGTAGAGGCACCCGATGCCTTTACGAAATCGCCCATTGCCGAGCCCGCAAGCGATAAGCCGATCAAGGCAACAGTAGGTCCGATAACAACCGGAGGCATAAGCTTTGAAATCCAGCCGGTACCTGCGAATTTCACAATTATTGCAATGATAACATAAACCAAGCCCGCAAATATAGAACCTAAGATAACACCACAGTAGCCATAGGAAACAGCAACTAAAAGAGAGCTTATAAAGGCAAAGGAACTGCCTAAAAAGACAGGGCTTTTTGACCTTGTAAAGAGTAGATATACTATCGTACCGACTCCTGCACCGCAAATTGCCGCAGCCATATCTAAGCCATGTCCGACAATAGAAGGTACTGCAATAGTTGCCGCTAGTATTGCTAAGATTTGTTGAAAGGCAAACACTATGGTTTTTCCAAGTTTCGGTCTGTCTTCTACGTCATAGAGTAATTTCATTTTACATCCTCCAATTTATTATTTCGCTAAAAGCGATTATTCCATTTCAAATAACTCAACATCGGTTCTTCCATCAACGGCTTCGAGATGAACAGAAATCACTTCTCTTGAAGAGGTCGGTACGTTTTTTCCTACAAAGTCCGCTCTTATGGGAAGCTCGCGATGTCCTCTGTCAACCAATATTGCAAGGCGTATAGATTGTGGTCTACCTAAAGAGAAAACCGCCTCCATTGCAGCCCTTGCCGTTCTACCGGTATATAAGACATCGTCTACTATTATTACATCCTTTCCGTCAATGGAAATCGGTACATCGGTCCCATTGAGAATAGGGGCATCCGATACATGGGAAATATCATCTCTATAAAAAGTTATGTCTAATCTCCCGACAGCAACCTTTTGCGCGTGTGCCTCGATGTTGGCTGCAATTATCTCGGCAAGGGGAACACCTCTAGTATATATTCCAAGTATGACGATATTGGATAAATCCTTAGTATTTTCGATTATTTCATAGGAAATACGTGTTAATGACCTTCTGACATAACTTTCATCCATTATTTTTGCTTTAAGCTTCATATTAACCTCCGTATATGAAAAACGGATCTTGCATAATACGACAAGATCCGACCATAACAAAAGTATTATATTTAGTGGCTCTTGTCGATATCTCTGTATCGCCGTTAAAGAATCCGTTTAGAGTACCTCAATACTCTATGGCGTATTCTATCACCTAGTGTTTTTTCTGTCAAGGGTTTTATCGTCAAGTATTTATTTTTATCAATTCAGCAATTGACTATCCCCTCGGGATAAGTATATAATATATATAGCGTTAGGGAATTATCCAAAAGGCACTTAGGAGGCTGTTATGAAAATATACAACGTGTTAACCGGTAGAAAAGAGGAGTTTGTCCCTCAAAACCAAAATGAGGTATTAATGTATGCCTGCGGCATTACAGCTAGCGGTGATGCACATATCGGACACGCTTATCAAGCCGTAGTTTTTGACGTTATACGTAGCTACCTTGAATACATCGGATACAAAGTTAAGTATGTTAGAAATTATACCGACGTAGATGACAAAATTATCCTCAAAGCTCGTGAAAAGGGTGTAGACCCTAAGCTGTTCGCATTGGAAAAAATGCACGCAATAGATGAGCAATTTTCTCGTTTGGGAATCCGTCCTCCGACAATTCAAAGTAAGGCAACGGAGTGTATTGACGATATGATACACTTTATTTCGGCATTGATTGAAAAAGGCTATGCATACAAAACAGATGACGGCTGTGTTTATTTTAGGGTAAATGCTTTTCCTTCCTACGGTAGCTTTTCACATCGCACCGAAAGCGAGGATCAATTGTCCGGTGTAAGAAAAGAGGTGGAGTCCGGCAAGGAAAACAGCCACGACTTTGCCCTTTGGAAAGCGGCAGGTACCGATGAAATCTACTGGGATTCGCCATTTGGAAAGGGACGCCCCGGCTGGCACCTAGAATGCTCCTGTATGAGCATGAAGTACCTCGGTGAAACACTGGATATTCACGGCGGTGGAAAAGATCTTATCTTCCCACACCATGAAAATGAAATTGCACAAAGTGAAGCCTTGACCGGTAAACGTTTTGCCAATTATTGGATTCACAACGGCTTAGTAAAGGTTAACGGTCAAAAGATGAGCAAATCCTTGAATAACAGCATTTTCCTCAAAGACGTCTTGGACGAGTTCGAAGCCGATGTCATTAAAATGCTGATCCTATCGAATAGCTACCGCTCAGACCTGAACGTTATTGACGGAATGTTCAATACCCTAGAGGGAAAAGTCTTTAACCTATACAAGCTTTTCGACAATATCGATAAAAAATATTTCGGTGTAACCCCTTGCGAGGAGAACGAGTATTCACTGCGTATCCTGTCAGATTTCAGAAAAGCTATGGATAACGACTTCAATACCGCCTTGGCTATCGCAAATCTCAATAGATACCTCCAAGATCTTTCCTCTTTTGTCAAAAAAGATACTCAAAGCCCCGAGGTTATCGTAGGAATTAAAAAAACCATAATCAAAGTATATGGCGTTTTAAGACTTTTTGATAGAAAACCGGAAGAGGTTATCGAAAGAGTAAGAAACAAGTACCTCGTAAAAAACGGCATATCTAAAGAATGGGCGGAGGAGTTAGTTTCACGCTGGGTCGTTGCAAGAGATGCCAAAGATTTTGAAACTGCAGATGCAATCAGAGGAGAGCTACAGGCTAAAAACCTAATGATAGTAACCTCCAAAGAGGGTGTTTATTGGGAAGTAACGCTAAAATAAAATTTGAAGGGCTATTGCATTTGGGTACTGTATGTGTTAAAATTTGAATAGAGTATGACTAAAATCAAAGAAAACAAAAGCTTTTATCTAATCGGTTTATGTGCGGCTATTTCATATGCTGCAGGAATTTTTGCAAGCTCCATATACAATAAATTCGGAGGTCTTGCCATTGGACTCGTTGTTGCCCTTATAGCATTTTTTGCAGAAGTATATTTTATTGCAACGGCGGGGGCAGTAGCCAAAACTCGTTCAAAGGGTACATTGATAGTATCTTCCGTTTTGGCATTGATTTATGTCGGATTATTTATTTCCTGTGATATCGCAGGTAAGACTCCGATAATGGCTACAATAAACAGCGAAGCCTCCCTTCTCGGAATCGAGACTCAACCAACAGAATTCGGTACCGCTCTTCTTGTTTTTGAAATGCTTTGCCTCACGGTTTTGCTGTTAACTATCGCAAGATATACGGCAAATGCTTTCGGAAAAGAATTATCTTTTTATGAAAGATTATTGGGAACCATGAGGGCAAGACAGGAGCACAAGGAGGATGAAATCAGCGAGCTTCCCAGAAAAGATACCGATAGAATAGTTTTAGAAGCTAAAGCCGACGTGCCAAATATAAAAATAAATGACGTAAATCCCGTCTATCCGCCCGAAAAAGAGGCTGAAAGCGTAATCCCCGAGCACAAAGTAGATGTCCACACCTCGGAAGATATCGATGATATTCCTAATATCTCGGAGGAAAGTACGATAGACGTTAACGAGCCTATTATCGTTGATAGTTTGGAGGAAACGGCAGAATCTTACGAGAACAAGGTTGAGGAAAGCACTCTAGATCATGTTATTGACGAAGAAGAAGAGGAATTATTCTCGGGTGCCGGCATCGACGAGGAACCTTCGGCACAAGCCTTCGCACGTGATGTTAGACAGGAATTTGTTATCCACCGCACGACCCACAAGGAGGACGAGAACGATGACCTATATACCGACTTCACTTATGGCTCAGACGACAATTGATTATTATGTTAAAAATCTTTTAAGGAGATACTAAATATGGAAAACAAAAAAATCGACTATGCAAAAGAATCTCTCAAAAAACACGGTGAGTGGAAGGGAAAAATAGAGGTCGTCGCAACCGTTCCCGTAGCCAACAAAAACGATTTATCGTTAGCTTACACACCCGGTGTTGCAGAGCCCTGTCTTGCAATTCAAAAGGACGTTGATCAAAGCTATGAGTTGACAAGAAGACACAATCTTTGTCTCGTTGTTACCGATGGTACCGCTGTTCTAGGTCTTGGCGATATCGGTCCGGAAGCAGGTATGCCTGTTATGGAGGGTAAGTGCGTTTTATTCAAGTCCTTCGGAGACGTCGATGCGTTCCCTCTCTGCATCAAGAGCAAGAGCGTGGATGATATTGTAAATACTATATATTTGATAAGCGGTTCCTTTGGCGGAGTCAATCTCGAGGATATCTCGGCACCGCGTTGCTTTGAAATCGAAAGAAAGCTCAAGGAAAAGTGTGATATACCTATCTTCCACGACGACCAACACGGCACGGCTGTAATAACCCTTGCAGGACTTACAAATGCATTAAAGGTTGTCGGTAAAAACAAAGAAGAGGTTAGAGTGGTTATCAACGGAGCAGGTGCTGCAGCCATCTCTATTACACGTCTTTTATTAACAGCAGGCTTTAAGAATGTTACCCTCTGCGACAGAAAGGGCGCAATCTATAAGGGTCGTGTAGATAATATGAACTGGATTAAAACAGAAATGTCCGAAATTACCAACCCCGAAATGAAACAAGGTTCTCTTGCAGACGTTCTTGTCGGTGCAGACGTATTTATCGGTGTATCCGCACCGGGCTGTGTTACAACCGAAATGGTTAGAACGATGAACAGAGACGCTATCGTGTTTGCTTGCGCCAATCCTACCCCCGAAATCTTCCCCGAAGATGCCATCAAGGGAGGTGCAAAGGTCGTAGCAACAGGTCGTAGCGATTTTCCTAACCAAATCAACAACGTTTTAGCGTTCCCGGGAATATTCCGCGGAACCTTCGATGTTCGTGCAAGCGATATCAACGATGAAATGAAACTTGCAGCAGCTAACGCTTTGGCAAACTTGATTTCCGACGAAGAATTGAATCCCGAATATATTATTCCTGCGGCATTCGATCCAAGAGTAAAAGATGCTGTATCCAATGCAGTTGCAGAGGCTGCTAGAAGAAGCGGTGTTGCACGTAAATAAATTATAGTTATCCAAACCTATAGAATGCCTTTCCCGACGGGAGAGGCATTCTGCAGATGAAAAGCCTTTGGAGGTGTTATGAAAACAGACATTGCAATTGCTCAAGAAGCCCGAATAAGACCAATTACCGAAATTGCGGATAAGGTAGGAATACCTTCCGATTTTCTCGAGCCCTATGGACGATATAAGGCAAAAATAGACAATGCCGTTTTTAACACCCTTAAACCAAAGGGCAAGCTTGTCTTGGTTACGGCTATAACTCCAACGCCTGCAGGCGAGGGTAAAACTACGACAACCATAGGCTTAGCCGATGCCCTTAATGCTATAGGAAAAAAGACTGTGGTCGCTCTAAGAGAACCGTCTTTGGGCCCTGTTTTCGGTGTAAAAGGCGGTGCAGCGGGTGGAGGATATGCTCAGGTAATCCCGATGGAAGATATTAATCTGCACTTTACGGGGGATTTTCATGCAATCGGAGCAGCAAATAACCTATTGGCAGCAATGATTGATAATTCCATTCAGCAGGGTAATCCCCTTAATATCGATCCCAGAAGAATTACTTGGAAAAGATGCGTGGATATGAATGACCGTCAATTAAGGTTCATAGTCGACGGCTTAGGCGGTAAAGTGAACGGAACCCCCAGAGAGGATGGTTTTGAAATCACGGTCGCTAGTGAAATCATGGCGATACTCTGCCTTTCAACTTCAATATCCGACCTAAAAGAAAGACTTTCTAAAATCGTTATAGGATACACCTACGATGATAAACCCGTAACGGCAAGAGATTTGAAAGCACAGGGTGCAATGTGTGCACTGCTAAAAGATGCAATAAAGGCAAACCTTGTACAAACGCTTGAGGGAACACCGACTTTTGTGCATGGTGGTCCCTTTGCAAACATTGCCCACGGCTGTAACTCGATTCTTGCAACAAAGCTTGCAATGTGCTTAGGTGATTATGCTATAACGGAAGCGGGCTTCGGTGGCGATTTGGGTGCCGAAAAGTTCCTGGATATAAAGTGTAGAATAGCCAATCTCAATCCTTCGGCAGTTGTTCTTGTAGCAACCGTAAGAGCCTTAAAAATGCATGGCGGTGTCGATAAAAAGTCCCTCGATATTCCTAATAGTGAAGCCGTAAGAAGCGGAGTCGCCAACTTAAAAAGACACTTACACAATATTACATCGGTGTACAATCTTCCCGCAGTTGTCGCTATAAATAAATTCCCCTCGGACACCGAAGAGGAAATCAACGTAATAAAAGAAGAATGCAAGGGCTTTGGTGCAAAAGTTATTCTATCCGACGTTTGGGCAAAAGGTTCAAAGGGAGGAATAGAGTTAGCCGAAGAAGTTGTTAGAATTTCACAATTGGATTCTCAACTCCAATTCAGCTATAATACCGAGGATAGCATTGTACAAAAACTTGAGGACATTTCCCGTAAAATTTACGGAGGAGAAGGCATCGTTCTCGGTAACGGCGTACAAAAGAAAATTGCCAAACTTGAAAAAGACGGATTCGATAAGCTTCCGATTTGCATTGCAAAAACACAGTACAGCTTTTCCGATAATCCTGCCCTTCTAGGCGCACCTGAAAACTTTAAAATAACAATCAAGGATATCAAAGTCTCCGCAGGAGCCGGGTTTATTGTTGCCTATGCCGGAGATATTATGACTATGCCCGGACTTCCAAAGGTTCCGGCAGCAGAGAAAATCGATATTGACGATAACGGAGTGATTTCGGGACTATTTTAACCGGATTTGTCCCCTTATCGTTATCCAAATTTAAGAATAAAACCAACTGTATCGAAAAACCCTATTGACTTTATTTGAAAATTTGGTAAAATATATACATAAAACTTTGCGTAAAGCTTTTACGCATTTAAGGAGAATATATGGATATTGTTGAAATTTTAGCAAAATGCGATCATACCTTATTAAAACAAACAGCTACTTGGGCAGACATTAAAGTAATTCTAGACGATGGAATTAAGTATGGTGTAGCCTCTGCTTGTATCCCCCCTTGCTTTGTAAAGCGTGCAAAGGAATATGTCGGTGACAGACTTACGATATGTACCGTTATAGGATTCCCTAATGGTTATAATACAACAGCCGTTAAGGTTTTCGAAACTCGTGACGCAATCGAAAACGGTGCCGATGAAATCGATATGGTTATCAACATGGGTGCCCTTAAAGAGGGAGACGAAGAACTTGTACTCGATGAAATCAAGCAGATTAAAGCTGCCTGCGGAGATAAGATCTTAAAGGTTATCATTGAAACCTGCTTCCTTACAGAAAGAGAGAAAATAACGATGTGCGAACTTGTAACAAAAGCCGGTGCCGACTTTATCAAGACATCCACAGGCTTTGGAACTAACGGCGCAACATTCGAAGATATCGATTTGTTTGCTCACCACGTAGGAGAAGGAATTCAAATCAAAGCAGCAGGCGGAATCGCAGACCTGGACGATGCTGAAAAATTTATCGAGCTTGGTGCAAACCGCCTCGGAACCAGTAGAATCGTCAAAATCGTCAAAGCAAAAGAACAACACTAAGGAGATCATATTATGCCTATTCCTACCCCACACATAACAGCAAAGGCAGGAGATTTTGCCAAAACAGTCTTAATGCCCGGAGATCCTCTTCGAGCTAAGTTTATCGCAGACAACTTCCTTACTGACGCAGTATTGGTCAATAACGTAAGAGGAGTTAACGGATATACCGGATATTACAACGGAAAAAGAGTCTCCGTTATGGCTTCCGGTATGGGGCAACCCTCAATCGGTATCTATTCTTATGAGCTTTTCAACTTCTATGATGTTGAAAATATAATTCGTATAGGATCCTGCGGTGCTTATGACAAGGATCTTCACGTAAAAGATATAGTTATAGCAATGGGTGCTTGCACAAACGGAAATTACGCATCTCAATACGGCTTAAACGGAACCTTTGCTCCCATCGCAGACTTCAATCTTGTAAGACGTGCAGTGGAAATATGCGAAAGAGATAACTTGAAATATAAAGTAGGTAACATCTACTCTTCCGATATTTTCTACAACGAACAGGAACAATTCGAGTCTTGGGCAAAGCTCGGAGTTTTGGGCGTAGAAATGGAATCTGCTGCTCTATATTGCAACGCTGCAAGAAGTGGAAAAAAAGCATTGTGCATTTGCACTGTAAGCGATTCCTTTATATATCCGGAAGAAAATACCTCAGCCGAAGAAAGACAAACAGCCTTCACCGCTATGATGAAGCTTGCCCTAGAGCTTGCATAAAAACAACACATTAGGGAGGGTTAGTACGCCCTCCCCTTTTTTAAAGGAGAATAGTATGGCAAAAAGAGCCTTTATTATAGTTTTAGATAGCTACGGCATCGGGGAAATGCCCGATGCATATCTTTGGAACGATCAAGGAAGCAATACCCTGGGAGCTATTAGAAATAATCCACACTTCGATTGTCCCAATCTAATTAATGCCGGTCTGTTTAATATTGACACCGTAGGCGGAGGAATCGAAAAGCCCTTCGCTTCATACGCCAGACTTGAAGAAAGAAGTAACGGAAAGGATACAACCACGGGTCACTGGGAGATTGCCGGCTTAGTTTCGGAAAATCCCTTTCCTACTTATCCTAACGGCTTCCCCGATGAGGTTTTGGACGAATTTAGAAAACGTACCGGAAGAGAAGTTTTATGCAACAAACCCTATTCGGGAACAGAGGTAATCAAAGATTACGGCGAAGAACATATCAAAACCGGGGCATTGATTGTTTATACCTCTGCAGACAGCGTATTCCAAATTGCAGCACACGAAGATTATGTTCCCTTGAAAACCTTATACGAGTACTGTGAAATTGCAAGAGAAATATTGCAAGGAAAACACGGAGTAGGCAGAGTTATCGCTCGCCCCTTCACCGGAGAATATCCCTTTAAGAGAACTGCAAACCGACACGACTATTCATTGGTTCCACCCAAGAATACAATGCTCGATTTATTAAAGGAAAAGGGCTTACAAACAATATCTGTGGGAAAAATCTATGATATCTTTGCGGGAAAATCGGTAAGCGAAAGTAATCGTACCACATCCAACGCAAATGGTATGCAAGTTACACTTGAGGTTCAAAAAAGAGATTTCGAAGGCTTATGCTTCGTTAACCTTGTAGACTTCGATATGCTTTTCGGACACCGTAACGACATCGACGGTTATGCAAACGCATCAACCGAATTCGATAGATGGCTCCCCTCCTTTATCGAGGGTATGAGAGAGGACGATATATTGATCATTACCGCAGATCACGGTTGCGATCCCTCTACCCCTTCCACAGACCACTCTAGAGAATATGTTCCAATGCTCTGTATCGGTAACAAGATAAAGCATGGCGTCAACTTAGGCACACGTTTCTTCTCCGATATTTCGGCAACTATTCTCGACTACTTTGATGTAGAGCAAAAAGATACCGCCGGAGATTCCTTCCTTCACGAGGTATTAAAATAGAATAGTAAAAAATACAATTCAAAAGCTGGCATTGAAAAATGGCAGCTTTTTATATAGTCAAAAGCGTCCGATGCATATAATGGAATCCACATGAAGTATGTCTGCTCTCAATGATGACTAGAATACCGACACAAAAGTGTCGTCCGTCGGGGTTCGACTGCAGGAATTGGCAACACATTCCGTTCACTCGGCGTGACATTTTATATAATAATAACTATAATGTTTAGACATCTTTACGGTTTAATTATTACGCTCTGTATGATTTTTATATTTGTTTTTAAGGATATTATTTCTTTTTTTAGTGTCTTATTCTTCGGTAAGCGAGGTATAGAAGCCGTTGGGCTTGCCAATGATAAATCTAACAGCGCAAAGAACGCCTTCGGTAAAACATTTTCTTGATAGTGCCCTGTGTGTTATTATTATTTGTTGGTGGGATGTGGTAAAATACA
The DNA here is from genome assembly GCA_964561145.1 of uncultured Christensenellaceae bacterium. GTDB lineage: Bacteria > Bacillota > Clostridia > Christensenellales > CAG-1252 > RUG14300. The sequence goes on from CAZLNZ010000013.1 coordinate 30,437, forward strand.
CGCTGTGTTCCCCTTGTATATCCCCCATTCTTAGAGAAGCTGTCTCGATGGATTTGTTTTCACACTCTAATGCCTCTTTTACCCTTTTTGCAGTTCCCGAGGGTTTATCCTTTTTGCCTTTTCTGTGTATTTCGGTTATGGCTATATCCGCATTATCCAGATTGTTAGCAATGAATCTAACTGCCTCTGTAAAAAGTTCAACACCCTTGCAGAAATTTGATGATAGAAAAATTGGAATTTTATTCGATACTTGTTTTATTTTCTCGATCTGTTCTTCAGAATAACCGGTAGTCCCTATTACTAAAGGTATCTTGTACTTCATTGCATAAGATAAAAGATTGTTTAATCCAAAAGGATGTGAAAAGTCTATTATACAATGTGCATTTACTTCTTCCTTTAATGGCAAGTAAGGAGGCTTTATATCGGCAAGATATTCAATTTTAAAGTCATCACTCTCTTTTATCAGTTCTTGTAGCTCCTTTCCCATAATTCCCCCTGCCCCGTTAATAATCACAGATATAGACATGATAACCTCCCACTGAAAGTTAATTAAACATATTCAAGTTCTTCCTCTCGCATACCAAAATAATATGAGGATTTATGGAAAACTCACAAAAAAGCATATTATTGCCCCGTAATAAAGCTGTCATTTTTATAGAAGATATGCTATAATATTAATATGAACTTTTTGGCTAAACTTAAAGAATCGGTTTTATCCGTACTTCCCATTGCGATATTGATTATCGTTTTAGGGTTGACAATAGGAGGGTTCTCCTCTAACATTGCCGTAAAATTTGCAATCGGCTGTGTTTTTGTCATACTCGGAATGACTCTTTTTTCTTTAGGTGCTGATATGGCAATGATGCCTATAGGCAATTTGGTCGGTTCAAGGGTAACAAAAAGTCGTAACGTATGGCTAATTGCAATTATCAGCTTGATTATCGGCATAATTATCACTATTGCCGAGCCTGACCTTTTAGTTTTGGCAGCAAGACTCGATCCCGCCATCAACAAATGGGTGTTAGTAGTTGTTGTCGCTGTCGGTGTAGGCTTATTCCTTGCATTGGCAATGCTTAGAATCGTTTTTAAATGGAAACTTAAATGGCTTCTTTTGGGATTCTATACAATTGCCTTCGTATTAGCTATTTTTGTAGACGAAAACTTCTTCCCCCTAGCTTTCGACAGCGGTGGAATAACTACCGGTCCGATGACGGTACCCTTTATTATGGCATTAGGACTAGGCGTTACTGCGATGAACGGTAATTGTGATACCGACGACAGTTTTGGATTGGTAGCACTCTGCTCAATCGGACCTATTATTATGGTTCTTATCCTTGGCTTGATTCAAGATGTATCCACAGTAACCGTTGAAATTGCCGAAGTTTCCGAATCCGGTTGGTTTATGCCTTTCTTACAGGGATTGCCCGAGCAACTAAAGAACGTTGCAATCGCACTAGGACCAATTTGCGTATTCTTTGTCATCTTCCGCTTTGTAGCCTTAAAAGACCAAAGCAGATCTGAGTTCTTAAGAATCCTAATCGGTATTTTATATACCTACATAGGACTTGTAATCTTCCTCACAGGCGTTGAAGTCGGATTCCAGCCAGCAGGTTCTCTCTTAGGTCAAGCTATAGGAGAATACAATAAATGGCTATTAATACCCATAGGTGCGGTCGTTGCTTCCTTAATAATCGCAGCAGAGCCTGCTGTCCATATTCTTGTAAAACAAGTTGAAGAGGTTAGCGGCGGTACAATAAAGAAAAGCATGCTTTTAATCACCCTGATGATAGGTGTATCCGTATTTGCGGCACTGGCAATGCTTAGAGTTGCAACAGGAATAAGTTTATGGTACTTCCTAGTTCCAGGATATGCAATAAGCATGGTACTTATGTTCTTTGTACCAAAAAGCTTTACTGCAATCGCATTCGATAGCGGTGGCGTTGCAAGCGGTCCGATGACCGCAACCTTCCTTTTGCCTTTTGCAATGGGAGCTTGCTCTGCAATCGGCGGAAATATATTGACAGATGCCTTTGGTTTGGTTGCAATGGTTGCCTTTGCCCCCATTCCTTCTATACAGCTATTAGGTTTGATTGCAAGAATTAAGCAAAAGAGGGCGGGAGTTACCGAAAAGGAGAACGAGCCCGCCGTTATCCCCGAGGACGTAGAAGAGGGTGTTGTAGAGTTCGATCAGCAAGTCAATGAAAATGAGAATGTCGAAAAGAATACATCTGACGACTACGAAAACGAGGTTATTGAGTTTTAAAGGAGGAACTAATATGGAGGAAAAAGACATTGCTCCTCGATTACTAAGCATTATCATTAGCGAAGAAATGACCGATTCGTTGAACGAATATCTCATAAAAAAAGGATACCAAACAGTATCCTTTAAAGGGCATGGTACGGCAAAACAAACTTGGTTACATGTTCTTGGAATCGGCGAACGAGGTAAGTCGGTCATTTGGATGTTCGTAAAAAAAGAAGAGGTTGAGGACGTTTTCACCATCTTGAAAAACAAATTCAAGGCAGGACAAAAAAACGGAGCCGTAGCCTTTACCATTAAGCTCACAGGTGTCGGCGGAAAGCATACCCTAGAAGCCCTATTCGGCAAAGCGGAGGATTGATATGGAAAGTGAATTAATAATTGCAATTGTTAACAAGGGACACTCGGAGACCGTTATGGACAGTGCTCGTGAAAACGGTGCCACCGGCGGTACTATTATTAACGGAAGAGGAACCGCCAACGAAAAGGTCGAAAAATTCTTCGGAATCACCATCCAGCAAGAAAAAGAAATAATACTCATTCTTGTAAGAAAAGATGTTCGCAATAAGATAATGGGAGCAATCAATAAGGCTCTTGACCTTGAAGTTCCCGGTAAAGGCGTTATTTTCTCCTTACCCGTTTCCGAATCTTTAGGCATCAACTTTACACCTTTTGAATAAATCCTATAAATAAAAACCGAATTGAGAATTAGCACTACACAACTTAGATTTCTCTCAATTCGGTTAAATAATAAGGAGAGTTTTTTGAAGACAAGGGTCAACCCTTGCCTTTTTTATTAGGACACTTTCGTTATCTCAAAAGGGTTTGCTACTGCATTCATCACACATTCCTTGCACAGTGCCTCGACCTCATTATTGACAGTCTCAGGCTTAAATGTAATATTTTCCAGGGGAATATCGGTCAAGGATGAAACAACCGTTAGAGAGGCTATATATTTGCCTAAAACATTCAAATGATCTCCGCTATCCCTTGAGAAATTATCACCCATGTAGGTGGTACGTGCGTTTTGCAGTGCGGTACCTATAGGTATAATTGCTTTGCAATCGGTCGCAAGTACACCGTCTTTCACCGCACTCATAATAGAATTGTACATATTTTCTTGAGAATTATTATAGTTAATAAAGTTGCTGTTTACAGAACCTTCCGCATAAGCCCAGCATTGCTGAAAAGCAAAGCTTACCTGGCTCGAATCTTGTCCGAGCGAGTTCAGCTTCTCTCTAATCAATTCAATTGTTTCTTGCAAACGAGAGTATGTATTTACATTACCTGCAATAGGGCTTGCCTGATTAAGAACAATTATATCCCAGTCCGCATAGCTCAAAGCATCAGACGGTCGTGCGTTACTAATTGACCTCATAGGCTCATTTCCATAACGAAGTTCCATTAGATATGCAGCGGAATCGCTTTTAATATTATTATAGTGAGCATTTATCTGACACCCACCGATAAACATGTTAACAACAACAATTTTATCGAAGCCCGCCGACTCTGCCATCTTATAAAAATATGTCATGCTGTCCTGTGTGTAGCTATTACCGAAAACAAGCACGTTTAGGGTAGATAATTTACCTACGGTTACATTGTAAGTAATAGCATCGTTATCGGTAGATATTCGTATGGGATAAGTACCGCTTTTGAATTGGTTATACTTAGATGCATCTACCGTGTAATCCGCTTTTGATAGAGGCAGTTTGCTGCCGTCTGATTGCTTCTTATAAACTACAATATCACCGATAGAAAAGCTTTCTGCAAACTCAAACTGTGTTTTTACACTATCAATTGCAAGGGTTTTACTATCGGAACCAACAAATACTGAATATCTATAATACACATTACCCTCCTTCAAACCGACTATCACGGAATATTCTCCGGGCACTTGGTTGTTAAAATCGGAACAGCTTACATAGTACTCGTCTTCACCTAGAACCTTTGTTTCACCATTTGAAAGAGTCGCTATAACATCGCCGTCGAAACAAAATTCTTCACCACAATAGAAGTCGGTTGTTTGTCCTTTAACGTTTATGGACACCGTTTGTGCGGAGCTGCAACCGATAAAACTTACTGACAACACAAAGACTGTCAGTAAAAATATTGATATTAACCTTTTCATCGTTTAATCGTCTAGCGAAATATCATACTTGATAACATCGACAATCGCATCACCATCGGAAACTGCCACCACACCGTCTGCTGTCGGTGAATTGAAAACGAGGTTTGACATGGTTGCGATACCATTGTCAATAAACACCTCAACCGTGCTCTTATCTATAAAGATTTCAGCCTGAAAACGTTTTCTCCTTGCTTGATAAGAATGTCTAAGCTGCACTGTACGTACTCCGCTGCGTGAGCTTTCGCACTCATTGGGATGACCACCCAATGGATATAGCACGTGAGATTTATCGAAGGTAACGGTCGATTCCTTGAAATTGAAAATCAAACTAGCGTAATTACCTTCGCCTTCCAGTAATCTGAGCTCGACAAAATCGGTATCATCGGAGGCTGTACTTACGCTTACCCTAAGATAAATGCTTCTTCCTCTAATTTTACTAAAACGTCTTTCACCATTCAGTCTAATGCTTTCCCTTACTTTTTTCTTGAAACAGTTATATATGGCATGTATAGGCTCTTGAATAAGCTGGTAGTCACGATTAAGCGATAAAACACGAGGTAATCCTATAACACCGCTCCATCCGTGACCTAATTCCAACGGAAGCATACGTCTGCCCCACATTTGAAGCCAGCTCAGCATCACGGGAGTACGCTCATTCAGTTGCATACATCTGGTTGCATAAAAATCACAGCCGGTATCAACCTCACGGAAAGTGGATACACGAAATCTCTTTTCCTCAACATTGTATCTACCCGTACCGTATACTGTCGAAGAAACATTGGTAAACTTATCACCATCGCTCGGATACCATTGAGGCGAAACAATTAGGCCCATTCTGCCATCGCCAAAGCCTATCACGTTGGGACATTCCCACATCGTACCGGAATTACTACGTTTCTCGGCGGCACCAAAACACTCGTAGTTTATTAGATCCTTAGTTGTATAAACCAAACATTGAGGTTTGCCGTAACCGGTATGAGAACCAATAAAAATATGCCATTCATCACCGAATTTGAAGGCGTCGGGATCTCTAAAATCAATCTTAGAATTGTGCTTCGGAAGATTGTCTGTTCCTATTACGGGGTTTTCGGGATATTTTTCAAAGTTAACACCATCGCTAGAGTATGCCAAGCATTGTGTTTGACGAACTCCGTCCGGGGTTTCGGCATAACCGGTGTAGAGAAGATAAAGCTTGTCATCCTTTACAATCGCCGTACCCGACCAACAGCCATCCTTATCATAAGGTTCAGAGGGCATAAGCGCAATAGGCAAATCTCTCCACCGTAGCATATCCTTGCTGACAGCATGCCCCCAACAAGCACCCACGGCACCTCTATCCTCGAGGGTGTCGGGATGATATTGATAAAACATATGATACTCTCCTCTGAAGTGTACCAATCCGTTAGGGTCATTTAACCAACCATTGGAGGCAGAAAAGTGATAAGAAGGTTTATACGTATTGTCCATAGGTTCTCCTTTGCATTTATTCAAAAATGGCTTGTGTTATTGTAGTGTTTGGTATAGTACGCTCAAGCATCATACTATACCATATATCAGTCGGAGGAAACTCCTCCGACTGTCTATATTAATTAATAGCCGATAGCCGCTTTAATTGTCGCCCAGAAAGAAGGATAACCTAAATCGTTGCTAAGGTGTAACTTATCTGAAGAATTGTACCCGGCCTTTACAGCACCCGTATCGGGGTCGGTAAAGTCGGCAGCAGTATCTATTACTGTCAAATAACTAACATCTGCCGCATATTGCTTCAGCTTTTCATTATAGGTTTTTCCGTCACCGAGCCACTTTGCAGGAAACATTGCGGACGGCTCATATGTTAAAACATATATCTCTGCATCGGGAAGAGCTTCGTGGATCTTCTCCGTAAATATTTTCATATCATTCATGGTCTTTTCAACGGACTTTCCACCGTTAAGGTCATTGACTCCAAGGTGAATAACAACCTTTTCCGGATTGAAATTCTTTATAAGAATGTCTACACAGTCAATCCATTGATCATAGCGTGTTCCGCCAATACCCACGTTCTCACAATCGATACCTGCAGTATCTGTTGCGAAACTACCACCGGAATCGCCACCACGACTGTCACGCCAGAAATCGAAATATGAATCTCCGACAAATAATACGTCAACGTCACGATAGTTAGTCGTTCCGGAAATACTGTTGTCAACTTGATACTCTTTGGTGTTTTTCCAAGCCTCAAGGAGCATATCTTCCGACCACGGATTTTCCTCATCGAAGTATGAACCGAAGCGAGCGGTTCCACCCCAGTAACCTGTAATATATCCCGAAGGTACACCAAAGTTTGACAGATAGAATACTCCGTTTCCAAACATCCAGCCCGATTTGGCTTCATCGAATTCTCCTACATAGTAGGTTATTACAGAGCCGTCTTTTGCACCAACCATTCCACCATCCATTAATCCTTGGAAGTATTGAGTGCCTTGTCCGTAACGAGACCATTGCTCGTTCTCATCATATTTTATTGAACCGATGTAATATGTTCCGTCGGGATAAACAATCTTACCTTCACCTATTTGTCCTCTCTTAACTTCGGGGAAACCACTCATTTCACCCTTGAAGTAGTAAACTCCAAGACCTACTTCGGCTTGGTTAAAGTAGATAGTACCGACACATCCGGCCATTGTACCATTTTTAAATTCACCCTCGTATCTCCAGCCGCTTTCTTGAAGGGTTCCAAACTCGTCATACGTATTCCAATTAAACACGCCATAACCGTCATATAAGTTGTCCTTAAAGTTTCCCTTATAGGTCATCGTATTTGGATAAGTATGCTCTCCGTATCCGTTCAATATTCCGTTTTCATAAACACCCGTACGTACAGAGCCGTCGGGATAACTCAATGTTCCTTTACCGTTGGGGATACCCTCCTCGTTTACATAACCCGAGTAGGTACAATCTCCATAAGTGATTCCATTTACATATGCCATATCGCACTCTCCGTCTTCCCAATATCCTTTAGAGATACTGCCATCTCTTTTCGTTAATTCTCCATATCCACTAAATTTGCCATTACTGAAGCCACCTTCATATTTTTCATACTCGTGACCGATAGGATATGTGATTACGGCATTATCATCGGTCAAAACGTCGTCTACGAATTTGCCACTATATATCGTTCCGTCCTCACCATTTGCGGTATAGACACCTTTTCCACTCTTCTTTAGTCCGCTAACCTCACCGATATAAAGATTATAAGTAGAGATATCGCCACTAACAGAATTTGTGCCCTTTACGCAAAGGGTTCCTTCTCCGTAAATCTCTCCGTACAAGAAATCTCCGTCATAATATTCGCCATCGGCAGAAAGCTGAAGCTTTCCTTTCGCACGATTATCACGTTCCCAAGTTCCTACGAAAGTCAAACCATCGGTATAAACCATTGTACCCATGCCTACTCGTTTTCCCTCGGAGAAGTTACCGGTATATACTCCGTCTTCGGTGGTCAAAGTACCCTCTCCGTTATACTTATCGTTAGCAAAAGTTCCTACATAAATAACCTTTCCATCCAACGAGTATAAGGTACCGTTTCCGTGTGCCTTGCCATCAATAATATCACCCTCATAGTATCTTCCGTCAGAATAAGTGATCTTATTTGTAGAAGCAGCGGGATCATTGGTATCATCGCACGCACCCAACAGACATACACATAAAGTTATTATAGTTACAATAAGTACTATAGTAAATGCCTTTATTTTATTATTCATTATTTTCTCCTTTTTGTCAATAGACAACTTTGTTATTTATTGATAACATATGTTTACTTTTATTAATAAATAGGTATTCCCCTATCGGTTATTGCCATAAAATATTATTCATCATTAATAATACATACGGCTTTGGCATTTATTCATATCCGATAGCGTTCTTTATTGCACCCCAGAAGGCAGGATAGCCTAGGTCATTACTTAAGTGCAGTTTATCGGAGGAGTTATATCCCTCCCTGACAAGTCCCGTATCGGGATCTGTAAATACAGCCTCAATATCTATTATGGTAATATAGCTTATTTCCTCTGCATATTCTCTTAGTTTAACATTATAAGTCCTACCCTCGTTTTTACCTTTCTCGGGATATAGCAAATTGGGAATATAAGTACAGACGTACAATTGAGTGGCGGGAAGTACCTCATGTATATTTTTCGTTAAGGTTTTCATATCCTCGAGAGTCTTCTCTACAGACTTGCCTGAATTGATGTCATTACCGCCCAATTGCACCACAATCTTTTTAGGATTATAATTTTTGACAAGAACATCGATGTAATCAATCCATTGATCAAAACGAGTTCCACCGATACCGACATTTTCGCAATTAATCCCTGCCGTATCTACAGCATAGCTTCCTCCGGTATCTCCGCCTCTGCTATCACGCCAAAAATCGAGGTAAGAGGCTCCGATAAATAAAACGTCAACATTTTGGGGAATGGCTTCTGATCTCATATTCTCTCCTTTCGGCTTTGCTATAAATGCTAGTAAGATAGAATCATTGTTATATCCTGATTGTAGTCTCCGAATTTTCGACCGAAAATATTAATTCCTCCGATATTTGTAGCATCATCTTTAATTCCGATTCTAAAGGACACATAGTCTTGTGTAGTCAGTTGCAGCTTATCAATGTTAACGGAAGAACTCTTCTTTCCGTTGATAAAAGCACCGTCCTTATTAACCATCCAATTTGTAAGCAAACCGTATTGAGTAGAGTTCATTGGCCACCATTTCGGTGAATACTGTCCTCTCCTTCCTCCGAAATCACCCGGACAGGTAAAGGTTCCGATATCTACTCCGTTTATCCAAACACTTATATCGGAGGGCCAGAAAAATCTGAAATTAGGTGCTTCCGAGCAACACTCCAAAGAAAATGCAATGCTTAACGGAGAGGTTTCCTTGTCACACATCATAGGGAATCGATATTCCAAATACCCTTTTGAAAACCAAATAAGCTGAGCATTAACTTTATTGGGAAGAAAGAAAGAGCGTGCATCATCGTCTCTACCTATAAATTCATTTTCGCTAGCCATACCGCAGGTAGGATATACAAGACAATCCGTAAAGTTTCCTATTGGCATCGAAGTATACCATGTACGTGTATCATGAGCTATCTCCTTGCTGATGAAATTAAACTGTAGTTTCTCATACTTAATACAGCACAATTTTTGACTTCCTCGAATACCACGTTCGTCTATACACATGATGATGTCGGCATTCTGCAGAGCAATTATATTTGCCGATGCCGTAGAAAGAGGAATGTTCAATTGATGAGCAATTTCCTTAACACTCATAGAACGAGTGGACAGCAAATTTAAAATGTCCAATCTTACAGGAGATGCCAAAGCCGTTGCCACGATTTTTGCTTGTTCTTTATCAAAAAGGTCAATGTTCTTCTGTTTATCCATACTCTTTCTCCTTTTTGTCGTTTTTATGTTGTGTGTTTTTAAAAGCGTTGTTAGCTGCCGCATTTTGTGCGGCAGCTAACTATAAAATCGAATTATTCTTCAACGTATTCTGAAATTATAGTATAAGTGCCCGCCTGTCCGTCAAGAGCGGTGATATTATACCAACCGTCGTGATTCTCGTCCTTTACATAAGCAACACCGTTAACACCGATATCGATGTTATCGAGATTGGCAAAGCTTCCCTTGTAAATCAATACGCCTGCTTCTCTTCCTTTCCAAGTCTTAGTGCCGATTGTTCCTTCAGTGATTCCGCTATTTGTGAAGTTACCTTCATAAACCGTCCAAGTAGCCTCCTCTAAACCCCAGTAGAATTTTCCGTCACCATTGAATAAACAACCGTCTGCGTGGTCACCGCTTACAGTCATTTCTCCTTGATACCAACAACCGTTGCCGTAGGAGTAAATACCGCTTCCGGAAACAGAAGTGTCAACCTTGTCAAGGTTAACGAACTTACCTGTAAATTGAAGAACTCCTTCACTCCTTGTTGCAAAATACTTTGTACCGTAGGTAGGCTCACCGTTTTCGAATTTACCTTCATAACGCCAATTCCCTTCATAGTTTCCGTCTGTACTCCAGCTAAACTTACCGTCACCATGACGAACACCGTTTACAAAGTCGCCTTCATAATACATTCCGTTAGCAAAGGTGAATTTGCCTTTACCGTCAAAATTATATGCACCGTTAAAGCCGCCGGTATAAGTATTTCCATCTATAAAGGTCTTAGTACCGCTTACAGGTGCACCGTTATCATAAGTGCCTACAAAGGTATCGCCGTTTGTCCAAGTAAAGGTTCCGTTGCCATGGAAAATGACACTGTCAGCCAAACCATCGTTTGAAATCATTCCCCCACGATAAGTACAACCATCAGGATAAACATAATAACCGCTACCTGCAACAGAGGTATCAATCGCATCTAAATTAAGGAACTTACCGGTATACTCTTTTACACCACTCTCTCTGGTAGGAGAATATTTTGTGCCAACAGTAGGTTGGTCATTTTCAAATTTACCTTCATAACGCCAATTCCCTTCATAGTTTCCGTCTGTACTCCAGCTAAACTTACCGTCACCATGACGAGCACCGTTTACAAAATCTCCTTCATAATACATTCCGTTAGCAAAGGTAAATTTTCCCTTGCCGTTGAAATTGTAATCGCTACTAAAATCGCCTTCATATTTATTTCCGTTCGCAAAAGTCTTAATACCGCTTACGGGAGCACCGTTTTCATAGGTGCCTACAAAGGTATCTACATTTTCTGTACCAAACCACTTAAAGGTTCCTTCTCCTGCAAAAGTTATATTTTCGCCGATTTCGTCCTGAGCTTGAATTCCGCCACGATAGTTACAAGCATTTTCATAATAGAAATAGCCTTCACCTGTTACGGAAGTATCGATTCTATTGAAAGCAATAAACTTGCCGCTATATTCCAGCAAACCGCTTTCACGATTATATGTAAGTTTACCTTTAGTCGCAACACCCTCAACAAACGCACCTTCAAATAACAATCCGTCCTTTGTGTATTTTGCGTTATCATCGTTGGGAATACCGTCTGCAACAATGCCTGTATATAATCCGCCTTCGTACTCAAAATCAATTACATTCTCTATTTCCTGATGATAAACCGATATTATCGTATAAGTGCCTGCCTGTCCGTCAAGAGCGGTGATATTATACCAACCGTCGTGATTCTCGTCCTTTACATAAGCAACACCGTTAACACCGATATCGATGTTATCGAGATTGGCAAAGCTTCCCTTGTAAATCAATACGCCTGCTTCTCTTCCTTTCCAAGTCTTAGTGCCGATTGTTCCTTCAGTGATTCCGCTATTTGTGAAGTTACCTTCATAAACCGTCCAAGTAGCCTCCTCTAAACCCCAGTAGAATTTTCCGTCACCATTGAATAAACAACCGTCTGCGTGGTCACCGCTTACAGTCATTTCTCCTTGATACCAACAACCGTTGCCGTAGGAGTAAATACCGCTTCCGGAAACAGAAGTGTCAACCTTGTCAAGGTTAACGAACTTACCTGTAAATTGAAGAACTCCTTCACTCCTTGTTGCAAAATACTTTGTACCGTAGGTAGGCTCACCGTTTTCGAATTTACCTTCATAACGCCAATTCCCTTCATAGTTTCCGTCTGTACTCCAGCTAAACTTACCGTCACCATGACGAGCACCGTTTACAAAATCTCCTTCATAATACATTCCGTTAGCAAAGGTAAATTTCCCCTTACCATTGAAATTGTAATCGCTACTAAAATAACCCTCATATTTATTTCCATCCGCAAAAGTCTTTATACCGCTCACGGGAGCACCGTTTTCATAGGTGCCTACAAAGGTATCTACATTTTCTGTGCCGAACCACTTAAAGGTTCCTTCGTTTATAAATAAAACGCCCTCGCCTTTACTATCGTTTGCTTTAATTCCGCCACGATAATTGCAACCGTCACCGTATACAAAATAGCCCTCGCCATCTACGGAGGTATCTATTTCGTTAAAAGCAACAAAACTTCCGCTGTACTCAACCAAGCCGGTTGTACGAGCATATGTAAGCTTGCCCGCTTTAGCAACGCCGTTTACAAACTTGCCGTTGAATACCAAACCATCCTTCGAATACACGGCATCGTCGTCATTTGGTAATCCGTTTACAATGGCACCTGTATACAAGCCGCCCTCATAAGCATAATCGGTTACTTTCCCATCGGTAAGCTTTGCAACGCTTCGAGTTTCCTTGGTATGGCATACGCTACATTCACGAGCCTCCTCTCCTTGCTCGGTAACTGTTGCAGCCTTTGTTTCCACCCATTCTCCGAAAGTATGAGAAACCATTTCTATCTCACGAGTTTCAACCTCTTGACACTTAGAACATGTCCGTTGTTCCTCTCCGACTGCCGAACAGGTCGCTGCCTTTGTTTCTATCCATTCGCCGAAAGAGTGTTCACACTCTGTGTTAACGTCGCATGCACATAAGCTTATCGCCAACACACAAATAACGACCAAAGCTATTGTAAGTTTTTTCATATTTACCTCCTCAGTTTTTTTGTATTAATACTGTTACGGTTCGTAACGTTTAATCCATAGTTTTTTAAATAGCTCCCATTATAAGGGTACAAGCCGCACCCATTGAGTTTGCCTTTTTTAATGCATTTGTTAATTCCTCCGAGCTAAGGGCAGAAATATCTTTCCCGTCCAGTTCAGCTAACACCGTACCCCAAAAAGCATCGCCTGCTCCCGTCGTGTCTATAGGTTTTACTTTTTGAGAAGGAACAAAGCCCTCCATTTCGTTCAAGTAAAAGTAGCTTCCATCGCTTCCCAATGTTATTACTATTAGCTTATCCTTCCTGCTCAATAATCTGGCAGCTTTTTGAACACAGTCAACACCGGTCAAAAGAACCGCCTCGTCCTTACTTAATTTAACCAAATCGGCAAGGTCAACGAACTGTCCATATGCCCTTTTTGCTTGACTCTCACTCTCAAAAACGTCTTGACGATAATTGACATCAAAGCTTAAAAGTTTGCCACTCTCTCTACACCAATTTGCGATTTCCATTGCCTTTTCTTGACCTACGTTTTCTGAAAGCATCAAGGAACCCAAATGTACAATAGATACGTCATTATAGTGTTTTAAAGAGGATAAATCGATATAATAATCTGCACAGTTATGTCTTAAGAATGTAAAATCACGTTCTCCGTCCTTTAAAGTCACAAAGGCAATGGATGTGTTACGCTCCGAATCTATTTGCAACTCCAAAACGTCCAAGCCTTCTTTTTCCGCAACGGATTGAAGAAATTTCCCTACAGAATCCTTACCGACTCTTCCGACAAAACAGACCTTGCCACCTGCCCTTTTTGCATGAACGGCAACATTAAAGGGAGCACCGCCGCAATGAAAGCTTGCTTCAAGCGTGTTTTCCTTTTGCGCGGCAATCACGTCTGCTAAAATTTCTCCAATAGTAAGAATCATAATCGCTCCTCTTAGTACTATCTGTATTAATATTTAAACATATCCGAAAATTGAAATCAATATCGATAGTCGGTAGTAATAAACGGCTTTGCTACCGATTTTATTGTTTTTCTAAAGCTCAAACACAAGTACCGTTACACTATATGCCGGGACTATAGGTTTATCCAAGTTCTCTTTAACTTCAAGGTAAAGATTGTTCATATTTGCCTCGGTATTGTAAACTTCGACATCGGTTCCCAAAACGCTAGCACGTGTCAATACTTTTGCATAATTGAATCCGTCAAGCAGTAAACCCTTGTCGGTTGCATTTACTACCGCAACGGAAAGAGTCTTACCGTCTTCGGAAATTGTCGAAGAAACATATACGTCGTCAATATCCGAAATCAAATTACTATCAACTTTCTTACTTTGCATATAATGACGATATGCCTTTAATACCAAGCCCGAACCTTGATACATTGCTTTTGTATTTGTGGTCGTAACACATCCCTGTGTTGCGTTTACCGTGCTACTATAGCAAGCGATCTCCACAATATCACAATTGTCAATCATCAAATTAAGAGCAACTCCGATACCCATTGCATCCTTCAAACGTGAGGAACAGAAAACTTCGTTATATGCATATTCGTCAATGGACATCAAGGCATTAAAACGGTTCACATTATTTAAATCTCTATGCTTGTCCATACGAAGCAACAAACCGTCATACATATTCTTTACATGTTTGGAAAGGTCGTCCTCGACACGTACCGCATAGAAATGTTCTTGAACATAGTCAAATTCATTAACACCTTGCTGCATCATTATCTTTGTATAATCGCTGTAGTTGTCGCCAACCGCAAATACCTTTATACTGTCGTCAACAGCCTTCATTGCCGTAATAAATCTATCGTGTTTTAATATATACTGTGCTTGATTGGACATATAGCCTAGCTGATGTCTGCCGTTCATTTCATTTCCTATACCCCAATAGACGACATTGTAGGGTTCTGCATTGCCGTTATTTGCACGTATTGCTCCATATTCAGTGTCTGTAGAACCATTGCAATACTCAACCCATTTTGCCGCAGCATCGCTTTCACCAAGACCTGTGTTAACCACAATATAGGGTTCTGCTCCGATATATTCGCACATTGCAATAAACTCATCGGTACCCATATCGTTGGGTTCGATTATGCTATATAAGCCGTATTGGATGATCTTTGCCCTATCGGAGGCTAGCATAGCTTGCTCTGAAGAAAATGAACTTGATAGTCCCGCATAATGAAGGTTGCGTTTGTTGGGTCTTTGGTCTCTATCACCTATTCCGTCAGTCCAGTCATACCCGGAAACAAAGTTTCCGCCCGGCCAGCGATAAATTGTACCACCCATATCCTTTAGAAGATCAAGGGTGTCTCTTCTCATTCCGCTGATATTATCGGAAGGCATCAATGACAAGCTGTCCATTGTTAACTCGCCCTCAGTACATTCAAAGGATATTGTTGAAGTCTTATCTGCTACAGTCTCAAAAGAAAACTCGTACTTTGCGAAATCATTGGTTTCAACCTTTATTTCCTTGCTCTCGGTTTTATCCTTGGTTTTCAAGGTAACCTTTAAAGTAGCCGTACCATTATTTGTAAAAGCATTGACATATCCCACATATTCACCTGCTTCAACCTCAAAGGTTTGCGAAAGAATTCCTCCTCTGCTCAGCGTTGCGGCATGGTCACCCGACAAGGTCTTGTCTGTGGTTGCCTTTACCAAAGAAGAATCATTGATTCGCCAAGGAGAGGCATAATCACTGAAATCTAAATAAAATTTACGATCGATTATCGTTTCTGCCCATATTCCGTTATAAATACAGCTCGGTATATGTTCTATGAATTGCCCGTAAATATATGGTGAAACATCGATTGCCTCAGATACATCGGTAGATACTTTAAGAGAAACTATCTCATCATATGTCTCTATGACGTTATCATCATTAGGTTGCTGCACCGTTGGCTTGCAAGCAGCAAATACTAGCGTAGAGGCAACTATTAAACAAATTAGTCCGATTAAACATTTCTTCATTTTATTCTCCTTTTCATGGGCTTGTTGCTACTTGCCTGATATTATATTGCGGATTATAGTCGGATCAACCTTGGGCGTTCTATCCGTATAGCATAATCCGTTAACCTCTTGCTGAACATCGGTTATTTGTGTATAACAATATCCCGATAAATAGTTGAGATTATAAATTGTATTAAATAACTCGGCAAAACGCTTACAGAAGCAGTCCTTGGTTTCCGCTTTATCGCCATACCCCCAGCCCTCTGCTTCGTTTATAGCAATTCCTCCGAATTCGCTAATCAACACCGGCTGATCTTTGTAATGATAACCTTCGGCATAAGCAAAACCGAAGTTGTTGATAATAAGCTTATTTCCTACAACATCTTCCTTCTTCTCATATTTTATAGCGAAGTCCCGTGCATCCTGATTATACTCGTGAAGGGTCAATAAATCGCCAGCCAATTGATGCCAGCCGTCATTGCTTATAATCAATCTTTGACCACCGACATGCCTTACATTGTCACAGATTTCTTGTACGTACAGATGTGTGCTCCCGTCATTTTTAACA
Source organism: uncultured Christensenellaceae bacterium (assembly GCA_964561145.1). Taxonomy (GTDB): domain Bacteria; phylum Bacillota; class Clostridia; order Christensenellales; family CAG-1252; genus RUG14300. The sequence continues at coordinate 46,876 of CAZLNZ010000013.1, forward strand.
TGCGGGATTCCCCAAGATTCATTAAAAACAACCCAAGTAATAATTGAAGGATGTGGTCTTAACTGTTTGATAATCAACGGACAATCTCTACGCATTTCCGCTTTTGCTTCATCGGAGTACTCATAATTACTGGGAAGTTCTCCCCAAACATATAAGCCCAATAGGTCACAGAAATAATAAAAGAGTGTCGATTCCACCTTTTGATGCATTCTAACTCCGTTAAAGCCAAAGCTTTTTATTAGTTCGACTTCCTTCCATAACGCTTCCGGAGATGGTGCCGTCAGACCCGTTTCCACCCAGTAACCTTGTTCAAGCACCATTTTAAGATAAACATCCTCATCGTTGATTGTAACGATTCCGTTCCTTGTTTTGACCTCTCTTATTCCGAAATAGCTATATACAACATCCTCCTCCGATATAACCTTAACCGAGTACAAACAAGGATTTTCGACACTCCAAAGAACCGGCTTGGGGATATCTACAGACAACGATGCAATGCAATTTTCGGAGCATCCTTTAGCGGAAGAAATAATCTCTCCGTCAAGGGACACAACAACCTCAACTTTTTGATTGGTATTGCAAGTTTGAATCGAAAAATCAACTTTTCCGCTATTATGAGGTGTTATTTCAAGAGCGTCTATGTAGCTTTTTCCTGCATACTCGAGCCACACATCTTTCCAAATGCCTGTAGTTTGCACATACCAGCATTCATAAGACTCCTCTCTTGCACGTTGTTTTCCTCTCAGCTGTGCTTTAGATAAAGAATCGTGAACTATTATAACGATTTCGTTTTCTCCAAGTTTCACATGATTGGTTATATCTAACTGGAAGGCAGTATAACCACCGACGTGTCCGCCTGCATATATTCCGTTAATCCAAACCTCACAACGATAATCGACTGCGGCAAAATGAAGAAGGATACTGCAATCGAGTCTTTTCACCTCAAAAAGTCGGGAATAGCGAATTTTTGTTGCATGGTTTTCATTTCCGATTGTGCTTGCTTGTGTTTCATAGCTAAAAGGAACCATTATCTGCTTTGCTCCCCTCAAGCTTCTATCTCCCTCTATTAGTCGGAAATCCCAGCAACCATTCAATGATTGCCAATCGGTGCGTTCTAAAGTTGGATTCGGATGTATTTTTGTTAAATCTGGTCTACTCTTCATGATCTTCTTTTTCTTTGTCCTTTGACTTATCCTTTTCTTTATTGTAGTTTATCCTTGCAGTTACCACCCACAAGATTATTGTTATCACGCATATCACCAAAGACATTACAGACACCCAAAAGGAAGCAGAGCCTTTTTCGGTGATAAACAAACATATTATGCTCAATACCGCAAATACTGCGGCTATTCTCAATATAACAGATCTAATAGCATCACTCATTGTTCACATTACAACATTTAACGGCTACGCCGTCTACAGCCCTATACTCTATCGGGGATAAACACGCCTCGGTTGCGTATAAACACCTTGGTGCAAAGGAACAACCCTCCGGACGATTCTCGATATTTGTAAGCTCAAAGCTCTTCAAAGGAAGAGGCTCATCGGTGTTAGCATCGGGATCAGGAGAAGGAACCGCCTTTATCAATGCCTGCGTATACGGATGACTCGGATGATTAAGTACCTGATGGAGATCACCCTCCTCCACTATCTCACCAAGATACATTACACACATTCTGCCATTCCTTGCTATAAACCTTGCAGTTGATAAATCGTGAGTTATATATAGGAAGGAAACATTGAGTTTTTTATTCAATGAGGACATTAAATTCAATAGAGACAATCTCAAGGACACATCTATCATAGATACCGGCTCATCTGCAACAATGAGTTCGGGATCTAAAGATATCGCACGTGCCATTAGAATTCTCTGCCTTTGTCCACCCGACAGCTGATGGGGGTACTTTGACAAAAATTGTTCTGCCGGAGTTAGTCCGATAAGCTCCATAAGTTCTTCTATTCGCTCATTTATTTGTGCCTTTTTCCATTTACGGTGGTGAGTTTTAATGGGAGCATATAAGCTTTGATAAATGGTATTTACGGGATTTAGGGCAGCATAACTGTCCTGTTGTATAAATTGCACCTTTCTAAACGCTCGGATATCCTTGTCGAATAGACCGCTCGTCTGTTGTCCCTCGAAGAATATCTTGCCGCTCGTAGCCTTAGCAATACCGGTAATAACCCTTCCCAGAGTTGTTTTTCCACAGCCGGACTCTCCGACGACCGCAACGATTTCGCCCTTGTAAATAGTCAAATCAATGTCTTTGAGTACATGTACGGTCTTACTTTTATCAAACAACGCTGTTTTTTTCTCGAAGGTAAGGTTTATCTTTTCTAAGCGAATAAGCTCTTGTTTTGTAGTTTCGACATCATTATTCATTGTTACCTTCTCCTTCATAAAGCAGACAGCGAATCTCTCTGTCGGGCAAAGAATATACTTCGGGACGAACCTCGCCACAACGTTCGATACAAGAATCGCATCTCGGATAGAACACACAACCCTGAGGTAAGTTGTTCAAATCGGGCGGTGATCCCTTTATTGAGCGCATATTGTCCAAGTTACCGTTTATAGAGGGTATCGCATTAACTAAACCTCGCGTATAGGGATGCGACCATTTCTTAAGAATAGCATTCTTTTCACCATACTCCATCAGATAACCGGAATACATAACACAAACGTAATCGGCAAACTTTGCTACAACACTTATATCGTGTGTTAGTAGTAACATCGAAATTCCCCTTTCTTTATTTATCTTCTTGAGAAGACGGAAAATATAGTCTTGCGTTATAACGTCCAATGCCGTTGTAGGCTCGTCGAAGATAATGAGTTGCGGATCAAAAAGAAGGGAAAAAGCAATCATAATACGCTGCTTCATTCCACCTGACAGTTCGTGAGGATAGGATTTTAAGCACCTATCCACATCAAGACGAACGTAATCCAAAAGCTGACGAGTTTTCTCTAAAATAACGCTCTTTTCAGCCTTAGGAAAATGCTCTCTATATGTTTCAACGAAGGACTGTTCTACAGTCATAATCGGGTTCAAAGCACTTTGAGCTGCTTGAAAGACCATCGAAGTCTTTTCCCATACGAATTTGCGAACCTCTTTTTCGTTCAGGGTGGTAACATCTATAATTTTTTGTTCCTCTCCGACACCATCGTAAAACAATATTCGTCCTTCGGCAACCTTGCCGGGGGAAGATATACAATGCATTACAGAGGAGGCAAGGGTCGTTTTACCGCTTCCCGATTCTCCTACAAGCGCGGTTATTTTTCCTCTCCTAATATTTAGAGATACATCGGAAACCGCTCTTAGGGTATACTTGCGAAGAGGATAATCTATGCACACGTTATGAAACTCTAAAATGTTATCATTCTTTTTCATGGCAACCTCTCTAATCTACACGCAATCGAGGGTTGAGTACCTCGTCCAAACCATTAGAAAACAGCATTGCTCCCGCTTGGAAAATCACTATCGCAATAAGCGGATACAAGAGCATCCTAACCGCATTCGGATTCATCAAACCTTGTGTACGTGCCTGCTCTATCATAGTTCCCCAGTTGGTCGGATCATAGGCTGCTAAACCTAAAAGCATAATACCTACGCTACCCGTTATTGCATTTTTCATTATCAAAATAAAGTTGGTGAGAATGTAGGAGGAAATATTGGGCATAAGCTCTCTAAATACCACGTGCATTCTCGACATTCCCATTACCGAGCAAATTTGAATAAAGTCACGTTCCCTAAGTGATAATATCTGTGAACGTACCGCTCTTGCCAATCCTGCCCAGCCCCAAGCGGAAAGAACCAACGCAAAGGAAAAGGGATCATTGATGGTAAACAAGGCAGCCAATATCATCAATACGGGAAAACTCGGAATGGTAAGCACTATGTTCGTAAAAAACATTATAACCTTGTCCACCCAACCTCCGAGGTAACCCGAAAGTATTCCGAAGAAAACACCGATAAGTACAGTGATTACTGCGGTTAAAAAGGCTATGGCCATCATATTTCTCGATCCGCTTAATAGCATTGTAAAGACATCTCTGCCGAGATGATCGGTACCAAACGGATGGGATAAAGAGGAATGCGCGTACCTGTTACTACTGTCCATTTCCCCGGTATAAGGGAAAAGTATCGGACCAAATATCGCCATAAGGAAGTAAATTGCAAGAATTACGAATCCTATGGTACATTTGGCATTTCTAAACATGTATTTCAGTTGTTTAATCATGTCGTTTAACCCTCGGATCCAATAACGGATAGATATAGTCCACCAAAAGATTGACAATTATTATTACCATACTGGTGAACAACAAAATTCCTTGTACTATAAACCAATCCCTTGCAACTATCCTATCGGAAAGGGTGTATCCTATTCCCGGATAGTTAAAAATGCTTTCCATAAGGGGTGAGCCGCCAAACAATGCCGCAAAGGAGCCCGCAACACCTGTAATTAGAGGAAGCATTGCATTCCTTTTAAGATATCTTCCCGAAATGGTAGAGGGTCTAAGACCTCTAGCTCGTGCAGCCATTATGTAATCTTCGCCCAATACGCCTATAGTGCTACTTCTCATCATAATCATCCAAATCCCCATTTGCGATATTACATAGGCAAGAATGGGTAAGAAGGCGTGATATAAAACACTTCCGATAAAGGGAAGATTGAAACCCGGAGTGCAAACAAAGGCATCGTAATTACCCGATGCAGGGAAAAGGTTTAGTCGATAAGCAAAGATCGAAACCAACAGCAATCCTATTAAATAATCGGGTACCGAGCTTGAAACTACAATATAGGAGGTACCGACCGTATCTAAAACACCATTACGCTTACGTGCCATTTTAGCTCCGAGCCAAGTTCCTAAAGCAAAACTTATCAGCAAAGCGACACTGGAAATAAACAGAGTCCAAGGCAAACGCTGTGCCAAAAGAGATAAGGTCGTTACGTCTTGAATATATAATGAAGTTCCAAAATTTCCTTTAAATAAACCACCTACGTAATTAAAGAAGGCTAGAAAAATATTCTCATTGGGATCGTAGTTTAATAACTGTGTCGCAAGCCTATAAGCCTCGTCGTAGCTGATGTTACGCTGTCCTTGCAACTTCAACGCATAATTTTGCACCACATCCCCGGGCATAAGCCTTAGTAAAAAGAAGATGAGTATTACCGATACCGATAAGGTAAGTACTGCGATTAATAGCTTTAGGAAGAAATGCCTTCCCTTGTATAAAACCGCAGCAACCTTACGCAATATTTTCTTTATTTTAGAATCTTGTTTCATTATTTTGTTTTATATGTTCCCGAAGTGAATACCCAGGCTCCGGCAAAGTACAAATTTGTTTTTGCTACAGCATAATAATCGTCCGTTCCGACCTCGGGCAAATATGTTACATCTTGAGTTTTGCTCCAGTACTCTTCAAGAGGAACACCTGCGACCTTTGATACGTTGATAAAGCTACCCGTTACATTTTGGAAAAATTGGATACCGAGGTTAGCTTTTGAAATACTTGTAACATAGGAGGATACCATATTTTCCAAGTCATCACCCGACTGTGAATAGAAGGAATTCATTTTATCTGCATAGCCGAAGGTTTCACCTGTTTTCAAATCCGTGATAGGTAAGGTTAATCCGTTTTGAAGCTGTGTAATTTCATAGGTGGCAGGATATCTGTCCATTTGACAAATATAACTCATATAGCTTTGGAAATGTTCCAATGAGCCAGACGGGAAGGAGGAAGTTGGATTGAGATCTGTCCAGTGGATAGAAAAATCATATTCGCTTCCTACCTGTGATGCGGCTGTAAACCATGCCTCTTGACTTGACTTTTTAAGGGTAACTTCTATACCAAAGAGATTGAGCATCGATTGTACGGTTTCAGCAACCGCAGAGTGAATTACGTTTCCGCTATCAACACCGAGAGTAAGCTGTGCTTTTTGTCCGCTCGGGAAATACCAACTGCCGCTCTTATAAGTCCATCCTGCTTCACGAAGAAGTACACTAGCCTTAGCCTCATCGTAGCTGTACTCTGTTATTGCACTAAAATGGTCCTCGCTCATATATGTACGAGCCTCTGTTTCACACATACCGAGTAGTGCGTAGTAAGAGGTTTTTGCATAAGGATTAGCCGCATTTTTAACCTCTTCTCTATCAAAAATATATTGGAACGCCTCACGTACCTTATCAGACCATACACCCTTCTTCATGTTGAAAAGAATTCCGATAGAACCGGGATCATACATCTTTAAATGTACAAGATTTTGGTTATTATCCAAAATACTGCGTAAACTATCGTAGGGAATAACACCATCCATATAATCGACTTTATTGTTAGCTATCAGGTTATAGGTTTGATTTATATCGCTCGAAGAATAAGCATTAATGGTTTCAAATTCTAGTTTGTCACCAGCCCAGTGGTAAGGATTTTTTACCAATTGAACCTGAGTTGTGCTCTGTATCTTTAAAGTATAGGGACCTGTTGCGACAAACCAAGAGGGGTTATGATTTTGATATGCACGATAATTTGCATCCAATAATGCAAGTGTTTCGGAATCCGATGCCCTATTGTATGCTCCAAACCAGTCGGGATTGGTATTCAAGGGACTGGCGGAAACAAGTCTATCTGCAAGGTCAACATAAGTTTTAAACTCGGAATACTTACAGGTTCCCTGTACGTCCTGTGCGATAAGCAAATTACGCACGCTTTCGGTAGGAAGTTTCTCGGGGTTCCAAGTAATCTTGATCTCGTGATCGTTAACTTCCTCAATATCCAGCATGTAGTTAGTTGCAGTTGTATGGTTAATATGATAAAAAGCCAATACGTCCTCTGCCAAGAAATCGTCTCCGTTTTGCCATTTTGCATTCGTCTTAATCTTAATGTTGGTACAGTAATCCTCACCGTCCATATAGTGCACCGGCATTCCGTCTGCAAGTTCACAGTTGATCTCACCTGTAGAGCGAACTATATGATATAAGCCTTCAAGCATAAAGTACTGCAAGCTACCGATATCCGAACCACCGTAAAAGTGATTCCTTATACCGCTCTTTTCCCAGCTGGTAACTATACAGAACGATGTATCCTTTGCAGTATCGGAATCACAACCGACAAAAACCGTCAATGTCGTTGCAATCACAACAACACAAAGAATAGCAGTTACTATCTTCAAAAATCTCGATTTCATCACAAGCCTCCTATTATGAAGTAAACCTTCACATATCTATTATAAAATAACAAAAAATACAATTCAATAGTCCTTATCGGTAGCTTTGATGGGTTTTGCTACCGATAAATCGGGAGCGAACTGCTGTCTTGCTCCTTCTTATTAACAACATCAAATACGAACAATCAATATAATACGCTTACAGCGGGTTAAAGCCCTTTACGGCTTAAGATTCATTTTTAGTATATCCGATAAAAAGAAAAGGATTCATTCCAACTGCAATTGGAATAAATCCCCAAAACCACTCTATAGTTAATAACTAGGCTTCACAAAAGAAACATGCCTGGTTATAAAGTTTCAATAATAGCACAAAGGTCGTCAAGACCTTCTTGAACATTTAGTTCGATCAATCCCCTGTCGCATACACTCGCTAGTTCGGGATTTAAAGGTAATTGGCAAACTGTTTTTATGTTATAATCCTTTGCGAACGAATCGATATTTGTCAAGCCGAAAGAATGCTTATGCTTACATTCCGGACAGATAAAATAAGACTTATTCTCGACCAAACCAAGGACGGGTATATTCATCGTCTTTGCCATATTTACAGCCTTTCCGACAATCATCGAAACAAGCTCTTGCGGTGTTGTAACAACTACTATTCCGTCAACCGGCAAGGACTGGAATACGGTAAGAGGAACATCCCCCGTTCCGGGAGGCATATCCACAAACATATAATCTACATCATTCCAAATAACATCCGTCCAAAATTGCTTGACGGCACCGGCAATAACGGGACCTCTCCAAATAACGGGATCGGTATCGTTTTCAAGAAGAAGGTTTATACTCATAACCTGTATACCAGTTCTCGATTCTTGCGGATAAATATATTTGCCATCCGAATCGGCTTTTTCGGTAATTCCGAATGCTTTAGGTATAGAGGGACCTGTAATATCGGCATCGAGAATGGCAACTCTCTTCCCGCGTCTACGCATTTCCACCGCCAACATAGAGGTAACCATAGATTTACCTACACCGCCCTTTCCGCTAACAACAGCTATAACCTTGCCAACTCTTGACAGCTCGTTAAGCTTTTCCGTTAAATCTCTCTCCTTACAGTTGGAACTGCAAGTTGAACAGTTATGATTACAATCACTCATCTTAATTCTCCTATCGGAAAAATCCGAACAAAACTATTATATAGCCAAACGAACAATTAGTCAACCGCAAGTCCGTCACTTTTCCGAGTGTCTAGAGAGAAAGAGCGACAATCTAATATTTACCGAGCAAGCAGAAAACATTTTCCAGTCGATTCTTTATACACTCTAAAAAAACTATAGTAAAAAATCCTTGAATTCTTCAGAAAGCCCCTTCATAAAGGCAATCAATGCTCTTTTCGTTCTCTTCCCGTTAGGAGAAAAGATTGCAGCTCCTATTCGTGTTCCCGAGTTCGGCAGCTTAATAAAAGCAACCGTAACCTCGAATCCGTCCTTTTTTGCAAAGATTTCTTTAAAATTCTTGTTTTCCAGAAAGTCGGTATATCCCCACTCGGTTAATACTTTCACCGTTCTCGAAAAAACGCCCTCCAAACTAATGCTCACGTCTAGAGGACGCAAGGCTTCGTTTCTTGCTTCGTTTGCTGTAATCGAATAGCTTTCAAAAAAAGCGGCTAGACCTTTGTACATAAGCTTAAATAACCTTCGTCGTGGCAGGATCGAAGAAATGCATATTGCATTCCAAGAAGAACAAGGAAACCTCGTCATGTGCGTCCACTTGTTGCTTTGAGGATATTCTGAACACAACAGGCTGATTTGCAATATCAGCATACAGTATCGATTCGTGTCCGAGCAATTCAGCGACATCGCAAGTAACCTTGAGGGAATACTCGTTTCCTTCTGATAACACAAGATCCTCGGGACGTATTCCCATTATTATCTCCTTGTTTTCATAGGACTCAAGCTTTAATTGCTGAGCCTTACTTAGAGGATAATACAGCTCAGAAGCATCAAAACAAAACCTCTCCCCTCTTTTTGTTCCCTTAAAGAAATTCATTGCGGGTGAACCGATAAAACCTCCTACGAACATATTAACCGGGTGGTCGTATACCTCCTTCGGTGTGCCGATTTGCTGAATCTTGCCGTCTTTCATAACGACTATTCTTGAAGCCATAGTCATAGCTTCGGTCTGGTCATGAGTTACATAAACGGTTGTCGCATTAACCCTTTCATGAATTCTTGCAATTTCTGTTCTCATCTGAACCCTCAATTTTGCATCGAGATTACTTAAAGGTTCATCCATTAAAAAAACTTTCGGATTACGCACGATTGCACGTCCTAAGGCAACACGCTGTCTTTGTCCCCCGGATAAAGCCTTTGGCTTGCGTTTCAAGTATGGCTCAAGCCCAAGTATTTCCGCAGCCTCATTAACCCTTCTATCTATTTCCTCTTTGGGATATTTTTTCAGCTGCAATGCAAATGCCATATTATCGTATACGGTCATATGCGGATAAAGAGCATAGCTTTGAAAAACCATTGCTATGTTTCTATCCTTTGGTGCAATATCATTAACCAAAACGTCATCGATATAAAGCTTACCCGATGTGATTTCCTCAAGTCCTGCAAGCATTCTAAGTGTTGTTGACTTGCCACAGCCGGAGGGACCGACCAAAACAATGAACTCCTTATCCTCTACCTCGAGGTTGAAATCAAAAACGGCTTGAACCTTATTATCGTATACCTTGTTTATGTTTTCGAATCTTATACTTGCCATAATCTATTTCCTTTTTAAAGTCTCGATTACAATAGCTTCACTTTCACATTCCAAACAACCATTGCTTACAACTACAGTTTGACCATTTATCAAATTACAATACCTGCCATCCGTTAAAGGAACGGAAAGCACAACCTTGTGCGGTTCAAAATTAAAGATACCAACAGATAACTCTATAGAGCTTTCATATGTACAAACCGCAGCATTGTCCTCAACCTTTATATCAAATAATCCGTTAGAATAAATGCTATGCTTTTTGATGGCGGCTAAAGTCGAAATATAGTTTGAAATATCCTTTTCAGGATCGTTAAAGTGCCAGACCACCTCGTCTATCTCAAAAAGGCTGTTTTGGTTACTTTCTTGAGTTTCATCACCGGCATAGATAAAGGCACAACCTTTCAAATAGAAATTTAAAGCCCAAAGCATCTTAAGTTTATCTCCGGAATAACTGCTTGCAACCCTCGGACGGTCGTGATTATCCAAATATCTGGTCTTCACATAATCGATAGGATAACGCCCTTCTTGATCTAGGACCTCTTTCAACCAAGCTTTCAAGCTGCCTCCCTTGTTTTCGATAAAGCCCGCCTGTGCTTCTTGAATATCGTAGGCATAAAGCATATCAAAGTATCTGTACGCCTCTCCGTCACTTATTGCTTGACCTCCGACCTTACGAATTTCACGAATAAAGTTCAATTCGACGGATTCTCCTAACATTATTATATCGGGATTGATTTCATGTAATGCATTTACTGCTTGCTCCCAGAGTTTTGCAGGAATTAACGAGCAAACATCCATTCTAAAGCCGTCTATTCCTTGATTTGCCCAATAGCAGAGCATATTCACGATTTCATCGCATAAGCCTTGATTGCTATAATCCAAATCGCAAACATCAGCCCAATCTCCCACCTTATTTGCGATTTTGCCGTTACGATGATAAAACCATTCCTCGTGCTCCTGCAATAAAACGGAATCTCTTGACGTATGACCTAAAACCATATCTATTATTACCTTAATTCCGATCTTGTGACAAGCGTTAAGAAGATCTTTAAAATCTTCCGGCGTACCGTTCAGCGGATCGATTGCGGTATAATCGTAAATGGAATAGGGACTACCGACACTACCCTTTCTATTAAGCTTTCCTATAGGATAAAACGGCATTAAATAAAGAATATCCGTTCCCAAGGCTTTTATTCTGTCAAGCTGACGTTCAACGCCTTTAAAGTCGTGAGTAGCCGAGAATTGACGGACAAATACTTGATATATTGTTTGATTGTTTAGTTTTCTTTTGTTGGTTAACATTTTTGTTTTCTCCGTATTAATAATAGTATCGCAAAGAGAAGCAATGCAACAAATGCAACCGAACTAACAATAATCGGTGCAATTACCGACGGCTTCTCCGTAACATTAATAACATCTCCTTTTGTATCAAGAGTGGAAAAATCCAGATAGAAATCCTCCGGGACTAATATTATCTCCTCCACTACATCCTCAAGGACGGTAGTTTCTTCAATGGTTTCATAGTTATCGGCTTTTTTACCCGAATAATTCAAATATACATCGGTATGATTGTTTATCAACGTATCTGTACTTTGATTTCCTGCACCGCTACTCTTGTTGTTGAATATCAGCAAGAAGTTCACCTCTGAAGCATCTTGATTGATTTCTATATAATACCAGTTTTCCCTTTCCTCGTCCTTCGTTGCGAGGTTGCCGGGCCATTTTTTTGTATACTCTGTAGTTTCATCAACCCCATATGCATAAGCATAAACGGTTTTCCAACGCTTAGAGTTATAAAAATATATGCGAGTATTTCCTGTTGAATCGATTATTTGCTCCGAATTGTTATCCAATGCATCCTGCTTTGTCGGGAACCCCGTACGCCTATAAGCATTAAAATAAACATTGATAGAATCTGCGATATTTACATCGATAGAATTATCCTCGGTTCCGTCATTAAACTGCACTCTCAATGCAGCCTCTTGGTTACCGCTTGGCAAAGTACACTTAAACCACCCGTTTCCCAATTCAACAGCTTCCTCCAGTTTATTGCCGGGCCATGCGTCATAGGAGGGTCCGTTTAAGACATAACAATGAGCATACACATAATCCCAACCTTTGCTATTAAAAAAGTATATCTCGATTTGAGTCTGCTCTGCATTGCTCTGAGTGTTCGGTACTAAAAATATGATACTAAAAGATAAGACAATTAGCAAGCCTACAACCAATTTTTTCATAGCTCCGTCCTCCTGTTTTTTATGATAAGAGGCAATGCGAATAAAACCGCACAAACAATTGCTCCTACAAGTAAGATGCTCGCCACAACCCACAAGACGATATACTCGGTATTGTTTGTTTGAATAACGATTTCATCATCCGCAATGACTATCTCCGCATTGCGTTCACTGCTTCCGTCAAGAATATCCTCTAAGGCAGAACCGCTTATTGCATTATTTTTTATAAGCATTTTCCCTGTAAACTCCGAAGAAATATCTATTCCGTAGGAGCCGCTGTTAGAAATAACGTTGTTCTCTAAAATCAATGAACATATCGTGGAACTTCCGTTAAAGGATATGCCCTGGTGTGTGCTATCCAATATAACATTATTACATACACTCATTTGAGCAAATGCATCGTATCCGACGACCATATTAAACCATATACCGCCAACATCTCGGTTACTTGAGTCATTATCGCTACCGCAACGAATTATTATATTATTCACAACATTCAATTCACCCTTAAAATTGGTTGGTAAAAAGTTGGTCGAAATATTCACTCCCGCTCCTACATAGGCGGTATCTTTACAAATGTTATTATAAACATTTAGATTTGTTCCGCCGTATAGGGCAATACAATTGGCAAGCCAAGGATTTTCGATAGTATTATGTCTAAAGGTAAGATTGACGTTTTCTTCTCCGTCACTCCATTCGGCTAACCCGTCATCTCCCGTCGAACGTATCGAGTTATTCTCTACGACAGCATTATTAACTCCTGCATGCAGATTTATTCCGTCAGCATAGGTATACCGTATCCTGTTGCCGCTTATAAACACCTCATCGATTCCGTCAAGCCAAGCACCGACCTTATAGTAATTCATCCAAAGATTGGCTATTATAAGGTTTGTCGGTGTGGTCGAATTCATAACCTCGATACACGCACGATCCAAAGTATCCCTTCTTGTGTTATGATCGCCAATAAGCTTCATAGAATATAATCCAATGTTGTTTGCGCCTATCGAGAATTGTATTCCGTTAATTGTCGTATACCAATATCCGGCACCGCATATTACAATATTATTGCTCGTAAGTGGTATTATCTCGTGAATTTCATACTCACCCTCGGGGAAATAAACCTCTTTTCTTTGAGATACGGCATCCTTTAAGCAATTTTTAAAGGCTTCCGTGTCATCTTTACCATCGTTCGGTATTGCACCATAATCGGTAACCGATAACGAATTGGAGGGCTTCTCCACTTTATTTGCAACGATTTCCGTTTCGAGTAAATCCAAAGCATAATACTCAGCCTCGTCATCAAAATCACGTCTAAACCTTATTACGGTTCCTGCGGTAAGAATCTCGTCGAATTTATAAGTTACTTCGTCAAAGTAAACGTGATGATATCCATCATCGGGATTATTTGTATAATCCCAATCCTTGTACAAGTGTGCTTTTTTGCTCGATAGGACAAGATTCGTTCTTTCTTTGCCGTTTATATACATCGATAGAGTATACTCGTCACCCTCACCGTTTTTCGTATCGGGTACCGAATACCTCAAAGTCAGTGCATTCATATCTTCAAGCAAGGTTATTTCGACATAATCCGTTATATTTTCAAGTTTTACAAAGCTTCTGCCCGTTGCTTCGCTTTCCATAGAATAACGTTCTCTGTTATCAACTAAGACATTGGAATTTGTAACTCCGTTTTCAAGTTCATACGCTGTAATTCCCTGCGTTGCCCCATAATAACCATTTGAGATAATATCCTTTATAATGATACTGTCAACGGCATCGTTTCTTGTTACCTTAATTACATTATTTCCTCTGTTAAGCCTTAGTTTTACTTCATCTGTCTCGCCGGTACGGAAGGTCTGTTGAGAAATACCGTCAACCAAAATCGTAGTACTGATTCCGGTTTGAAGTGTATTGATTTTTACAATATACTCTCCCGATTGCTGAGCATAAACAGAGATTATGGACTGCTTACCCACAGTAAAACCGTCCGCCAATGCAAAAGCACGATCACAGCCCGACTGCTTTAATACGGCACTATAAGAATCACGATGAATCTGTAAATCATCTCCCAAGGTTGTATAATTAAAACAAAGAGAGGTATCGTAATCATTCGTGAATTTTTTCCAAGAAGTTTTTCCTTTCTTGTTCACAAACAAATACTTTTTCCCGTCGGTCACCCTTACAAAACTTGCATAATGTTCAACCTTTACACTCTTTCCGTCAAACCGATATTCACCAAATTCTACGAAAGTCGGCAGTTGAGTGTTATTAATCACTATTTCGTTGGCATTAATCTCTTCGGGTGCTTCCTCTAAAAACCATCTTGTTTCCTTAATGTCAACGGAAACGAGAGATAAGTGAATTAGCTGATCACGCTCCTTTATATTAATATAACTTGCCTGATAGTCCTTTGCGTTTTTCTCATATATCAATAAAGACGAATCATCTGTATATATGCTTATTCCGAAGCGTGTCGCCTCTTCTTTGTACTCGGTTTTAGATAAATAACCGTTACCAAGAGAACTTAGGTACATACCGTAGCTTCTATTGTATAGCAAATACGAATCCCCGTCTTGGAGAAATTTCCAATGGCTTCTAGAATCATTTTCCGAAACTGTACCATATGCATATCCTCCGTTAGTTTGGTAAAAATAAAGGTTATCGGAATAACGGCTTTTAATTCTAAACCATTTGTCCGTTTCTACAGATGTTGATTCGGTTGTAGCACTAGCACCCTCGACATACTGCTTAGGTTCCCAGTGCGGAGAACCCCAGGTGGACTGAACAGAAGAGGAGCATTCCAGTCTTCCGTTTGTATTTTCCATATGAAGCCATACTTTACTATTAGAGGCATCTTGGAAACGCACGGCATTAGGATATAGGTCATTAGAATTGCGAAGCAACTTCCAATAATAGATGATATCCTTAGAAAACGCCAGTTGACCGTCAGACAGATAAAGGTATTCATTTCTTCCCACATTCATAAGTGCCGTATTGCCTGTACCTTCGTCATAAAGGGTTTTCCACTGAATTTGTGTATTTTTCGGGCTACTATTTCCATAGGTCGGAACAGAGCCGTCATCAAGCATATACATATTGAACCAAGAGTTTGAAAAGGTATAAATACCCTCCAGTTTCAAATCGCCCAAAACGGTTCCGACGGCTGATGCAAGCACTAACTCAAAGCTAGCAGCGTTTCCTTTATTAACTATTTTCAGCTCGTTCGATTTTGAAGCCAAACAGCCGATGTCGGAAGTGATTGTTGCAGATTTACTGGCAAACAACGTAAATACGGTTGCACTGCTTTCATCCGATAGCGTAACCTCTCCATCAACAACGCTCAAATATTTCTTTTGTCCCAAGTTATATACTTTCTTCCCGTTGTCGGATATAATAAAATTCCAAATATAATTATCCGAAGGTCCCGAGGGCTTATCGAAGGTCAAGGAACTCTCGGTTGCATTAAGATAAGTACCTGTTCCGAACCCTATACAGAAGCCGTCACGAATCACGCCTTCGAAGTTAATCTCGCTTTCATCGAACAAGCCCCATTTAGCCTCACCGTAGGAGAGCATGGAACCGATTTCTTCGCTGGAAACATATCCGTCCGTTACCTCGATAATGTGTAAAGCAATACCCTTAAACTCGTCACTTGCCGATACGATATTTTGAAACTCGTCACTTAAAAGGGTTATATCCAACTTCCATAAGTCGTTGGTCTTAACGTCATCAACGGTACGCAATGCGGTTCTCGTTCCAATTCCGCCACGCAAGGTTAAAGTATGTCCGGTTGCAACATTCTTTATTTCATAGTTGCCATCGTGTTCGATAAATTCCCATTGGTACTCTTTTTCCGCAGCAGAAACGGGAATACCGTACCTTAAATAACCGTTTTCCTCAAATAGATATGCACCAGTAGTATATGAGTTTTTAATATACTTCACAACAGACTGTTGAAAATTGATATCCGTCTCTTCATTACTTGCAAATGCAACGGCACCCATCATACTTGATAGAACTATCGTAAATATAAAAATTATAGTGATTATTTTCTTCATCGTTTACCCCTTTACTGAACCACTCAGTCCCTCAACATAGTACTTATTCAGAGAAATAAATAATATCGAGATCGGTAATGCGACTATAACGGCTCCTGCCGCAAAGCTGGTGTACCAGCTATTAATATAGTCATTTTTAAGCATCATATACAATCCCAGTGCCACTGTATATGATTCATAGTTATCGCCCATTATTACACTTGCAAAGATATAATCACCCCAAGGAGACATAAAGGAGGTCAATATCGTATAAATAATAATCGGCTTACTTAACGGCAATATCATCTTAAAAAATATTTGTAGTTTGCTTGCACCGTCTATCATTGCCGCTTCGTCAATATCCTTAGGTATGGTGTCCATAAAGCCCTTTACTACATAGTAACCCATAGCAGAACCACCGGAATAACACAATATCAACGCAAACAGTGACTCACTCAATCCCAAACCTTTTATTATATAATAAATGGCTATCATCGACATGAATCCCGGGAACATTCCCAAGACCAAGATACTTGACATCAAGGCTTTCTTCGATTTGAAGTTAAACCTTGACAGTACAAAAGAAATGGTTACTATTATAAAGGTGGATAATACGCAAGTAGATGCTGCAACAATTAATGTGTTTAAAAACCATTTTCCGAACATGAATATCGAAGTATCAGTGAACAATCTAACGTAGGGCTCCACCGTCCATTCCTCGGGAAAAAAACTGTCGGTATAAAAACCACCCGTTCTAAACGAAGTCAACACAATATACAGAAGAGGGAAAATCCAAACAACTGCAAGGACTATCAAAATCATATAGGATACGGCAAGCTTTCCTCTTCTGAAAAAGCCGACCGCTAAAATAAGAATCGCAAAAAATAACGCATAAAAGGCAAATCCGAGTTGATTAAGCATAAAACCGGAATCAATTAAGGCTTCTTCTATTCCGCTCTTATAGCACAACAGGGTTACTAATAAAGCAAAACAGAGTACGAATAACGCTATTCCGAATATCTTATTGATCAGATAATTACGTGTTTTATTTTTTCTTATAAATTCCTCGACCACATAAAAGACAAGTCCGACGACGGCAACAACTGCGCATATCACATTGATAACCGATATATAAATCAGCTGCGGATTCTTACCGCCACTTAGTGCAAGAAAGCTGAAAAGGCTGTAATTTGCTCCGTTTCCAAGGGTAACCAACGGAAAAGCCAGTGAAAACACTAAAAGCACAAAGGAAAGTCCCCACGCTATATATTTCGTAAATATCTCGAAGGCTTTGCTGTTAAACACCTTGCCGAAGAATAAATCTACTTTGTTTTTTATTATACTAAAAGCTTCCTTCATTCTTAGCCGATGACCTCCTATATACGATTAATGACAGTCCTGCAGATATTAGAAATACTATAATACCTATTGCTGAGGCATAGGAATAATCCCTGTTATCTACTGTAAGCTTGTAAAGCCACGTTACCAATAAATCCGTTCCGCCTGCACCCTTAAAATTATCCAATGACAATGGTCCGCCTCCCGTCAAGAAGTAAATAACGTTAAAGTTATTTACATTGCTTATGAAGGCATTTATGAGATAGGGCGTACAAACAAAGAATATATACGGTAATATAATTCTCTTGAATACAACCCAAGAGCTAGCTCCGTCGATTTTGGCACTTTCAAATAATTCTCTCGGAATATTTAACAGAATACCCGTAGTAATAAGCATTGATATCGGCACACCAATCCACATATTTACCACTATCACGGTAACCCTTGCCCAATTAACGTCTGTCAAGAACGGTAACGGCTCAGAAGTAAATCCGTACTTTTGCAACAGCATATTTATTATTCCGTCACGCTGTAGCATTGTGCTAATGCTCAAAAGAGAGATAAAGGAAGGTATTGCTATCGTCAATACGAATATGGTACGGAATATTACCTTTCCCTTCACCTTTTTATTATTGATGAGCATCGCCAAGCCCATTCCGCCGAAGAAGCAAGTGAAGGTTGAGAAAAACGCCCATACAATTGTCCATAGAAACAGCTTCCAGAAGGTTTTACTAAAATTGGCGTCTTGCCCTAAAAGATATAAAAAATTGTCAAATCCGACCCAGTCAAAAAGTTGTCCCGGGGGTTGATGTCCCTGATCATAATTGGTGAAGGCAATTGCAATCATATATACGAGGGGAATCACAGTAAATACCAGAATACCTGTAAGAGGTACTGCAAGCATCACACCGTGGAGCTTATCATTTGCCAAACTCTTAATAGCACCCTTAAAACTGTACGTTTTCCCGGCTATAACCTCTCGTTCCAATCGCAAAGAGGACCTCACGCAAAACACGTAGAACAATGCAAATAATGCGATTACTACAAGGGTTATTACTCCGTATAGCAGCATATGCATAGAGTTATCCCCTTCGGCTCTATGCCAATACCCCTCTTCGTCCATATATTCGCCTTGCTGCACAGTGCCCAGAGTAACTAAGTTAATCAAATTCTTCACACCGCTTAACCCCATAAATAGGAAAAAAGCTATTTCCACTAAAAGCATAATGATGCCTTCAACAATACGCTTGTTTTTTAAGTGTGAAAATCCTAATAGAAACAGTGACGCACGAGTTTCGGGTTTTCTATTTTTCCAATCGATTAGATTGTTCTCATACTCCTCGACTTTACTATAAGATCCTTTAATCTTACCGTTTTTGGCAAGAAAAAACTCATCGCCACGCTTTAGAGTTACTTTTATCCAATTTGTCGGGTTTTCTTTATCATATATTTCAACGATAAATCTCTGCTCTTTATGGCAATCAAAGGGCAGTGTTATGACAAAAGAGTACCAAGCCTCATCGGTGGTTATTTCAACATCGGTAATTACTTCAAGTTTCTTGCAAAATACTCGAATACCCAATTCATCGCTCCATTTACCGTTTTTATGATAATGAATGATTTTTTGGTTTTCCTTACCCATAACCTCGATGGGTTCGATTAAGTGGTTTGAATTACTATTTTCCAAATTCATTATATTTTTCGTGTGGTTTCCCTGATTACCAATTCAGGCTTCAATACAAGTCGTTCCGGCGTATGTTCCAAGGGATTATTAATCTTATCCAAGAGTACGTTTGCACAAGCAATACTTTTATCTAAAATACGTTGTTTTACAGTTGTCAATCTCGGTGACATATATTGCGTCATTTTAATATCGTCAAATCCGACTAGCGAATAATCTTCGGGCACACTCTTGCCCGCTTCCTTGACACCGTGTGCAATGCCAAAAGCTGTAATATCTGCCGTACAAAAGATTGCCGTTATAGGAAGGCTTTCTTCAACCAGACGATGACCGAAACTTATACCATGTGAATAGTCCATAATTGAAGGATACAAGAATTCTTCGTTTATTCCCTTTTCCGCAAGTGCCTTTTTATAGCCTTTATACCTTTCACGATCTACACCGCTAACATTAACCAACGTGTGCACAAAACCGATTCCGGTATGTCCCAATTCAAGTAGATGCTTTGTTGCGATATATGCACCATATTCATCGTCACTGACGATAATGTCCTTGCCTACGCCTTCCTGAACAGAATCATAGTTATCAACATATACTATAGGGACCTTAAGTTTGTTCAACTCTACATGAATATCATTGGAAAGATGTCCCAAATCTATTAACCCATCAAAGCTTCTGTTTTGAATCCAATCTAAATACTTAAAATCGCTATCCAAGCCCTTAATAAGACACTCGTAGCCTTGCTTTAGAAAAACACGTTGAAGTCCGTCTATAAACTCGTGATAGAAAGGGTTATTTTCCAACAGATCCGATTGAGTTGCCTCTAACTCGATAATCGGCAAACAAATACCGATGAGCTTTGATTTCCCGGTAACCAAATTACGTGCGGCAAGATTGGCTCTATACTCTGTTTTCTCTAAAAAGTATAAAACTTTCTCTTTTGTTTCCTTTGACATTTTGCTTGTTCTTCCGTTAATTACGTTAGAAACGGTAGACGGAGATACGCCTGCCAATTTTGCGATATCGTAAATGCTTACCTTCTGTACCATAACTATATTCTAGAAGTAAACGCACTTCTAAACTCCCATATATATTGCAAACAAGTATGCTTGTAATAATTATACAGCATATTTTTGATGCAATCAACCGAATAGAAATCCTATGCTACTCCAATTTCTATCGGTTGATTACTTAGATTAAGCCAATGCCTCCTGCATAGAGGTAAAAGCTTGGTCTCCCTTAGCTACGCTGAAATATACCCAATTAGCATCCTTTGTATAAGTCGCAAGTCTTTCAGCATCGTTCTCTGCATTGAAAAAGATAATATTCAAACCCTTTGACGTAAAAGAGGAGGAATCACATTTAAAGGTGTAAGAATACCATCCCGTATTCCCTTCAACCGCACTCATGGATACCGTTCCCCAGGCACCTGTTTCATAACAATTCCAAGTATGTATTTTTACGTTTGCCCAATCCGAAGTATATAAGTAAAGAGTAACTTCAACTTCATCGTTAGGAGCTTCACTTGCAGCTGCATAGTCCGCCTCTGCGGTTGCATAATCGGCATAAACATTATCTTTATTGGAAACGAAATAGAAATCATTTCCGGATAAACCTTCTACATAAAACTCGTGCTTTATAGACTCATTAGCTGTATGGAAGATAAAAGAGGAACTGCTGAACTCTAATGAGGTCTCAAATGAATATGAATACCAGTTATCCTTTCCTTCTTCGGCACTCAAAGTAATCTCCATCCAACCATCAATTGCCCCGAGAGTTCCGCCATAGGTGTAAAGATAAATCGCAGCGTCCTCCTCCCAAGCAGGAGCATAATAATGAACGGTATAATCGGATTTTTCTTCAGTGGAGGTCGCCAGGGCATCTTCTCTTGTTGCAAACATCAAGGAGTTCTTATTTGCATTCATAAAGAGAGAAGCAGTGCTGTTAATGTAGGTTTCTATTCTAAGGTTATCATCGTCTCCGTTGAAGCAAATAATGTTAACACCGGTATTCGTCAATGTTTCCTCCGACATTTTAAAGGTGAAGGTGTACCACGCTTCGTTGTCTTCGTCTTTCACCATCGATACCGTTCCCCAATCTCCGGTTATATAACCATTATAGGTATGTATTTTTACATTTATCCAATCAGGAGCATAGAGATTCAAGGTGATTTCTATTTCATCGGTGGGAACCGCGTTTGCTTTAGCATAACCTTCCTCTGCGGTTACATAATCGGCATATACATTATTTGTATTGGAAACGAAATAGAAATCGTTTCCGGATAAACCTTCCACATAAAATTCGTGCTTTATAGACTCGTTCTCCGTATGGAAAATAAAAGAAGAGCTGTCAAACTTTAAAGAGGTCTCAAAGGTATATGAATACCAGTTATCCTTTCCTTCTTCGGCAACCATTGAAATAGTATTCCAACTACCGATTGATCCGAGGGAGCCGCCATAAGTGTAAAGATTGACCGACTTGCCTTCCTCCCAATCGGGTGCATAATAATGAACCGTGTAACTCTCCTTCGATGTATTCTCATAGGCATACACATCTTCTTTACTGCCGCATGCGTGTCCGTCTGCAGCCAAATAGAGCTCGTCCACACTGTTTATTGTAATATCGAATCTGCTTGTTTCCAGAGCTCCGTCATAAACAATAAGATTAAAAGAAGCACCTTCTTCAAGTTTTTCAGCTACCACTGCAACCGATATTATGTACCAACCATCCTCTTCCTTGGTCGCTTCGTATGAACCCCAAGTACCTAGTAACTCGCCTAGATTTCCCATTGTATCATTGGACCAAACGTATGCTTTAACGCTTTCACTCCAGTCTGCGTTCTTATGGTAATGAATACTAACGGTTGTCTTGACTATAGGCTTATCACTTAAAGCTTTCTCTGCCTCTTCGAAGCTTGAGAAGGTACCGTTGGCTCTATCAATGAGGTAAAGCTTTTCGTTACCATCAATCACAAGATCCGTAGTCTGAGAGCCGTTGCCGTTGAAGATAATATTGAAAGCATCGGTTTGAGGATTGGCATTAACCGTAATCGAAACCCAGCCCTCGTGTTCTTCTACGGATGTTGCTTTTGTTCCCGGCCATTCACCCAACAATTGGTTATTGGCTGCATCATAGGCATAAGCATAAACCTCACTCCAACCTTCGGTATTATAGAAATACAATGTAACATCGTCTGAAATCGGTGGTGTAGGTATAGGTTTATCGTCCGGATCTTTTACTTGATATCCGCAAATATCACATAATCCGTCATCATCGGAATCGATATGTGCAGACAAATCGTTTTGTGCCGTGCATCCGCTATCTTTACAGGAATGCCAGTGATTATTGCTGTCATTGGACCAATTATCCGCCCAATTATGGCTAATCTCGTCATTGCAAGCTACAAGCGAGCAAAGCATTACGACTAAAATAGCTGACAAAAGAATAGTGAATATTTTTTTCATTGCTTCCTCCTTGAATTCTCCGTTAAGGATTCTTCATTAATTAACTATATTATTAACCATTTTATCCAGTTTTTCTTGAAGGTTGTCTTTATTAATAGTTCCTGCAAGAAGCTCTGAACCAAATGCTTTTACTGCATCCCAATAGCCTGTAAGCTTTGTTGTCTTAGGCTGAATAGTACAAACTTTTTCTTGTGCAAGTGCCGCAACCACAGCCTGATCCTCCTGAATTGATTTAAGGTTCAGTAAAGCCTTGATCGTGGGTGCATCACCACTTGTTTCATATCTTATTGTCTGACAAGTTGCATTTCCGAGCCATTTCGCAACAAGTGTTGCCAATTTAGAGTCTTTTGTCGCACTGTTAACACCGTATGCCTTATAATCTCCGAAGTTTGCCATGTCATATTCTTGTCCGTCAATCGTAACTTTGGGAAGTGGAACGGCTCTATAATTATCTCCGAGATAACCCTCAATATCCTTTGCACTCCAGGTTCCCGAACAAAGTGCTGCAAGAGTTCCTTTTTGCAAAGCATTTCCGTCTGAACCGGAACCATCTGCCGAGAAGAACCTCGAATTATTAACTAAATCAATCAAGTATTCTCCGACCTTATAGCCGTTAGAATCATTATAGGTGCATTTAATGCTATTTCTATCCGGTGCGGTCAACGCATCCTTTTGAGTAAGGAAGAAAGTAGATAGATACCAAGAATCATTTATTGTTATCGAAAAGTTTTGAATTCCGCTGCCCAAATCCTTTTCCATCATTGTGTTGAGAGATTTTACCTCGTCCTCATTGTAGAATTGAGCATTATAATACATAATAAACGTATTTAAAGTAACAGGAACTGCATAAATTCTATCATCAAGCATAACGGAATCAACCGCATTAACCGTATATAGATTATCGAATTCGCTCTTCTCAACGTTTAAAGGAAGAATCAAACCGGCACTTGTAAGCTCGGTAATACCACCTGAAGGAAAAAGGAAAACGTCGGCAGCAGCCTCGTTATCCTTCTGCATTTCCGTAATGGAATTATCGACACTCATTACCTTAAAGGAAAACTTTACGTCGGCATACTCCGGATACTCCTCTTTGAATGCCTCTATCATTCTAGGCAAATTAACCTGTTCTTCTTGAGGAGCCCATATTGTAAAAGCCTCCTGCTCTTCCCCGCAAGCGGTAAACAGTACCATACCGACAGTGCAAAGGATGCAAACAAGAAGGATGCAAGCTAGCGTTTTTTTCATTTTCATACCTCCGATTATCTATTTCGGAGAAATGCCCAAAGCCTGTTTGCCTTAGGCATTCTCCACTTAGTATGGGCGTTTTCTGTCAATTTATCAAACGCCCTTTACGCTACGCTTCGGTTGAACCATAGCAGCGGCAAAGCGATAAACGATTAAAAAGAAGTAAAATAAGGAGAGAATTTGTTTAGTAAATCGTTTTACCAGGCTTATTATATCATAGCTTTCACACTCTGTCAATACGCAATTTTTACAAAATCACATATATTTCATTTTGTAATAAAAAAGGGAATATGAGATGTATCTAAAACGATATAAACGCAAACAATCCTGCTTTTTAGTAGCCTCTTATAACTAAGAAACGTTGACACACTACTCAACCATAAGCAATAGGCAGAGTGTTTTCATTTTTAGGAACAGGCAAAGATCCCCGTTAGACTCCCTCCTAAAACAAGGAACGTGAATTCCCAAAGTAAATTCCACAGTGTAAATAAGTGTGGAACTTAGTGTA
>CAZLNZ010000014.1:0-67787 GCA_964561145.1 uncultured Christensenellaceae bacterium
TTATCAATGCTATATTCGTTTATGACGATTCGTTCAAAATCGTTTATAACGGAAATGGTAAAGAAGAAACTATAAGTCTTGATGAACTTGAAAGTTCAACCTTGTTTTCACAAGGTGCACCAGAAAAAAGCAGATTGTGTAAACAATCTGCTTTTTTTAACCCAATCCGTCCTTATAGACGAACTAAATCCATCTTCAGTGTATGCAATCGCTTTGCGATGAAATCTTGTTACACGGGAGGGAAAGGACGTATTTAATTACAGAGGCGGTACGCCGAAGATTTCATTAAGACTTGTTTTGATTACATCCAGCAGAGCAAGATTTCAATTATGTTTGCACCAGTTAAACTTTAAACGAAAAATCGCAAAAATATCTTTTCGTCCTCTCTTTATCGAAAAAACACTTGTTCCCAAGTGTTTTTTGATTACCGCTTAAATAACGTTTTCTGAATCGTGCAGGATGTTTTATTTACCCATCTTGTTCTTGGAAAAAACACAACCGCAATAATTTTGACGATAAAGGTTGTATTTTCTAGATAACTCAATAGAGCGTTGATATCCACCGTTCTTTTTAAAATCCGTGGGAAGATATTCTATCGAATATTCTTTTTCTAGACTTTTGCCGATTGTATTCAAAGCCATATGATTCTTATGTGGACTAACCGTAAGTGTAGTCAGAAATCCGTCAAAATTATGTGATTTTGCATAGCTTGCCGAAATTGTTAAGCGTTCAATAAAACATTGACTACATCTTGCACCCCTCTCAGGTTCTAACTCTAATCCCTTGCTAATCTCGAAGAATCTTTCTTTATCAAAGCCATAGTCTATAATGTTAAGTCCATTGGCAAAAGGTGCTTCGTTTACGAATCTTTTAAGCTCATTGAGCCTTTTATAATACTCATTTTTATCTGTAATATTCGGATTGCAAAAGAATAAAGTCAAATGTAATTTATCATAAAGATGCTCGATTACATAAGAAGAGCAGGGTGCGCAACATACGTGCAGGAGAAAATTTGTTTTTCCATCTTTCTTAAGCTCTTCAATGCGATTATTCATAACATTTTCGAAGTTGATATTATTCATGCATTAATGATAACATTTTATAATATAAAATTAAAGCGATTTTTTCAGTTATTGATATAAATCGTAGATTTTTTTATATTTCATAACCTTTTTAAGGTAAAGTCTAGTTTCCTTATACGGGATATCTTTAAATGATATATTAGAGGATATCCAAACATCGACATTTGAAGGGCCGGCATTGTACGCACAAATCGCCCATTCTAGGGGGTATCTTGATAAGAGTCTTTTAAGATATAAGGAACCAAGATAAATGTTGAAATTCGGGTCAAAAAGACGGTCTTTGCTGTATTCAAGATTGTTTTGAATACATATTTCTTCAGCCGTACTTGGTATTAGTTGCATAATTCCTATTGCCTCCTTTGGAGATATGCTATCTTTGTTAAACCCGCTTTCCACCTTACAAATACTTTTTATTAGAGAATAATCTAAATCTAACTCAGATGCAATAGATTTAATAATTTTAGAATATGAAAAACCACAACATGTCATACCAAACGAGATACCGCAAACGATAATTAGAATCAATAAAAAAAGAAAGCACTGCCTCATATATTATATTATGATTCTTTTTAAAATGATTATGGCTAATTGAGAATAATCGGAGGAAAGAAACCTTCGATATTAGTTAATCAAAGTTGATTTCAAACTCAAGGGTATAATGTCTTCCGCCAGGTAATCTGTATTTTTTCTTTAGCCAAGAGCAGCAGGGGAGATCTCCGCCAACACCTCTTTGACCACCATCGATATTTACTGTCAATGTTTCAGTCTTTATCAATTCATGTAGATGTGTAGCTTTGTCTAATTCATCTATCGTGTATGGATGTACACTTGCTTCGAAGGGTTTATTAATTGCCCTTATCGTAATGGGATTTTTTATTCCCAGTCTAAGAGTTCGAATTCCAATGTGGTTGCCGTTTTCTTGAGGATAAAGATAATCATGTGTAAAATCTCGTGCTAACCCCTTATATAACCCGAGTCTCGCATTGTCCCTTCTATCGATATAACATTCATTGGGACCGTATCCGTAGAATTCAATTCCGTCAACTCCTTTCGGGAGTCTAAAAGTTATTCCGTAGCGAACAAGGTTTGTAAATGCAAAGAATGATAACTTAATATTAATGCTTCCGTTACCGTAAATTTTATAGGTTATTTTAACATTCGAATTGAAGGGCATAGAGAACTTGGATGTTATAATAATGCTGTTATCCTTTTGTTTAATGGTTGAATTAACGTGTCTCATTTTCCTGTTTGCACTTCTAAAGCGTTTTAACCATAAAAGCTTTGAAAAATCAATACCGTTCATCGGGGGATAACCATCGTTATTTGTGTACGCTCTCCAGAAAAGTGGTTTAAAAGAGGATGAAATATATTCTGTATCGTTATGTTTTAATGAAAGGAAATCTCCTTTTTTCTTATCGAATTGATAAATAAATCCGCTAGATTTAACCGTAATAAGGTTTTTAACAATAATATAATCGGGCGATTGTGACGTAATGATAGATGATACCAAAGCTGTCGATGTTAGTAAGAATTGTTCGTAGGAAACAAGGTGTTCCGATGCAGAGTAGGGCGTTTCCGTTTTTTTGCAAAGGTCTACGTTTAGAGCTATTTCGCCTTCGGACGGAATAAGCTCATCGGGAATTACAATTTTATTTTCGGAAAGCGGCTTTGTTTCGGGAATTACAAGCTCCTTTTTTGAATATACAACACCGTTTTTAAGAACTGTTGCCATAAGTCGATAGTCCGATAAATCGGTAAAAGATTGTTTATTTTTTATGGTAAGAACTTTACCCTCTAAAGAAAATTGTATACGTGCATAAAGTTTTTTTACCTCGAATAGGGCTGGATTTGGAGTCCTATCCGCTCTAACTATGCCATTGAAAGCAAAAACTCCATCGTTAGGCTTGTCCCCCCAGTCACCGCCCATGGTCCACTGTGTTTCTCCATCAACCACACGTTTTATGGATTGATCTGCAAAATCCCAAATATATCCGCCTATTAATCTAAGATTATTTTCAAAATTCTTCCAATAGTCTGTGAAATTTCCTAACGAATTGCCCATACAATGAGCATATTCGCAAAGGAGAAATGGTTTATCTCGATATTTTTTCGGAGTTACAAGGTATCCCATAGCATTGTTCCAATAAGCACGTGAGTGTATAATCGTTTTATTATTAGCTATTGTCTTCATCATCGATTGAGATGTGTACATTTCCGATAATACATCCGATACTTCATGCATTGGCTCATAGTGAATAAGCCTTGTATCATCAAGGGCAAGAGCGGTTTGTCTAAGCTGATAAAAAGCTTTACCGATTCCTGATTCATTTCCCAGTGACCAAAAAATAATTGACGGATGATTCTTAAAGCTTGATATCATCGAAAATAATCTACTGCATGCCCTTTTTGCCCAAAAAGCAGAGTTATGAGGGACGGTCTTTGCAATACCGTGTGTTTCAAGGTTGTTTTCGCTCATAACTAAAATACCTAATTTATCGCAAGCTTCATAGAAAAAGCGAGTTCCGGGATAATGAGATGTTCTAACGGATGTTACATTGTTTCTTTTCAAAAGAAGTAGGTCTTGATAAGTTATATTATCAGGAACAGCATGACCGTAATCGGGGTGAAAATCATGACGGTTAACTCCGCATATTTTAATCATCTTTCCATTTAGTAATAATGTAGGTTGTTCTCCTTGGAAACTTCGGCAAATTTCTATTTTTCTAAACCCAAAAGAAACCCTTCTTTTATCAACAACTCTTTCGTTTTCTGTAAGTGAAAGATAAAAATCATAAAGCTTTGGATTTTCATGAGACCATAACACAACATTGGTCAAGTTATCTATGTCGAAAGAAACATTATAGGATGAATTCTTTTCTAAATATATACCTAATTCATCACATTTGATTACAACCTTACAGTTGGTATAATCACCTCCTAATGTTAACTTGGCACAAAGTGAAACAGAAGAAAAGTCATCGTTGAACTTGGAGAACAAGAAGCCATCGTCTATTCTTGCCACCGGTTCAAAAACCAAGTCCACATCTCGCATAATACCCGACAATCTCCACATGTCTTGATCTTCAAGAAAACTACCTAAAGAATATCTGACAACAAGAACCGTCAATCTGTTTTTTCCGAGTTTTACTTTGTTAGTGATGTCGAAGGAGGCAATATCGAAGGTGCTTTCTGTGTATCCGACAAATTGACCGTTCACATAGATTATACCACAGCTATTGATACCGTTAAAATCGATACGCAATCTTGAATAATTGATTTCTTCAATTGAAAAATCGGTAAAATATACCGCAGCAGGATTGTTCTCATCCTCAATATGCGGATTCTTCGTATCTTTTGTAATAATCGGATAAGGATATGCGGTATTAGTGTAAATAGGAATATCGTATCCGTGAAGCTGCCATTCGGAGGGAACTTGAATTAAGTCTTCATTATAGCAATTATAGCACTCATTGAATAATTCATTCGAAACTTTATTCACACTGTTGAAGAATTTAAAATACCATTTTCCGTTCAGGCTACGTGTATTGTAGCTACCGTTGTCGAGGATTGTAGGTCTCAACGCTGTAGGGGGTAGAGTGTTCAATGAAATTATATCTTGTTCTTGCCAGTATTTACGCATAACTGCCTCCCGGTGTATATTCAATACAATTATAGATTAAAGGATAAAGAAAATCAATAGGCAAGTTAAAAAATCGCAATTATCTATTGCTAAAATCAATAAAATATACTATAATTAAACGGTGAAACATACATCATTATATAGAAAATATAGACCACGCACTTTTGCTGATGTTGTAGAGCAAAATCACATCGTCAAAATTTTGACAGGTCAAATAAAAAATGATAGCGTTGCACATGCCTATCTTTTCACAGGAACGAGAGGAACAGGAAAAACTTCCCTTGCTCGTATTTTTGCCAAAGCAATCAACTGTGAGAATCCAATTGACGGTTCTCCTTGCCTTAAGTGTCCTTCTTGTTTACAGCTCGAAGGTGTAAATTCGGATATCTACGAATTAGATGCCGCAAGTAACAATGGAGTAGATGATGTTCGTGCATTGAAAGAAAGCGTTCAGTATCGTCCGCTTATTGCAAGGAAAAAGGTGTATATAATAGATGAGGTTCATCAATTCTCTTCTTCCGCTTTTAATGCGTTGTTAAAAACACTTGAGGAGCCACCGGAATATTGTATTTTTATATTGGCTACCACAGAACCTCAAAAGTTACCACAAACCATTTTATCAAGATGTCTTAAGTTGGATTTTAGACTTATAAGTCAGGAAGGTTTATCCAAGCATATTGCAAAGATATTTGATAAAGAAGGCGTCAAATACAATAAAGATGCCTGTGATCTTATTGCGTCTGCCGGAGAGGGTAGTGTTCGTGACAGCTTAAGCGTTGCTGAAGCTTGTATCGGAACTGCCGAGTTCTTGGATTACAACAATGTTCTTGAAATTCTCGGTGCAAGTTCCCCCGATTTTATCCATAATATTTGCAATGATATGTTATCCGGAGATATTGCTGCATGTCTTGCCGCAATTGAGTATTCTTGTTCAAAGGGCAAAAGTATTCCGGTTTTGGCAAAGGATATAACAAAATATCTACGTAATTTATTAATTGTGAAGAGTGTGGATAATCCCGATTTCTTAAACATACCGGATAGCATAATTGAGGGTAAAAAAAAGCTTGCTGCTACTTTTGGTAGCTCTCAAATCCTAAGGGCATTAGAAATATTTAGCGGGCTAGACTCTCAAATGAGATATGCAACAACCCCTAGATACGTTTTGGAAACGGCAATTGCAAAGGTCGTTGAAATTAGCGACAATAGCTTGGTTGAAACCAAGGCAAGGGTGGAGGTACTGGAGAGGAAGATTAACGAGGGAGTTACCGTGACTAAGTATGTAAAACAAGTCGGTAATGTCTATGCGTCTGAACAAGGTGTTCAGATGGAAAACAGTGCTGTTCCCTCGGAAGAAAACTTAACCACGGAGGTTCAAAACGAGGTTAAAACAGAGGAATTGCCGTTCGATTCAACTCTTCCCGAGGAAATATCAAAACCTGAGGACAAACCCAATCAAAGGGCTGTATTAAGGGCAAAATCCATAAGGGTACGTTCTTTTATATCAAATAGGTGTAGGAATGAAAAGCCTATGATTTACACGGTCATTGCGGACGAGTCTTCTACATTAATTTTTGTCAATAACGGATACACGGATATAGTTGTAGCGGACTTTTTTTCCCTTAAAACCTTAGAAATGAATAAGGATTACTTATTGAATTTGATAATCGAATGTTTGGGAGAAGAGCATAAGCTCAATCTTAAGCTTTCAGAAATCAAGTCTAATAAAGAAAGTGCGGATACTTTTAAAAGCTCATTCGACCCTTCAAAGGTCAAAGTAATAAAATAAAATCAGGAGGACTATATATGGCAAAATACGGCGGCGGCTTCGGCGGTGGAAATATGCAAGCTATGATTCGTCAGGCACAAAAAATGCAAGAGGATATGCAGAAAGCTCAAGAAGCTTTGAAAGAAATGGAATTTGTAGGCGAGGGCGGCGGAATGGTAAAAGTGACCATTACCGGCGAAAAGACTCTTGTTGACATCAATATTAACAAAGAAGTTATAGATCCCGAAGATCCCGAAATGCTTGAAGATCTTATTCTTGCAGCATTTGAGGATGCTTATGATAAATGCGAAGAAAAGACCGAAGAGGTTATGGGACCTTTTGCCAGTATGCTTAAGGGCGTAGGATTTTAATGAAAGACATTCCTTCGATTAAAAAACTTTCAGAACAATTTACCAAGCTTCCCGGTGTCGGAAAGAAAAGTGCAACAAGATTTGCCTATAGCATAATTGAAATGGAAGAAGATGAAGTTGAGCTTTTTGCACAAAGTCTTATTGAGGCAAAGAAAAGCATTCATTTCTGTAGTATGTGCGGTGGATATACGGACCTTGAGGTATGCGATATCTGTTGTGAAAGATCAAATGATGTTATCTGTGTCGTAAAAGAGCCAAAGGATATAGATACATTTGAGAAGTTGGGTGAATTTAAAGGCGTTTATCATGTTCTCCATGGACAACTTAGTCCAATAAACGGTATTGGTCCTGAAGACTTAAGAATTAGGGAACTATTGGCACGTTTAGATGGATGTAAGGAAGTCATTATTGCTACAAACCCCAATATAGAGGGAGATGCAACGGCACTTTATTTATCCAGGTTGATAAAACCTCTTGGTGTTAAGGTAACCAGATTGGCTCGCGGGATTCCTACCGGGAGTGAATTAGAGTATGCCGACGAGGTCACATTGACCGGTGCATTGAAAGATAGAAAAGAAATCTGAGCTATTTGACAATAACAAAAAAGCGACTATCGTCGCTTTTTTGTTATTAGCTTCATTCTTAATGTAGATGATATTTTTTTGTTCTATATAATAGAGAATAAATGCAAACAGAAATCGGAATATTGAAGAGAAGTACTGCAGGAAAGAATATCGGTAATATCATTGTTGAAACATCCTCGGTACTAACCTTCAATGCAGGGGTAAAAACGGAGAAGAGTACTACTAAAACGATTAGGTTTGCATAAATCATAAAGGCTGTAGCCAGACTTAATCGGAATTTGAATAAAGCTTCCTTTCTTTTTGTAGGGAAAACAAAGTATTTAACGAGAAAAAATATGGGGATAGCTAGTCCGATTAATGCAAATGTTAGATATAAAAGAAAGCCTTTGTTCACAAATTTATCAATAAGAAAATAGCCCAATAAACACTCGATTAGTATAAAAGCGTATGTAATAATCGATACATCTCTGTTAATCTTGTTGGTAAAAATAAAGTTGTTTGAGTAGTATGTGAATGTATTGGTATTAACATAGGGTTTAATCGTATACCCTTTGTTCGACATGAAATCTTTAAGCTCTGCATACGATGAGACGGGAGTTTGGGGATCATTTTCTTCTTCGATTTGCAAGGGTTGCGGAACATCGGTAAATACATTGTTTATAATGGTTTCGAAATTGTATTTATTTTCAATTTCTTTGCGTTCAATGTATTTGGAAAGTTTTCTTTGCATAGCTGAAGAGTCAACGTCTATCTCTGATGACTGTCTGGTTGATAGAGCTTGTTGTAAGGAAAACTCCTCTTTTTTTGCTTTTTCTTCTTCTTGTTTTGCTAA
This sequence comes from uncultured Christensenellaceae bacterium, assembly GCA_964561145.1. Classification (GTDB taxonomy): domain Bacteria; phylum Bacillota; class Clostridia; order Christensenellales; family CAG-1252; genus RUG14300. The sequence continues at coordinate 8,275 of CAZLNZ010000014.1, forward strand.
GAGTGCTTGCCTTTTTTTCTCTTCCTCTTTGATCCTTGCAATTCTTTCTTCCTCATGCTTTTTATTCTCAAGTTCTTCTTTTTCTTTCTGCTCTCTTGCAATATCTTCCTCAGATTTTGGCTCGTCAAAAAATCCTAAAAGTTTAAGAGCGTCTAGCTTTTTTCTGCGTGAGATAGGATCCTCTATTTCATTTTCAGCAGGTAATTCTTCGACTTCATCCTCGGAGAGATCGACTTCGGGGAGGGTAGAGGAAACACTTACTTCCTCACTTATAGAGTTATTTTTATTGATTTCTTTTTTGTTTTCAATTACCGGTATAGAATCGATTGGTTGCACTTCAGTACCCTCTTTATTTTCGATTGTAGTATCATTATTTGTTTCTTCATTCGGGGTGGAACAATACGTGTTATTTCTTAAAAAAATGGCATATTTTCGACTATCATTAATGAGAGCCTCCTCGACCTCCGCAGGGATCTCTTCAAAACTATCAAATATTTCGATGGAATGTTTTTTTGCAACTTCTGACGGAGTATATCCTGATAAAGCAAAAATCGGGAGTTCACTTGTAGAAATAGCTAAAGAGTAGAGTGATTCACCTTCATTTTTTTCATGGACTATTTTATTATCCTGCTCGAGCTCTTTAAGAACAACACATAAGGTACCCTCTGCAAGTGTATAACTTGTTGAAAAATCTTCGAAATGACTCAAAATATCCTCTTGTGTACATTGTTTGTTTGCAAGAAGATTAAGGGTAAAAGCTTTTAGTTGTTCTTTTAGATATTGATCAACTGTACTCATATCTCTATTTTATAATATAGCTCTTAATATGTCAAGGCAATAGAAAAATTAACTCTTTTCGCCTCTAATAGGTTTTTCAACTCTATCTACTATAATTCCGTTATAATCTGCCTCATCCAACTCGAGACATTTCATGCAATTATCGCAGACTTTGCTTGAGTCTAGCTCACATAAATTGCAAAATCCACAGTTATCACAGATGTTTTCCTCAACGATAATACAATGTTTAACATCATTATTTTTCATAATATATCCTCTTTAAATCTAATCGTCTGTTTTTCTTAATCTTACACTTTCAGCGGCCTGTTTTTTAATATCTTCATCAATCGCAGCATAGTGTTTCTTCGTTGTATTAACATCGGAGTGACCTAGCACTTCCGCAACAATGTATATATCTTTTGTTTCCCTGTATAGATTGGTACCGAAGGTCGATCTTAACTTATGCGGTGTTATTTTCTTTAATGGAGTAGCTAGTTTTGCATATTTTTTTACCAAAAGTTGCACTGTTCTAACTCCGATCCTTTTATTTTGCAAGGATAAAAAGAGAGCATCTGTCGGTGCTTCGATCGAAATACGATATTCAAAGTAATTCTCAACTGCCTCATAAACCTCATCAGGAAAGTACAAAATTGTTCTGTTACCACCCTTCCTTGTGATTGTAAAGCAGGCATTGGAAAAATCTACGTCTTCTATATTAATTCCAACACATTCACTGACTCTTATACCTGTACCTAACAATAAGGTCACTATGGCTAGATCACGAAGTCTTGTTATTTCATGAAATCTCTTTTCTCTTGGAGATAGGTTTTCTCCTGTATCAACTTCATTCAAAAGAAGTTCGATCTCTGCCTTATCTAACCTTATAATGTTTTTCTGGTGTTTTTTGGGCATTGCAACCTTTGTTGAAACATTTTCCTTAAGTAGGTTTTTGTTATATAGATAGGCAAATAAATGTCTTATCGATGCAAGTTTCCTTGTTTTTCCGTCCTCTGCATTTTTTCGCACGGTTCCGTCTTGCTCATAATAAGATACATAATCTAAATAGTTTTCTATATCGGTTTGTGTGATCGTTTCTAATTGATTTAAGCTGAAATCTACAACTTCGATTCCTTTGAATCTTCTTACGTTATTAACAAGATATCCAAAAAAGACTGTGTAATCTCTGGCATAATTCAAACGGGTTAGAGTAGAGGTGACATTGGATATACCTACAAAAAATTGATTGCAAAAATCAGGAAGCTGATCTCTTAGCTCTCTAAGTTTGACAAGATTATTTTCGTCACGTTCTTCAAAGTAAGACTTCATAATATGATTATAAATAAAAAAAAGCGAAAAGTAAATACTTTTCGCAAAAAACCAGAAAACAATACAAAAAAATTATTCGTTAACACCTAATAGCTCATCGCTTGTAACTTCAAGGACTTTGCAAATTCTGATAATAAAATCAATTGAGGGTTCATTTCTACCTTGTTCCCAGTGAGCATAACAGGATTCGGTGACACCAACGAAGTCAGCCATTTGACGTTGAGTTAGGTTTCTTCTTTTGCGTGTGATAACTAAATTGTATCTAAAACTATTCATAATTCACCTCGATATAATTGTAACATATAGGCATATAAATTACAAGTAAAATATACAAACTGTACTGTGAAAAGTACGATTTGTACAGGCAGATTGTAATGCCGAAATTGATTCATAGAAAGGTGAGAGCGGAGGGAATTTGAAATAAGTTTCACAACAAAAAATAATATATGACCAGGCAGGAAAAATGATGGTTGAAAAGCATATTAAGAAATTGATATTAAATCAATAGATATAGAAGACAAAAATCGGCATAAATAGAACAGAATAGAAAAAAATGTCCAAGCTGTATGAAAAGTACCGGTAATAATGTACAGTACATATTGTATAGTATATGTACATTTTATATAGTAACTAAAAAAGTTGAAGGTTCATTTAAACGGAGGCTTCGCACCAAAATGTATGTAGTAATGGGTGTGTTGAGTGTTCGACGTTGATAAGACCACGTATACATATTATACAGTCCGTATACGACTTGTATACCGTCTGTACATATTGTATAGCAGATGTACATATTGTATAGCAGATGTACATATCGTATAGCAGATGTACGTATTGTATAGTAGATGTACATATCATACAGTAGGTGTGCTCATTGTATAATTTGTATACAGATCGTATAGAAGAATTGAGGGCTCTATGACCATACGGTAGATGTACATATCGTACAATACAACAAATCTCAATCATCCACTCATGCTCGGTCAGTATTTTTTTTGTATAACATTTTCTTATTCAAGCTTAGGTGGAGTAGAAGAGGTGAAACGTGCAATGATGAAATTAAATTACAAATGTTGGCCAGTCATAAAATTTGCTCTCAATTCAAAATTTGTATCAACTGTACATGATGTACAGAAGAGTGTAAGCATATCATTTTTCTCAAGTGTGTAATAGAAGATAAACCTTGGAGTAAATTTGATATATGATAAAAATGAGATGGAGGATTAGGCGAATGATTTGTAGCTTGATTAAGTAAGTATTCAGATGTAATAAGCAATGAGTATATGGAATAAATGACTATATAAAGGACAGGGGTGTACATATTATACAGCGAATATACATATGGTACAGTGTATATACATATCGTATAGTGTATATACATATCGTATAGTAGCGTGAAAGCCTCCAGTGATATATACGGAGAGTTCTATTGGCGAGTATAATATTTATGTTTGTCTCCGGAAAAACGCTAATACCAAATTAAATAATAAAATTGATTGTCTTGAAAGTAACCTCGAGCCGATGATTGAGTGCGTTGAAAATAAAATATTATGCATTTTTCATTAAGTATTCAATATCGACATAACTTTCACGCAAAATTATACCATTTTTACCATATTTCTACCCATTACTATTCGCAAAAGCATTCTTTTGCGAATAGTTTCGAAGATATCTACAAAATTGGTCAAAATCATGTCGTATTTTATAAAAGTATGCTCTGCTCTGATTCGACAAATATCATTGTTATCTTTTTATTGATTATTTGTGTAATTATGTCACCCTATCATTTTAAGATTTATTGGAAATTTACATCCACTGTACGTATTGTATATTACACTCATTGGTTTGATATATTTGTTAGTTTTGTTTTTCTTATTCTTTACTTGCAATATTTTCGAAATGTAATAGCATTGTGGTTCAAGTCGTTTTATATAGAGCATATTTGTTCATACACCTTAATCTCATATTAGATTGCAACCATCATTATCAATTTTGCTGGTTGCACCCCGAACATATGCCCTACCCGGAAAAATAAGGTTTTATCATCCCACTATACAGAATATACATGTGCTATACAAATTGTACATACTCTATACAAATTGTACATACTCTATACATAATGTACATGCCCTATACATTACATACAGTGTCTATACATTACATATAGTAATGATTTATTACGTGCGACAGCTATACATACGTGCGATAACTGTACATTGTGTATACATCTTTTATATATTATATTTTTTATGAATCTTAAATCAGATTGAAGGCAACACCTCAGATTTACTTTATATATTGCAAATGTGTTCGTACTTATTGTAAAAGTTTGTTTGCAAACTATAGCAAAACTATGAATCCTATCACTTAGGTTGCCTCTAAAATTCAGTCTTTAATTTATTATCAACATAATACGACGTTCGTATACGCTTTTTTTACAATTATATCAAACTGTACGCTACGTATATACGCTATACATTACGTATAGCATCTGTACAGTATGTATATATACTGTATGTTATGTATACATTTCAAGTTATGCTTTTAACATTACCACTGCCCTATTTCTACATATTTTTTATTTTAGAAACCATTAGTTTGGTCATAATGCTCTCCTCTTATTAGCTATAACAAAAAAATCTCTTCAAACAAATTAATAAGCCGAAGAGATATAATTGATTTTCTAGTATTTTAAATAGTTAGATTTAGTATTAATATCTAGTTGATGGTTTTTAACAGTTCTTCTAATACTCCTATTAAAGCAATCTTGACATGTTCGTATGTTAATCCACCTTGCAAATAAGCTATATAAGGTTCTTTAATGGGTGCATCTGCGGATAGTTCAATGCTTGCTCCCCCAACGAAGGTTCCTGCAGCCATAATAACTTGATCCGTGTAACCGGGCATATCCCAAGGTACAGGTAGTACATCGCTATCAATTGGAGAATATCGTTGTATAGATTGTATAAAAGATATTAACTGCTCTTTTGTATCGAATACAATTGATCTGATTATATCGTGCATTGGTTTTTCAGGTGAAGGAATTGTTTTAAAACCAATCTTTTGAAGTGAAAAACCGGCTAACACGCTGCCTTTTAGAGCATTTGCGACTACATGCGGTGCCAAAAACAATCCTTGGTAATATTGTAAATATCCGGGGATGTAAGAACCTACTTCATTACCTAGTCCGGGTGCTGTAAGTCTAAATGCCGCTTGTTCGACCTGCTCTTTTTTTCCGACCAAATATCCGCCCGTGGGTGCAATTCCTCCTCCGATATTCTTTATTAGGGAGCCTGCCATTAAATCTGCTCCGAAATCAGTCGGTTCGACGGTTTCTGTAAATTCGCCATAACAGTTATCTACGAAAACAAGAACGTTCTTTATCGATTTGACAAAGGAAATAGCCTCTCCGATTTGCTTTGATGAGAAAGCGTCTCTTGATGAATAGCCACGACTTCTCGTAATAAAAACTACTTTAATTTTTTCATTAGAAAGAAGAATATTCTTAATTTCTTCGAAATTAAAGCCGCCCTCTTCCGTCAATTCGCTTTCGAGATAATCAATTCCATATTCTCTTAAGGAACCGCCCTCACCCTTAATTACTCCTTCCAGGGTATCATAGGGAGCTCCTGTTATGCTATAAAGTACATCGCCCTTTCTTAATAAGGAAAATAATCCTATTGTCAATGCATGTGTTCCGTTTGCAATTAGTGGTGAAACCAATGCATCTTCGGCATTAAAAATATCCGCATAAACCCTACATAATGTCTCCTTGCCGATATCTCCGTATCCATACCCCGAAGATCCTTTCAGATGTCTATCCGATACTCTGTTCTTTTGAAATGCCTTAAGCACTTTCTCTGTGTTAAACAAAGCAATTTCATCAATTCTATCAAATTGATTTTTTGCCATATTTTCCGCTTCTTTAATTATTGTTTTCGCATTCATTTGTTATTCTGTCCAATATTATTTGTAAATTATTTTGAGATGAAAAATCCAACCAAGTTGCACCTTTATAATACCTTCTAAACCAAGTCAACTGTCTTTTGGCATAATTCCTAGACTTTTGCTTGATTAGATTGATTAGTTCATCATAACTTATTTTACCTTGTATGTAATTATAGGTTTCTTTATAGGAGATTGCACCAAAGGATTGAGTTTTATCCGTTGCACCGATATTAATAAGTTGTTTCACTTCGTTAATTAAGCCGTTTTCCATCATAGAATCTACTCGTTCATTGATTCTTTCATATAATAACGCCCTATCACCCGATATGACGTAAATATCGGCATCCAGACGCTTGATTTGCATTTCATCGACCGTTGAATCATATCCGCTTAAAACAATCTCTATTGCCCTAATAACTCGTTTCCTATCGTTTATACTTAATTCAGCCGCTCTACTCGGGTTAATCTCTTCTAACCAAGAATGTAATTCCGCATTATTTAAAGACTCCGCTTTACCACGTACATCCGCTCTTAACTTTGGGTCATACTCAGCAAAGCTCATATTAAAAAGAATCGAATTAATATATAACCCTGTTCCTCCGACAATAATCGGAATTTTATTCTCGCTTTGAAGTTTGTATATAAGTTCCAAACAACGATCTCTATATTCGCAGACGGTGAAATTATCAAGAGGCGAGACGATATCTAATAAATGGTGTTTTACGCCCTCCATCTCATCAAAGGTAACTTTAGCCGTACCAATATCCATACCTTTGTATATTTGCATGCTATCGGCTGAAATTATTTCTCCGTTAATCGCTTTAGCAAGCTTTACGCTTAATGATGTTTTACCGCTAGCAGTCGGTCCTGTAATTATTATCGGTTTCATACAATACGTAAAAAGAGTTTTTCAATTTCTTTTTTAGTGTATACCAGATAAGCCGGTCTTCCATGGGGGCATTTGGGGTATATCCCTTTTTTAAATACACATCTTAAAAATAGTTCAATGCCTTTTTCATCAAGGGGCGTATTTCCTCTAATAGATGCATGGCAGGCTGTATACATAAGTTTTTCTTTTATCGGAAGGTCTACATCTTCATCGGATACAAAAGAAACAACAAGCCTTTCAAGATCGGAATCGGATAAAATTGCAGGAAGGGATAAAAGCTCGTACTTTGTATCACTTACACGCTTAATATCAAAACCGATTCCAACGAGTTGTGTCAGTCTTTCATCTTCTATTTCTTCATTTGAAGCTAATGAGAATTCAAAAGGTACGAGTAACGGTTGAATAACTAACTCGCCCTTCTCGATTTGTTCTTTAAGCCTTAGATAATTTACAAATTCACAGGCGGCATGTTGATCTATCAAGATAGCTTTTTCTTCAAATTCTAAAATTATGTATGTAGAAAAAAGTTGCCCGACTATTTTAAAATTAACACCGGATTTACAGTCATTATCAAACAAGGTATCTTTGGGTTCAATAAATCTTCGTGAAGACGGTTCTTCACGATGAAGTCCCGCGAGATTAACTCGATCACGCGGAATAGGCTTCGTGGTATTTTCTTCTTTTAATGATTCTAATTCCTTTAGATAATCCATTTGCGGAGGAACAAGTGGATTTTCAATTATTTCATCTACATGTTCTTCGTCATTGTTGGAGATAACGATTTCACTTTGTTGATTCTTTGAGGTGTCCTCCGATATAAAATCTTCATTCTTTTTAACACTTAGAAGCGTACCTTTGTTATCTATAGTCGGAATATCGTTATCCGGTGTAAAAGGTTTCGACCATTCATCGGTTATTATTCCACCTAGCTCATTAACAAGCACTTTACTTTTAAGGCTGTCTTCCAAGCAGCGTTTGATATTTCTTTGGATAAAAGAAAACACCTTGCTTTGATATTCAAAACGTATTTCATTCTTTTGAGGATGTACGTTAACATCGATTTCTTGAGGTTTAAGTTTCAAGCAAAGCACCGCCAAAGGGTAGCTTCTTTTAACAAAATAATCCGTGTAGGAATTGTTCAAGGCGGTCACCAAGCTTACGCTAGTTACAACACGACCATTAACAATAAAGGTTTGATAGGATCTTGTCGGTTTGGGATAATTTGTATTCGAAACAAAACCAAATAACTGCATTCCGTATTCTTCGGCATTTATTTCAAGAAGATTATCAAGAATGTCATCTCCATATACAACTGCCAAGGCTTCTAATAGCCCTTCACCCTTTGTGCTGATTTGAATGCCGTTTTCTGTTTCATATTCAAAAGATACGAAAGGATTTGAAAAACAAGCCTTTTCAATAACCGAAGTAATATCTCGCTCTTCTGTCTTAGGCTTACGCATAAACTTAAGTCTTGCGGGTGTATTGTAAAAGAGATCTCTAACAAGTACAGAGGTACCTACAGCATGCGATACAGGAATTATTTCTCCGATTTGACCCCCATCAACGGATAAAGAATATCCTGTTTTCCCTTCAACCGCTGATTCTAAAATAACCCTTGAAATCGATGCAATGCTAGCCATTGCCTCTCCTCTAAAGCCTAAACTTTGAATATGAAAAAGGTCTTCCGCCTGCGATATCTTACTTGTAGAATGCGGCAGAAAAACTTTGGTGAGCTCCGAGCACTCTATACCACTACCGTTATCGCTAACTGCAATTGATCCTAGACCGCCCTCCTCTATTTTAACATAGATTTTTGTGGCACCCGCATCAAGAGCATTTTCGATAAGCTCTTTAACAACACTAGCCGGTTTTTCAACGACTTCACCGGCCGATATCTTATTGTATACACTCTTATCTAATACATTAATCTTAGCCATTTTTTGCCCTCTTAGTTAAATCTGCAAGGATAACCAATGCTTGCATAGGAGTAATGTTGTCAACATTGGTTTCTTTTAATTCGTTGAATATTGTATTTGCCAATTCATCGGTAAAGATATCTTGTTGTTCGTGTTTAACTTCTCCCATGCTATTTTGCAATATTCCAAGGGTATCGGCACCCTCTCTGGTGTCAAGTATTTTTGATATTTCCCTAGCCCTTTCAGTGACTTCTTTTGGAACTCCGGCAAGTGCTGCGACCTCGATTCCAAAGCTTTTGCTGGTGCCACCTCTTTGAATTCTATGGAGAAAAACGACTTTATCTTTAGATTCATCCACCAATACACGGTAATTCTTTACACCATCAAGCTTTCCTTCAAGCTCTGTTAGTTCGTGATAGTGTGTTGAAAAAAGTGTTTTGCACTTAAGTTTTTTATCAACATACTCAAGAACCGACCAAGCAATCGACAATCCGTCTTGAGTCGAAGTTCCTCGTCCGATTTCGTCTAAAATCAATAAACTGCGGCTTGTTGCGTTATTTAAAATGTTTGCAACCTCAACCATTTCTACCATAAAGGTACTTTGTGAATTGGTAAGGTCATCACTTGCACCCACCCTAGTAAAGATTCTGTCAGTTAAAGGAATTTCAGCTTTATCGCAAGGGACAAAGCATCCGATGTGTGCCATAAGGGTAATTAAAGCCACCTGACGCATATAAGTGCTTTTACCTGCCATATTAGGTCCCGTTATAAGCATTGTTCTGGACTGGTCATCTATAAGACAGTCATTTGCAATAAACTTACCCATGGGCAACAGTTTTTCAACAACCGGGTGACGACCATTTACAATGTTGTACCCCTTAACCTTCGATGATACCTTGGGCTGAACATATTTGTTATCAATGCTTACAGTTGCAAAAGATAGTAGACAATCAAGTGCCGATATCGCTTTCGATGTTTCGATCATGCTAGCGGCATGCTCTTGAAGTTTTTCTTTGATGTAATGAAAAAGTTGGATTTCCTTTCTTATTGCTTTTTCTCTTGAACCTGTAATACTTTCCTCTAGATCATTAAGTTTCTTTGTCTTATATCTCTCGCTATTGACCGTCGTTTGTTTTCTACGATACTCTAAAGGTACAAGATCTATGTTACTTTTCGATACCTCTATATAGTACCCGAAGACCTTATTATAACCGATTTTTAAAGTTCTAATTCCCGTTCTTATTCGTTCTTCGGATTCATAAGTTTTAATCCAGTTTGCAGAGTTTGCTTCAGCTTCACGATATTTATCAATTTCTTGATCAAAACCATCTGCAATAAAACCACCCTCAGAAATTAAAACAGGTGCATCCTCTTTTATTGCCTTGACAACAAGCTGACATATATGGCTGAAATCATATATCATATTTCTGATTTTGACAAGATTCTTATCTTTTACCCCGCTGAGCAAGCCTTTAATTACAGGCAAGGCTACAAGGCAATTTGCTATTCCGTACATATCTCTAGGGTTGACCGAACCAAAGGAAACCTTACCTGCCAAACGCTCTAAATCTCTCATATTCTGAAGAGCTAATATTAGCTCGGTTCTGAGCTTAGGATTGGCAATTAGGGTTGCAACACTTTGTAACCTTGCATTGATCTTAACCTCATCTACAAGCGGATTATCAACCCATTTCCTTAAAAGTCTTGCACCCATACTAGTGGAGGTTTTATCTAATAGCCATAAAAGAGTTCCGGTTTTTCGCCTATCTCTTATAGTTTCGACAAGCTCTAGATTCCTTCTTGTAGAGGCATCTAAAAACATTACTTCGCCGCTTCTTTGATAATTTAGCTTGGTAAACATTGTTAGTGCTCTTTTTTGTGTATCTAAAAAATATTGTATTAAAGCACCTGCAGCGGAAACCGCAATAGGTTTATCCTCGCATTCAAATGCTTCTAGACTTGATACGTTCAATGTTTTACATAACAAATCATATGCTGTTTTGTATCTATAAGCCCAATCGACATAGCTTTGGATTTTAAGACGATAAACCGCCTCAGGATCAATCAAACCTTTAGCCTCACTGTTTGATATGATCTCGGCAGAATGTATGCTATTCAGGGCGTTTTCCAGGTTCTTAAGGGCATTATCGCCTGTAAACTGTACAAGATTAATTTCTCCTGTGCTTATATCAGCCCAGCATAATCCGAACCCCTGCTTGTCTTTATAAACGGAAGAAATATAGTTGTTTTTCTTATCATCAAGTATTCCCTCCTCTATTACGGTACCGGCAGTGATGACTCTAACAACGCCTCTATCGAGCATACCTTTGCTTTCTTCGGGGTTTGTAAGCTGTTCACAAATAGCAACCTTATACCCCTTATTGATAAGTCTGGCAATATAGTTGTCAACAGCATGATAAGGAACTCCGCACATTGGTGCACGCTTATCTAAACCGCAATCTCTTCCGGTCAAGGTTAATTCTAACTCTTTTGAGACAACAACAGCATCATCGAAAAACATTTCATAAAAATCACCAAGTCTGTACATTACAACACAGTCTTTATAATTTTCTTTTATTTCAATGTAGTGCTTCATCATAGGCGAAAGCTTAGAAACGTCTATATCCATACTAATCCTCCAATTCTCCAAACAAGGATGCCGAGCGAGATTTTGTTATTCTTACCATCTTAAATTGTCCGATTAAAGAGGGCTCACCCTTAACCGTAACCAGTCTGCCACTTTCATCTCTACCGCAAACGGTGCCCTCATATTTGGGGTTAATATCCTCGATAAGCACCTCTTTAACCTTGCCAATATACTCAAGGCTTATTTCTTTAGTAATTTTATTTTGCAGTGCAACCAATTTTGTCACTCTTTCCTTCTTCACCTTGGGATCGAGTTGAATCATGCTAGCAGCAGGTGTCCCGTTTCTAGGTGAATAAACAAAGGTAAAGGCGTTGGAAAATCTTACCTTTTCAACCAGTGATAAGGTGTCAAGATAATCCTCTTCCGTTTCGGTAGGGAATCCAACCATAATATCGGTGGTAACGCCAACATCGGGAAGTTTTTCTCTTAATTCATCGATGATTTGAAGATATTTTTCACGAGTATATTTTCTGTTCATCTCTTTAAGAACTTTCGTTGACCCCGATTGAACAGGAAGATGAACGTTATTACAAACGTTAGGATACTTACGAATTACTTCAATTGTCTTGGAATTAAAATCCTTAGGATGAGAGGTCATAAACCTGATTCTAAACTTACCTTCGAGACTTGCAATCTTTTCTAGAAGTTCTGCAAAGTCAACTCCGTTTTCATCAAGGTAGCTATCAACATTTTGACCTAATAAGGTTATTTCTTTATAACCCTCCTCTATCAAATTCTTACAATCGGCTACGATATCCTCACACCTTCTGCTTCTTTCTCGACCACGAACATACGGGACAATACAATATGTACAGAAATTATTGCAACCATACATAATATTAACCCAGGCATTAGGATAACTTGTTCTGTATATCGGCAGATCTTTGTTAGGCTCCATTGTAGCATCTTTAATGCTTGTATAACGTTTCTTACTTATTTTTTGTATTGCATCTCGAAGCTCTTCAAGATTTGAGGTTCCAAGTATTATATCTATAAACGGAAATTTATTTCTTAAACGTTCTGCAGCGTCCTTTTGTTGAGTAAGACATCCGACAACTACGATGATAAGGTTTTTATTTGCCTTTTTTAATGACTTAATTGCACCTATATTACCAAAAATCCGTGCCTCTGCGGTATCTCTGATACAACATGTATTGAAAAGAATGACATCGGCTTTTTCATCTTCGTCAGTTGCAGAATACCCCAAGCTTTCCAATATACCGGCAAGCTTTTCCGATTCATGAACATTCATTTGGCACCCGTAGGTATTGATTTTGTAAAACATATTACACTTTCCTTTGTATTTTATATAAATATATTTTATACTAATGAAGAGAAAAAGTAAATGCTTTTTATCTTTTTTGTTATATTTTACAAGCTTAATAAGATAGGTTATATAAAATTATCCCTTCTTAGGCAATTTTTATTGTGATATAATAATTTTATTGACTCTTAATGTTTGATACTTAATAAATAAGGGCGGAAAACCCCACCCTTTTAGATATTGACCAACTAACTGTTATTACCACTTCTCAATATCATTTATTGTTATTTCATCCTTTTCAAATGTAATCGAGCCTTTGTAGTATTCGTTTGCAACGTAAATCGTAAACTTTGTATCACTTGCACCACCGTTAGGATCCTTTAAGTCAGTATCGGTATCACACCAAATAACAAGATTTTCATTTTCGGGTTTAGTATTGCAAGAAATAGTCGCATTTTCTATAATAGTGAAATCCACAAAGTTATCAAGACCACCTGTGAACATAACGTTCTCTTGTAGGAATGCACATAATCCTTTTTTTGTGCCCGCATTTGTTGTAGCCCAAGATGTTGAATAAGCAGCATCAATTCTGTATATTTTTTCAACATAGAATTGTAAATTAACCAGATTATCCTTAATCTGTTTATCCATAGGATTGAATATACCAACTCCTAATTTATTATAGTTTGGAAAATACTTACTTGCAATTTCAAATAAATCAATATTGTTAAATTCGGAAATCGTTTCGTCTCCTAGTAATAATTCTCCTCTATCAATTTTATAATCAATCTCTTCATGGACATTAAAAACCTCGGTTATTTGTTGATTTGCATAATTTAAAATCACCTCATCTTTATCTACAATTGAAATGGAATAATAATAATCACCATCGGCATCAATTTCAAGGTCATACAAAGACAGTCCGTTATAAAAACAATCCTCTGCATGTGAAAAACTTGAATTCTGCATACTCTCGTCATATTCATAACGAACCCTTATATAACCGGTTTCTCCACAATACATTTCTTCCAAGTGCCATTTCTCTTTTACAGTACACTTGAAATTTTGAACCTCGGTTAATGTTGTTTTCAGTTCATCTGTCGTCATATTTTCTGTTAATCTTATGTTAGGTAAACCGGTACATGACGTAAATATACTAATAAGACAAAAAAACATTATAAGTAATAACAAATTGAAAACTCTTTTCATAAATTCCTCCATCAAGATTAATGTTTACATTTTAGCATGGGGGGGGTAAATGTCAATACATTTTTAATAAGAAAATCCAATAATTTTACTTAAAATCGGGTAACTCTTTATACGTCCTTCTTTTCAGCCTATCATAAAAATTAACCTCGTATTTTTTTTGAATCCATTTGCACCTACACCTCATTGGAGTAGTACCAAAGAGCTGTAAAATTCCAGTCTTCTCAAAAAAAAGCGAGGAGTTACCCTCGCCTTTTTGAAATGAAAATAAATAAAGCATATTAGATAATATACTTGCTCTCCTTTTTCTTAGCATTCTTAAGCTCTGCCTTCTTTTCCTCAAAGCCCTTTCTGTCAAATAAAGCAAAAGTTGCCTTTTTACCCTCTTCAACACCGGGTTGATTGAAGGTGTTGATGTTCAGCATTGCACCGGCGTAAGCAGTTTCAAGCATAAAGAACATCAATAACTCACCCAAAGTAAAAGCGTTAACTTCGGGAAGGTAAATCGTTCTATTAGCTCTATTCTTTTTGGTCAAGGCATACTCGGTTGCAATGCGCTCGTTATCGAGAAGTGTACCCATATCGTGACCGCAAAGGAAGTTTACATCAGGGAATTCGGGTAAACCTTGTGGTATTTGATATGAACTTCTAAACTTATCAACAGCAATAAAGGTTACTACCTTATCAAAGGGTCCCTCGGTATATAGTTGAACCTGGCTATGTTGATCTGTTACACCTAGTGACTTAACAGGGGTTTGTCCTGCAAAAACGATATTACCATCGTAATCCTCTGCTTTTCCAAGGCTTTCTGCCCAAAGCTGGCAATACCAGTCGGCAATGTACTTTAAGCTATCTGCATAGGGCATCATAACAGAGATATTCTTACCTTTTTCCATGCTGATATATTGCAATAGTGCAGCACATAAGGGGGCGTTTTTACGATAATCGGGAGTGTTACTTACCTCTTGCTCTTCTTTTGCACCGTCAAGGAATTCTTTGATATCGATTCCTAGTACTGCTGCGGGAAGAAGACCAACAGGGCAAAGCTCGGAAAATCTTCCGCCCACACTTGAAGGAATATAGAAGGTTTTAAAGCCTTCCTTTTTAGCAAGTTTAATCAAGTTACCTTTTTCGCAGTCAGTTGTAGCTATAACGTGAGATGCAAAATCTTCCCCAAGTTCTTTCTTAAGAATATCTGTAATGATAAGATATTGACTCATTGTTTCACTTGTTGCGCCACTCTTCGTAACAATGTTGAAAATAGTCTCCTTAACATCGATAACGTCGAGCAATGCATTCATTCTTTCGGGATCTACATTATCTTCAACGTAAAACTTAGGTCCGCCTCTCTTCTCGTCCGATAACTCGTTATAACGAAGATGCTTTAATGCCTGGAATACTGCGATGGGACCAAGAGCCGAACCACCGATTCCCAAAACTACGAAAGCCTTGCAAGACTTTCTTATCTTTTCAGCAGTTTGCAAAATATCATCGACAATTTCATCCTGGTTATAAGCAAGCTCCGTCCAGCCCATCATACCTGTGCCACGGTTTGCATTGACATAGTTAAAAGCGTCAACGGCTTTTTGAGCATAAGAATTTAATTCTTGCTCGGAAATGCCTTGTTCTTGACCTATAAAGTCAGAGGTCATGTTGTTGTAATCAAAACGTAAATGTTGTTTTTCCATAGTTACCATATTAACACGGCTTTGAATTTAGCTATGCTAACCGTGTTTTATCTAGAAGCTTTATATGAAAGCTCTCTTAAATAGTCCAATGTAATTTTTAGTTCATCTAAACTTTCATAATCCTCACCATAAACTTCTATAAGACAAGGAGGTTCGATTCCTTGCTCATAAAGATTACAGAAAAGCTTATAAAAGTCAATCTCTCCGTTTCCCGGTAGGCAGGTCTTACCGTTTTTAACATCACACAAGTGAATCGTTGCGATTCTACCTTGCATATCTTTTATGATTGCGGATATATCACAACCGGAAAGAACAGCTTGTTTCGTATCTAAAGTTGCCCAAACATTTGGAGAATAGGTCAAAAGATTTGAAAAAAAGCCTACATAATTATAATACGCCCAAGCAACATTTTCATAGCATAATTTGATATTATATTGACTACATATTGAAATTATTTTTTCAAGTCTAGTCCCAAAGCTACGAAACTCAATAGGTTTATTCTTTAATCGTACAGGTCCATGAAAGGTATAGCACTCGGCATTAAGTATTTTTCCTGCGGTCATGACATCCCTTAAAATTCTTTCAGCATCGTTTGTGACCCGTTGATAGTTATTGAAGAGTTCAGGCTCGTAATTGGTTATATGACTATGAACACTGTGAACTTTAAGGCCCTTTACTTTTTCAGCTAACAGTATTGCAAAATCTTTTGTATATTCTGAAAATGAATTTAGAAATACCTCTACAATCCCTACATTTAATTTTTTAATGTCATCAAATGTGTTTTCTACCTCCTTCTTTGGGAAGAAGGAGGCAGTAGACATACCTATTTCAATCATTATCTGGTCGCGGCCTCAATTAAGCCGATTCCACCATCTTTTCTTTTGTAAACCACACAGGTTTCACCCGAATCACGATTGATGAATATGTAGAAATCATGATCAACGATTTCTAATTGGAAGATAGCATCATCAACGGACATTGGATATAATTTATATCTCTTAGTACGAATAACCTCTTCTTGCTTTTCTTCTTCTTGAGGAATTTCCGATACGTCCACGTCATCACGAAGTTTCTTCGCATATTTAGTGCGTAGCTTCCTCATCTGTCTTTCAATTTTAGGAACTATAACAAAGATGTTATTATCCATGTTGGTATCGGAATTCTCAGCTCTTAAAACGGCATCACCGAGCATAATCGTAAGTTCCATTTTGTATTTTCCATGCTCTTCCTTACATACAACTCTGCAAGTTTGATCATCCTTAAAATACTTGGACAAATGTCTCTCAATTTTACCTCTGATTAATTCCTCGGTATCCTTTTCTACCTCGTACTTTTTTCCAACAATCTCGATACGCATAATAAAGTCCTCCTGTATAAAATTATATAAAACGCATTTTTGCGTATATACCTAATGACGTTCCTCAATATTAAAAACCAATCTTTCATTGATTACATCGACCCATAATATTGAGTTATCCTTTAAAGAGCCTTTTAACAACTCTTCAGAAAGTCTATCTTCAAGTTCTTGACGAACTATTCTTTTTAACGGTCTTGCACCATATTCAAGGCTTGTTCCCTTATTAACAAGATAAGCTTTTGCAGTTCTACTGACCTTTAAGGATATGCCTTTTTGATTCAATCTTTTTGCAAGATCTACAAGGAAAAGATCACATATGTCGGATAGAACATCTTTTGTTAAAGGATTGAATACGATTATCTCATCAAGACGATTGATAAATTCCGGCTTCATTGCTCTTTTTAGTTCGTTTATCTGGGCTTGCTTCGAATCAATACTACTATTCGCACCAAATCCCATATATCTCGAAACGGCAATTTCTGCACCTATATTGCTTGTCAAAATTAAAACAGTATTTGAAAAACTTACTCTTCTTCCATGTGAATCTGTAAGCCAGCCTTCATCCATTATTTGAAGCAAAAGATTGAAAATATCGGGATGTGCTTTTTCTATCTCGTCAAATAATATGACCGAATAGGGTTTTCTTCTGACTTTGTCGGTTAACAAACCACCTTCTTCGTATCCGACAAACCCCGGGGCTGTTCCGATAAGCTTCATGGCAGAGGTTTTATCTGAATATTCACTCATATCAAATCGGATGATTCCATCATCACCGAAAAGACATTTTGCAACCGTTTTCGCCAACTGCGTTTTACCGACACCTGTAGGTCCTATAAAGATAAAACTTCCGATAGGTTTATCTCTATCCTTAAGACCTGCTCTAGCTCTTCTAATAGCCTGAGATAGACTTTCAACCGCATCTTTTTGTCCGATTACACTCTGAGATAATTCACTTTCCAACTCTAAAAGTCTATCGCTCTCCCCTTTTGTTAACTCTGTAACGGGAATTCCCGTGCGTTCGTTAATTATCTCTTGGACATCATTGACAGTTATTCTAGAAGCATTATTAGAGCGAATACGCAGCCTAGAACAAGCCTCATCGATAACATCAATCGCTTTATCGGGTAAGAATCTATCTTGAATATATCTATCAGAAAGAACCACTGCCGCCTTTATGCACTCGTCGGATATACTAACACCATGGAAGGATTCGTATTTTTCTCTTAAGCCCATAAGAATACGTATAGTTGCATCAACTGACGGTGGTTCAATCGTTATAGGTTGAAACCTTCTTTCTAAGGCGGGATCTTTTTCGATGTATTTTTTATATTCGTCTAAGGTAGTTGCACCAAGCACAGGCAGCTCTCCGCGAGAAAGCATAGGCTTAAGAATATTGGCGACATCTAATGATCCGCCTTCACTACTTCCTGCGTTTACAATCGTGTGAATCTCGTCAATAAAGAGAATGATGTCTCCTTCCTTACTAATGAATTCAAGAGCGTTTTTCAATCGTTCTTCGAAATCACCTCTATACCTTGTGCCTGATAAAAGTCCTGCCATATCCAGTGCAAAGAGGGTTTTACCTTTTAGACCGTTAGGAACGCGATTCTCCGCAATAAGAGATGCAAGTCCTTCAACAACAGCGGTCTTACCGACACCCGGCTCTCCGATAAGAAGGGGGTTATTCTTGCTTCTACGGCTTAAAACCTGGATCACTCGTTCGATCTCTTTGTCACGTCCGATTACGGGATCTAATTTTGAAGCTCTCGCTTTTTCTGTTAAATCTTGTCCAAGTCCTTCCAAGGGCTTTAAATCCTTGGCTTTTTCACCATAAAGCTCTTCGTAATTATCTACAAACCCTTCTCTTTCAATTACTCTTACCGGTACATTGTCTCTTTTTATTTCTGGTTTTGGTTCGATAATAAAATCCCCTATTTTTGCAGGGTCACCCTTGATAGTCTGCTCATAGTATCTGTATAAACCAACAACGTCTATATATTTACTCTCTAAGAATCTAGTAGCATCCGAGGGGACACTTAAAATGGATGCAAATAAAATATTCGAATTGATCATCAAAGAGTAATCCAAACTCCACTTTTCAGCCTTTTGAAATACGTCAAAAGCTTCTTTAGAAAGCTCACAAGAGCTAGAATTAGGATATATATCAAATAACTTATAGAGGTCATAAGAAGATATTCCCCTGGATCTTAAAAACCTACTTACCACGCTGTTTTCCGGTTCAGACAAAGCAAATAGCAAATGAGTCGAATACAAAACACCTCCCGTTCTGGAGGCCAATTTTTTTGCATTCTCTATTGCCGTTTTACTTCCGATGTCGTAGCGTCTGTAGTTCATATTATAAGTATTATCCTCAACGACTTATTTATTTGTTTTATGCTAACATTTTAAAGGCATGTATGTAAGCTTCGGGATTTCCGGTATCATAGCGAGTACCTTCAAAATCATATATATTTACAAATTCAGCTTGTGCCATAAGCTCAATAGCATCTGTAATCCAGTACTCATTATTTCTAGATTCTACCTTGTTTATATAATTAAAAATACTAGGCATAAACAAGTATCTTCCCATCGATGTATATGAGCTCTTAATTTTGTCAATAGATTGTTTTTCATATATGTGAAGCAATCGTCCTACTCTATTAACGACATTTCCACATTCCGTACTAGCGTAAAGCGAAGCGAACTCGGAAGAAAGCTTTTGAACTCCTACCACACATTGAGCCTTATCGAATGCTTGAAAGAGTTGTTTTATGCACGGTGTTTCGGCAATGATAACATCATCTCCGTACAATAAAGCAAAACTATCCTCCAGTACAAATTGTCTTGCAAGCATTACCGCGCTTGCGGTTCCTGTAGCCTGATTCTGATAACAATAAGCACAAGATATACCTTCAAAACCAATTAGCGGATAAGTCTTTGAGGTTAAATTAAAATCCTCCGGATTACTTACACCTGAAAAGTATTGCGGTATCACCAATTTATCCTGACTTAGAATAAAAAGGATGTCCTGTATACCTGACTGAACAACCTCTCTTACGATATACTCAAGAATGGGCGTTGTGCCAAGCGGAAGCATTTCCTTGGGGATAGCCCTAGTTATAGGTGACATTCTTGTGCCCTTTCCTGCTACTGCTATAACTGCTTTTCTGACTTGCTTCATATATATTCTTACCTCTAATATGTTATATTATAATATATTTTTAAATCATTTGCAATATGTATAAACAATTATTAACAATTATCAAGGTAATCTTTCAATATTTTCTCATAAAGAGTCTTAACTTTATAATACAACTCTTCTGTTGAAGAGTTATTCTCGATATACACCGGATTCGGTATCTTGCAGAGATAGTTTTGTGCATCGATTATCTTCTTAACTTCACCTACACTTCGTCCGTCTCGAGTAGAAACTCTATTACATTGATTATCAACTGTGGTGACAACCACTACATTAATATCAGCCTCTATATCTTTTACATAAACAGGAAGTTCAATAAAAGTAATTGGCTCTTTGAGCTTTTCTTTTAGTCGGGCAATGATACACGGGTGAGATAAATCGTTCAACATTTTAAGACTTTCAGAGTCATTGAAAATAATATCTCTAAGTTTTGCCTTGTTAAATCGGTCACCATCAAATGCGGCAGGAAAAATTGCTCTAAGCTTTGAGATGTAGTTGTCTTCTTCTAGAAGAGCCCTATTTTCTTCATCTGCGGATAGTACGTATCCACCCAATTCTTTTATCATTCTTGCGACAGAGGTCTTTCCGCTACCGATTCCTCCATATATCCCGACAATTCTCATTCTTTCGCCTCTAACCAATTATCTCCGACTCCGACTTCTGCGATAAGAGGAACCTCTAGTTCCATTACACCTTCCATACATTCTTTTAAGATACCGGATACAATATCAACCTCCGACTCGGGACAATCTACAATTAATTCGTCATGGACCTGAAGAAGCAATTTTGCCTGCGGAGCTTTTTCTTTAAGAGTGCCGAATACAGCAATCATCGCAAGCTTTATAATGTCGCTTGCAGTTCCTTGCAATGGCATATTCATTGCAGCTCTTTCACCAAATGATCTAACAGTGTATACGGGAGATGACAATTCCGGAATAACTCTTGTTCGACCGCTTAAAGTTTGAACATAGCCGTTGGTTTTGGCATCTTCTACCGTTTTATGCATGTATTCCTGAACTTTTGGATAGCTCTCAAAATATCTGTCTATAAAGTTTCTTGCATCCTTAACACTGCAACCGATATTTTCACTTAATCCAAAATCGCTGATTCCATAAATAATACCGAAATTAACGGCTTTCGCACTTCTTCTCATTTCATCGGTTACAAACTCAATGGGTACTCCGAAAACTTTTGCAGCTGTGGCACGATGAATGTCATATCCGGAATTGTAATCCGAAATCATGTGTTCATCGCCCGACATTGCTGCAACAAGTCTCAACTCTATTTGAGAATAATCAGCACAAACAAGTTTATGTCCGGCTTCTGCTATAAAAGCTTTTCTTATTTCCCTGCCTTCTTTTGAACGAACGGGGATATTTTGCAAATTTGGCTCGGTAGAAGATAGTCTCCCGGTAGTTGTCAATGCTTGTTTAAAAATCGTATGAAGCCTATTATTTTTGTCTAGCAAACTTTGAATACCGATAATATAGGTTGACTGAAGCTTTGAAAACTTTCTATAATCTAATACCAGATTTACAATAGGGTGATAATCTTTTAATTTTTCCAACTTATCTGCACCCGTGCTCTTCTTTTTGTCAGACTTTAACAGAAGTTTATCATACAATATGTTGCCTAGCTGCTTGGGCGAATTGATATTAAACTTTTCTCCGGCATAAAACCATATCTTTTCTTGAAGCTCATTGAGAATCTCTGTGTACTTTATTTTCAAGTCTTCGATGATATTTACGTTAATCAAAAATCCGTTTCTTTCCATTTCATAA
Source organism: uncultured Christensenellaceae bacterium (assembly GCA_964561145.1). Lineage (GTDB taxonomy): Bacteria > Bacillota > Clostridia > Christensenellales > CAG-1252 > RUG14300. The sequence continues at coordinate 30,270 of CAZLNZ010000014.1, forward strand.
AGTACTTCAACTAAAGGTTTTTCAATTGTTTCATAAACCATAAGGCTTTGTTCCTTTAGACTGCTTTTGATAGAATCAAAGAGTACTCTAATGCCGATCGAAGGGAATTCTGTATTTATTGAATAATTATCAAGCAAAGGAACAAGTTCGGTTTTATGCTTCGACACATCGGAAACATAGCTAATAAGAAGAAGGTCGTCACATTTGAATATAGTATTATCCAATTTCAAAGTATGGTATATACTTTTAATATCAAACAAAACTTTTTTAATATTTTCGTCAAATAAGATGGGTTTAATCAACTCAAGTGCTCTATCAAAACTAATGCCTAGGTCAAGTAGAGACTCGCCCGAAGTGATGAAGTATTCGACTTGTTCATCGCAGCAGAACGATATATCATCACCGATATAAAAGGTAAAAGTGCCTTTGTTCTTACATGATTCTAAAGCAGAAAGTAAGTCGTTTTCGTTTGTTATTTCCACTCTTTTGTACTGAACACGCGATTCTTTTTCAAAAGAAAATCCTTCAATTATATTTACTAGGTTGAGTTCCATCAACTTATCATAAGCAATGGTAGGAAAAGGCATTTTAAGCTCTAACTCGCTCCAATCGAATAATAAAGGTACTTTCCTATTGATAGTTGCAAGTTCCCTTGAGAAAAATGCAGATTCTTTTCCCTCGATAAGCTTTTCCTTAAGTTTACCTTTTTGTTCATCTATATGTTCATATAAACATTCAAGATTTCCGTATGTCGCAATAAGATTACCGGCAGTCTTTGCTCCGATTCCAGCAACACCCTTAATATTGTCACTACTATCTCCCATCAACCCTTTGAGATCGGTTATATAAACGGGATCAGCTATCCCCTCCTCTTTTAATAACTGCGGTGTATACCTGATAACTTCACTTATGCCTTTTTTTGTATGAATAATTGTACAATCCTCGCTAGCAAGCTGTAACACATCTTTATCACCCGATACAATTAGTGAGTGGAAAGGACACATCAATGAAATTGTTCCCAAAAGGTCGTCAGCCTCATAACCAACAAGTTCAAAGTATTTGATATTCATAGCCGTAAGTATTTCTTTTAAGATAGGTATTTGCTGAGCTAGTTCTTCCGGCATCGGTTTTCTACCTGCCTTATAATCGGGATATTTCTTATGTCTGAAGGTAGGTGCTTTTAAATCAAACGTACAGGCAAGGTGTGTTGGCTGTTCTTCCCTGATAAGTTTTGCAAGCATCTTCAAAAATCCGTGTATTCCACCGGTGCATATTCCCGAATTACTTGTTAAATAAGGCATTGCATAGTATGCCCTATTTATAATGCTATTTCCATCAATAAGAATGAGTTTATTCATAAGCCACCTTTATAATATCTACAATTATAACATATTTTATAATAAAAAGTCCCTACTTTATTAAAAAAATAGGGACTTGAAATGATAAATTAGAAAATTAGTCTACACGTTCAAGATATGTTCCTGTTCTAGTATCAACACGGATTCTATCACCCTCATTTACAAACATAGGAACTTGAATCTTAAATCCTGTCTCTAAGGTTGCGGGCTTGGTTCCGGGAGTAGCTGTATTACCACGAACTGCAGGTTCACAAATTGTGATGAGCAAATTAACAAAGGTTTCAGGCTCTACAAGGAAAGGTTTTTCTTTATAGAACGAAACGGTAACCTTGCTTCCTTCGATAATAAAGTTAAGAGCATCAGAAACTTGATCGTAGTTCATAGCGATTTGCTCATAGTTTTCACTATTCATAAAGTAATAGAAATCTCCATCGGTGTAAAGATACTCCATTGCAGTACGCTCGATAAGAGCTGTCTCGAATTTATCTGTAGGGTTAAAGGTTTTTTCCAAAACACTGCCGTTCATAACATTTTTAATCTTTGTACGAACGAATGCAGCACCTTTTCCCGGTTTTACGTGTTGGAAGTCTACAATAACCATAACGTTGCCTTCGTATTCAAAGGTTATACCCTTGCGAAAATCTCCAGCTAAAATGAATCCCATATATTGCCTCCTATAATATTATTAAATTTTTATCGCAACGATTTAACGTTACGGGGTTTCCATCTTTAAGAACTAATGTATCCTCTATTCTTATACCAAACCTTCCAGCAATGTAGATTCCCGGTTCGATCGTAAATACATTGCCTTCCTCGAAAACATCATCGCTACGTTTTGACAAGAAAGGTTTTTCATGAATATCAACACCGACGCCATGACCTAAGGAATGAGTAAAATAATCACCTAAACCTTTCGAAGTAAGATAATCTCTAGCAACTTTATCTGCATCGAAACATCTAAGACCGACTCTTACAGACTCCGCACCTAATTTATGTGCTTCCAAAACGTAAGAATAGAATTTTTTATAATCTTTGTCATATGGCTCTCCGAAGCAGAAAGACCTTGTTATATCGGAACAATATCCCATAAATTTTGTGCCAAAATCAAGGGTAATCATATCTCCGTACTTAAGTTTTCTGGTTCCGGAATGACCGTGGGGATAAGCGGTGTGTTCGCCAAAAACTGATATGGTATCAAATGCAATACCGTCGCCGCCTGCTTTAATATACTCATATTGAAGAAGATATCCTAGCTCAAGCTCCGTCATACCCTCTTTGATTTGACCCAATAATGCTTCAAATGCAATGTCATTACAATGAGCAGCATACTCTATACGTTGAAGTTCTAAGTCCTTCTTGCAAGCACGACCTGCGGATACCACACTACTCTTATCCAGAAGCTCCACGTTTGGAAAATACTTTCTGATATTACAGTAATCTTGATAAGTTAAGTTTTCAAAACCTAATGATTTGATATCCGACTCAAGGGCATCCTTTGAAATCAGTTCATAATTTGAACAAGCTTCCTCAATAATAACAAAATTTTCAGGAACATGAGTTGAAGCTTCCAGTGAATATCTCTTATCTGTGTAATAATGAATAAAATTCTTTGTAACTAAAATAGTACATTCAGGATTGATATATTCTGAATAATAAAAAGTATTAGAGGGGGACGTTATCAGTAAAGCGTCCGTTTGAGCAATCTCTAAAACCTTGTACAATCTTTTATCAATCATATTTAACCTCTTATGTAATCCGGCACAATGCCGACACTTAATTATATAATATATTACTTAACTTTGTAAAGCCCTTTTTTAGTTTTTATCCCTTAATTGGAGATAAATAGACTTCATTTCTTTAGCATCGATTCCTTGATTTCCGGAAGATTCGCTCACAATATATGGTGTGAGCCCTAAATCGACAATAACTTGAGCAAATGGTTCGAATTCCGGACCGAAGCTTTTATCACAATTGTTAAGATGTCTAACCTCACCCATTGAGGTATACTCAACTTTTGAAAAATGCACATGCATGTTCTTTACTTTCACATCAGGGAGGTAGGAACTTAAGGTATCTACAACCCTTTTAAAATCATCTTTGGATTTCAAAATACCTTGCTCTCTAGCATTTACATGTCCAAAATCAATACAAGGATAAAGATTAGGAGCCAATGTGCATAGTTCAGCTATTTCTTCTACTGTACCCATTTGATTTATCTTACCCATAGTTTCGGGACAAATTAGGATATTCTCGTATTCTTTTACCGATTCGAGCTTTTCCATATACCCTTCCAAATTCCCTTTTAGAAGAAAAAAAGCAACATCACGATCAAGTTTCATCCGTGCACCGGGATGAAATACAACTCTATTGCCTCCCAATAAAAGCAATGCATTTATGCTATCAGTCAGGTACTCTTCCGTATTCTTGATTTTTTCAGGATCAGGGTTGGAAAAATTTATAAAATATGGGGCATGTACGCTAATTTCAATATTGTTAGTCTTATATGCATCACGTATTTTAAGTGCTGTTTCATTTGAAATTCTTACACCTTTTCCAAAGGAATATTCAAAACAATCCAGTCCTAGGCTCTTAACGTAAGAGGCAGTCTGAATCGTTGAATATTTCATTTCCTGACAAAAGCTATCATTTCCTGATGGTCCAAATTTAATCATGTTCATATCTCACCTTTTCTGCGTCTTTGGCAATTTGTATTTTTAACTCTTCAACACTTGTGAACTCAATTGTGTTACGAAGATAGTTAACCAGTTCAATAGTTACTATTTTACCATAAACATCTTCATTAAAATCTAATATATAAGTTTCAGCATTAACATAGAAGTCATTAAAGGTTGGGTGAGTGCCCAAATTCGTAACGCCTTTATATATTTTTTTTCCAATTCTTATTCTAGATGAATAGACACCACTCAAAGGAAGCGTATACTTACTGTTAATATTAATATTAATTGTAGGAAAACCGATTTTTCTTCCTTCTTTTCTTCCTTCCACAACAAGACCTTTTAATGAAAAAGGTCTTCCTAGCATTCTTTTTGCACTATTTATATCACCGGCTTCAAGTAGGAGTTTGATTAATGTTGTACTAATGGAGGTACCGTCAATACATTTTTCTTTTTCGACAATCAACTTACAAGGCTTGTTCCTTAGATAATTTTCTATGTCAAAAATTGTTCCCTTAGCATCCTTCCCAAAAGTATAGTTTTCACCAACTATGAGATAAGATATATTAATTTGCTCAAATAGTAGGTCTAAAAAAGCGTCCGGTGAAAGATTAAGAATCCTTTTTTCGGGAGCTAGGTAAAAAACTTTTTTTACTCCTTGCTTGGAAAATAGTTCAACCCTTTTATCAAAAGAATACATGTCCTTTCCACCACCGAAAAGTTCCTTTAAAGAGGGATAGAATGTTAGCACTGCAGGAATTGCATTCAAACGGCAAGCAGTTTTCAATATTTCCTGATGTCCTAGGTGTACTGAATCAAAATAACCTAAACATAGTGCAATTTTTTGAGGATAAAGGAGTTTATCTAAATTCTCTACAGGTAAAACTTCCTCGGAATACCCACATACCTTTTTCATAACTCCGTTCTCTGCGAATCCGATAGCAAAGAATCTTTCATTTCTATATAATGCATAAAGTCCAGAACCATTGAACGGAAAGGATGAGCTAATACCGATTTTATAGGCTGCTCGGTTATCTAGATCGAACTTCGGAAGCTTTTTGGCATACTCTGATAAATCTATAAAGCACTTTTCTGGTTCATCTAATATCTCCTCAAATGTATATGCACAAGATAGGTCGAATCCATCGGCATCTTTTCTTATTATGTAGCTCATATAAGCGGGAACACCAAGTCTCTCCCCTAGATCTCTTACGAAGGACCTTACATAGGTACCTCCGGAACAATATAAGTCAAAAGTAATTGTATTCCTTTCAACGGAAATCAATTGAATGTCATATATTTCAATTTCGGCAGGCATTAGTTGAGGTTTCTCGCCCCTTCTGATGATATCATAAGCTCTTTCACCGTTAATACTTTTAGACGAATACTCGGGAGGCATCTGATATTGTTTTCCTATAAAAGTATTGAATACATTCTCAACTTTCTTTTTAAAATGGTCTTCTGAGCCAAAAGGTACACCTTGTATGTCAACAAACTTGGTTACCTTTCCATAAGAATCAAGAGTATCGGTAGCTATGCCAAGCACCGCTTGTGCCCTATAAACCTTTTTTGAAAACCTAAGGTAGTCAAATAGCTTTGTTGCACTTCCGACTGCAATAGGAAGAACTCCGCTTGCTCCCGGGTCCAATGTGCCCAAATGACCGATTTTCAACGTTCTATCGGTCTTAAGCGACAAACGATTTCGCAAATACATTATCGCATCGTTGGATGTAAAAGCCGTTGGCTTTAGAAGAACAAAAAAGCCATCTTGAATCATATATATTTACTTACAGCAAAAATTAGCTTATCGAGGATTATTCCTTCATCACCAACTAATAAACAGCCTGCAGCGTTATGATGACCACCACCACCAAATTCCGATGCAATACCCGCTGCATCCACATCACCTTTAGATCTAATGCTAATCTTATATTTACGCTTTTCGCATTCGGTTATTGAAATTCCGACCTTGATGGAATCTGCTTTCAACAACTCATTGACGCCTGAGGAGGTTTGAGATAGATCACATCCGAACTTTTGTAATGTTTCCGCTGTAAAAACAAGTATTCCGAGTTCGTAATCGAAATCGTACACAGCGTTATTTATAGCATAAGAGTGCATCCTGAGTTGATTTATGGGTCTTTCAGTAATATACTTTCGTGATAATTCAGAAGGATTTGCCCCTTTATCAACTAGAATAGATGCTACGTCAAATGAATTACTATTAACATATTCGTAAGAAAAATTTCCACAATCTGTAATCAATCCGATATACAACAAAATCGCAACATCTTTTGTAAAATATGAGGCAAAGGATTTTGATATAAGCTTAGTTACCAATTCAGCACAGCTAGAATAATTTTCCACCCAATCAAGAGTAGTAAAGGATGTTCTTGACGAATGATGGTCGATTGATAAGCAGTTATTGTTAAAGAACCGTCCGTATTTACCAAGTCGAGAATAATCACTTACGTCCACAGAAATAGATAGGTCGTAACTATCAAGCTTTTGGTTATTGAACTCACTTGCAAAAGGGACATCCTTAAAGCGGTCAGGTAATTCTCCGTCACACAAACAATCGCATGCCTTACCATAAACGGAAAGCACCCGCCATAAGGCGAGCGCACTACCGACAGCATCACCATCGGGATTCACATGTGTTACTATGCAAATCCTGGATGCTTTTTCTATTCTTTTTGTAATTAAACTAATCTTATCTATCATTGGTAAAATCATCATCGTCCTCGAAGTAAACCATCGATTCCTTCGCTTTATTAATAAGCTTTTCCATATGGTCAGCGTATACTGCACTTTCGTCAAGAATAAAGGTAAGTGTCGGAATTAAACGCATGTTAACCAAGCTTTTTAATTCATTCCTTATAAATGCCGCTGAGTTATTCAGAGCTTTTATACAAGGAAACTTTCCCTCGTCATTCCCATAAAAGCTTACATAAACCTTAGCAAGCTTAAGATCCTTCGTTGTATCTACACCGGTAACGGTAACCATGTTATTTACAACTCTTGGATCTCGAATCTTGCGTTGAATTATGAAAGATATTTGCTTTGCTAATTCACTGTTAACTCTGTCGATATTTGCCATTAGTTACATTTCTCCATAATAAAGCACTCGATACTATCTCCGACCTTGATATCATTGAATTTTTCGATTCCAAGACCGCATTCGAAACCCTGGAGTACTTCTTTTGCATCGTCTTTCATTCTCTTGAGGGATGCGATTTTTCCGGTATAGACATGTACATTATTTCTAAACAGTCTAACATCGGCGTTTCTATCAAGTTTACCATCGGTAACATAACATCCTGCAATTGTTCCTACTCCTGAAATCTTAAAGGTGTTTCTAACTTCGGCTTTGCCAATAACTACTTCACGGAACTTAGGTGCAAGCATACCATTTAGTGCAGCTTGGATTTCTTCGATAGCCTCATATATAACGCTATAGCAACGAATCTCTATCAATGATTTTGCAGATAAAGCCCTTGCATTTTGGTCAGGACGAACATTGAAAGCAATTATGATTGCACTGCAAGTTGAAGCAAGGGTTACGTCACTCTCATTAACAGCACCAACACCACTATGAACGATATGGACTTTAACTTCATCGTTACAGAGCTTAAGAAGTTCTTGACTTAATGCTTCTACAGAACCTTGAACGTCACATTTAATTATAAGGTTAAGCTCTTTTAGCTTGCCTTCACTCATTTGACGCATAATGTCTTCAAGAGAGCTACTCTTGCTCAATCTTTCGTTACGCTCTTTAATTCTTCTCTCTTCGGCAATAGCTTTGGCAAATTTTTCTTCTACAACTAAAATTTGATCACCGGCATTAGGAACTCCGTCGAAACCCAGTACTGCAACAGGTATAGAAGGACCGGCACTCTTAAGAAGTGCATTTTTCTCGTCATGCATTGATTTAACCTTTCCGTAAACACTACCGGCAACGATAAAATCTCCAACCTTCAATGTACCGTTTTGAACAAGAACATTTGCAACAGCTCCTACATTGTGATCTAGTCTCGCCTCAAGGATTGTTCCTCTTGCCTTTGCCTTGGGATTTGCCTTTAAGTCATACAACTCTGCTAAAAGTAATATTTGATCTAGCAAGTCCTCAACACCTTGACCTGTCTTAGCAGAAACTGGTACACAAATCGTATCTCCACCATACTCTTCGCAAACTAAGTCATACTTTAATAGATCGTTTTTAACCTTTTCAACATTTGCTCCGGATCTGTCAATTTTATTTATAGCTACTATGATGGGAACATTTGCAGCTTTAGCATGGTTAATAGCCTCGATTGTTTGCGGCATAATCGAGTCATCGGCTGCGACTACTATTATTGCTATATCGGTAACCATTGCACCACGAGCACGCATCGTTGTGAAAGCTTCGTGTCCGGGAGTATCTATAAATGTGATTTTTTCTCCACGCAGTCTTATCGTATAAGCACCGATATGTTGCGTAATACCACCGGCTTCACCCTTTGCGACACTTGTACTTCTGATGTAGTCTAGTAATGAGGTTTTACCATGGTCGACGTGTCCCATAATGGTAACAATCGGAGCACGTTTGACTAATTGTGCAGGATCGACTTCTTCCTCATTTATTAGTTCATTAAACTTTTCCTCGTTAGTTTGCTCGACTTTAAGCTCAAGTGTGACATCAAACTCGATACAGATAAGTTCAGCCATTGAAAATTCAATCGAGTCATTTATATTTTTGAAAACTCCGTTGTTGATAAGTTTTCTTATAATTTCACCTGTGGGACGTCCGATTTTCTCTGCTAAGGTCTTGATGGGTACAGGATCGGATTCAACGATTGCATGCGTAATAACCTGTGCTTGTTGTTCGTCTGCGGACTTATTGCCCCCACGTTTCTTCGTACGTCTGGCAATTTGTGCCTCATCCATTTCACCATATAAATCACCTCTTACAATGGGACGTTTTCCGCCTTGACGCTTATCATCATAGCCCGAATTCCTTGAATCATACTTCTGCTTATTTCCCCTTCTGTCATTCTTGTGAGAGGGAACAAAAGTAGCACCTGCTTGAGGTTGAACTCTTTGAGGATTTGCACTAGGTCTAATATCAGGACGTTGACCTTGATTATTATCTTTGCGTGGTGCGCTATTGCTGTTATTAGGTCTTTGCTCTCTAGGTTTCTTCTTTTCCGGAGTAGGAGGAATAAAAATTCTGGGCTCAACTACATTCTGAGCACGGTATTTATTAATATCTCTTTCAGGCTCAACTTTCTTTTCCTTTTGTTGAGAAGATTTATCCTTCTTTTCCTTTTTATCTTGATTTAGTTTGTTTTGTTGAGGCTTTTCTTCTTTTTTTGCTTCATTTGCGGGAGCGGAAGCGTCCTTTTCTTGTTGAACAACAGCCTTTTCTTCAACTTTTGTTTCCTGTTGTTCATGCTGAATCGGATTTTGTTCGACTACAGCTTCAATTTTCTCCTCAATCGAAGGAGCTTGGACTTCGGTTGCAACCACAATTTCGGGTTCAGCCTTTATTTCCGTCTGTTCAGGTTTCTTAACTTCCTCAACAACGGACTCAACCTCAACAATCTTTTCGACGATAGGTTTTTCGGCTTCTATTTGGGCGAGTCTTGCTTCCTCGGCCCTTGCCTTTTGTTCCTCAACCAAAAACTCCCTCTTCTCCTTTACTGAAGCGAGCATGGAATCAACAGACTTCCTTGCCTCTTTAATCTTCTGAGGAAGGGTCCTAAATCCTTTATCTAATTCGATAAGAGTTTGAATGTTTTTTACAAAGCTTTCTTTGTTAGTATTGTTATTACTCATTAAAACCTCGTTATTAGTTATTTGTTATGTGCAATTATTGCAGTAGCAAGATTCTTTTCACAGATGCCAACGCATTTGCAGCCAAGCTTATTTGTTACCGTGAACAGCTCTTCCTCTGTTGCCTCAAGAATAGGTATATTTTCGAGTTCTGCTTTGGATGCTATTCTTTTAAAAGTTGTTCTATTGATCGGTGCGATTACAATCAAATAAACTTTTTTTCTAGTGCTTATTAACGAATCGCCTCCGATAATAATGTTACCCGAACGAATAGCAAAACCGAAGTAGGATTTACACTTATTATCTGTTTTCATACTCGCTCAATTTATCGTATACTTCTTTTGGTACAGAATGCTTGAAAGATCGATCAAGAGCTTTGAACTTTTTTGCCTTCCCTATACAATCTCCGTGAAGACATATATAACAGCTTCTTCCAAAAGTCTTGTTATCGGGATCTAAAATATAAGACCCGTCATTAGAATAAAGTATTCTCAAAAGTTCCGACTTGTCTTTTTTTGACTTACAAACGGAACATAATCTCACATTTATCATTAAATATCGTCAACGATGTCGTCGTTCTCGGGAAGACCTGCCAATGAGCTTAAAGGTTTTACATCGATTTTCCAATCTGTAAGCTTAGCAGCGAGTCTTGCATTTTGTCCGTCTCTACCGATTGCAAGAGACAAAGCTTCATCCTTAACGTAAACTCTAGCAGATACTTGGTCATCATTAACTTGAACCATTGCAGCTTTTGCCGGGCTAATTGCGTTAGAAATATACTCAAGGGGATTATAGGAGAATTCAATAACGTCTATTCTCTCTCCGTTCAACTCTCTGACAATTACATTGATACGGCTTCCCTTAGGACCAATGCAAGAGCCGACAGCGTCAACCTGAGGATCATTGCTGATAACGGCAATCTTTGTGCGGAATCCGGGTTCTCTAACGATTTTTTTGATTGTTATAATGCCGGACTTAATCTCGGGAACTTCGTTTTCGAACAAGCGACGAACAAAACCTTGATGCGAACGTGATACAACAACTTGTGTTCCTCTCTGGGAGACTCTAAGTTTCTTTACATATACCTTGATAATATCACCGACATTGTACTTTTCATTTCTTATTTGGTCGCTTGGAACCATAACACCTTCCATTTGTGTTGACATAATCTCAACGTAAACGGTATCATTCTCGATTCTTCTGACGATTGCGGAAAGTATTTCACCTTCTTTGTCATTCATTTCTTCGATTACTTGCTCTTTCTTCGCATCATTCAAGCGTTGTACTACAACTTGCTTTGCGTTTTGTGCAGCAATTCTTGAAAAAAGCTTGGGAGAAATCTCATTAAGTACAAGGTCACCGACCTTATAGCTACGTTTAATCTTCTTAGCCTCCTCTAAACTAATTTCAGAATCAGGGTCCTCAACTTCCTCAACTACTGTTTGATAGGTGTAAACCATAATCTTACTTTTTTCAGGATAGAGATAAATCTTAACAGGACGATAAACTTCTGTTTCCTTCTTATAAGCTATAGCAAGACCCTCTTCCAAACTTGAAATGAAGGTTTGAGCATCGATTCCAATTTCTTTTTCAAGCGTCTCTAATGCCGCAAAAAACTCTTTATTAATCATAATTCCTCCAAAGCGTAAGTGCTTAAAATATTTTAGTTAGATAATCAAAACTCTATAACAGGTTTAATTATCGATATTGCTTTTCTATCAAAGGTTTGTTCTTGACCTTTTATTTCGATGGTAACATCGGATTCTGTCCATGTTTTTAAAATACCTTCGATTTTCTTTTTACCATTAACAGGTGCATAGAAATTAATCTCAATTTTGGTACCCTGTTTCTTGATGAAATCTCTTTCCGTTTTCAACGGACGATCAAGCCCCGGAGAACTCACATTAAGGTTATAAGTCAAACCTGAGGTAATATCGTCACGATCAAGGACCTCTTCCAAAGCTTTGCTTGCAATCTCGCAGTCATCAAGACTAATACCGCCCTCTTTATCTGTGTCAATATAGAAAATCAGGGTCTGTTGACCAAAAAGCTTTTTGTACTCCACCTCAACAAGCTCATAACCGAGCGGAGGAAGAACGCTTAGGCCGATTTGTTCCGCTTTATTTCTAACATCTGCCATATAGACCTCCTTATAAAGAAAGTGAGCACAAGTGCTCACTTCGAAAATGAATGCTTGCACATTCAAAACTAAGTCTATATATAATATAATACATAAATGAATATTTTGCAATTACTTTTGCAAAAGTTTTTAATTTTTTTTTGTTTTTAAATAAAGCTTCGCCATTGCGATTGCCAAAGAATAGCTATCTTCACCCTCTATAACGATGGAATGTTCTTTTAGGTTTCTCATCAGATCAGACTCGCCCTTATTTCCCTTCGCTGTTCCGATTTTATTTGCTTCTATAAATTCCGGTTCAAAGGTATAACGTTGTGGTTTTGCAAGGATCTGTATTTCCTTTATTACATTGATCGCATCTTGGCAAATAAACAGTTTGTTTTTCGTAAAACACAATATATCGGGAATAAGCTCTGCCAATCTGGGGGCTTTGACAACCTTCGTCTTATACTCGGAATCCAATTCTTCCGTATCGTATACTTTAACATAAGTCGAGTACACCTCTTTACAAACGCCTTTTTCAAAATTAAGCATTGTTATGCTCCAAGGAGAAAATGATTTTTTATGTGCATTCCGATAAGCAAAAAAAACACCGTCAAAACTTGGAGTCTTTGAAGTTCCGTTCAATATATCATCAAAAGTTTGTGCTGTATAGAAATCGTTACCGGTATATGGTTTAGATGGATACTTCAATTTTTCGGGAGGCGGTAAGGGTTTCAGGTCTTCCTCTATCTTCTGATTATCCAACGTACAACTAAAAATAGTTTTAGCGTACATAACGAGAGAATCGGTCCTTTCCGAATAAACTATTCTGCCTTTGAAAGCCAAGCCCAATCCTATGGTGACGTTGTTAAGAGGACAATTGTCATCATTGGTTTTATAGCTAACCATCATTTCACCGGTATGATCATTGATTTTGATTCTATATAAATATCGATAATACTTAAATTGACTATCGGGTCTTTTCTCGAATTCGTTTTTTCTTATATCTACAACATTTCCGCAAATACACGCATTATCTTGAGGTTTAGTTATCATATCCAAGAAAACAGGATCTAATTGATTTGAACGAATTCCAAAAAGATATTTCCACGAAAGAAGCGGAACACGCTTCTTAGAAACAATTTTTGCATCATCCTTATCTTTGATATCAATCGCCCCTTTTTCAACGACCTTATATGTCAAAAGGCAGACTTGAGCAAAGGTATCTTCGATAGATAAAATAAGTTTTTTAGATAATTCAGACTTGTATGCGACATTATATACATCTTCTTCTAGGACAAGTTCGATATTAATTTCATTTGTAAGACTCACCTTAATGCATTTATCCGTTATGCTCGCACTGATAAAGGGATATTCCGAGTCGAGAAGTGTCTTAACATGCTCAAGTACAATTTCTTCGGTTAGAACTATCCTTTCAAAATAGAACTCTGAAGTATATCCCTTGGCAATCCTTTGCATGAATTTATTAAGATCTTTAATAAGATTGTTATCAAAGCGTTCATATTTATTTTCGGGTATCATAAAATGGAGGACTGCTTTTTTCTCGAACTCATAAAGCTCCACCTTTTTAATTCTCAGGTAAGGATATTTCCCTCCGGTAAATTCGTCAAACTGTTGTAAAAACCTATCCATTTATGTACTCTTTTAATAACGTTAGCAGTTTATCTAGCACCTCGGTATTATCTACTATCTCAAGCGTTTCACCTTTTTTAAAAATAATGCTTTTATCTCTTCCACCCGCAACTCCGAAATCTGCATTTCTTCCTTCTCCAAGACCGTTAACCGTACAGCCCATAACAGCTATCGAAAGTTTTTTGTGAATGTCAGCGGTCTTTTCACGTAATAATTTTGAAGTTCCTATTACGTCAAACTCTGTTCTACCGCAAGTTGGACAAGAGATGACATCGACAAAATCTTTATCAATACCAAGCGCCCTAAGAATATTAAGTGCGACCTTTACTTCCTTAATAGGATCGTCGGATAGGCTGACTCTTATAGTATTTCCAATGCATTCTTGAAGCAAAGAACCAATACCAATACATGACTTAATTACTGCAAGATCTCCACCGCCGCTTTCGGTTACTCCTATATGCAAAGGATAATCACATCTCTTATCCAATATCCTATTTGCTTCAATGGTATCAGATACATTCGATGCCTTAACAGAAACTATTATATCGTAAAAACCGAGTTTCTCCAAGATAGCTACATGCTTTAAGGCACTTTCAGCGAGAGCTGTCGGAGTTTGTCCGTATTTAATTTGAATATCTTTATCCAATGAGCCCCCGTTGACACCTATTCTTACAGGTATATTCTTATCCTTTAAAACTTCCACAAGTTTTTTTATTCCTTGCTCGGAGCCAATATTTCCGGGATTAATTCTTATCTTGCTTGCACCTACTTCGCAAGCCTTTATGGCTAATCTATAATCATAATGAATGTCTGCAACAATCGGAACAGAGGTATTATTGCAAACGTATGCAAAACCTTTGAGTGCCTCTTCGCAATTAACGGTTGCCCTCACTATATCCGCACCTGCATCGGACAAAGCTCTTATTTGAGATAAAAGCCTTGCACCATCGGCAGTTGGAACATTGGTCATAGACTGAATGCTTATTCTTGAGTCTCCGCCTATATTAACATTTCCTACTCTTACCGTTTTTTTCATTATCAAAACAGACTTCCTATCCAGCCAAGATTAAGTATATCAAATAGAATAGTCATTCCGAAAAGAAGGAATAAACCGACTGTTGAAATTATTGCTTCAACCTTTCTGTTAATAGGTTTACCTCTAATCCACTCTATCAAAACAAATATTACCTTGCTTCCATCCAGTGCGGGCAGTGGAAGAATGTTAAATATTGCAACGTTAGCACTCATCATACCAAGCAATGTCAAAACTCCTCTAAAGCCGGTTAAAGAAACCGTATTTGCAATAACTGATACAGTAGTAATCGGTCCTCCTAAAGTGCCCTTGATCTTTGTTGCCTTCGTGAACAGACCACCTATTGTTTGGAATAAGAACACTATGATTTGTCCGCAATAAACTATCCCTCTCCACAAAGCCTCGAAAAAATTAAATTTATACAATGTAGCTTGTGCTTTAATCCCAAGTCCCGAATAAATCTCATATTCATAAGGAACCGAACCATCGATTAGATTCCCATTCTCATCATAACAGTCATCGCTATATTTCGGTGCACTGAACTCCGATTCTCTTACCGTTATGGTAATTTTTTCCCCGTCTCTTAAAATCAAAGCTTCGATATCTCCTTCTGCTTTAGAAAGAATAGAATCGATGTTATAAGAGGTAAAGCTATATATGTTTTTTCCGTCAAGCTTTAATATAATATCGCCCTCTTGTAGATTTTGCACATACGAAGAATCAGTCGATTCATAGAATCCAACCACCTTTGGGAGAGAATAACCATATGTTGAAAAAACTATTCCCATTATGAGAAATGCAGACAAAATATTGAAAGTAACACCTGCTAATAGAACTAAAATTCTCTTCCATGGTGCTTGTGAGTTAAAAGATCCCGGGACTGTAGAATCGTCATCTTCACCTTCAAAAGCACAAAAACCACCAAGAGGAATAGGGCGTATTGAAAAATACTCTCCGCTTTTCATCATAAACCTGATAATAGGCGGACCGAAACCAATAGAAAACTCATTTATTTTAAACTTTAATAGCTTTCCTACTATATAGTGCCCAAATTCATGTATGACAATCATAACCATTAGGGTCAATAAAGCCACAATGATATATCCGATTGTAGAAAAAACGCTTGAAACTGACAATAACAACACGATTTACCTCTTTGTATTACTCAGGGCAAAACTGATGCCCTCATTATATATTTCTTCGCTAATTCTCTCATCAACCTCAACTATGGGGGCTATTGAGAATCCTTTTTCAATTATATTATGTATTCCGCTATAAGGGATATTACCATTAAGGAACAAATTAACAGCTCCTTCATCAACTCCGCATAGGAATGAACTCACTGAATCCCCCTTTTTCCCGGCTTCTATAACCAGAGGAAATGAGGGATATCTCTTAGTATCGACCGCATCAAAGGAAAGTTTGCTTCCTATTAGGTCAAGCTCAGTAACAAAAGAAGCATATCTATCAGGATAAGTTAACGCATACTGAATCGGTAACCTCATATCAGGATTTGAAAGGCAAGCAAGGACGGTATTATCCTCAAAAGTCACAAAACCGTGAACAATACTTTCTCTGTGCATTAAAACATTTACTTTATCAAAACTAAGACCAAAAAGTTTTGTTGCTTCGATCACCTCAAAGCCCTTATTAACCATAGTTGCACAATCGACGGTAATCTTCTCACCCATTTTCCAATTTGGATGTTCCAAAACCTCTCTTTTTGTGACGGTAGATAAAGCTTTAATCGGATAATCTCTTAAGGCACCACCGCTTGAAGTAATTGTAATCGATTTTGCTCTTTCGCCCCTAAGACATTGAAAAATAGCTGAATGTTCACTATCAACCGGAATTATCCTTCCGCCAAAAGTTTTCACCAATGCATTCAAATAATTTCCGGCACATACCAACAATTCTTTATTTGCAAGTGCAACTGTTTTACCTCTTTTTAAAGCGATACAAACGCTTTTTAAAGAGGTTATAGATGATGCAGCTGCAAATAATATGTCGAAATCAAGTTCGTCAGTTAATTCCTCAAAACTTGAATAACCAAGATTTTTGTTTGCTAGTAAACAAACGTTGGCAACTTGAAAATTTTTCTTTTGCTCTTCTAATAAATTTACGTTAGAGTATGCACCCAGACCTACAATAGATATATCCGTTAAGGTTCTGGCTACCTCTAAAGCTTGTCTACCAACACTTCCCGTTGAACCTAGTATTATTACTTTTTTCATCAAGCATACAGGAAACCGCATTCTCGCATTATGGTAAATGCAACGTATACAACCGGCATTGCAAAAATTAAGCTGTCAAGTCTATCCATTACACCACCGTGTCCGGGAAATATTTTTCCGTAATCCTTTATACCTACTATACGTTTTATACGGCTGGCGACCAAATCGCCGGCAAAATCAGCGCCGATTAATAGAATACCTAGTATAAAATAAATAGGTATTGAGATGTACAACTTGTCGCTAATATGAGGAATCAAGATATTGTTTACACTATCAAAAACTCCGAAACCGTCGAATAAAAGAAAAATACAAGCTTGGGCAATTAAACCTCCGAAAATACCGGCAATGAGTCCCTCAACCGACTTTTTGGGAGAAATAGAAGGAATAAGCTTATGCTTTCCGAATTTCGACCCTATGAAGAAAGCCAGGGCATCGTCGGTAAGGGGAACAAATAACATCATAAAGATTGCTATCAGATCTCCTGCATTATAGTTTACAACCATAAACATTGCAACGAAAACACCAGGGTAAACAAGAGTTAAAATCGTAGTTCCTAAATCCTTTAGGTCGTATTTCTGCGTACGTTTACCTTGTATATCTTCTTTGTTGAGTGCAAAGGTGAATATCGTCAATGCAACTATAACGCTTAATGCAAACGCCATCAAGATACCGGTATCCCTAAAGAAATAGTAAAGAGGATAAAGAATGAGACAGAAAATAATAAGTGGAGATAACATGGTATTATTTCCACCCTTTCTAGTCGCTCTATACATTTCATACATTCCGGCAACCAAGAAAAACATGATTAGAGCATCGACGGAACGAATTTCCAATGGACGCAAATATAAAAGAAAGAAGAAAAGTATTGCAAGGAGCACCGCACCAGTCACAATCCTTTTTAGTGTATCGTTTCCTTTCTTTGGAGAATTATTTTCTTTTGTTGTTCCCTCTTGAGGGGATAAGCTAACATTTTCTTCTGCCATAATTACACCTTTAACTTAAAACCTTGACATATTATTCTAAAGTTACTATCAACTCTAACTACCAAATAAGTGTCGGATTCGGGATTGGTATCTATTCTTATCAAAGTGTACTCTACTCCACATTCATCTAATAGTTTTTCGGCTTGCTCTACTGGCAAGCCGATAAGTATATCACTATTAAACACTTGTTACCTCAACTTCTTTATCCTTGCAAAGACTATCAATCTTAGCAATAAACTCGTTAAGCTTCTTGTCGATATCTTTGAGAATATCCTTTTCATCATCCTCGGTAATCACATTACCTTTTCTGAGTTTTTTGCAAGCATCGTTTGCATCACGACGTGCGTTTCTCAACTGGACTTTGCTGGCCTCACCGCCTTGCTTGATCTCTTTAACAAGCTGCATTCTTCTCTCTTGAGTTAGCTCCGGGAATACCAATCTAATAACCTTACCGTCGTTATTTGGAGTAATTCCGATATTGGAATCAAGTATAGCCTTCTCGACAGTTTTTAAGAGTGATGGATCCCAAACGGTAATAACAATCAATCTAGCTTCTGCAACATTGATATTAGCTACCGATTTTAAGGGGGATTCTGCACCGTATGCATTAACCGTTATTCTGTCTAAGATATGAGGATTAGCTCTTCCTGCTCTAATGTTTAAGAGTTGTTGAGAATAATTATCAACAGTCTTTTTCATAGCAGTTTCATAATCATCGAATAATTCTAATACTTCAAATATTTCGTAATCCATAATATACCTCTCAGTTTAGATTTTTCCTTATAATATAATTATAATTTAAGTTATTATAGCAAATAGAAGGAGCTATTTCAAGTATTTTTTTACCAAAATGTAACTACTTACGAAACACTTAATAAATAAAAGTTCAAAAAGGCTACATATTTGTCGATGTAGTCCGTGTGAGACGGAAAGAATATATGAAAAAAAGGCGATTACCGCCTTTTTTCAGATGAGATTAATCACGAGAATTTTTTCTCTTTCTAGCAGCTTCAGCTTTCTTTTTACGAGCTACGCTGGGCTTTTCGTAAGCGTCTTTACGCTTGATATCGCTGATTATGCCTTCTTTTGTGCAAGAACGTTTGAAACGTTTTAAAGCGCTATCTAAGCTCTCGTTGTCACGAACTTTAACAAATGCCATTATACTCACCTGCCTTCTTGTAAATTTACTATAAAATAATAATCTATACTGTAGATTTTGTCAACGAATTTTAATCGATTTTTTAACACATTTTATCACTAAGTTGTTCTCCTCCGACTATATGAACATGAAGATGATCCACGGACTGCCTTCCATCCTTTCCCTTATTAGATATAAGTCTAAAACCTCCGTCCAAACCAAGGGAGGGAATAAGCTTTGCCAGGGTCAAAAAACAATCCTTCATTATGTCGGCTTGTTCTTCTGTCATTTCAAGTATTGAAGGAAAATGTTGTTTTGGTATCATTAATAAATGCTTATTAGCTTGAGGGTTCAAATCGTTAATGATTATCATCTTGTCGTCTTCAAAGACTCTTTTTGAGGGAATATCTCCTTTGATAATTGAACAAAAAACGCACATATATTACTCTCCTTTGTAAGTTCTAATTTCTCCAATCGCCCCATCCTTATAAGTCTCAAGGGCTAAAATCCGATATTTTTTTCCTATGATTACATCTCCGGACACTCTAAAATATGTTCTTAAATAATTCTCGCTATACCCTTCAGCCATACCGGCTTGCGAATATTCAGCAACTACCTCGTGTTGAACGCCTAAATTTCTTTGAGCAAATTCCCTTTTGAGTATATGTTTTAATTCAGTTAACTTTGTAACTCGTTTATCAACGACGTTTGAAGGTAAAAGCTTCATAGAGTATGCCTTTGTGCCACTTCTTCTAGAATATGGGAAAACATGAATGTCTGCAAACCGTGCTTGCTTTGCAAGTTCATAAGTATTTTCAAACGCCTCATCTGTTTCTGTAGGGAAGCCTACAATTATGTCTGTTGTGATGGCTGCATCCGGGAAAAACTTGTAGATAAGTTCGCATTTCTCTAAGAAATCTTTCGATGTATAATGACGATTCATTGTTTTTAGCACATTATCATCACCGCTTTGCAAAGATAAATGGAAATGAGGACAAAAATTGCCTGCATTCTTCATTGCTGAAAGAAATTTAGAATCAATAACGTTAACTTCAAGCGAACCTAAGCGAATACGGGCTTTGGTAAATTGTAATGCCTTAACGAGATCGACCAAGGAAAGACCGATGTCTTTGCCATATGCTGAAAGATTTATACCCGTTAGTACAATTTCGGATGTCTCTAATGCCTTAAGATTACATTCGCAAATAACATCGTCTATGCTTCTCGATCTTGCTCTGCCCCTTAAATACGGAACTATACAGTATGTACAGAAGTTGTCACAGCCGTCTTGAATTTTAACATGGGCTCTGGATCTGGCACTTTCAGAATAGGTCATGTTATCAAAACTTCTATCGGGCTCAACAACATTGACACCACAAGGGAAATCACATACTCCTTCTTTGTTCTTATTCCCTCCGATGTATATTGGGTTTCTGTCCGTAAACTGATCTGCATTCTTTTGTGCCGCACAGCCTATAATATATATATCGGCATCGGGATTGAACTTTCTTACCCTTGCAACCGCTTGACGAGATTTCTTCTCTGCTTCTTGCGTTACGGCACAGGTATTAATAATATAGCAATCGGCAACGCAAAACTCCATAGATACAGAATGTCCTAATTGTTTTAACCTTGCGACAATACTTTCACACTCACAAGTATTTACCTTACAACCAAGTGATATAACCGAGATCTTCATTAGTCCTCCAAAAACATTGAAATATACGACAAACCGGCAATAGTTGCCGTTTCTGCTCTCAAAACTCTATTACCCAAACTTATGCTTTTGTATCCGAAAATTGTAGACATTGTAGCCTCTTTCTCAGTAAAACCGCCCTCACTTCCTATGACCAAGGTTATAGCATCTTCGATCGGGTTTTTGTCAAGGCTTGCTTTAAGCGTCAACGACTCCTCTTTTTCATAAGCAAACAGCTTTAGCCCTCTTCCCTTCGATAACATCTCCTCAAAAGATGTCAATTCGTGAATCTTAGGCAAAATCGACCTTCCACACTGCTTACAAGCCTCAATAACAATACGTTTAACTCTCTCAAGCTTATAGTTTCTTTCCGAGGTATTATCCGAGATAAACGGAACAATCTCACTTACACCGAGTTCAACAGACTTTTGAATTGCAATATCGAATCGATCAGACTTAATAAGTCCTATACAGAGAATCAATCCACATTTATGCTCGTTATTATTTTGAGTCTGCTCAAGTATTCGACATGTAACTTTTTCTTTATCAATGCTTATAACCTCGCAATAATAATCAATTCCGCTCCCATCGCATACAATCAACTTATAGGAGGGCTTAAACCGTAAAACTCTTGTTGCATGAATATATGATTCACCGACAAGATATATGGTGTCATCGATTATGTTTTCCTTCTCAACATAGAATCTTCTGATTTCCATAATTAAGCTAGCTGATATGCTTGCCAATCTCCTAGAGAAAGCTTAGCCAATACCTTAAATCCGTAATCGGTAAAGACACGGATAATCTCATCACCTCTTTCGGCAATAATTCCGGAAATTATTATTTGACCATTTTCCTTTAAATGTTTACGAACAGTTGGTGCTAACAGGGTCAATATATCGACGGTAATATTAGCAAAAATATAATCATAGCAAGATGATGTACCCTCTAAGAGGGAAGCAACCTCGTAAACAGACCTCGATTGTAAGTCATTCAACTCAAGATTAACCTTTAAATTATCGACTGCATTCGGATCAAGGTCACTATAATAACAAGTTTTTGCACCGAGAACTAATCCTGCCATTCCGAGTATTCCACTACCACAGCCGACGTCTGCAATATCTTTTCCCCTTAATGGAATATTTTGAATCAACTCTAAGCACATTCTTGTACTTTCATGCTCGCCTGTTCCAAAAGCCGAACCGGGTTCTATTTTTACAATTGGTAGAGAGTTATCTGTCGGTTGAATCCAAGAAGGGTATACTGCAATTTTATCAAGTATTATTGGACTGTAGTATTTTTTCCATTCCGTTTGCCAATCATTATCGACCACTTCTTCACATTGAATCTCCAATAAGCCGACATCAAAAGTGGAATTTTCCTTTAAAAAGTTTAAACTTTCTCGAAGCTCAATTTCGACAAAATCCTTATCCTCTCTAACGAAAAAACCTTCCACAAACACTTTTCCGTCTGTGGAATTTCTGGTTTTATAATCCCATACGACTCCGAACTTATCAATTTCATCAAAGTCTTGAGGATCTTGAATGCAAACACCTTCTCCCTCCAGATCAAACATTATGGAGGAAACGAGCTCGCTAGCTTCGTGTGTTGTTATAACCCTAAATTTATACATAATCAACTGTTGTAATCGTTAAATCTTCTTATCTGTTCCTCTTGAGTCGATGACAAAGATTGTTGGAATGAACTTAACGAATCCTTTTGTGCTTTTGTAAGCTTAGTCGGAGTAACTATTTTTACAGTAACATACAAGTCACCATATATATCTTTTTTCAAATACTTGACGCCTTTTCCTTTAATCTTAAAAACCGAACCGGTTTGAGTACCTTCAGGTATCTTATATTTTACGGAACCATAAGGTGTGGGAATATCTACATCTCCGCCTAGAGTCGCAACAGCAAAGCTTAGTGGCATTTCATATATTAAATCATATTCCTTTCTTACATATAAAGGGTGAGGTTTAACGCTAATTAAGATGATAAGATTACCATTAGGTGCCCCGTTTGTCCCACAATGACCATCACCTGCATAAGCCATGGTTTGACCATCAGCAATTCCTGCAGGTATCTTAGCATGTACTGTTCTTGTAATCGAAACAAAACCTTTACCGCCGCAATCCTTACAATAATCTGTTATAACTCTACCCTTTCCTTTACAATCGGGACAGGGAGTTTCTTGTATAATCTGACCAAAAAGACTGTTTTGACGAATTCTAACAGTTCCGCTACCACCGCAACGAGTACACGTTTTTTGTGCGGACGCATTTTTCGCACCGGTACCGCCACAAGCCTTACAAATTTCGTTTCTTCTAAATTTCAAATCAGTGGTTGTTCCACGAATCGAATCAAAGAAATCAATGCTTGCACGTATTTGAATATCATCACCTCTGCGAGGAGAGTTTGCTCTAGATTGACTTCTTGTGCCCGAGAAACCGGAGAAGATGTTACTGAAAATATCTCCGAAGTCACCAAAACCGGAAAATCCTTCTCCGCCTGTAAATTGCGGTCCGTCTTCGCTACCATATTGGTCATAGGCAGCCTTTTTTTGAGGATCTGACAAAACTTGATATGCGTGATTTATCTCCTTAAACTTTTCCTCAGCCTCTTTCTTTTCTTGTTCAGATTTTGTGGAATATAAATCAGGGTGATATTTTTTAGCAAGTCTCCTATACGCCGACTTGATATCATCATCACTTGCGTTTTTATCTACTCCTAATATTTCGTAATAATTTGCACTCATACTTTAATTTAATATCCGATAGGCAAATTAATGCCTATCGGTATATCATCCTTTTATATTATTGTATATCGGGTTCTCCGCCTACGTCACCCTCACCGCCCATATCGGGAGTGCCGCCTTCTTGCTGTTGAGCCTGATAGAGTTTCGTGAAGATGGGCTGAATCTTTTGATTAAAACTATCCATAACCTTCTTGATTTCATCGACATCGTCCGAATTCAAGCCCTCTCTAGCCGCTTTTACGGCTTCGTTAATTGTATTCTTTTCATCATCGGTAAGCTTATCACCACTCTCGGAAACAGCTTTTTCTGCGGCATAAACTATTTGTTCGCTATTGTTCTTCAACTCAACTAATTCATGACGTTTCTTATCTTCTTCCGCATATTTTTCAGCCTCTTTTACAGCACGATCGATATCATCCTCTGTAAGGTTTGTACTAGCTGTAATGGTAACGGATTGCTCTTTGTTTGTTCCTTTATCACGAGCTTTAACATTTACGATACCATTTGCATCGATATCAAAAGTAACCTCGATTTGAGGAACACCTCTAGGTGCAGGAGGAATACCGTCAAGAGTGAAACGACCTAAGGTTTTATTGTCCTTTGCCATAGATCTTTCACCTTGCAAAACGTGAATTTCAACACCGGGTTGATTGTCGGCGGCAGTTGAGAATATTTGAGATTTGCTTGTAGGAATTGTTGTGTTTCTATCAATGAGTTTGGTGAATATACCGCCCATTGTTTCAATGCCTAGGGACAAAGGCGTTACATCTAGCAATAAAACATCCTTTACTTCACCGCCTAAAACACCTGCTTGAATCGCAGCACCGATTGCAACACACTCATCGGGATTGATTCCTTTATAAGGTTCTTTTCCTGTCAAACTACGAACAGCGTCAACGACTGCGGGGATTCTTGTAGATCCGCCTACAAGGATAACCTTTGAAATTTCGGAGAAGGAAAGTTTAGCATCTTGCATGGCTTTCTTTGTAGGAACCATTGTAGCTTCCACAAGGTGAGCAGTCAATTTGTCAAACAATGCCTTTGTAATGTCCATATCGATATGCAAAGGAGTACCATCGCTACCCATTGTGATATAAGGTAAACTTATAGAAGTCTTTGTTACACCGGACAATTCGATTTTTGCTTTCTCTGCTACTTCTTTAATTCTTTGCATCGCAGCCTTATCCTTAGATAGGTCTATTCCATTATCTTTCTTGAACTCGGCTACAATATAATCCATTATTGCTTGGTCGAAATCATCACCACCCAAACGAGTATTACCGTTGGTTGCCAAAACCTCAAATACTCCGTCGCCGATTTCCAAAATGGATACATCGAAGGTTCCGCCGCCAAGGTCGTAAATCAAAATCTTTTGATTCTTATTTTCGCCTTTATCCAAGCCATAAGCTAGAGCCGCAGCTGTAGGCTCGTTGATAATACGAAGAACCTCAAGGCCGGCAATTTTGCCTGCATCCTTTGTTGCTTGACGTTGGCTGTCGCTAAAATATGCAGGAACTGTAATTACAGCTTGTGAAACCTTTTGACCAAGATATGCTTCTGCATCGGCTTTAAGCTTTGTCAAAATCATTGCACTTATCTCTTGAGGAGAGTATTTCTTTCCATCGATTTCAACAGTATAATTAGTACCCATCTCTCTCTTGATTGATGATACTGTTCTGGTAGGGTTAGCTACCGCTTGTCTTTTTGCTACTTGACCTACTCTACGCTCTCCGTCTTTGGTAAAACCTACAACGGAAGGAGTTGTTCTAGCACCCTCGGCATTTGTGATAACGGTTGCTTCACCGCCTTCCATAACTGCCACGCAAGAGTTGGTTGTTCCTAAATCGATACCTATAATCTTTGACATATTATATATCTCCTTGTTATAATTCTAAATATTTTTACGCGTAATGCGTTATTATTCGTCTGTTGCTACTTTAACCATTGCAGGTCTTAATAGCATATCGTTATATTTATATCCCTTTTGAAGAACCTGAAGAACCTTTCCTGCATTATCGGGATCGACCTCATGCATTACAGCATTGTGGAACTCCGGATCAAATTCTTCGTTTTCGGGATTAATCTCAGTTACACCAAGCTTCTTAAGTGCTTGATCGAATTGTTTTTTGATAAGATTCAATCCTTGCAAATTAGCCTCATCAGTTGAAATCGAAATAGCACGATCCAATGCATCGAGACAAGGAAAGAATGCTTCGACACCGGCTTCAATTCCTTTAGCACGTTGTAAAACGCTTTCTTGAGAGGTTCTTCTACGATAATTTTCAAACTCAGCTCTTAATCTTAGATATTGATCCTTTTGTTGTTCAAGATCTTTTTGAGCAAGTTCTAATGCAACTACCGCTTTATTATAATCGCCTTGAAGTTTATCAACATTAACTTCTTCTACTACGTTTTCTTCAATTTTGGTTTCCGAATTATCGGAGTCTTGCTCTTCAACACTGTTTTTGCTATCAACCTCTTCATTTTGCGTGGTTAACTCCTCTTGAAGATTTTCCTTATTCTGCTTTTTAGACATTTAGTCCTCCTTTTTGCCGTTAATAGATCTGATTGCCTCCTCTAAGTGAGTGAGAACATCTATAACCTTTTTATAATCCATTCTCTCGGGACCGATTACTCCTGCATGAATGGTATGCTTATCATCCAATCGATAATTAACACTTACTAATGAACCATGCTCGATACCTTCGTCTGCACCGATCTTTACGGATACCTCTAGACCCGCACTTGATACCATTTCGGATAAATCCTTTTTCCTATCTATTAAAGAAAGAATAGATTGAATACTTTCTTTATCCTCGTATTCAGGATAATCCAACAGTTTTGCAGTACCTTCAACAAATACTTCTCCTTCTTTTTCACTCAAGGTTTCCATCAAGCTAATCACAGATTGCAAAAGCTGTTTATATTGTGAAAGCTCTTCGGAAAGTAGTGCTTCGGAGGAAATAACTTCCTCTATCGACTTATTGTCAAAAAGGTTATTTAGTATCTCACATGCCGTCGCAAGATAACTGGATCCTATATTTTTAGGTAAATCTATGATAGAATCCTTAATAACACCGCTGTCGGTAATGATAATGACGAGTGCAGAGTCTGCACCGATATCTATGAGCTTAATTGTTCTGATAACAACCTTCTCTATGTTTTTGACAACAATAACCGAGGTATAGTTTGTTACATCGGATATAACTTTAGCAGTTGATTTTACAACGTCTTCAACTTCAACCATTTTCTTTTCAAAGAAAGCCCTAAGTTCCTCTACATAATGAGCTCTCTCTGTTGGTTCGGTTGCAGGAAGTGCATCGATATACAGCTTATAAGCCTTAGTTGTAGGTATTCTTCCTGCCGATACGTGTGGCTGTTCAAGATATCCCATTTCCTCTAAGCCGGAAAGTTCCGAACGAATAGTTGCGGGACTAACATCCTCATCCAGATTGTTTTTAATATCTTGAGAAGAAACGGCTTGTCCCGTTTTTATATATCGAGAAACCAATACCTTCAATATTTTTTGCTTACGTAGACTTAAAGCCATAACACCTCCAAGACATGCTAGCAGTCCTGCTAGCAGTCCGCAACCTCGATTGCTAACAATATTATATGCATATTTATTAGCAATGTCAAGGGTTGATTGCTAATTTTTTAAAATATTTCTAATATATTTTTGACAATCGCTAATTTTTTTATAAAAATAGACTTACATTTTAAAATGTTTTTGTCCATTGTCTTCCGTATATGATTAAACAAAAAAATATAATACTAACAGATACAATCCATTAACATTTCAAGTATATAGTTTGATATGTAAAAAAAATCTTCTTTGATCCTTATATGATTTTCAGTAATAACGATAAAATCTTTTATCCTCGGAAGCACTTTTTGGAACCTTTCTAAAGCACTATATCCAAAAAGATTTTTATATGTGTTGAGAGATATACCGTATTCTGTACGCAATCCGAGCATTATGTACTCCAACTCCCTATCTAAAGGAGTGTTGTCACCCTCTTCTTTGCGAACGCAAATACCCGAAGAGGAAATATACATCTCCAAACAAGATGGATTAAAATATCGTTTTCCCTTATAAAATGAATGTGCCGAGGGACCAATGCCTATATATTCTTTGAGATTCCAGCAATTTTGATTATGACGACATTCGAACCCCTTTAAAGCAAAATTACTTATTTCATACCTATGAAAGGACCGATTCTTAAGAATTTGGAACACTCGATTGTAATAGTCGCATTGAAGATCATCGTCCGGAAGCAATACAGCCCTTTCTTCTGCTTTAACAAACAATGGTGTTCCCTCCTCGAGAATCAGAGAATATGCAGACAAATGTGTCACACCTAAATCACATAATAAAGAGATATCTTCCTCGATATCGGCAAAACCTTGATAAGGCAGCCCCAACATATAATCAACATTTACATTTTCGAAATATGCTTTAGATAATTTCACCGCATCCATTGCACGATTTCTATCATGCAATCTTCCGATTTCTCGAAGCGATGAATCCTTCAATGACTGAATGCCTATACTAATTCTATTGACCCCAAGGGTTTTACATGCTTCCAAAAATTCCAAATCGATGCTTTCCGGATTCGATTCGATGGAAATCTCCGGAAACACTAAATCAAAGGTTTTTTCAATCGCAAAAAAGATTCTTTGAAGTTGATGGCTTGACAAGAGACTGGGCGTTCCTCCGCCTATATATATGGTGTCTACTCTCTCTTTTTTCTCTAGCTTATAACTCTCAATCTCGTTGATTAAAGCATCAACATAGGATTCGGCAACAACCTTAGAAGGAATCGAATAGAAAGAACAGTAATCGCATTTCCTTTTACAATATGGTATATGAAGGTAAAGACCTACCATTAATCATCACCGACCTTAAGTATTGACATAAACGCCTCACTCGGCACTTGAACATTACCGACTTGACGCATACGCTTTTTTCCTTCCTTCTGTTTTTCCAACAACTTCTTTTTTCTTGTTATGTCACCACCATAGCACTTAGCTAAAACATCTTTTCTCAATGCCTTGACGGTTTCCCTGGCTATTATTTTATTACCTATTGCTGCTTGAATAGGTATTTCAAACATCTGACGAGGGATTGCATCCTTAAGCTTTTCGGCAATTTTTCTCGCTCTCTCATATGCAAAGTCTTTGAAAACAATCATACTCAATGCATCACACATTTCACCATTAAGTAGGAAATCCATCCTAACCATATCACTAGTTTGATATCCATCCATGTCATAGTCAAGGGATGCATAACCTCTTGTGCGAGATTTCAAGCTATCAAAGAAATCATAAAGAATTTCTGCAAGAGGCATTCTGTAAATAAGCTGTACCCTTTGCGGATCAATATAGCTCATATCGATAAATACCCCCCTCTTCCCTTGACATAGCTCCATAACGGGACCAACATATTCAGGAGGAGAAAAAACGGTCATCTTAACTACAGGTTCTTCGATGTGGTCAATTTCTGTCGGCTGTGGCAATTTTGTAGGATTATCGCAATAGATCATATCACCATTAGTTTTAAAAACTTTAAACACAACGCTCGGTGCCGTAGTAACCAAGTCTAGATTAAACTCTCTTTCCAATCTTTGCTCGATTACATCCATATGTAATAAGCCTAAGAATCCACAACGGAATCCAAAACCTAAAGCTACCGAAA
Source organism: uncultured Christensenellaceae bacterium (assembly GCA_964561145.1). Lineage (GTDB taxonomy): Bacteria > Bacillota > Clostridia > Christensenellales > CAG-1252 > RUG14300. The sequence goes on from CAZLNZ010000014.1 coordinate 59,428, forward strand.
CATCAGGCTCAAAAAACAAAGAAGCATCATTAAGCTTAAGCTTTTCCAGGGATTCTCTGAGTTCTTGATATTTGCTTCCGTCGGCAGGATAGATACCTGCAAATACAACAGGCTTGATCTCTTTATAACCCGGATAAGGTGATTCACACGGATTATCTGCAACGGTAATAGTATCACCGACAGCAGTATCTATAACATTCTTAACGCTTGCGGCAATATATCCTACGTCACCCGAACAAAGTTCTTGACAAGGTGTTAATTTTGGAGTGAAAACACCTACTTCAAAGACATCAAACTCTTTTCCCGTACTAAACATTTTTATTCTATCGCCTGCTTTAAGAGCACCTTCACCCACCTTAACGAAAGAAATCGCACCTCTATAGTTATCATAGAAGCTATCGAAAATCAACGCCTTAAAGGGTGAGGTCATATCAACCTTAGCAGGAGGCAATCTTTCAATTATACATTCAAGGAGATATTCTATACCAAGACCGGTTTTTGCACTAACAAGAGGACAGCCCTCAGTATCGAGACCGATAATATCTTCAATTTCTTTTTTACAACCTTCAACATCTGCACTTGCAAGGTCGATTTTATTTATTACCGGCATAATTTCGAGATCATTATCCAAAGCGAGATAAACATTAGTAAGAGTCTGTGCTTCAACACCTTGAGTCGCATCAACAACAAGCAATGCACCGTCACAGGCAGCAAGAGAACGACTTACCTCGTAGGTAAAGTCAACGTGCCCGGGAGTATCTATTAAGTTTAAAGTATACATATGCCCCTTATACTCATACTTCATTCTAACGGGCTGCAGCTTAATGGTAATTCCTCTTTCACGTTCTAAATCCATGCTATCCAAAAGCTGTTCCTTGGCATCTCTTTCTGAAACAGTAGAAGTAAACTCCATCAATCTATCGGCAAGTGTGCTCTTGCCATGGTCTATATGTGCAACAATACAAAAATTTCGGATATAGGTTTCCATATGTCCTCCAAATATATGTTTTATTATAATACATGTACATATTTTTTTGCAAACGTATTTACATTTAAAACTTGCTTTGGTATAATTTTATCATCAATCAAGCGGAGGTTGCTACACACTATGGATATGAATTGGTTATTAACTCGCCCCATAGCTCACAGAGGATTATGGGATTGTACTTGTCCTGAAAACTCACTCGGCTCCTATCAAAATGCAATTGATAAAAATTACAACATAGAAATCGACGTGCATTTATTGCCGGACGGAGACTTTGCAGTTTTTCACGACGATGATCTTAAACGTATGTGTGGAGAGGATATAAGAATAGACGCTCTAAAAGCCGATCAACTTAAGAATTACAAATTAATGGGAACCCAATACTATATTCCCACTTTAAGAGAGGTTTTAGACTTGGTAAACGGACAGATCGGACTGCTCATAGAAATGAAGGACCGCAATAATAAGAATAGTGCATCTGAAAAGTTGATTGATTACATAAAAAACTATAGTGGCAATTATGCAATTCAATCCTTCGGTAAAGGTGCGTTGGAGTATTGGCGTAAAAACACTACCGAGATACCGTTAGGTATATTGAGCACTCCGCCTTTAAATTTCGCACTTCCTTTCTGGAAAAAATCAGTAAATCCGGATTTTCATTCTTTCAACATTTTATTCCTACCTAATATCTATTTAAGAAGAAGGCAAAGTAAAGGTGTTAAACTTTTAAGTTGGACGATAAGAAGTAAAAAACTTTTTAATAAAGCAAAAAGAGTTGGTGTCGATAACATCATTTTTGAAGGAATAAGACCCGATAGTTATCGGTAATAGATATTAACTTAAGATATCTGATACCGATTCTACTATTCGCTTAAAATATGTAATTAACCCAAAAAGGCACTATACAATTTGACGGATATATAGTGCCTTTTTTATTGTAGTTTATGATATAGCCTAGTTGTCTTCCCCTTTATATATAATCTTAGAAGGTATTTTATTCACGACAAGATAAACCAATAGACCAGTAGCAATCCCTGCGATGCCTCCGAAAATTCCCAAATGCGGCAAATAATAAAAAGGTGCACCGCTTCCGCTGAAAAGGGACGCAACACATATTTGTCCCAAACAATGGACAAAACCACCAACAGAGCTTACTGCAGGAATTGAAAAAAGTTTTGTTTTTAGTAATCCGAACATTGCAAACATTGACAGCAGACCACCGGCAAGAGAATAAAGAATCATCATTGGATTACCCGATAGTAAACCTACTATCAAGCATTTTGGACCCAAGACAAGGAATCCCTCAAGTGGTGAATAGACAATTATCGTAAATAACACTACAACATTTGAAAGACCTATTTTCGCAAAGGGTAAAAACGGAAAAATCGATGGCATCAAACTTTCCAAATACCCGATCAAGGAGCACATTGCTGCGAGTATACCAAGGACCGCTAGTTTACGTAATGATTTCTTGTCAACTTTCATTTTGTAATCTCCTCCACCTCTGATTTATTCCCTCCAACGATTTTAACAACTATTTCTTGTGGTACACAAATTATGCTTTCTCCGTCATAATGTATCTCACCTTGTTTGACACAACATTTATCTGGACAATCGCTCTCTAATACACATACGGATTCATTTGTTATACATAAAACCAAAGATCCGTATTCTTTTACCAAAGAAATCTCGGAATAATCACTCATTTTGAACTCACCGATCAACTTTCCCGAGCGATATACCTCAACAGTGCTACCCTCCTCTTTTGGAAGAAACAATACAAACAATAATGCAACAACAAGTGCAACTATAACACCTAAAACTATTAGGTCAAATAGTTTAAACGGTTTAGTAGCTTTATAGAACTCAAAATCTTTTTTCATTTCAAAACATACTCCGAAGCTTTTATTTCTATATCCATTTTATAAGTTTTTACAGTATAATCGTCATAAACAAACACGGCAGATGCTCCATAATAATCTAAAAGGGCAATTGATTTTTCCTCTCCAAGAATGAAACAACAAGTAGATAAGCTGTCCGCTAAGACTCCGCTTTTAGCTTTAACAGTTACAGACACAAGACCGTTACCGACAGGATAACCATTATCAAGAATATGATGATATCTTTTTCCTTCATATTCAAAGTATTTTTCATAACTTCCGCTGGTTGAAATAAAATTGCCGTCGACAATCTCGAAAGAGGCAAAATAGGAATAATCGCATTCAAGTGGCGGTGCGATACCGATTTTTGCTTTTTTTCCTTTTATCGCAACAGTACCACCAAGATTAAATAAGCCATCCCTGTTATTTTCACATCTGACAATGTAATCTAAAGCAAATCCTTTTCCGAAAGCTCCGAAATCGAGTTCTATACCATCTTTTAGCTTTGTTAATGTTTTGGTATTTTGGTTATATGAAATACCCTTGAGCCCGACTAACTCCAATGTTTTTTGAATATCTTCTTTTAGAGGGGGAATTTGCACGGATGTATTATCTGCATTAAAACCCCAAAGCTTAACAAGGGGATATATTGTAAAATCAAGTTTTCCTTCCGTCAAAGGATTGGTACAAAAATCTATTGCGAACTCAATAAGTTCAGATAGACAATCGGATAAGACGAGCGATTCTCCATTACTTAATTGATTGAAAGTCTTAACCTCACCCTCAAGCGGAGATATTGCATTTTCAACCAAGTACAATACCTTTTCGTTTTCCTTCATTCTTTGAATGTTACCCTTAAAGGAATAAAATGTACCAAAAAAGCCGAAACCTTCATAGTCCAAGTTTTGAGAAACGCAAGAGCAAAGAAGTAAACTAATAATTAATAATACGAGAAGAATCGACTTTTTCATTTTATAATAATACCATAAATTTTCCTTTTGGTCACCAATATGTCTTAAATATGTTGAAATTTTTCCACCATTATTATATAATGTAATCAAATAACTTATATTGAGGTGGCTATGAAATACGTTAAACTTGCTTTTCAATATATGAAACATAAAAAATTCTGGCTTCTTGCTCTCTTCTCCGTTGTGCCGTCGATAGCAATAAGTTTTTTTTCGTCGTTTTCGTCAACCATAGCACTATTTATTAACTTTTTTGATAGAAAATCCTATTCTTTTGCGGATGTTTACAGTTCCATATCCGAATTAAGATGGACATCTTTTATAGTACTTGTTTTTATTGTAATCGTTTTAGCGCTTTTGCTATCCATAATAATCGGAACGATACAAAGACATATGAGAACAGGCTGCTTTGCTATAACAAACGTTTTCAAAAGAATTAATGAAAACTTTTTTGCCTCCTTCATATCACTCGTAGCGGTTTTCTTGTTTATAACTTTATACGGTCTTATTATCAGCTGTGTTATTTCGGCATGGTATTTTATAACACGCAATCAAATCGCAACGTTTGTCTTATCTCTTATCTTTGTCATTGCATTTTTCGTTATTTTCATGATCATGCTTACATTATTATCATTAACTTGTCCAAATATGGTTTGTACCGGACAAAAGCTATGGGACAGTGTCAGCATCTCTATAAAGGCAGTTCGTCCAAAGCTTTTTCAACTATTAGTAGCCTTTACACTTCCCCTCTTGTTGTTTTTTGCAGTACAAGTAGGAATCATATTTGCCGACATTAGAACGCTACAAATAATACTCGATTCTATTATGATGATATTCATTTCATGCTACTATCCGGTAATCATATTTGCTGCATATTACGATATATTTGAAAAAGACAGGGAGGATCTACTCCCGGAAAATAATCTATAAAGGAGAATATAATGCCAATTTATCACTCGTTAAGCATATTGCTGAATAGATATGCATTAGTCTTCAAAATTATCACGTACTTTTTAATAGTTAGCCTGCTTTTAGGAATAATCGCTGTAGCAATACTAGCCCCGGTATTATCAGGTGTTATTGAACAAATAGAAACCAACGGATTCTTCGAAAAAGCTATCCAAGGTATAAGAGAGCTGGTTTCAGGCAACCCCCACTCACAAGAAACACTACAAGAAGTAAACAATATCTGGTCTAAAATATTGGATTCTTTTACTCCCAAAATGCTTACAATAATAATAGTAATTTTGGTTGTTTTCATTATCCTAGCCAAATTCATCTATTCATTAGCTTATATTTCATATTCGGATATAATAAACAATTTTATGTCATCCAATGCTAGATATGGTTTTATATCAAACTTTATAAGCAATTTAAAACGTTCCCTTTTATACGGATTACTAAGCTTGGTTACAATTTTCCCCTATGAGCTTGCAGTAATCGTTAGCGGATATTTCATCTATGTAGGTCTAACAAGGGCAACGAGTTTTCTCATCGCTTTACCTGTTTTGATGATATATATCTGTATTTTAATGTCACTAAAATCAACCATATTCAGCGGTTGGCTCCCGGGAATGGTCAGAGACAATAAAAGAATACATGTAGCACTCAGAGAATCCGTAAGCTCTATCAAAAAGATTTTCATCAATGCATTCGGAATATATATTGTAGCATATTTCCTTGCAGCAATGTTTATCGTTTTAAGTATCATATCAACCTTCGGGGCCGGAATTATCATTTCCGTACCTACTGTTATAACTTTCTTTATCACATTAGAATCGGTAATTTACTACAACGCAACCAATCATAAATATTATATTAATGAAAAAACTGTAATCGAAACACCCGTCATCATATCAGACAGACATCCTAATTATATGAATCTTTTAGACGGTATCGAAAAACCAAGCATTACCACGGACGAAGTATCCGATATCGAAGTTAACGAGGAAATACACGATTCAGAGATCGATAATTCAAACGAATAAAACACTTAAAAACAATTCGTGTTCAAAAAAAGAGCAGACTAATAAAACAATATGTCTGCTCTTTTATTATTCTAAGTCTTTACACAAGCCTTTTAAATTATTATTAATATGCAATCAGCTAAAAAACGTAATGAATATTAATGAATCAGTGTGCCGATTTTCTCTCCAAGGCATACTCTGATAATGCCATCCTTTTCGCTTAAGCCAAATACCAAAACAGGTAAATTGTTATCCATGCACAAGCTAACAGCAGCGGCATCCATTACAGCCAATTGATTGGATAATAGGTCTATATAGGGCATATCCTCGATACGACGTGCATTGGGATCTTTTTTGGGATCAGCAGTATATACGGCATCAACATTTTTAGCAAGAAGCATAACTTCTGCACCGATCTCATTAGCTCGTAAAGCCGCACCGCTATCTGTTGAGAAATAGGGATTACCCGTACCACAAGCAAAGATAACCAAACGACCCTTTTCTAAATGACGTATTGCTCTTCTTTGAATATAGGGTTCTGCAATTCTTTCAATCTCGATTGCAGTCATAACACGAGTCACTATACCTCTTTGCTCGAAAGCATCCTGAAGTGCTAAAGCATTGATCGCTGTAGCCAACATGCCCATATGGTCGGCGGTTGTTCGATCCATATTACCGCCTTGTCTTCCTCTCCAGAAATTGCCACCGCCTATAACAATACCTACTTGAACACCCATATCCATAACGGTCTTAATCTGTTCGACAACACCGCTAATAATACCTTGATCTAAGGGATTTCCATTGGAAGAAAGTGCTTCTCCGCTTATCTTAATTAATACTCTACTATACTTTGCTTTCATATTATCTAAAAAAAATTGCGTTCATAAAGAACGCAATTTATCAATCATATTAGTTGTTTACAGAATCAATCGCGCTTTGGATCTCGTCAAGAGTTGTATCAACTTTCTTTTCAAGACCTTCACCCATTGCATAACGTACAAAACGTCTAATGCTGATCTTTTCACCGATTGCTTGAGTAACCTCGTTCAAGTATCCTTGAATGTTCTTGGAGGGATCCTTAACGAATGCTTGATCTAAGAGAACAAAATCTTGATAGAACTTAATAACTCTACCCTCAACCATCTTCTCGATAATTTTTTCGGGTTTGCCTTCGTTCTTAGCTTGAACTCTTAAGATCTCTTTCTCATGCTCTAAAACGTCAGCGGGAACGTCCTCACGTCTAACGTATGAAGGATTGCTTGCAGCAATTTGAAGAGCAACATCGTGAACAAATTCACGGAACTTTTCATTACGAGCAACGAAGTCGGTTTCACAGTTAACTTCAACCAATACACCGATCTTACCGCCAAGGTGAATGTAGCTGTCTACAATACCTTCTGCTGCAACTCTGGATTCCTTTTTCTTAGCAGTTGCCATTCCCTTTTCACGAAGGAACTCAATTGCCTTATCCATATCGCCATCGGTAGCATCCAATGCCTTCTTGCAATCGGAGATACCAACACCGGTTTTTTCCTTTAAAGTCATGATATCATTCTTAGTATAAGCCATAATAACCTCCAAAATAATTACTCTTCAGTTTCAATGTTTTCTTCAACGTCAGCAGCGATTTCATCGTCATCTGTTACGTTGTACTCAACGCCTTCCTTAGCCTCGATAACAGCACTAGCAATTGTGCTTGTAATAAGCTTAACAGCTCTGATAGCATCATCATTGCCGGGGATAACGTAATCCACTAAATCAGGGTTACACTTAGTATCAACCAAAGCAACGATAGGGATGTGAAGCTTACGAGCTTCTTCTACAGCAAGGTGCTCTTTCTCAATATCTACGATAAAGATGATATCGGGAAGTCTTACCATATTCTTGATACCGCCGAGGTTACGTTCAAGAAGGTCGCGCTCTTTGATTAATTGAGCAGCTTCTTTCTTTGTGAGAAGAGAGAGCTCTCCGTTAGCCTCTTTGGCATTGATGCTCTTCAATCTATCGATACGAGTCTTGATTGTCTTCCAGTTTGTAAGCAAACCGCCGAGCCATCTTTCATTTACATAGAACATTCCGCAACGCTCTGCTTCAGCCTTAACAGCTTCTTGAGCTTGTTTTTTAGTTCCAACGAAGAGTATGGTTTTACCATTATTCTCTTTAATGGTATCTCTTACGAACGCATAAGCTTTTTCAACTTCAACAACGGTCTTTTCGAGATCGATAATATGAACCCCGTTTCTTGCGGTAAAGATATACTTTGCCATTCTAGGATTCCAACTGCGAGTTTGGTGACCAAAGTGTACACCTGCCTCTAATAAATGTTTCATTGTTACAACTGCCATAATAGCCTCCTGTTTTTTCTTCCTACGAGAAACATTTTTACAACCTTTAGGCAACAGTCAAAATTATCCCATAGTGCTTTTTGATATATGATAACATAAAATGCATAATAATGCAAATATTTTTTATGCAATATTAGCAATAGATTTGTAGAAAATTTTCAATAGTGAATTCCCAAAGTAAATTCCACAGTGGAATTTGAGGTGGAATTTACCCT
>CAZLNZ010000015.1:0-66348 GCA_964561145.1 uncultured Christensenellaceae bacterium
AGAGCCTACGCTATAACTACAAGTATAGCCGATAGTTCCTATCTTATCACCCTCAATTAATCCGATAGTATTATAGGAGAATGTAACGCTATCACCATAATAAATACTCTTGTTGTCCGCACTTATTGTCAATGTCTTTTGTGCTATTGTTACATTATTTTCATTGTCGTTATAAATATAGTTAGTATTTCCGTACCTAGCGGTCAAGGTGTAAGAGCCAGCATTAATAAATTCAGCAGAGTAAGAGATATCCATCTCAACTTGTTCGCCTTTATAATCTTCAAAGTGAGCTTTGATATCCGCAGATTGATTTTCTCTGTTATATGTATAACTATCATTTATTGTCCAATCAACCTCTACTTCACGCACAAGTACTTCCAACTCGCCCTTGTTGACGGTAACATCGTAGTTAGAATTGTTATCATAGATAACACCTAATATGTATGTTCCAACCGCTGTTTCACCCTTAGTATAGGTAAAGTCAATATACTCGTTTATGCCTTCGGCTACAACACCTTGTGTAGTCTTTTCAAATGTAGGCGCATCATTACCATAGGTTACACTGTATGAACCAACGGTAATGGTAACAGGAGCTTTCTTAATTTCGGCTGTCTTTTCAGAATTGGTAAAGCTGTAGTTGCCGCTGGATTCGGTTGCGGTTAAGGTGTAGATACCGGCATTTTTGAAGGTGGTTTCGTCGCCTTTCTTACAGAGAATGGTTACGGAAGCAGCACCACCATTAACATCGGTGAAGGTTGCAGTGCCTGCACTTTGCTCGTATCCATTATAGGTAAAGCTTGTGACTATCTTACTCCAGTCAACGCTTGTTGTATATTGTTCAATTTCTACAGTCTGTGTACCATTAGAGAAGGAAATATTCTTCTCGGAAGTGGATGCGACAATAGTATAGGTTCCTGCATTTATAAAGGATGTTACCTCTTTACCATCTTTATAAATGGTTACGGTGACAGGATTAGCCTTTTCAAAACCGGTATAAGTACCGCTTATACGGTTTTCACTGGATAAACCAAAGAATCGTTCTTCACCATTGAAAATATATCCTGTTAAGTTCTTCCAGGTTATTTCCTTTACAACTGCTAATACGGTAAGTACTGCTGTACTGTATTCAATAGTATAGTTAGAGTTAGTATTTGCCGTAATCTTTAGGTCATATTTTCCTGCATCCATTCCTTGCTGATATCCTTCACAAGCAAAAATTATTGTACCAAGAGTATCACCCGATAAAATGTCGCCTTCTTTAACCGTATACTTAAAGTTTTCCAGAGGATCACCATAATAAATAGTTGCGTTCTCGATTGTAACGTGTGCAACTCTAGGAGTAACCTTAAAGTCTTTGGTTTTGTCACCGATTATCTCGTAGTTAGTATAAGTAGAAGTTGCAGTAAGCTTATAATCTCCTGCATCCCACAATACAGCCTTATTTCCATTGCTATCCGCAACAGTAATATCCGAGTAAACTTTCTCTCCGGAGATGATATCAATAAAGTAAGGTTTAGCATCCTCGCTTAGATCTTTTTTCAAGTATTCTAATGAATTTAGCCAAGTGAAGGAAACATTCTTTTTATTTACGGTAAGGGTTGCATTGGCAGTTGTTGCATTGGTTATGGTGTAATTGGAATTTGTAACGCTTGCAAAGGTTATGGAATAGGTTCCTACATTGCTACCCTTTGCGTAAGCATTGCCAGCGGCATCCTTAACCAAGTATTTCACGGTTAAAGTATCCCCTTCCACTAAACCGACAGAAGAGTCATCTAAACCGAAAGTAGTATAAGAGAAGGAAGGATTATCTCCCTCAAGAGTGACTTCATCACCATAGGTTATTGAATCAGGAGCATTAATGGTTACTTTAATTGACTTACGTGCAATGGTTACTTCTTTACTAGCATCGCTTGCATTTTTGAAGGTGTAGTTACCTGCGTACTCGCTCTTAAAGCTTGCGGTTAAAACATAAGAATCTGCATTGACAAAACCCTTGTTTGATGAAACTGTCATTGTCTGATATGTATCATCATATTTCTTAAACCGTGCTACGTTTTTCTCTAATTGGTTGGTTCCATCATATACGATTTCTACATTATTCCATTCAACGGAAACTGCACGTTGATTTACGATTAACTTGCTAGGTACTACGGTTATTATATAGTTAGGATTGCTGTTATCATAGCGTGCACCAATAGAATAGCCATCAGCTGTTACAGCGCTGCCTTGTTTGTAATCACAATCATATACGATGGTTCCTAAGCTTTCATTGTTATATAAGTTGCTTATATTCGCAATACTGTATGTTGCATTTTCACCATCTTTTATTACCGCATCTCCGTAGATTATACTTCCGTTTGCAAGCGTTACTGTTACGGCTCGCTTGCTTACGGTTAACTTGCTAGATACTACGGTTATTATATAGTTAGGATTGCTGTTATCATAGCGTGCACCAATAGAATAGCCATCAGCTGTTACAGCGCTGCCTTGTTTGTAATCACAATCATATACGATGGTTCCTAAGCTTTCATTGTTATATAAGTTGCTTATATTCGCAATACTGTATGTTGCATTTTCACCATCTTTTATTACCGCATCTCCGTAGGTTATACTTCCGTTTGCAAGTTTTACTATTACTGCACGCTGGGTTACGGTAAGAATTGCATCGACTATTTCAGTTACGCTGTAGTTATCACTTATAGATTGATAACTTGCTGTTATAGCATAGCCACCACTTATTACAGGACTTCCTTGTATATAAGTGCTAGTCAAATTAATTGTTCCTACTTTATCGAAGCTATCTGTTGAATAAATGCCGACTATTTCGGCTATAGTATATTCAGGAGCTAGGTCACCATAGGTTACTTCTTTATTTGCAAGTTTTACTGTTACTTCACGCTTGTTCACGGTAAGAGTTGCACCGACTATTTCAGTTACGCTGTAGTTATCATTTATAGATTGATAACTTGCTGTTATAGCATAGCCACCACTTATTACAGGACTTCCTTGTATATAAGTGCTAGTCAAATTAATTGTTCCTACTTTATCGAAGCTATCTGTTGAATAAATGCCGACTATTTCAGCTATAGTATATTCAGGTGCTTCATTACCATATGTTACTTCTTTATTTGCAAGCTTTACTGTTACGGCACGCTTGTTTACGGTAAGAATTGCATCAACTATTTCAGTTACGCTGTAGTTATCACTTATAGATTGATACTTTGCTGTTATAGCATAACCTCCACTTATTACAGGGTTTCCTTGTTTGTACGTGCTAGTTAAATTAATTGTTCCTACTTTATCGAAGCTATCTGTTGAATAAATGCCGACTATTTCGGCTATAGTATATTCAGGAGCTAGGTCACCATAGGTTACTTCTTTATTTGCAAGTTTTACTGTTACTTCACGCTTGTTCACGGTAAGAGTTGCACCGACTATTTCAGTTACGCTGTAGTTATCATTTATAGATTGATAACTTGCTGTTATAGCATAGCCACCACTTATTACAGGACTTCCTTGTATATAAGTGCTAGTCAAATTAATTGTTCCTACTTTATCGAAGCTATCTGTTGAATAAATGCCGACTATTTCGGCTATAGTATATTCAGGAGCTGGGTCACCATAGGTTACTTCTTTGTTTGCAAGTTTTACTGTTACTGAACGCTGACTTACTATTAATGTGCTAGGTACTACGGTTATTATATAGTTAGCATTGCTGTTATCATAGTGTGCACCAATAGTATAGCCATCAGCCGTTACAGGGCTACCTTGCTGATAAGTGCAATCATACACAATAGTTCCTAAACTTTCATTATTATATAGATTGCTTATACTCTTAATTCCATAGGTCGCATTTTCACCGTTCTCAATTACAGCATCACCGTAAGTTATACTTCCGTTTGCAAGTGTTACTGTTACTGAACGTTGTTTTACAGTAAGAATACCGGCTACTACTTCCACATCGTAGTTATTATCTTCGTTATTATAATAGATATGACTACTAGTAAGCGGGTAATTCTTTTTTGCACCCTCACCTACAGTATAATTGTAAGTGATACGAGCATTAAATTTTTCAAGATCAGCTGTAATAACATCCTTTACAGTAGGCACAAAATTTGTAATATCATCACCATAAGTTACGGTATGGGTGCCGACAATAATTTTTACTGCCTTAGGTGAAATTTTTATATCCTTGGTGACATTAGTAAAGTCATAGTTATCCTTATCCTCACCTGTGTAAGTGGCGGTCATTCTATAAGTACCTGCATTTTTCATATCGGTGGTACTTGTATATACAATATTCTCGCCCTCACCTGTTACAAGCTCGAAGGATATATCCATGCCCTCGGAACCATTTACATGAGCAAAGGTTGCACTGTTTTCAGCCTTTCTATCATTACCATCATAGGTAAAGCTTACTTCATTCCAATTAACGCTAACCTCTAATTTTTCAATTACAGCGGTATCTTTATCATGGGTTAAGGAGTAGTTATCTCCTAGATCTACGGATAAGGAATAGGTTCCTGCATTTTGGAATATGGTTTCATTGTTCTTTTTATTCAAGAAAGAAATATCAAGATTTCTCGATGTTCCATCATAATCGGTTATAGATGCAGTAACTTCGTCCTTCCTCTCTTTACCATCATAGGTGTAAGTTTCTATTACCCAAGTTACAGTTGCATTAAAGGGAGTAACGGTAAGGGTTGCATCTTCATAACTTATACTGTAGTTAGAGTTGACAGCATTGCTTACAGTAATAGGATATGAGCCTATACCACGTCCTACAGAATAGGTTGTTTTAATAGTGAAAGAATCTCCTAATGTGTCGCCCGCTACTAAACCATCGGGGTCATATGTTAAGCTCGCTTCTTTACCATATGTAACGCTAGTACTAATTGCCTTTATGGTCAACGATTTTTGCTTGATGGTAATGACCTTTTCTGACGACTTATAATCATAGTTATCGTTGTCAAAACTTGCAGTCAAGGTATAACTGCCTGAATTGATAAATTTGGCAGAATATGAGATAGACATCTCGTGGACTTCATCGTAACCGGTGAAGGTTGCTTTGATGTCGGTGGATTGATTCTCACCATTGTAGGTGTACTCGTTAGCTGTTGTCCAGTTAACCTCTACTTCACGCTTGCTTACCGTTAGCTTTGAACCGGTTACGGAAAGAATATTGTAATTATCGTTTGCTACACCTTGAATATTAATATCATAACTACCTACAACCGAACCTACCTTATAATCACAAATATAGCTTATTTTTTCTCCAATAGAATCGCCCTCTACTAGTCCGTTGGCTGTATAGGTAAAGGTTACTTTGTCACCATAGAAAATGCTCTTTTGATCAACCGATACGGATAAATCTCTTTTTGCAATAGATAATTCCTTTGTAGGATTGGTAAATTTGTAGTTTGTATTCTTATAGGATGCCGTTAATAGATAGTCACCGGCATTGACAAAATCACTAGAATAAGAAATTGTCATTCTAGTTGTCTTCTTATCGTAGGTTGTAAAGAGTGCCTTGATATCGGCAGATTGATCGCTTCCGTTATAGATGTACTCTCCTACAACCCATAGTATATCTACAACACGCTGGTTAACGGTCAAGGTACCGTCCTTAACGGTTATATCGTAGTTAGGATCGCTTACATCGCTAACAGATACCGTATAGTCACCGATATCTGAGCCTACCTTATACTTACTCGTATATCTTATTACGCCTAAGGTATCACCCTCCACCAAGCCATTTAAGGTGCTTGTGTAGGTTACGCCGTCACCATAGGAAATGGTTTGATTATCTACAGCTAAAGTTAAGGGCTTTTGTGCAATACTTACGGTAGTTGAAACACCCTTATAGCTATAGTTTGCGTCTGCGTAACTTGCGGTAATTGTATAAGATCCTGCATTGACAAAGTCGGCAGAATAGGAAATCGTCATATCCTTATTGCTTCCGTCGATTGCCATAAATTGTGCCTTATTGCCGTCGCCTTGGTCTTTGCCGTTATAGATAAATTCGCCTAAGCTCCATTTAACCTCAACTTCAAGTTGTTCAACGGTCAACTGACCCTTCTTTACGGTTATAATGTAGTTGGCGTTTTCAACACCGTTTATATCGATAACATAGCTACCGATAGTGTCGCCTACGTTATAGCTACAGTCATAACTTATTATACCTATTGAGTCGCCCTCAACTAAGCCCTCTGTTGAATATGTGTAAGTTACGGCTCCACCATAGTCAATTGTCTTGTTATCGGCAGTAACGGTCAAGGCTTTTCTTTCAATACGTGCGGTATTCGAAGTGTTAACGTACTCATAGTTAGCATTATCGTATGACGCTTTAAGTTTATAGCTACCTGCCGATAAGAATTCAACTTCATCGTCTCCGCTATAGTAAGCAATGCTCATGGGCGTTACGACACCGTCATATGATGTAAATTCCGCTTTATTGCCCTTTCCTTGATTTTCGCCGTTATAGGTAAAGTTGCCTACCGTCCAATTTACGGTTACCTCAAGTTTAGCTACATACAATTCGGCATTGTTTACGGTTATAGCATAGTTGCTGTTTTCAGCTCCGTTTACCTCGATAGGATAGCTACCGGTATCGGAGCCTACTATGTATGCCGAACCTACTGTGAAATCTCCTAAGGAATCACCCTCTAACAATCCTTCGAGTGTATAAGAATAGATCGCCTTTTCACCATACTTTATACTCTTATCGGCAACGGTTATGATCAAAGGTCTTTGCACTATGCTTACACTCTTTGTATTATTGTTATAGTCGTAATTGTCGTTATTGTAACTCGCAGTTAAGATATAATCACCTGCATCGATAAAAGCTCCGGAATAGGAAATCGTCATTTCCTTTTCCATGCCGTCGAAGCCTGTAAATACTGCCTTGTTTCCGCTCTTTTGAGCTTGACCGTTGTAAATATAATTACCTACGGTCCAGTTTACCTCTACACCTCTCTTGGCAACGGATAATACACCGTCATGCACTGTTATAGCGTAGTTAGCGTTATTTACTCCGTTAAGGATAATATCATAGCTTCCTACATCGGAACCTACTATATAGCTACAGCTGTACTCGATGTTGCCGATAGAGTCACCCTCTATCAAGCCCTCTTGTGTATAGCTAAAGCTTACACTGTCACCATAGGAAATGTTCTTATTGTCAACAGAAACGACTAAGCCCTTCCTTGCGATCTCAACCATTCTTTGAGTATCGGAATAATCGTAGTTATCGTTATCGTAACTTGCGGTTAATACATAGCTTCCCGCATTTACAAACTCGGCAGAATAGGAGATTGCCATCTTCTCACTCTCTCCGTTAAAGGTGGTGAATTCGGCACTGTTATTCGCCTCTTGATTCTTTCCGCTATAGACATAATCGCCTATAGTCCAATTAACCGTTACAGGTCTCTTATTTACAACCAATAAGCCCTTGTTTACGGTTACGTTATAGTTAGAATTTTCATCATAGGTTGCACCTAAGGTATAGGCTCCTACAGTGGTTTCTCCCTTGATATAGGTGAAATCCAAAGTATCGTTTATGCTCTCACCCTCTACTACGCCTTCGGTTATCTTTTGGAGGGTAGGACAGTCGTCACCATAGTTGATTTCACCGCCACGAAGGGTAATGGTAACGTTCTTAGGCAATACCTTTATACTCTTTTGTGAATTCAAAAGGGCATAGTTGGCATTGCTAAAACTTGCGATCAGCTTATAGCTTCCTGCATTAATCAACTCTCCGCCTTGAACGGATATACTCAGGCTTTCCTTTTCCCCATCGTAGTTTGTCATATAGGCGTTAAGGCTATCCTCTTGATTTTGTCCGTTATAAATCAATTCGGGTATTGTCCATACAACACTTACTTCACGTGCGCTTACGGCAACAGTGCCGTTAACATAGCTAATTTCATAGTCGGAATTTTCCGCTCCGCTTAAAGATAAAGTGTATTCTCCTACAGGGCTACCCTTTTGATAACTGCAATTAAAGGATATATCCCCTATGCTATCTTTGGAGACCAAACCGCTTGCGGAATAGCTGTAGCTAGGAGTGTCGTCTCCGTAGCTTAAAGATAGCGACTTAGGAGTAAGAGTCAATGCTCTTCTCTTCATTGTTAGGCTAAGTGCCTTATTATCGATTTCATAGTTATCCTCTAGATTCGAGCTTGCGGTTAAACTATAATCGCCTGCATGGAAGAAATCCTCGCCCGCTTCCGATTGGAATACTATAGTCATTTTCTTGTTAATGCCGGTATATTGCTTAAAGGTAGCGGTTACGCTCTTAGCTTGGGATTTTCCGTTATAAGTATAGGAATCCGAGTAGTTCCACTCTGCACTTACCTTCAATTTGTTTACGGTTAGAGTCGCATAGGTGTAACTAATCTCATAGTTTTCATTGGAAAAACCGCCTACACCAATGGTATAGTTTCCTACGTCGTCACCTATCGAATAGGAGCAAAGGAACTGAGCTTTTCCTATGTTCTCTTCATCGCCCTCTACCAATCCTTCCATGTTATAGGTATACTCCGGAGCATATGAGCCGAAGTCCACCGACTTATCCTCTGCAACAACGCTCAAGGGCTTAGGTTGAATTACAACACTTCTTTGAGTGTCATACAAAGTATAATTGTCATCTTCTAGAGTTACACTTGCAAGATACGCACCGGCATTGATAGGATCCTTCTCAACTCCGTCTAGCGTGTAGCTGATAATTAATCCTATCTCATCACCGTTATACATGCGATAGGAGGCACTGAAGGCACCCTTTTGAGATTTACCGTTATAGGTGCGTTCGGGAAGGTTCCACTCTACATAAACCTCTCTGGGGGTTACCGTTAAGGTTGCATTATTAACAGTTATACTATAGTTATTATTATCTATATCCTTAATAGAGATATCATAGCGTCCGATATCGGAACCAACCTCATAGTCGCAAAGGGAGATTATTTCAATGTTATCGGAATCGATAAAGCCCCTTGCAGTATAGCTATACTCCGGAACAGCCTCACCATATACTAGCGATAAATTATCCAAAGTAACAGCAGCATTTTTCTTTTCGATACTAACCGTGCGTGCGGTATCGACTAAGGAGTAGTTCGGATCGGCAGTTGAAGCCCTTACTTCATACTCCCCTGCCAAAATAAACTCAGTGCTAAAAGAGATAATTGCATCTACGTTATGTCTGTTAATATCGACATAGCTAGCAACTACAGATTCTCCTTGATTTGTGCCGTTATAAACATATTCTCCAATGTTCCAGTTAACCTCTGCCTCTTTGGGAGAAACGGTAAAGGTAGCACTCTTTTCTAGTGGTAAAACGTAATTTTTGTTTTCCAATCCGCTTAAGACTACTTCATACTCGCCTACGTTGCTTCCTACCTCATACTCAGTCGAATATGAAGGCACGGAAAGGGAATCTCCCTCGAGAAGTTCACCCTTTGTTATAGTGTATCCGAATTTTGCCTCGTCACCGAAAATAATATCATCAACGTCAAGAGAATAATCAAGCTCCCTCGGAGAAACTATGATTAATCCGCTCTCAACCTTCTCGATGTTATAGTTGGGGTTTGAAAATCCCTCTAAATAAACTCTGTACTCTCCGATATTGGAACCCTTAGAATAGTCCGTTACAAATGAAAGGTCACCTAAGGAGTCACCATCGAGAAGATAGCTTACATTATATGTAAACGAAGGAAGAGAATCACCGTATGTAAGATTCTCACTGTTTACTCTAATCTCTATGCTCTTTTGGGCAACCGTTATTTTTCCGTTCTCGTATACAAGCTTGTACACGTCGGATTCCGGGAAAGATACCCTTAATGAATACTCACCGACAGATGAACCCTTATTATACTCCGTAGTATAGGTTGCTTCACCTATATCGATATCCTCACCATCGTTAATGGTGTAGGAAAATTCGGGACGCTCGTCACCATAGGTTAGTGCGTGGTTAGAAGCTTTGATAACTAGGGTACCTTTGCTTATTAATACCTCTATTTCCTTTTCGTTTTCAATAGAATTTCCGTGATAGGAAGTTGTAAGCACAGCCTTTGCCGTATATCTGCCTATTGATAAATCGCTTAATACTAAGCTTCCGTCCTCTCTTGCCGAAAGTTCCTCGTCAGCTAAGTACCACTTAACAGAATAGGAGAGATCCTCCAGCTTGTTATAGGACAAGGAGAAGATTACCTCTAAATTTCTGCTGTAATCAAAAGTGTTATCCTCGCTATTGGAGGTAAGTGTAAGCTCGGTGCCAATCGGAGCAAGCTTAACATATACGTCGAGAAGCTCCGGAAGAGGATTATCCATGGATAATGCATTATTGAAATCGGCATCGTAATAAAGACCGTCCAACTTCAAACCCTGTGGGAGTTTTTGTGCAAAATTATCGTTAAGCACGGCATCTAGATCGGATAAAGTATCACCTACAAGGCTATCCACGCCAAAAAGTTCGTCTCCGTTTAAAATAAAGTTAACGGATGCCTTTGTCCTTTCGTATATGGCATTAATAACTTTATCCGCCTTAATGTCGGTATAGTCTGTGTCCCACCCAATAAAGGTGTAGCCCTCTCTTACGGGAGTTTCGGGAAGAACTGCGGTCCCTTCGTAGTCAACCGACTGTTCCTCTTGCCCGTTGACGGTAATTACTCTTCCATCATAATCTAAAAACCTAACCTTAAAGGTATGAACTTCCCATACCGCATAGAGGGTAATGGGCTCGTCCTCATACCCTTGGACGCTAAACTTTTGATTAACCTCGGGATCAAGAGTCCAATATCTAAAGGTATATCCCTCTTTTTGAGGAAAATACCTATAGGGAGCCTTATCTTCGCCTTCAGAAGGTGTGATATCCTTGTCACCGTCCATATAGGTGACGTTATCATAGGATAACGAATCGTAGTCAAAAACAAACTTACATGCAGTCATAAAGCACAATGAAAGTAATATTGTGATGATTACGACAGTTAGTATTCCTTTAAATAGCTTCGATGTATACATTTTTTCTCTCCTTGTCGATTACCGACGTTACTATTTGCGACTTAGCCAATTGTATGCGTCTTGGTTGCCTAAGTCTTTAATTTGTCTTTCTAATGAAAGATATCCTTCTTTTGCGGAATGAGCTTCATATACCATAAATCTAAAGTCCTCGATTCCTGCCGAATAATATATAAACCTTGCGTTAAAGTCGGGAATGAAATATTTTACTGGAATCTTTAATTCAAACATTTCACTGAAATCCTCGCTTACTCCGCTATAGTCAATAATACTGTAGTTCTTGCCACCGCCATATATCGCAATAGGCGCATTTATCCAGCTATCACCACCCGACGTCAACAATAATCTTTCTGCCGTGGCGGTATCTCCGCTTCTTGTTCTATAGGACTCAATAAGGGAGGAGACATCAAGATTGAAATTCAATCTCTCTTTTATTGTATCGTCCGCATCAAGAAGGGTGTCACTGTTTACGCTGGAGACTGTCTTCCAATCATAAAATCTAACATCGCCCAAAAGCTTGAGTCTTGCCGGATATGAGGTTCCTGCTACATCACCCCAACCGAGGTCACTTCCGAACAGATATGTTGAGCTGTAATCCCATCCATCAAGAGCAAGACCTCCGAATTGCGACTCCAATCCTATCGAGAACAAGCCTGCATAGGCAAATACACTGTCTTTTAGGGAAACATCCGTTAATACGTAGTTATTTATAAAATAATCGTCTTTTTTTTCAGAAAGGGTATAATTACTACCATCCTTCTTAAGTAAATAGGGGTTAGCCTCGTCGTAGTACTGCTTGTAGTCATTGCTTGCCCCGGGGAATAGGTTGGCACTAGCCAAATATTTGCTTGTATCCGCAACATTTTTTCCGCGTTTCAATTGATTGGTTCCTATCTTCAAGATAAACTCTCTACCATAGGACAGTATGCAATTGCTAATTGAAGCGGAAAGCTTGTAGGAGTTCAAATTTGCAGTAACAATACCCTCATCGGTATTTGCCTTTCCGTAAATCCTTACTACCGTTCTTCCGTTGTTTACCTTGGAATAGGAAAGTTCTAAATTGTTACCGACAACTTCCAATACTGTTCCGCAATTATCAAGGTTGGTAAGGTCGGTACCATCTTTTCCCAATGCGTTTTCATCTGAACAACCCTTCAATTCCACGTTTCTAAGTTTAATATTATCCTTGTTAACGAGGAAAATAATATTGTCCTGCGACTTAACGCTTGCATTACCCAAAGCATTTTCTGCCGCGCCGTAAGCAATTCTTACTATAGACAAGGGACCATGGAAAATAAAGCCTTGCGTCGAATGCTCTCCCTTGTACATCTTCTCACCGCCACGGGTTAGGTAGTCGGCATTGATGCTGTGTCCGTTGCCATAGATATTGTTGGTTATCTCTACAAAACACTTGAGTTTTGCATCATCGTCATGACCTAATGATTTATAATAAGATATGTCGGCGGTAGGATCGATTGTCTTATACACACCAAGTCCTGCATATTTACCTTTACCCTCGATGTAGTTGTTGTACTCGCCTGCCCAGCCGTCCTTTCCGTAGTTTTCCTTAAGAAGGGGTGCAAGCATTACATCCGATTGAAGAACAACCTCGTAACCTGCTTCTTCCGCCTTCATAAGGTCTTCATAATTAGTAACATTAACCGCACCCGCTACAACGTTTATCGTGTAGCTTGTCTTTACGTCATAGCCCAAAGCCTCGTTATACTTGCTGCTAACAGTTATTATGACATTACCAGAGAAGCCGCCGCTTACGGTCAATACACCGTTTTCAACCGTTGCCAGACTCGTATCACTGCTCTTCCAAACAAGTTTGGAATAATCAATTTCGCTTTCAGTTTGTCCTGCAGAATATGAAACATTTATAGGTATATTGAACTTATACTTCGTTTTGTTTGAACCAACATATTTATATTCTCCGATAACAAGTTCTCTGGCTAAGCTCTTTGTAAGGCTTGCAGTGCTATCGTCATTCTTTACAGTAATTGTGTTATAAGGTTTTACAACCTCTACGTTTAAAGTCTTTTCTCCGTAAACGTCACCGTCGACAATCAACTGAACGGTAATTTGCGATACGCCCTCTTTTGCTCCGTTTACATTAAACAGGGAGTTGTTCTTCTTAACTTGAACAACAGAAGGATTACTAGACCTGCATACGATGTCATAATCGGATACGCCGTCAACTAAAACGTCTATGTTCTTGCTTTTTCCGACTGCAAGATAAAGATCTCCGGTATAGTCGATTTTCCAATCTATTACTCCTCTTTCAAATTTGATTGCACCGAGCTTGTTACCTACTTCATCCTTCAATTCGACAACATAACTACCCTCGATGATACCCTCTTTCCATTCAATCTTTATGACGTACATTCCGTCGTTCTCTTCGATGATAACGGACTCGATGGCATCTTTATCGTAATCGAATACTATATCATCCTTAGAGATATTACCTGCGTTGATAGATAGATCTATCTCATAATAAATATCGGAATAAGAGGAAAAGCTTACCTCATTCTTATTTCCTGCAAAGCTTATAGCATATTCGTTATCGCTTGCGTCTACGATAACATTATAGGTAAACTTGTACTCATGCTCTTTAAAGCTTTGGCTCGATTCATCGTACTTAAGACCGGTAATGCTAGCATATATCTCGCATTCGCCTGTAAACCTTGACTCGATTATTCCCCTTGAATTGACGGAAGCAATCTTGTCATTAGAAGAGGAAAACTCTATCACGTCCGCTGCAGAAGAGGGATATATCAACAAATCCTCACCAATCTTCAGCTCTCTGTTTTCACCAACGGTTAAATTGATTTTATCGGTTCCTTGTTCTGCCTCGGCTACCTTGTCGGCGGAAAAGGTCAAAACAATGCTGTCTTGTTGCGCTCCCGCAACTGCTACTATTGCAACACTTCCTATAGATTTGGGAATAACCCTGCCGTCATCTGTAATTATTACGTCTGCCTGCTTTACACCCTCAACCTCCTGTACCTGATAGGATACTGCGGTATGCGTTGCAGTGCTCGGCTCTATTTTAGCTTCTAGCTTGAGGGTATCTCCCTTCTCTACGTCTACTTCCAATTCCTTTTCGCCGTTGACGGTCAAAGTCACCTTGCTTACGGGAACGTCAACTAAGATTTCAACAGCACTTGCCGCCGTCGATAAGCTGAACATTAGAAGCATCGGAATTACAAGCATTAAAGCTATTATCTTGTTTTTTACTTTTTTCATATTAACCTCAAATATCTACTTCGTAATATGCCTTCTTCAATCCCTTGAAAAGGTAGATTACGGAAAATGTGAATACTATAACGGAAATAAGGGAGGTAAAGCCCATAGAGGCAAATGCCGCCCAACCTGCAGATGCCTTGAAGCCTACAACAATGGAAATGATTATACTTCCTATTCCCGATATCGCCGAAAGGACAAGTCCTATCAGTATCAAAGTTGAAAGATTGCTATTGCTGTCTACAACCTCGTCATTGTCGCTTGTGGGGAAGCAAGGACTCTTCATATCTTTCTTTGTTGCATACGCTACACCCGCTAAAGAGAAAAGAATGCCGTTTATAAATACAAATACGGCAGATCCGATATTGATCAAACCGCTTAACCATAAGGTCAAGCTACTAATAAATACCGATATAAAAGAAACAACCGCAGAGAAGAAAAGCTTGCAGCCGATTATCTGTTCTACCTTCACCGGCAAGGTCTTCAGCATTGCATACATCTTGCCGTCACGTGAAATATTGGTTGCACAGAAAGTGTTAGTCAACATCGCAAACATCATTACTACAAACGCCGCAACAGCATAGCTACAATCTATCGCAAACATTCCGCTTGCCATGGATATCAATAGCTGTACACAGATATATACCATAAAAGGTAAGGTTACCGTGGTCGCAAAGTACTGGAAGGCATACCCCGGGGTTCTCAATACGGTCTTAAACTCCTTTAACAACAATGCATTTACGGTATTATGCTTCTTTATCTCCGCTTTCTTCTTAAAGACAACCGTATAGCCCTCTAGACGCTTTTGCATAAAGGTATTATATATCTTCTTCATTAGGAAGAAAGAACCTACCAAACAAGCCGCAGATAAGGCAACAAGAATGCCTGCACTTAACCACACGTTTTCTTTAAGCATCAAGTTTGTATAAAGCTTTGCAGGATATAAGACATTGGTCACCTTGTTTATGGTGTAAATCGTTCCCATATCGAAGAAGTTGGAAATCTGTCCCGATTGAAGAATTTGATTTAAGCCGTTGAGGAAGATACCGTATATCCAGAATCCGACTGCGATTACTATTACGTATCCTATAAGCCTTATGATAAATTTAGACTCTATTAACTCCATAAAGAGTATGCAGGGTACTGCTATAAGGCTTGCTATTGCACAACTAAGCGCAGGAAGAAGCAATGCACATACTAGCATTAAGAAATAGAAGTCTACTCCGCCTATGCCCGATATGATATGTAAGGATATTCCTATAGGCGCGATTATAAACAGGGTCGTAACAAATTGTGTCGCATATATCTTAAGGTACTTATATAAGAATATCTGACCGGCACCTATGGGTTGACATATCAACACGTTCATATCCTTTGAGTTGGAGATTGCCGCAAATATCTTTCTTACTCCGTTTATTACATTTATAACAAAGACCAGCGCTATGCTTATCGTCAAAATCTCACCGATTCTCCTGTAGGTGTCACCTACAGCGTCATCGAATACGTTGGATAAATACATCTTCGCAAATGAATGGAAAACATAAATAAACACTCCGTAAATAAAAGCTATAAGCACTGACGATGAGATAAAGCCCAGCCAGTCACGACGCTTGCCCGTTTCCTTGAAGGAGCTTGCCTGCCATTCACTGAAATCCTTTTTGAATAGCAGTTTTAGTTTTTTAAGCTTACTTGTTTTCATTATTCTTGGTCCGACATAAATACCTCAATCAAGGTTTGGTTGGGATGAGCCTCTCTGAACTCCTCCATTGTAAATTGATCCGTTACATGTCCGTCTGAAATTCTGTACACACGATCACAAATTCTGTTGACAACGTCTAGATTATGAGAGCAGAAAAGAACGGCGTTACCTTGCTCTTTATAGGAAATCATGTAAGATAGAAGTGCCTCTATTGTAACGGCATCAAGTCCGGTCAACGGTTCGTCTAACAACCAAAGCTTAGGGCGATGGATAAGGGATGCCATCAAGCAAATCTTTTGACGCATACCGTGAGAATAGGAGGAAATCATTTTGTAAATACTGTCACCAAGCTTGAACTTAGATTCCATTTCGTCTATTCTCGGTTGTCTTACATCAACCTCTACATCGTGAAGATCGGCAATAAAGTTTATATACTCGAAGCCTGTCATCTTCTCGAACATAGCACGTGAGTCGGGAACATATCCCAGATTCATTTTTGCTTCAACCGGGTCACTTTTTATGTTGTGTCCGCAAATTGTGATTTCACCCTTATCAAAGGGGAAATAGCCGGTCAAGCACTTAATTGTCGTAGACTTTCCGGCTCCGTTTTTACCCATTATTCCTACGATTTCACCGGCATAACAATCTATGTTGATATCCTCGATTGTGTAATTTGCAGCTTTACCGTACTTTTTCGATAATCCCTTTATTTCGACTACCTTCTCTCTTTCGTTATTCATAATACTCCTAATAATTGACTATATATTTTGATTCAACAGAGTAACCGTCATAGTTATACTCTATCGTCAAGTTATTTACTTTCTCGCCAGCAACCTCAATTGTCACTTTGGCATTCTCTGTCAATGCCTTTTGCAGGTTAAGCATGATGCTTGCATCTTTTAGCTCAAAGGTATAAAGCATTCCTCCTTCTGTAGCTGTTTTTAAAAAGTTTTCCACAAACTCGTCGGAGAGTTTTAAGCCCTTGTACAGTTTGCCATTAAGTGACTCAAGACTTATTGTGCCGCTATCCTCGCTTGAAATAAGCTCATCGGACCACATATCGGGATTAAATTTTTCGACTTTGCTTATAAAGCTTACCTCTTCTCCGTCTACAGTGTAGGAGGTCTTTTCATTGTACACCTCGCCCTCACCGGCTTTTACCTTGAGGGTATATTCAACAGAGTTTATGCCGTCACAATTTACAAAAGCGTTGTTTATTGCCTCGTATTTGTCCTTCGGGGTAGGATTCTTATCATCGCACGCAACTAAAAGGGAAATACTTAAGGTCAATACCAATATTAATAATAAGTTTTTTAATACACTTCTTTTCATACATCCTCCATCACTACAGGGTTTTCTTTATTCCCATATATGTCATTAGCATAAAGGCGTTCCACATTTCAATGACAAGGAGAAGGTTCTCTCCTCTTGCCGTGTTTGCTACCTCGTCAACCTTGTTTCCAAAGGAAGTAAACTCCTCTTGAAGGGCATCGAGCACACTCTTGTATTCATAAATAGATTTGACATCGTCAAGCTCTTCCGCCTTTATGGACTTAAGGGCAAGCCTTGCTTCGGATAGCGCCGATAATTTTTCCTCGGCGGTTCCTTCCTTGCACTTGGCAATTAGCTCCTTAAGTTTAGCAAAGAGCTCGTCATAATTTCCAATCACCTTGAAGCTAACCTTCTTTTCACCGATATAGTTACCATCCTTTACGGTAACTACCACTCGATAGGTTCCACAAGATAAGTCTTCGACCTCTTCACCATTGACGTCAAAGTATTTAACTTCTAAATCAACATTCTTATATTTTTTAGGAAGAGTGCCGCTAATATCGAGTTGTCCTAAAACCTTTATTGCATTGTCGTACACTCCGTTTATGGTTATTTCCTTTGAAATATCCTTCACAACTACCTTCCATTCATAGCTCGCTTCACCCTTGTAGTTCAGGTCATCGATAGTGATTTTTATCGAATAGGAGCCAACGCTTAAGTAGTCAGAGCTTTCAATTCCGTCTTTGAATATCTCGTAATTTACCTTAATACCCTCTTTGGTGCATTCTGCATAAACGTCATCTGCATAGGGATCGTACTCACGAACACCCTCCTCGGGAATACCTGCCGCAATTAACGTCTCGGAAATATCCTTCTTCGCTACGTTTATCTTGTACTCGGTTACCGCGTCCTCTGCAAAATCAAAGTAGGTTTTATAATTGATGATAATCGTTATGGTGTACTCGCCTACTTCTGTAATTGATTCCAATTCTTCGCCCTTTGAATTCTTTATTAAAAGTTTAAAGGCTTTTTCATCGGCACGCTTAAGATTACCTTCAATGTTTTTTCTCCAATCGAATACCTCAATACTCTTTCCGTCGTCGTAAACATAATCGGTTACGATTCCCACGACATTTATTGCCGCTTTGGTTACGGTCAATGTTCCGTTGACAACTTTTACGTCATAGTTATCGTTACTATATGTTAAGGTTATGACATGTTCTCCTGCAATGTAGTAGCTATCGAAGTTATCCTCCGAAAGCTCAACATCCTTTCCTTGATATATTAACACAATATCGATTGACAGATTATCGCCATCAACAAGCTCGCCTTCTGTGATTGCATACGGATTACGATCAAGCTCGGCACGAACATTTTCGAAGCTTTCAACATCCTCGCACTTCTTATCGAAGAGGGTTATTGTAAGCTCTCTCTTTGAAATCCTGTACAATGAGTTCTCGGGATTCGTATAGGTTATTACTGCAACATTATAGTTTGAATTGTCAAGTACAGAAGCTGTAATCTTATAGTCTCCTGCGTTAACACCCTCTTCACGAGAAAGGGTCAAAACATCACCGATAGCATCATTGTATGCAAAGGAGAAGCCATCTTTCAGTTCTGCCTCGAGACTCTTTTCCTCGTCACCATAGATAACGCTTACATCCTTTACAAGGAACTCAAGTTTTCTAGCCTTGACGGTATAAGTAGCGTTAACAAAGGTCACGCTGTAATTATCGTTTTTAGCAATACCGTAGATTCGATATTCGCCAACAACAATGCCCTCTTCACGTGCAAGCTCGTATATATCAAAGGCAGTGTCCTCGTATGCAAGGTTACCTTGAATAACTGCAGATAATTCTTGAGCATCCTCACCATAGATTGCGGACTTACTGTCAACAAGTACCGTTATTGCTCTAGGTTTGATTTCAAAGCTTGCCTTAGGCACGTTTACTGTATAGTTGTTATTAATCAAATCAACGCTTATCGCATAGGAACCAACAGTTATGCCTTGCTCTCTGGTTACGATTACTACCGAGCTTAACGCATCGGGAATGTCCTTGCCAACATAATAGGTTATTTCTTTTTCTTCTCCATAGAAGGTTTCAATATCACCGAAGGTCAGGTCGATTTCAAGACTCTTTATTGTGTAGGTATTGCTTAGTCCGCTTGAGAGTTTGTAGTTATCCTTATCGGTACCTGTCAAACTCTTTACACTAACAGACTTAAAGCCTGCAGAAACGCTGTCAAAATCATTAAGTTCTACACTTACATCGTCAAGTCCCTTGTTTGATACGGATACCTCGGGGATTTGTGAGCTACCGTTATAGGTGAAATCTGCTCCGCCCCAACTTATTTGTGCGGCTTTCTTCTCGACTACATATTCATATTCAAAACTTCCGCCTAAAAGGGATACCACTATCGAATAGTTACCTGCCTTACAAATAGAATACTCTTCACTTCCGTTTACGGCAACGGTACACTCTACAGGCTTTCTGGTTTGTGCAACTTTTGCCGTAACCGAAAGCTCGACCTCGTTTCCGTCATAGGTTTTGCTCAAAGAGAATATTCCGAGATCAACAGAGTAATAATCCTTACTCTCAACAACCGAGAAGGAAATTCCATC
Organism: uncultured Christensenellaceae bacterium; assembly: GCA_964561145.1. Taxonomy (GTDB): domain Bacteria; phylum Bacillota; class Clostridia; order Christensenellales; family CAG-1252; genus RUG14300. Next base: position 19,851 of record CAZLNZ010000015.1, read on the forward strand.
GCTTTCGATAATGTAATTCGAATCAAGAGATATGGGATAAACGATATAATCGCCAAGTTCGAGGGTACGATTCAAAGTAAGTTCATTTGCTCCTCTTATGCTTCCTACAAGCTCTTCACCCTTAAAGATGTCGTAGTACACCTTGTCAAGGTCAAGTTCATAGTCATTTTCAATATCGGTTACCGCCAAGGTTTGTTCAATCTTGCCATATAAAACATCATACACCATGAAGCCTAATTCGGCAGTCATTGCCTCTATTTCAAAAGATACCTCGACGCTTTGAGGAAGCTTGTAGTTTGAACAATCATCTCCCTCTATGCCTATTACCTTTATGCTCTTGCGTCCTGCATTGACATATTCGCCATTCGATAGTACCGGATTCACAATGTCGCCACCGACAACGTTAACAGCACTTACTTCGGGATATTGTTCTTCTCCGTTGTAGATATACTCGTCAACAATCCACTCCAGCTCAAGTTCTCTTTGAGTGATTCTATAATTGTATACATATGTTATTTCAGAATCTACGGTTACCTTAATTGTGTAATCGGCGGCATTTATCATCGAGTTAACCTTTGTATCGTTCACAAAATACTCTACAGCGACATCGGTCACTTCCTCCTGCGTTTCGGTAACCACAACCGCCACGGTTACCATCACCCTTTCTCCATCGTAAACCTTTTCAGCAGCATCACCACCGTTAAACTTAACGGTCAATGTATAATAGTTGTTATCTTCTACGATGCTAAACTCGGCAGGAGTACAGGTTACGCTATAATTGGTATCGGTACATTCCGCAAATACCTTGTGAGTACCGACAGCAATATCTGCAATATCTCCGACAATACCGTTAGAATCAACGGTAAATGCCTTGTTGCCGTTTGAATCGTAACAAGTATACCTCAAATTGCTTGAAGAAATGTCGGAGTCTGTTTGTGTTACGGTAAAGAACATCCTTGAACCGCTGACTATAGTTGACAATCTTATATCCAAAATGCTATTCACTGCTATTGTTACTTCCTTTGGATTAATAACAAAGGTATGAACACTTTCTTCCAACTTATAGTTCCCGTTTTCAATGCTAGGAATTATCTCGTAGTTAGCAGCATCGACATAACTACCCAAACTCAAGATGACACTCTCGCCCTCAACAACACCAACCAAGGTATAATCGGGGCTTTGTTCTAAGCCGTTATAATAATAACTTACATCTTCCCAGTTGACGCTTATAGGTTTTGCAGTGATGCTATAGCTTGTGGTATAGGTGTAACCTTCAACCTCAACGCTTATTGAATATTCTCCTGCATTTTTGATATCGTAACTTCTCGAGCCGTTCACCCTGATATTATAGCCAACACTTTCTTCGGTATCGCTGACCTTAACGGAAACTGTAAGGCTCTCACTTAATCCGTCGTAAACCTTGCTTCCGGATAGATTAACATCAAACAGATAATAGTCTTTGTTGTCAACAACAGAATAGGTACAAGGAGAAACTTGAACCAAATTATAGTTAGCATTTTCATTTACAGCTTGTAAGGTGTACTCTCCTACGCTAAAGGAAAATCCCATTTCTAGTTTCATTGTACCGTTTGAATATCTTGCAACGATGCTATTATCAGACAATACGTTGATTGTATAGGGTATGCTTTGATAACTTCCGAAATCAACTATTACCTTTAACGTATTTGCCTTGTAAAGCATAACGTTATTAGCAGTAAGCGATACTTCGATGTCCTTTACGGTTATCGAATACTTTGCATCGGTATAGCTTATTTCATAATAAGCTGCCTTGGTTCCGTTTTTATTAATTGTAATATTGTATTCGCCGACGTCTGAGCCCGACTGTTTTGTTAAGGTATAGACATCGGAAGGAATATCTCCCGGCACTAATCCGTTTGTTGTAGCGGTAAGAGCTACGATTTCTTTACCGTAAACAGATGTCTTAGGATCAGCGACAACCGATAAAGCCTTCCTGTTGACACCCGATCTCTTTTCCACACTGTAAGCTTTACCGTTGAAGCTCGAGGAATAGGTAAAGGTAACATAGATATTACCACCCTCAACGGTGTAATCGTTGCCGACGGTAAGACTTATGGTTTTCTTCGAACCGTTAAGGCTTGTCCCCTCTCCTTGAGCAACATCATCACCATAAGTTACACCCGATACGTTAAAGCTGCCGACTATCTCTTGGTAGCCCGCCCAGTCACCGCATTCTGAGGATATTCTAGAGGTAACATAGCTTACTTCCTCACTAGATAAACCATTAAGCAGACGATTGTATTGCTGATAAAGTTCTGTGGCTTTTTCCACAACATTGGTTGCATTTTCAAGGGACAATACATTCTCGAGATACTCTGTCAATACAGCCTTTTGAACGTATACCTTGTCGGAATAGTCTATAACATAAGCATCCGATTCAAAGGTGATTTCTTGAACATAACTATTATTCAAGGTGTAGGACAATTCTATTTCCTCGGATTCACCATTGTAGAAGGTAACGATCCCTTTTACCACAAGGGCTTGCCTTACACTTCCGTCAGCATTGTAGATAAGATCATTAGCAGAAGAAGCGTTCCCTACTACCGACTTAGGAACAACAAGTACGATTGTAGATAAGTCATTCCAGCTATTTATACTTCTCAAAAGTTTATCCAGCAAAACCGATTGATAACTTATCTCACTGTTGATAGGAAGCATTAAGGATATCTCTCCATTGTCATCGGTTTGATAAATAGTACCGTTAACTCTGATTACAACATCCTTATACTCCGCTCCTATTGAAAGAGTTCTTGAAACCTCGATATTGTCACCATTGACAATTCCGTAGCTTCCGCTCATCTTTTGATTAAGGGTAGCAGAAATCTCGGAGCAGTAGTTTGCATAATCCATTGTAAAGGTGTCAAGGGTAAACTCTGTGCCCGCAGTTAATTCATAGGACTTATAACTTTTGCCATCTTCTAGTATGGTTAATTCGCCGTTATTTATTCCCGACACCCTTGCGGTAAGGGACAATTGCGCTCTGTTGTTTGTACCGCCATACTCACCACCGATCTCTATGGTTTTAGATAGCAAAGCATTCTTCTTAACATTAACTACAGCACCGCTCACGGTAGACTGAATAATACCTGCGAAGCCACCGTTTATGTTGGTAGTGCCGTTGTTAATAAACATTCCGCTTACATCAAAACCCGATGCTCTCAGTTGTTCTACAGTGGGATAATACTTTTTAGCAAGGGGTGCTTGAATGAGTCCGTCATAGACGTATATACCTCCGTCAATATCGAATACACCACCGACATTAACAAGTATTTTTGAGCCCGGCATAAGCATATACTCACGTCCTTGAGGAACCGTTAACACGCCATCAGAAGCCACAACGTAATTGAAGGTATAGGGCAAACCCAGAACCATTTGAGTGGAACCAAAGCCTTGCATCGAGAACTCTCCGAATAAAATGTTGCCGTGGAAAGTCATCGTGGTAACACCGCTATCCTCGATGTGGGCTTCACCCATAAGTGCGTTTACACTCTTGTTTTCATAGGAAAGGGTGATCGATGCACCCTCTGTTATCCAGAAAAGGGCACCGTCAAGATTTTCATTTCTTTGATCCTCCGAGTTAATTACAACTATGTCCTGAGTGTTTATTGCACCCGAGAAGAACAATGCAGCAGCACCTACAAGCTTGGCTTGATATTTAATTGTGTATGTACATTGAATGTTGATCAATGCATAATTGTAGAAGGGGAAACAATTGTAAGTATAGTAGCTAAGAGTAATGCTTCCGCCCGAGAAATTATTTACTATAAAGGGCATATTGATGGTAGATCTTGCATTGGCAACTATTTCACCACTACCGGTAATCAATCCGTTAACATCGAGATATGCACCCGAATCCAATATGATCGTTCCTTCGTTTACAATTTGAGAATATGCACCCGAAGTATGTCCTTGTGCGGATTGGTCTGGGTAGAATAAAACACCGCCAAGTACAAACTCACCGTTTATTACAAGGGATACACCACGATCGACAGTTAATGTCAAATATAGGTACTTTTGAGGATTTGCCCAAGAAACTTGTGAACTTGCAATACCCACATTACCAAGCGCAAGACCTGTAATGTCCTCCTCGTCATAGGGAATCAACACCTTGATGTTAGAGGGAATAACCAAGTCCTCAATCAAGGTGGTATCGTTGATAAGATAAATCGTGCGTGACTCGGAAGAAGCACGCACAGCCTCGTTTAAGCTGGTGTAGAAATTTTTATTATCCTTTGCTACATAATATGCAGGCTCTTGCATAACACACTCAACCAAAGCATCCTTTACAAGCACGAAGGTATAATCCTTTTCACTCGAAACAAGTTCACCGTTGATTATCCAACCGTAGAAGATGTTGCCGTCGTTAGGAGTTGCAGATAAAGTTATGCTAGTTCCTACAGGGAAGGTTGCTCCGTTATCTATACCTATACCGTCAACCTCTGCGGTAAAGTTTCCGCTATCACTGAATCTCAAATCTTGAGTGTAGGTGGCATTTCCGACATAGTATGCAATTTCGGCAATTCCAAACATGCCTTCCGTTTCATCTGTATAGCTATCGTAGGGCTTTATCTTAATGTAATAAATGTAAATGTCCTTACCATCACCATCAACCGCTACATCGACGGTCTTTTTACGCCAGCCATGCACACCGTGGTTTGCTTCCTCCTTGTCGTAGGTCGAATAAGGCTCGCCGATTCCGTATATAGAATCGAAATCGTCATCATCGACGTTGCCGAAATCAATGGGCTCACCGATACTTAAAAGGCAATAAGTGTAGTTATCGGTGTTCATATAGTAGTTAAACACAAAGCTTCCCGACTCATATACCGTAAACTTAATGGAAGACATTGTATTGAAAGACCCCACATTACCCGGAACATAACCTACTCTGTCAAGGGATATGGGAGAATAATATCCATAAGGATAATTCTCATCGTTAGATAAAGTAATTTTAGAGCTTTCCTCGGAAATTAAATCCTCCTCTATTGTCTTGGTTGTTATCTTCTTTAAGGTATACTCAAATTGAGTAGGATGATAGTCGCCCTCCTTCGAATACACGAAAGTAAAAGTTCTGTCATAATCCAACTCGCCAAAAGTATAAGCATAAAGGTTTGCAGCAGAAACCAATTCGGTGTGCAATTTTCCGTTTATGTACAATTTACAAGTTTCTTGTACGCCAAGTGCAGGTGCCATAACGGTAACCTCAACGGGGATCTCTCTATCAAAATAGTACACACCGCCGTTATTTACAGTCATCAAGGTGAATACTCCGTTCTCTTTTTTGTTTATGCTGGAATTCTCTTGAGGCAATTTTAGGCAGACTTTGAAGGACGCACTAATTATAGCATCCTCTTGAACATAACAAGTTCTGGAATAAGTATCCATTCCGTCAGAGAAGCTGTCGGTGTATAGAGAATAAGTACCGCATTTAAAGAGGTATTCGAAAACCCTTACCTCTTCATCGGCTATTGCCGATTCAAAATAAAACGCTGTCTTTAGATTTTTTAAAATCTGATTATCGCCCTCTGCTAGGCAAACCTTCTCGCCCTTCTGGTTATAATAGTAGATACGACCTATTTCAGAGTTAAATGTCGCACTAAGAGTTACATATTCGGGTTCTAAAGATAAGTTTTTGACAATCATCTCGGCACTATCTTCATATTTATCATCGGTGCTCTGAGGCTTATACTCAATGGTGATTATGTCAAAACTATAATCGAGAACAAATGAGCATTTTTTGTAATTACTCTCCTGGGGAGTATTACCCTTCATAGCACCGCCTATGCTATAGCTATTAGAGGAGGTATATGCCTTTCCCAAGGTACTAGTCCAGTTGTCTGCTGCATCAACGGCGGTGGCACTTAAAGAGAGATACTCGATGTTCTTCGTAACAATACGCATCGAAGAAGCGGTAAAACGGTTACTATCCTGCGATTTAAAGATTGCAGAGTCGTCATTGGGAACTCTCCAACCATTTTCACCGGGCAAATAGTAAACACCCTCATACGATTCAAGAGCAGTCCAACCGATGCTAATCGTATGAGAATAGGTCGACACCTTTTCGTAATGAATTGTAACCGTTAAAGAAACATTTCCCTCGATACCCGATAAATCGACTGTTTTTTTGTCATCGGACAAGGAGTACTCCTTACCATCTACTACAATTTGCACCTCTTCATTAATAACCTCGGAAAATACCAAGGATAAGCCATCGGACGTACCCAATACAAAGTGCTCGTTATTTTTAAAGCCAACCTTCTCTCCGTTTTTGTACAAAGCAAAGGGAATGTCCTCAGCGTATGTACTTACAGGCTTGTTAAAGCATAATGCCGTAAAGCAAATGGCTAATAACACAACTATTATGGCTAGAAAGCCGATTTTTGAAAATGTACTGTTTTTTGTTCTCATTTATTTCTCCTAATTCGTCAAGCCCTCGTGCGCACGCACGTGCACGTGTACGTATGTACGCAAAAATAAAGCGATTTTTGTCGAAAAGCTTGCGTGTAAAAAGCAGAATTATTCTGCAACGCAAAAAATACGAAGTCCCCTACTCCTTGGAATTTCGCCTTAAAAAATTACTCTAAATGTTTAATTTTGAAAAATTTAAATATACGCTTGTATTTACATGCGTAATTTTATTACTTTTAGGCTGATATTTTTTGCCATCATTAATAGTTCCCACCTTATGAATGATAACAAGTACCAACCTGACAATGTTGATTACAAAAAGGGTGCACGAGGATATGCTTATGAAAATAAACGAATAAGAAATAAGAAGTTGCAACGACATTGCTACCGATTGAGTGCCCAAGCTATATTGCAACAATATTCTGATAATATAAACGGTATCCTCTGATAAAACTTTTAACAGGACGCCCTTGACATACTCGAAGTTACTTCTCCAAGCGACAAGGAAAGTAAAAAAAGGAAACGCAAAATAAAGCATTTTACGCAAAGTCTTGTATATTCTGTTGAAGATATTAGACTTTTCCATTTTTCCACTTCCTTAATCTTGCCCATCTGCAAGGTTTTACATTTTATATTATACAGTATTATAGTTTGCGTGACAAGTCTTTTTCTGCAATTATTTTACAATCTTAATATTATTACCTCAAAAAATGTCAAAATAACTGCTAATAATTGGCAAATTCGACTTTATTACGGTATATTTTTCGTTATTGATACACCCGATCACATTGTATGGCGGTTTTTCCGACATTCAATGACTTCTCTTTGTCTTTTATTAGTCGACAACTCGAAAAATATGTGGTTACTCTTTTATGCTTAAATCATTGTTTGTCAAACAAAGAAAAAGCTTTAATTATAGTATATTCGAAAAGGAAAATAATATTTACTCAAGCCAATAGAGGTTTACATGCACCCGTTAATAACAAAAAAACACGATATGGTTTCATTCGTGCTTTTGTTCAAGTAAAGCTTTTATTGTCAATCATATTGGCAAATTAAGCCTTTATCGGTTTTAATTCTCTGTTTTTACATCGTTCTGACAACACTTAATACGCACAATTGCAATTCATAACAAAGTACGAGCTTGATTTAACTCGAAGAGCGGTAAAGGCCCAGGATAATGCCTTTACCTCCTCTTTACAAATAATTTACCGTTTAATTGGTCGTATACAACTTCTTATCAGCCTAAAGCTAGGCAGACTGACTCTCGGTATAACCGAAAACCACGTTTGCATTACAATCATATTGCCATTCGTCATGCCATTCCGTACCTGCCTCACTTGCAATGAAATAAATCGTCTGATCTGCAGTCCAGCGACAGAAAGCGCTGTACCCTACGATTGTTACGCTAGATGGAATAATAATAGATGAAACACTAGTGCACTCGGAGAAGGCATATCTATCTATTGTCTCGATTTTGCTTTCTGCCTCGAAGGTAATAGATGTCATTTTATTGCAATTGCCGAAAGCAAAATCGCCTATATAGGTTACGCTTGCCGGAATGGTTATGGATGTGAGGGAAATGCAATCTTCGAAAGCATCCATGCCTATGGTTGTAAGCTTGCTTCCTTCCTCAAAGGTAACCGTTGTCATTTTATTACAACTCTTGAAAGCCCATTCTCCGATAAGGGTCACATTTGCGGGAATAGTTATGGATGCAAGCAATATACAGTGATCGAAGGCGTTGTTGCCGATAGTAGTAAGCGCGCTACCTTCACCGAAAACGACCGACGTCAATGCCGTACAATATCCGAAAGCGGTTTTTCCTATTGAGGTTACTCCTGCCGGAATAGCAATAGAATTGAGGGCGGAGCAGTAATAGAAAGCGTAGTCGCCGATAGCCGTAAGAGCACTTCCTTCACCGAAAACGACCGTTGTCAACGCACTGCAACTATTAAACGTGTTACTATTGATTGTTTTTACACCGGCGGGAATAATTATAGACTCAAGGGAAGTGCAGTTGCAGAACGCAGAATCACCAATGGTTGTAAGCTTGCTTCCTTCCTCAAAGGTAACCGACGTCATTTTATTACAACCCCAGAAAGCCCATTCTCCTATCGTGGTTACACCTGCAGGAATAGTAACGGAGGTTAATTTGGCACAATCCTGGAAAGCTTGATAACCGATTTCTGTCAGTTTACTTCCCTCTGCAACGATTACGGTTGTCAATTCGCTACAACCGCTGAATGCACGCTCGCCAATTGCAGTTACACTGGCAGGGATAGATATAGACTTAATGGTCGTGTTATCTTTAAAAGCATAAGAATAAATCAAATAGTCTTTATCTCCGAAAGATTGAGGAAGAGTCAGTTCCGTAGCGCTACCCGTATAGGAAAGAAGCGCGCTTTCCGTATCTCCGACCAAATAAACATAGTCTCCTTCTTCTTTTATTCTACTACCGTTACCGTCGGTCACTACAATACATGCATATTTAGCGACACAGCCATTATCGTCTTCGCCGACAACAATGTTTAGGGTGCTGTAATTAATTACTTCGGCAAGTTTGGTACACTCAAAGAAAGCATTCCCTCCTATTGACGTTACATTTTTAGGTATAACAATCGACCTTAATTGGTCGCACATTTGGAAAGCGTCACCGCCTATTGTAGTAAGGGAACTGTTTTCGCCAAATACAACAGAGGTCAAATGATTGCATACTGCAAAAGCGAGACTACCAATTGTCGTTACGCTATCGGGAATTGCTATAGATGTAAGCGGGTAACAGTATTCAAAAGCCCTGCCATCGATTGTCGTAAGCTTACTACCCTCCGCAAAAGTAACAGATGCCATTTTTTTGCAATTATAGAAGGCAGAGTAGTTAATTATAGTCACATTTGCCGGAATAACTATCGATGATAGTTCGGTACAGTTATAAAAAGCATAACTTCCAATTGATTCAAGTTTGCTTTCCGTACCGAAGCTTACCGAAACCAATCCGCTGCATTCGTTAAAAGCATGAACGCCGAGCGATGTTACGCTATCCGGTATAACTATAGATGAAAGGGACGTGCACCTTTCAAAGGCAAAATCGCCTATGCTTACAATTTTACTGTTATCGCCAAAGGTTACCGCGGTCAATTTGCCGCAACCGCTGAAAGCCCCATCCCCGATAGAGGATACACTATCAGGAAGAGTAACTGAGGTAATAGTCGAATTCTGAAAAGCATAACCTCCTATCGAATAGCTCTTGCCGCCTAAAGTTTGAGGAAGCGTTACTTCCTTACTGCTTCCAATATAAGAAACAAGAGTATTTTCCGTGTCGCCTTCAGTATAAATATAATCGTTACCTTCGGTTTTCAAACTGCTACTGCCATCGGTTTTAACTTCATTTGCATAATATGCAACATAACCGTTTTCGAACCCTCCTGCAGTAATAGTTAGCGTGCTCTTATTAATAACCTCGACAAGTTTGGTACAACCCCAGAACGCACTGCCTTCAATCGATGTTACTTTCTCGGGTATAACAATCGATAATAGGTTCACGCAGGATTCAAAAGCGGAATAACCTATGGTTTCAAGTTTGCAGCCTTCTGCAAAGGATACCATTGCCAATTCTCCGCATTCCTTGAAAGCACCTCTACCGATAGAAATCAAACTTTCCGGGAAACTGATCGATGTAAATGAGACATTCGTAAATGCATAGGCACAAATTGAGGTTACGCCCTCCGGTATAACCAAGGATGTCACCAAGGTATCGTCCAGATATAGGTTGTGCGCAACAGACAGAGGATTGGCGTCGGAAGCAGCGAAAGAAAGCTTACACCAAGCGGATAAATCGCTTATATGAACTTCTTTTAGCTCGGTGCAATCGTAGAAAGCGCTTTCACCGATAGTCTCGAGTTTACTTCCTTCGGCAAATGTGATAGATGTCAATTTATCACAATATCTGAAAGCTTTGGCACCAATCGAGGTTACACTCGCAGGAATTGTTATTGAAGTTATGGCACAATAATTGAATGCCCATTCGCCAATCGTTTCAAGTTTACTTCCTTCGGCAAAGGTTACGGATGCCAATCCGAATCCAATAGAGAATGCAGACTCCCCAATCGAGGTTACGCTTGCAGGGATAACCACAGATGTTAACTTCGGACAAGAATAGAAAGCTTCTTTCTCTATTGTTTTGAGGTTAATTCCGTCGGCAAATGTTACTGCCGACAATTCACTACAGAAGCTGAAAGCCGCCTCTCCGATCGAGGTTATACTTGCGGGAATTGCCACCGATGCTAACTTAGAGCAGTAAAAGAAAGCTTCCTTTCCGATCGTTTCAAGTTTGCTTCCGTCGGCAAATGTTACGGATGACAATTCAGTGCAATTACTGAAAGCAGCCTCTCCAATTGAGCTTACATTTGCGGGAACGGTTAACGACGTAATAGATGAATTGTTTTCGAACGCATTGGCAGCTATCGAATAACTGTTTCCGTCAAAGTCGGGAAGAGTTAATTCAGTCTCCTTACCGGAGTACCCGACAAGAACCACGCCGTCGGAGAGATTTTCCGTAAATAAATAGCCGTCTATGGAACTTAATATACTTGTGGCTTTATATGCAACATATCCATGATCGGTAGAACCGGCTACAAGGACTAAATTGCTATTGTTTATAACAGTCACCAAATTGTCACAACCGTAAAATGCATTGTCTCCGATTGCGGTAAGTCCTTTGCCAAGCGTTACACCGGTTAAACTCGAGCAAGAATCAAAAGCTTGCGAGCCTATCTCGGTTACATTGTCAGGAATGACAACGGACGTTATCGTCGTATTATCCTTAAACAGGTTTGCCGCGATCGAATAATTCTTTCCGCCAAAGTCGGGAAGGATCAATTCGGTTTCCTCTCCGGAGTATGCAGTAAGGGTTGCCCCGCCCGAAATAGTCTCTTCTATTGCAAAACCTTCTATGTAATTCGTTATGCTCGTAGCATTATACGCAACATACCCGTTGTCGGTAGAACCGATCGTAAGGGACAGTGCACTGTAGTTTATAACGGTCACCAAATTATCACAACCGTAAAAGGCATTGTCACCGATAGAAGTTACGTTTGCAGGAATAGTTATAGAGGTAATAGATGTATTATTCTCGAAGGCGTTGGCAGCTACCGAATAGTTGTTTTCGCCTAAATCTGGAAGGGTTAATTCGGTTTCTTCCCCGGAGTACCCGATAAGGACAAGTCCGTCGGCGGGGGTCTCTTTCATCGTATAACCGTCTATGTGATTCGTTACACTATTAGCATTGTACGCGACATAACCATAATCTGTAGACCCTATTGTAAGGAACAAAGTACTGTAATTTACGATGGTTTTCAAGTTGATACAATTATAAAAGGCATTGTTACCAATCGAAACAAGTTTTTTGCCGAGCGTCAAGCTTATTAAAGACGAACAACTATAAAATGCACCGTCGGAAATATGAGTTACACCATCGGGTACGGTGATGCTTTCGATGCCGGATTTCTCAAATGCCCCCATACCGATTGAAACAAGCTTGCTGTCTTTATCAAAAGCAATCGTTTTTAATTCGGGACAATTTAAGAATGCACCTTCACCGATTACGGTAACGCTTGAGGGAATGGAGATCGATGCAATCTTTACACACCCTAAAAAGGCATTGCTTGAAATTGTAGCAAGGCAACTATTATCTTCAAAAGTAACCGTAGTTAAAGCCATACATGTATAGAACGCATCCTCACCTATTTCTGTTACGTTTGCGGGAATAGTTACCGAAGTTATTGACTTATTATTCTTAAATACGCCCTTGCAAACGATATATGCCTTACCGTTTATGCTTGGCAATGTAAGCTCTGTTTCGCTGCCACGGTATGCGACAAGCATATCAGGTTCACCCTCGCTCGATGCACCGATAAAGACGTAGTCGCCCTCGTAATACAGTTTTCTTTCACCGGGATGAACGGATATTGCATTGACTGCAATACCGCCGTTAATTTCAGAGCCGTCGTTAAGTGAGATGCTTATATCGCTATTGTTTATGATCTCGTATAAGTTTTCACAACCTTCAAAAGCTTTAGATCCAATGGAAGTAAGACCTGTTCCGAGCTTTATACTTAACAAGCCGGAACATGAAACAAAAGCTTCCTCTCCAAGCTCTGTAACACTTGAAGGAATATCGATAACGGTCAATGCCATGCAGCTGCTGAAGGCTCTTTCTCCTATAGTTGTTACGGTAGAAGGAAGGGTTATGTTAACTAGAGAATAGCATGCTGAAAATGCATGGTTACCGACACTCTCAAGCTTGCTGTTCTCATCAAAAATTACCGTTTTAAGAGTGATACAACCACCAAATGCACTATTCTCAATAGTTGTTACACCCAAAGGAATTGTTATGCTTTCAAGGGATGAGCACTCATTGAACAAACCAGAAGAAATGGTGTCAATTTGAATGCCCTCTCCGAAAATTACGCTTTTAAGGGAGGTACAATCATAGAATGCATTATCACCAATACTTGTTACGCTAGATGGAATGTTAATACTCTCCAAAGCTCTGAGTGCGTTAAACGCACCCGAGCCGATAGTATTCAGTTTATTTCCATCGAATGTCAAACTTTTAATGGCAATGCAATCCATAAACGCAATTCCATCAATAGAAGTTACATTTGAAGGAATGTTTATACTCGTAAGAGCTGAGCAATTTTGGAATGCAGCCCAGCCGATTGATTCGAGGTTACTGTTCTCTTCAAAATATATGTTCGTCAATGACCTACAATTATAGAAGGACTTCTCACCAAGGCTTGTTACGCTAGACGGAATCGTTATACGTTCAAGATTTCCGCAAATCGAAAACGCAAGTTCGCCAATAGACGTTACACCGTTTTTGAGTTCTACGCTAGTTAGTGCGGTACATCCCGCAAATGTTTTCTCGTTGATGGTTGTCACACTGGAAGGAATGGTAATGCTTTCAAGAGAACTGCAAGCGGCAAATGCTGCATTGCCGATACTCTCAAGTTTACTATCGTCCGAGATGTCTACATTCTTAAGTGCACTATCGTTGGAAAAAGCAGCCGCTCCAATGCTTGTTACACTTGAGGGAATGGTTATACTTGTAAGAGAGATGCAGTCTCCGAAGGCGGATTTCCCTATAGATGTAAGACTTGCATTCTTATCGAGCATCACGCTTTTAAGCGAAGTACAGGCGTAAAATGCTTGTGTACCGATGCTTGTTACACTTGAAGGAAGGGTTACGCTTCCGAGTTGATCGCTAGAAGCAAACGCACTTTCCGGAATACTAGTAATATCACCCACAAGTGTAAGGTTTACGGCACCCGGTTCTGCCGATGACGTTCCTTCTTTTATTGCTGTAAACATATCGATAGAGGCATTTCGGGAAAGCTTTACCGTGAAAACCTTTCCTCCGTTTTGAACTTTATTTTCGACCGCTTCCTTAAGTTGTTCTGCGGTCATATCGGTCGCATCGATTAAAAATGCGGGAACGATTTCCTTGAAGGTATATCCTCCGAATTCATTACCTCCGACAAAAAGCTCGTCTGTGGAATCATATGTTCCGAGCATCTCCGAAAGCTCCGTCTGTCCGGCTGCAAGGTAAAGAGTGGCTTTTTCCGTATCTATTGAATTAAACGCACCGGAAGCAACCGTGGTAATCACACCCTTTAAAGTGATAGTATCTATTGATAATTTATCGCTGTACGAACCAAACATATCGTTTACAAATGAAGTTATACCGCTACCGACTGTTACACTTTTTAGGGATGTACAGTTCTCAAACAAACTACCGCCATAAGAGGATACGCTATCGGGAATTGTTATGTTAACAAGTGCGGTACAATCCTTGAAGACATTCGCACTTAAACGCGTTATACCGTCACCCAAATCTACATTAACAAGAGCGGTACAACCGTTAAACGCATTAATATCTACTTCGGCTTTGCTGTTCGCAAAACTTACACTCGTAAGAGATGTACACGAGCCGAAGGCGTAGGCTCCGATAGTTGTTACACTTGCAGGAATAGTAACGCTAACAAGCGCGCTACATCCGGAGAATGCACTATCACCGATCACTTCAATTTTAGTATTCTCGCTAAAGCCTGTAGTTGTAAGTGCGGAACATCCATAAAATACACTCGATCCGATTGAGGTAATATTGTCGGGAATATCAATACTTTCAAGCGAGACACAATTATAAAACATCCCGTTATTGATAGTCTCAATCCCCGGGTTTTCGCCGAAGGTTACGTCAGTAAGTGCGGAACAGTCGGAAAATACACTAATACCCATCGTGGTCACACTATCGGGGATTTCAACCGCTTCAATGTACTTACAGTCGGCAAATGCGTAATCAGCTATGCTTGTTACGCTGTCGGAAAATGCTAATTTTCTAATACCGTTACACTCATAAAAGGCACCATACGGAATTGCAGTCGTCCCGGTCAAGGTTAAGTTTACGGTACGGTCATAGCCGGAAAGTGTGTTATTGAGTGCCACGAACTCGTCCTCACTTGCCGTCGGAGAAAGTACTGCCGTAACATTGATAACAAGGGAATCACAATTTTTAAATACATCTGCCCCAAGTGCGGTGGAGGCATAAAGATTGACACTCTCTAGTGCAGTACAGCCATAAAAAGCTTCCTTGCCTATGTTCGTTACGCTAGAGGGAATGCTTATTTCCTCAATAGACGTACAATCGCAAAATGCATAATCACCTATTGTAGTCACGTCCTTGCCAAGTTCGACGCTCTCAAGAGCAGTGCAATACTTAAATGCTTTTTCCGAAATGGTTTTTACTCCGTCACCGAGACTTACGGTACGAAGCCTATTGTTATTTTCAAACATGGAGCTCATGATTGTCTCCACTCCGCTAAGAGTAAGGGAAACGGAACCCTCGGAAAGGGGGGCAATAGCTTGTTTGATAACATTAAGAGCTGTCTCATCGGCGTCGGAAGCAAGTTTTATTCTAATATCGAAGTTCTCCGCACTGCCGTCACCTATCATATATCCCAAAGCCGCAGTTAGCTGAGAATTTGTAAACCCCGTTGCGTCGGTTACGTCAATAACATCGAGCGGTACACGTGATTTTTCCGTAAAGTTTGCAGTCAAAAGGTAATTCTCGTAGCTTACGCTATCACTATCTATATGGTATCCGTTTTTACAATGAATACATTCAAGCGAAGCTGTGCATATGCTAAGGGATTCATTCCATTCATAGGAGGTCTTACTCTCGTTCCAAACGTGGTCGCCGTTTAAACAGTTTACTTGCTGTTTTAAAATGGCATTATCCTTCTCGAGTGCATCTATACGAGCTAATATGTCCGCAATATCGCTTTTATTGGAGTCAATATCGTTTTTGTTTGCGTCGATATCGTTCTTATTTTGTGTAATTTGCGATTGTAGGCTTTCAATCGAGGCGTTTATTAGACTTATCGAAGAATTAAAAGCGTTATTTATACTTTCAAGCTTTGCTGTTATTTCGCCGTCATAATTATTTATGGCATTTTCAATCTCTGCTTTGTATGCCGCTGTCAATTCGTTCTTTGCCTCCTCAAGAGCAGCTATACGAGCTAGTATATCCGCAATATCGCTTTTGTTGTTATCTATGTCACTTTTGTTTGCATCTATATTATTTTTGTTTTGTGTAATCTGTGATTGAAGACTTTCAATCGAGGCGTTGATTATACTTATTGAAGAATTAAACGTAGTATTAACGTTTTCGAGCTTTGTCGTTATTTCACCGTCATGATTATTTATGGCATTTTCGACCTCTGCTTTATATGCAGCGGTCAATTCGTTCTTTGCCGCCTCAAGAGCTGCCTTTTGTGCGTTAATTCCTGCGGAAAGAGTTTCGTCCATATCGGAAAGAACCTTCAACTTTGCATCGATCTGGCTGATAGTATAGTAGCTTGCAGTAAGTTCGCTGTTAACCCATTCCTTCATTCCCGCTTCACTTGCAAGAATCGCATCGTTAATAGCGTCCGTATATGCATTTGCTATATCGGTTTTTGCTATGCCGATTGCATCGGTGTAAGCCGTCGTTACCTTTTCGACCTCTTCCTTTAACTCTTCCTTTGTCGAAAGGGTTGCTATTGTTGCATTAATACTCGATATTCTTTCGTTTGTACTGTTTTCAAGGGAGGCAATTCTCGTGTTTATCGAAATAATATCTGTCTTTATAGAGGATATTTCCCCTTGAACCTCTTGATATTGTTCAAGCGTCGCAAAAGTAGCGTTAACCCATTCCTTACTTGCAAGAGTTTCCGCTAACGTTTCTAACGCAGTAATTTTAGATTCCAAGCTATCATCCTTAGTTTGGAGTGCAGATATACTTGCGTTAAGTGCGACAATCTGTGAATTGACGTCCGTTCTTAACGCTTCCAAATCCTTTCTAAGATCTGCTAAACCGGTATCGTTTTCAAGCACTTTAATTCTCTCATCGAGAGAATTTGCCTCACTTTCAAGGGTTGCTACGGTGCTTTGCAATGAGCTTATGTAACCCTTTAGTTCACCGTCTGCAGCTTTAAGGTCGGTTATGGACGAATTGATTGCCGTTACCTGTTCCTCCACCGTCGTTATTCTTTTTTCGTTCTTTTTGCTTCTGCAGGCGCTTAAGCATACTGCAGTGCAAACTATTAAAAGCATTGTTAAAAGTATTGTCGTGATTTTTCTTTTCATAAATACTCCTTAGGATCCAATTGATTGTCGATTTTAAAACACACTCTATACTATATTTCTAGAACACGTTCTAAATTACATTAATAGTACCATAAACAGGGAAAAGTTGCAATCACTTTCATATCAACAATTTAAAAAAGATTTGTGAATAATTCTTAATACATTATTGCATTGACGCATTGTGGAGTTTTTTACTTAACAATCATGAGATTTACTGTAAGGTTGCAAGATATTCGGCTTGTCTACAGCGATCGACCTATGAGCTTTATTACAGTGCATTCCCCGTCAAGTCCAAAAGAAGCACAAAACATTATAGTTTGTGCTTCTTGTAAACAGGTGGTTTTATATTATTCCCTGCGTAATTGATAGAAAATCTCTCATTAATTGCACATCTATTATGTGCTATCGGGAAATCGCATACACGTGATTTCGCCCGATTTCTTATTAGTGATACCGCTCTAAAGTTTTGGTAAAGTGATAAGAAAGACAGGACTATGCCTCGGTGTATTCGAAAACTATATTTGCATAACAACTTCTATTCCAATTGCTTGCCCATTCAGCCCCGGCTTCGGTCGCGACAAAATAAATAGTTTGTTCTTTCTGCCATAAGCTGAAAGCTCCTGAAGCTATAGAGGTTACACTTGCGGGAATAATTATAGATTCCAACTTTGTACAGGATTTAAGTGCATAGCTTCCGATCGTCTCAATCTTGCTTCCTTCGGCAAATGTGAAAGAGATCAATGCTTTACATTCGGAGAAAGCATATTCCTCTATTGCGGTTACGCTTGCAGGGATGACTATTGACGAGAGAGATGTACATCTTTCAAAAACATATGCGCCGATGGTAGTAATTGCAATACCGTCGCTGAAAACAACAGAGGATAATGCACTACAAATACCGAATGCGGCTTTTCCCATCGATGTTACGCTTGCCGGAACAACCAGCGACTCAAGAGAACTGCAGACATAGAATGCGTACTCCTCAATAATTTCAAGCTTGCTTCCTTCCGCAAAAGTCAATGAGGTTAAGGCCGAACAACGGGCAAAAGCACACCTTCCGATGGTCGTTACGCTTGCGGGAATGATTATTGATTTTAACTTTTTACATTCGTAAAAAGTATAAGACTCAATCGCCGTCACTTTACTGTCATCGGCAAAGCTTACAGATATCAATTCGCTACATTGATAAAATGCATCATTGCCTATTGACGTTACGCTTGACGGAATAACTATTGACGTGATGGTTGTGTTGCCTTTGAAGGCATAATCGTTTATCGAATAGTTTTTACCGCCAAGCGATTGAGGGAGAGTCAATACCTGATCGATACCTATATAGTCAACAACTACGCTTTCGGTTTCTCCTTCTAAGAAAACAATGCCGTTTTCCGTTTTTACTTTACTGACACCGCCGTCACTTACCACACTCTTTGCATATTGAGCAACTCCGCCGTTATTGCTTTCGCCGATATTGATGTTTAGACTGCTATTATTTATTACTTCAATAAGTCTTATGCAGTCATAAAATGCTTCTGAGTCAATAGAGGTTACATTTTCGGGTATTACTATGGAAGTTAACTTATAGCACTTTTCAAAAGCATAACTTCTAATGGTTTTAAGTTGACTTCCTTCTGCAAATCTTATTGGTGTTAAGTTATAACAGAGGGCGAAAGCAGATCCTTCAATCGATGTTACGCTTGCAGGGATATCTATAGACTCGAGAGAATTACAGTATGCAAAAACATAGGTGCTTATATTCGCAAGCTGAATTCCTTCGGCAAATATAACGGAAGTCATTTTCCTACAAGCATAGAATGCGTAGCCATCGATCGACTTTACATTTGCAGGAATGAAAATCGAGGTTAGCTTTAAACAGTTATAGAAAGCGCGAGATCCAATTGTTTCAAGCTTGCTGTCCTCTCCGATATTAATAGTTGTCAATTCTTTACAATCATAAAATGCAGATGAACCGATTGCAGTTACGCCCGTAGGAATATCTACGGAGGTTAACTTTCCACAACCGTGAAAGGAACTACTTCCAATTGAAGTCACGCTTGCAGGAATATCTATGGATGTTAACTCTGCACAATTATAGAATGCGTAGTTTCCAATAGATTCAAGCTTGCTGTTTTCGGCAAATATTATCGATCTCAACCGATTACAATCGGCGAAAGCATATTCTGCAATCGCAGTTATGTCTGAAGGTATAACAACAGAGGTTAAACTTGTATTGTTCTGAAATACTTTACCACCGAGGGAATAGCTCTTACCGCCAATCGTTTGAGGAAGAAGCAATTCTCTTTCTGTGCCGATGTAAGCAACCAGTATATTTTCGGTTTCCCCCTTTTGAAAAACAAAGCCATTTTCATCGGTCACCAATTCACTGCCGTTACCGTTGGTTATAACATTCGTTGCATAATACGCAACATAGCCGTGGCTTGTTTTTCCCGCTTCAATAGTTAATGTGCTGTTATTAACTACCTCCATGAGTCGAGTACATCTAAAGAACGCATTTGAACCGATCGATGTAATATTCTCGGGAACAACAATCGACAGTAACATGTTACAGTCTTGGAAAGCATAATTGCCAATGGAGATAAGACTTTCAGGTAAATTAATCGAAACGAGTGAACTGCACTCTTGGAAGGCATAATTGCCAATAGATGTTACACCCTCGGGAACAATCAACGATCTTAGCAGGTTATCGTTTAAGTACAAATCGTGTGCGATAGTTATAGGATTGGATAGGGAATTGCCAAACGAAACATTGCACCAAACGGATACATCGCATATATGTACACTATCCAAAGCACTGCAATCTTCAAAAGCATTGTTACCGATACTTGTCAGTTTGCTTGATCCTTCAAATGAAATAGAGATTAAATTATCACATTTTCTAAAAGCAGATGCCCCAATTGAAGTCACACCGGACGGAATAGTCACGGTTGCTAGGTTGCAGGCATTGAAAGCGTATTCACCGATAGTTTCAAGTTTGCTTCCTTCTGCAAAAGTAACAGAGCTTAATTCACTACAAATTATAAAAGCTTTATTTTTAATCGAGGTCACACTTGCAGGGATAGCAATGGATGTTAACTTAGTACAGTGATAGAAAGCTTGCTCGTCAATAGTCTCAAGTTTGCTTTCTTTGGCAAAGGTTACAGAAGCCAATTCGGAACAGTTGGCAAAAGCACGTACTCCTATACGAGTTACGCTTGCAGGGATAACGATTGAAACCAAACTGCTACATCCGCTAAAAGTGTTATCTGTAATTATACCGAGTTGTATTCCTTCGGCAAAAGTCACAGTTTTTATAGCATTATCAAAAGCATATTGCCCAATTGTTGTTACGCTTTGGGAAATACTGATTGAAGTTAAAGCGGTACAGCTTTTAAAAGCATACTCCCCAATAGAGGTTACGCCTGTGGACAGAACAATCGACGTGACAGATGTATTACCCTTGAAAGCATAGTTGTTAATAGTGTATTGTTTGTCTCCGAGTGTTTGAGGAAGGGTTATTTCCGTCGCTGTACCTAAGTAAGCTACTAGTGCGTTTTCCGATTCGCCCTCTATATAAACATAATCGCCTTCATTTTTCAATCCGCTATCAAACCCGTTTGTTATTACGCTTAACGCATAACGTGCAATATAACCGTTGTCAGTTGAGCCCTTTTCAATTGTTATGCTACTGTGATTAATTATTTCAACAAGACGATAACAATCTTGGAATGCACGTCCTCCAATTGTTTCAAGTACACCCTCTGACAACGTAACCGAATACAAGTTTTCGCAACCCTTAAATGAATTCTCTCCAATAGAAGTTATTCCGCTTGAAATTATTACAGATGTAATAGATGTATTGTTTTGGAAGGCAGTTTTTCCTATAGAGTACTTTTTCCCTCCGAGTAATTCGGGGAGGATAAGAGCTTTTCCATTGCCGGTATAGCCAATAAGGGAATTTTCTGTTTCACCTTCTTGATAAATAAAACCGTTTTCGTCTGTTTTTATTGTACTTCCAGTGCCATTAGATATCACGCATGTTGCGTAATAAGCAATATAACCGTTGGTTTTTTCACCAAGCACAATATTTAGTGAGCTATCGTTAACTACTTCGCTAAGCTTGGAACACCCCATGAATGCATAGTCCGCAATCGACGTTACTTTTGTCGGTACGGCAAAGGACATCAGCTCTGTGCAATTAAGGAAAGCATGAGACCCAATGGTTTCAAGATTACTGTCGTTCTCAAGTAAAACTGTTGTCAACGCATCACAGCCTGCGAAAACTCTGGAACCAATAGATGTTACGCTTGCAGGTATGGTAATGCTTTGCAGGCAAGTTGCTTTAATGAATGCATAATCGTTAATCGAGGTTATTCCATCCGGGATTTCTAAAGATGTAACCAAGTTATCGTTTAAATACAGATTACAAGCAGTCATTAAGGGGTTTGAGGTAGTACTGTTAAATACGATGTTACACCAAGCCGATAGGTCGCTTATATATACACCCTCTAGGCTACTACAACCATCAAAGGCGTAACTGCAAATCAGTTTTACATCGGAAGGAATTTCTATAAATTTTAATTTGCTGCAATCCTCGAAAGAACATCTGCCAATCGTGGTAAGTTTGCTTTTTCCGGAGAAATTTATCGTCTCTAAAGAGCTTTCATTGCTTGAAAAAGCGTAATCTCCAATAGCTGTTACATCCTCGTGAATAGAAATGCTTTGCACGCCGGTTAGATTGTAAAAAGCATAGTCGACAATCGTTGTTATTTCTTTTGGAATTTCTACGGAAGTAAGCAAATCACCGTTTAAATATAATTTGTGTGCATTGCTCAAAGGGTTAGAGGACTCATTTGCGAAAGCAATATTACACCATGTTGCTAAATCGCTTATATAAACACCTTTCAAATCGCTGCATCCGTCAAAAGCGGATATGCCGATCGATGCTATTCCGTTGCCGATTTCAATACTGATTAAACTACGACACCCGTTAAAGGCATAGTTGCCAATCGATGCTATATCATTACCAAGACTTGCGGTAGTTAACGCCGTACAGTTTACAAATGCTCTTGAGGAAATGGTCTTGACTCCTTCACCGAGATTTACGTTTTTGAGTTTAACGTTATCGCAGAAACTTGTTCCTATTGTTTCCACTCCGCTCAAAGCAAGTGAAACGGAACCTGTGCCGAGTCCATCAATTGCTTCCCCGACCAAACCAAGAACAGTAGCGTCGGCATCGGAAGCCAGTCTTAATCTTATATCGAAGCTTTCCGCTCTGCCGTCACCTATCATATATCCCAAAGCCGCAGTTAACTGTGAATTTGTAAACTCCGTTGCCTCGGTTAAGTCAATAACATAGAAGGGTACACGTGATTTTTCGGTAAAGATAGCAGTCAAAAGATAATTATCGTAGGTTATGCTGTCATTCTCTACAATGTATCCGTTCTTACAATGAATGCATTCAACCGAAGCGGTGCATATTGTAAAGTTTTCATTCCACTCATAAGAGGTCTTAGTCTCATTCAAAACGTGGTCGCCGTTTAAACAATCCACTTGCTGTTTTAGTGTAGCATTTTCCTTCTCGAGGGCATCTATGCGGTCCAATATGTCCGCAATATCACTTTTATTGGCATCAATATCGTTTTTGTTTGCATCAATATTATTCTTATTTTGTGTAATTTGCGATTGTAGGCTTTCAATCGAGGCATTTATTAGACTTATTGAAGAATTAAAAGCATTATTTATGCTTTCAAGCTTTGCTGTTATTTCATCGTCATGATTATTTATGGCATTTTCTATCTCAGCTTTATATGCCGCCGTCAATTCCTTCTTTGCCGCCTCAAGAGCAGCTATACGAGCTAGTATGTCCGCAATATCGCTTTTATTGGAGTCAATATCGTTTTTGTTTGTATCAATACTATTCTTGTTTTGCGTAATCTGGGATTGAAGAATTTCAATCGAGGCATTTATTAGTATAATCGAAGAGTTGAACGTAGTATTAATGTTTTCGAGCTTTGTCGTTATTTCGCCGTCGTGGTTATTTATGGCATTTTCAATCTCTGCTTTATATGCCGCAGTCATTTCATTTTTAGCCGTCTCAAGAGCAGCTTTTTGCACGTTTATTTCGGCGGAAAGGGTTTCATCAATATCGGAGAGAATCTTAAGTTTTTCATTGATCTGACTAATGGTATAGTAGCTTGTAGTAAGTTCACTGTTAACCCATTCCTTCATTCCCTTTTCACTTGCAAGAATAGCATCGTTAATAGCATCCGTATATGCATTTGCCATATCGGCTTTTGCTACGCTGACTGCATTGGTGTATGCCGTCATTACCTTTTCGACCTCTTCCTTTAACTCTTCCTTTGTCGAAAGGGTTTTTATTGTTGTATTAATACTTGCAATTCTTTCGTTTGTACTGTTTTCAAGGGAAGCAATCCTCGTGTTTATTGTAATAATATCGATCTTTATAGAAGATATTTCCCCTTGAACCTCTTGATATTGTTCAAGCGTCGCAAAAGTAGCGTCAACCCACTCTTTGCCGGCAAGCGTTGCGGATAACGATTCTAGGGCTGTAATTTTTGATTCCAAGCTTTCATCCTTCTCTTGAAGTGCGGAAATACTTACATTTAGTGCGGAAATCTTTGAATTAGTATCACTTCTTAATGCCTCAAGATCCGCTTTAAGGTCTGCTAGACCGGTATCGTTTTCAAGCACTTTAATTCTCTCATCGAGAGAATTCGCCTCACTTTCAAGGGTTGCTACAGTGCTTTGCAATGAGCTTATGTAACCCTTCAACTCACCATCGGTGGCTTTAAGGTCGGTTATAGACGAATTAATAGCCGTCACCTGTTCTTCCACCGTAGTTATTCTTTTTTCGTTCTTTTTGCTTCTGCAGGCACTTAAGCACACTGCCGTGCAAATAATCAAAAGCATTGTCAAAAGTATTGTCGTAATTTTTCTTTTCATAAATACTCCTTTACAGAATCTCACTAAAAATCATTAAATTACAGAACGCATTCTTTGAAGCCTTTTTAGAACACATTCTAAATCGTATTAATGGTATCATAAACAAGGAAAAGTTGCAATCGCTTTTTACAAGAATAATTTGAAAAAGATTATGAATAATTCTTAACATTATATATGGTCTCGATTTTGGGACATATTCTTCGTAATATTTATCATTCATTTATTATAATATAGTCATGCTGCATACTGTTTTATGAACAAGAAATCCGTAATCAAGTAGCATCATCAATGTAATCGGAACATCTCTGTACAAGAAATGTTCTATACGTGAAATATGCACCTTGTGGGTCAACCATTTTGATGGCGTAAAGCTTGTATATCCTATAATCGTAGCTTTAATCCTTTCTATCAAGAGAACAGGCTCTGAACCGATTTTTCATCACACTTTTATTCTTATCGATATTTTCTTAAGACAAGTTTTTTATAGGTATTGCAAAAGGGACCGATTTATGCTAAAATATGGATGCTATATTAAAATAGGCAGTCTTTTTGGCTGCACAAAGGAGGAGTATATGCTTTTTTCAGATGATGAATTAGCCGTGTATTATTTCCACCAAGGAACCAACCACGAGGCGTATAAGCTCTTATGTCCCAGAAGGGTAGTAAGCGGCGGACATGAGGGGTGGCTATTTCACGTGTGGGCACCGCAAGCAAAAGCCGTTTCCGTTGTCGGAGATTTCAACGGCTGGGACATTAACAAACATCATATGAATAAAATATCCGTTGGTATTTGGGAAGCTTTTGTGATAGGAGCAAAGCAATACGATTCGTACCGATTCGCAATAGAGCAAGCCGACGGTAACGTTGTATATAAATCAGACCCTTATGCTTTGCACACCGAAACACCTCCTTGTAACGCAAGCAAACTCTTTGACTTCTCATATGTATGGTCAAAGGGTGATTCGGATTGGATCGAGAAAAGGTCTCACATAAATCCCTTTACCGCCCCAATGAACATATATGAAATCAATGCAGGTTCTTGGAGAAGATATCCGGACGGTAACAAGTATAGTTACAGAAAGCTTGCAGAGGAGCTTATTCCCTATTTGAAGGACATGCATTATACCCATGTTGAGCTCATGCCACTTACAGAGTTTCCTTTTGATGGTTCCTGGGGGTATCAATGCACCGGAATGTTTGCTCCCACCTCCCGATACGGAACGCCCGACGATCTCGCTTACTTTGTAGATGCCTGCCATAATGCCGGCATCGGAGTAATTATGGACTGGGTCGCCGCTCATTTTCCCAAGGATCAATACGGCTTATATAAATTTGACGGAGGTCCCCTTTACGAATATGCAGATCCTCAAAAGGGCGAGCATCCCGAATGGGGAACAATGGTATATGATTTCGGCAGAAACGAGGTTCGTTCCTTCTTAATTTCCAGTGCCCATTTCTGGGCAGATCGATTCCATATCGACGGAATCAGAATGGATGCGGTCTCAAGTATGCTTTATCTTGATTACGGCAGAGGACATGGGCAATGGACACCAAATATAAACGGCGGTAACATCAATCTTGAAGCAGTATCCTTTATTCAAGAGCTTAACAAGTCAATAATGACAAGGTTCCCCGGATTCCAAATGATCGCGGAAGAGTCCACCTCTTTCAATGGTGTCACCCTTCCCCCCGATTTAGGCGGTTTGGGCTTTACCTTTAAATGGAATATGGGTTGGATGAACGACACGTTACGTTATGTCAAAACAGACCCCGTATATCGTCAATCCGTGCATGGAAATATGACTTTCTCGATGGTATATGCCTTCAAGGAAAATTACATACTTGCGCTTTCACACGACGAGGTTGTTCATTGTAAGGGCTCCTTACTCAACAAACAACCCGGCAACTATCAAGAAAAATTCAACGGCTTGATGACTTATCTTGCATATATGATCGGGCATCCCGGTAAAAAATTATTATTTATGGGAGGAGAATTCGGGCAATTCGCAGAATGGAACCACGACAAGGGATTGGATTGGAATCTACTCGGATATCCCGCCCACGCAGGGCTTCATCGTTTTGTCAGGGACTTAAATGCTCTCTATGTAAACGAGCCGCCAATGTATCAAAGAGAGACCGATTATTCCGGCTTTAGGTGGCTTTCGGTTAACGATAATTCCATTAACGTCCTCGCTTTTATGCGTATAGCACAAAATACCGAGGATTACGTTTTTAATGCACTCAATTTTTCACCGGTAACACGCAACGACTTCGTACTCGGTGTTCCGGAAAAAATTAAGTACAAGGTGATTCTCGATAGCTCCGACAGCATCTACGGTGGCTTTAGACAAAATACAACAGAGCAGGTATGCGAAGCGCGTGACGGAGAAAAGGATGGTCTACCCTATCATATCGTTTTTAATCTCTACGGCTTTAATGCGATTTACTTTAAACCGATAAGAGAGAATAATAAAGCAACAATCAACGAACCCTCTACTGAAATAAAGGAGGCACCCGTAAAAGCAAAAACTTCATCCGGGACTAAAAAGAAAAACGGCAAAGCCACCACAAAAAAGGAGAACTGAAAATGATTTCAAGGAATAACAAGGAATGTGTTGCAATGCTCTTGGCAGGCGGACAAGGAACCCGTCTGGGCGCACTTACAAAAAAAGTCGCAAAGCCTGCCGTACCATTTGGCGGAAAGTACAGGATAATTGACTTTCCTCTGTCCAATTGCGTCAACTCGGGAATAGACACAATCGGTGTCCTAACACAATATCAACCCTTTGAGCTTAACCAATATATCGGAAATGGTCAACCCTGGGACCTCGATAGACTTAACGGCGGAGTTTATGTTCTTCCCCCTTATGTTCGTGGTAAAGGGGGCGAGTGGTACAAGGGTACTGCAAATGCCATTTATCAGAATATCAACTTTATAGACAGGTTCAATCCGGAGTACGTACTAGTTTTATCCGGTGACCATATCTATAGAATGGACTACGCAAAAATGCTAGCCGCTCACAAAAAAAATAAAGCCGATTGCACAATTGCGGTATTCAATGTTCCCCTCGAGGAGGCTAGTCGTTTTGGTATTATGAATACCGATGAGGACGGAAGAATATATCAATTCGAGGAAAAACCTCAAAACCCAAAAAGCACAAAGGCTAGTATGGGTATATACATATTCACTTGGACTGTTCTTAGAGAATATCTCATTGCCGACGAACACACAAAGGGCAGTGAAAACGACTTCGGTAAAAACATAATTCCGGCAATGCTCGGAGACGGCAAGCACCTACACGCCTATACTTTCAATGGATATTGGAAGGATGTCGGTACTATTTCCTCGCTATGGGAGGCAAATATGGATCTTCTCGATGAAAACAGCGGTATCGATATACAAGGGGACGGAAGCAATCGTATTTATGCCCGCACATCGGCAGAGCCGCCTCACTACATTTCCGCAACCGCCGTTGTTTCTAACTCGATAATCGGAGAAGGTGCCGTCATTCTTGGAGAGGTTTCCGATAGTATCGTAGCTCACGGTGCCAAAATAGGTGCCGGGGCAAGAATTCACAATTCGGTTATTTTACCGGAGGCAGAAATCGAAAACGGCACAGATGTGTACTATAGTATTGTCGGAGAGCATGCCAAGGTATGTGCCGGAGCAAAGGTCGGAGAACCTCTCACCGCACCAGTCAACGGTGAATGGGAAATTGCCGTTGTAGGTCCCAATGCAGTAGTCCCGCATGGCACAAGCGTCAAAAAAGGAGTAACTATAGAGGAGGCTAAGAAATAATATGAATAACGTGATGAGTATCATTTTTGCAAGCGATAACGAAACCAAGCTTAACGAGCTTACTTTGCACAGAACAACCGCCTCCCTTCCCTTCTGCGGAAGATATAGATTGATAGATTTCACCCTATCAAATTTGGTTAACAGCGGAATTACGGAGATAGGAATTGTAACTAAGAGCAACTATTCCTCCCTTATGGATCATATCCGCATGGGTCGTGACTGGGATCTAAATCGTAAAAACAGCGGAATTTCGGTATTCCCTCCCTTTGTATTGAACGCTTCCAGAGAAATGTACAAGGGTAAGATTGAGGCTTTGTACAGCATTCAAGGTTTTCTCAATCACAACGACGAGGAATATGTCCTGATTTCAAACAGCAACGTTGCGATGAATGTTGATTTTGAAAAGGTCTTCGATTTCCATATTGAAAAGGGTGCGGATATTACTCTGTTGACTTATAAAGCACAAACCACTAATTCCAGAAGATTGGTAATAGGCAATATCGACAACGGAAGGATTACAGACCTTTATCTTTCGGACAAGGCAAGTACCGACATAAAAACCCTGGGACTTAATATCTACCTAATCAAAAAGGATTTATTAATGAATCTAGTAGAGTACTATTACGCAAGAGGATTCTATGATTTCGAAAAGGATGTGCTTACATCTTCGGTAAAAGAGCTCAAATTGTACTCCTATGAGGTCGAAGGATATGTCGCAATCATCGATGATGTGAAATCATATTATACCGAAAGCCTCAAGTTGCTTGACATAGACACTAGAAATAAGTTATTTTATTCTGTAGGCGTTATCTACACAAAGGTTAAAGATAGTGTTCCGACAATCTATCGCAAAAACGCTAAAGTGAAAAACAGCCTGATTGCAGATGGTTGCGTTATCGATGGAGTCGTTGAAAATTCAATTCTTTTCCGTGGCGTAAAGGTTAAGAAGGGGGCTGTTGTCAAAAACAGTATCATAATGGAAAAATGTGAAATCGACGAAAACAGCAAGGTTCTATACACCATTACAGATAAAGACGTAACAATCAGTGCAAACAAAGAAATATCGGGATATGAAAGCTATCCCGTTGTTATAGTAAAAGGAAAAACGGTATAAAATACTTTTATGACTCGGGGAATACCCCCTGAACACTTTTAAAGAAAGGAGAGTATTATGGCTAATTCTACAAAGAATGCTACTAAAAAGACTGTTTCTACAAAAACAAAAAAGGTTGCAACTAAAATAAAAAAGGTTGCGGCAGAAGATATAATGAAGGACGTTAAGAGCGTACTCTTTGTAACAGGAGAGGCTGTTCCCTTTATTCGCACAGGCGGACTAGGAGATGTTGCAGGTGCACTACCTAAAACACTCGCAAAACAAGGCGTCGATGTGAGAGTAATTTTGCCCTCCTACTCAAAAATACCCTTCTCATTAAAATCGACAATGAAGTTTCTAGGGGAAACACACATTCAGTTGGGATGGCGTAATGAATATGTCGGTGTTTATGGTGTCGTAACCGATGGAGTAACTTATTATTTTATCGACAATAAGCACTTTTTCGGAAGAGACGTTATCTACGGTGCTGAGGATGACGGGGAAAGATTTGCCTTTTTCTGTAAAGCAGTGTTGGAAGCGATGCTTCTGGTAAGCTTCTCCCCCGAAGTTATCCATTGCAACGATTGGCACACAGCACTTGTCCCGGTATTACTCGATGTATTCTATCGTGGTGCAGATAAGCTGAAAAATGTTAAAACCCTGTTTACAATTCATAACATTGAATACCAAGGAAACTTCGATTTATCTTTAGCAAGAGACTTTCTATCGCTCCCGGAAAACAAAATCAGTCTCGTTGAGTACGACGGAAGATTGAATTGCATGAAAGGCGGTATAGAATGTGCTAACGCAGTAAACACCGTTAGCCCTACCTACGCCAACGAGTTAATGTACCCATTCTACGCCTACGGCTTAGACGGAATATTATCACTAAGACGGCAAAAGCTTTCCGGAATCTTAAACGGATTGGATACGGAAATTTACAATCCTATGACAGACCCTTCATTGTTCGCAAATTATGATGTAAATTCATTGGATAAAAAGCTCACCAACAAGCGTGAAATGCTGGAGATGCTTAATCTTAATTTTAACCCGGATCGTCCCCTCATTGCGGTGGTAAGTCGTCTTGCAACGCAAAAGGGATTAGATTTATTGATGGCAGTTGCAGAAGAACTTTTGTCCGGAAATATCCAATTGGTTATTTTAGGGACCGGAGAATGGAGATTTGAAAGTGCATTGAAGGACTTGGAACGCAGATATGAAGCAAAATTAAAGGTTATTATCAACTTTAGTAAAGATTTGGCTAGCAAGCTGTATGCCGCATCCGACATTTTTCTTATGCCGAGCAAGTTTGAGCCCTGCGGCTTAAGTCAACTTATCGCAATGCGTTACGGATCCATTCCCGTCGTAAGAGAAACCGGTGGCTTAAAGGATACGGTAAAACCCTTTAATCCTGAAACCGGAGAGGGCGTTGGATACACCTTCGTTCAATACAATGCCCATGACATGCTTGCCTCCATATGGCACGCCGTAGATACATTCTATAACAACAAAGAGGATTGGTCGAAGATTATGCATAATGCTATGAGCCTTGACTTCGGCTGGGACAAGCCCGCTGAAGAATACAAGAAGCTTTACAATAAAATACTTAACTCTTAACAGAGAGATTTACATAAACTATATACAAGTGAGGATTATATGGCAGTAGAAAATATCACAGTTGAAGAAATGCAGGACCTGATTGCCAAGCAGATGTCCCGCTATCAAGGCGTTTCTGTTCAAGATGCTACAACCAAGCAAATGTATGACGCGGTATGCCTGGTTATTCGTGACGTCCTTGTTCACAAACGTTTAGACTATAAACACGAAATTCGTGCTCAAAAGAAAAAACAAGTATATTATATGTCCTTGGAATTTTTACTCGGACGTTCTCTTAAAAACCATCTATTCAACCTCGGATTAACAGATGTTATGTCCGAAGCATTAGATAACCTCGGATTTGATATTAACGACATAATGCAATGTGAACCCGATGCAGGTTTAGGCAACGGCGGTTTGGGTCGTCTTGCTGCGGCATATATGGATGCACTTACAAGCGAGGATTATCCTGCTTGCGGATTTTCTATCCGTTATGACTACGGTATTTTTAGACAAAAAATCGTAGACGGGTGGCAAATGGAAATGGCTGATACTTGGCTTAGAGAGGGTGGCGACGTTTGGCTCGCTCCTCGCCCCGAGGAAACTTTCGAAGTTCACTTCGGCGGTAAAATCAATCAGGAATGGTCGGACGGTAGATTAATCATCAACCACGTCGGATATAATACAGTTATCGCAGATGCCTATGATATGCATATTTCCGGATATCATACAAATGCCGTTAACCGTATTAGACTATGGGCTGCAAAATCACCGATCGACTTGGATATGGATTTATTTGCAAAAGGCAAATATCTCCAAGCTTGCGAAAGTAAAGCTTTGGCAGAGTCAATAAGCAAAATATTGTACCCTGCAGACAATCACATCGAGGGTAAGTCATTGAGACTTAAGCAACAATATTTCTTTGTATCCGCTTCAGTTCAATCGATTATCAAAAATCACTTAAAGTTCAACCCCAATCTCGATAACCTTCCCGAGCTTGTATCGATTCATATTAACGATACACACCCGACTCTCTGCATTCCTGAGCTCATGCGTATAATGCTAGACGATTATGGTTATTCTTGGGATAAAGCTTGGGATATTATTACAAGAACAATTTCCTACACGAACCATACCGTTATGGTTGAGGCTCTAGAAAAATGGCCCGAGGACTTAATCAGGCAACAGATTCCTCGTATCCACCAGATTATTTGCGAAATAAACAGACGTTATTGCATAGAGTTGTGGAACGCCTTCCCCGGAGATTGGAACAAAGTGTCCGAAAACGCTATAGTTAGCTATGGTGAGGTTAGAATGGCAAATTTGTGCCTCTGTGCGTCACACACCGTAAATGGCGTTTCCGCACTTCACAGCGATATACTGAAAAAAATCGTGTTCAAGGATGCCTTCAAAATGCACCCGGAGAAGTTTACAAACGTAACCAACGGTATCACTCATAGACGCTGGCTTTGTGAAGCCAACCCCGAGTTAAGCGAGCTTATTTCCAATCTCATAGGAACCGACTTTATCTCTTCTGCAGACCTAAGCCCATTGCTTAGATATCAAGGAGACAGACAGGTATTAGAGGCATTGGATAGAATTAAAACGGATAACAAACGTCGCTTGGCGGAATACATTAAAAACGCAAACAATGTTTTAGTAACCGAGGACTCTATTTTTGACGTTCAAGTGAAACGTTTGCATGAGTATAAGCGTCAGCTTCTTAATGCAATGCATGTTTTGCATTTGTATCTCAAATTAAAAGACAATCCCGATCTCGATATAAAACCTCGCACTTTTATCTTCGCAGGAAAAGCAGCTTCAAGCTACTATATCGCAAAACTTATCATTCGCATGATCTGCCAGATGGAGAAGGTTATTAACAATGATAAGAGCATTAACGACAAAATTAAGGTTGTATTCTTAGAAAACTACAGAGTAACCCTTGCCGAAATGATCATGCCTGCAAGCGAAATCAGCGAACAAATTTCAGTAGCAGGAAAGGAAGCAAGCGGTACAGGCAACATGAAATTTATGATCAACGGTGCAGTCACCTGCGGTACAATGGATGGTGCTAATGTCGAAATTTGTGAGAGAGTCGGAGAAGAAAATATCTTTATTTTCGGTGCCAGAAGCGATGAAGCGGAAGCTTTGGCAAGCGGCAACGATTATAGCCCCTCTATGTTCTATAACAATGACCGTGAACTCAAGAGAGTTATCGACTATATGAGAGCAGGTATCGGCGGAGTATCCTTTGCAGAGCTTGCAGACTTACTTACAATCGGCTTGGGCGGAAAGCCTGATCCCTATCTCTGCATGAGAGACTTTAGAAGCTACGTCAGTATCCACGAAGAGATTGACAGAGCATACCGTGACAGAGAAAGATGGAATAGAATGTCCTTGATCAACATCGCACAATCCGGATTCTTTGCCGCAGACAGGGCTGTTGAAGAATATGCCAGCCGTATTTGGAACCTGTCTAAACTCAAATTCTAAACAAACAACATAACTGCAACCAACCCATATAAATGTATATATTCAACTCAAGACACGATAAACTACCTTTCGGAGCGATTAAGACCAATGAAGTCGCATATTTTACCTTTAAGATCAAAGATCAGGATCGCCCCGATAGTGTTTATCTGTTGCTAAAACGTAAAGACGGCGGAATTAAAAGATTCACACTTTCCTATGATGGCTATGACAATGGCCATCTTTATTCGTTATCGATGTCGGTATCCGCTTTTGGTACCTATTTTTATAGGTTTGCAGTTGTATATGGGGCATATACCGTCTACGTTGGCAGGTTAGAAAATGGTGATGCCAGCGAATTTTCCAATAGGGAATGGCAACTTACTGTTTACGATAGGGGGTTCACCACGCCAAGAAAATTCGGCTCCGACATAATCTATCATATCTTTGTAGATAGATTTAATAAAGTGGGCGAACCTGCACCCATTGATTATGGTACCATCCACAGCTCTTGGAACGAAGACGTTGATGTCAAGGGACCGGACGGTGTTTATCATGCAAACGATTTTTTCGGTGGAAACCTAAAGGGCATTATCGAAAAGCTCGATTATCTCAAGGATTTAGGTGTAACGATTATTTATCTCTCCCCCATTTTTAAATCTGTATCCAATCACCGATACGATACAGCCGATTATATGCAAATCGACCCAATGATCGGAACGGAAGATGATTTTGAAGAACTGGTCGGCAAAGCGAGAATACGTGGTATGCGAATAATGCTTGACGGCGTTTTCAACCATACCGGGTCTGATAGCATTTATTTCAATCAAGAAAACAGATTTCCCAGCTTCGGTGCATATCAAGGCTCTGCATCACCATATAGAAACTGGTTTATGTTCAACAAGGATGGAAGTTTTCGATCTTGGTGGGGTATTAAATGCGTTCCTACTCTTAATAAAGAAAGTAAATCCTTAAGAAAGTATCTTTTCGGCGAAAATGGTGCTGTAGCCAAGTGGACAAAATACGATATCGACTGGAGACTTGACGTGGTAGACGAATTGCCCGATGACTATCTTTGCGAATTAAGAGAAAGAATTCGTCAAGAGAATGCAATATCAACCGTAATCGGTGAAGTATGGGAGGATGCCTCCTGTAAATATAGTTATGGCGAACTCCGTCCCTATTTTACAAAGGGCGAACTTGACGGAGTTATGAATTACGTTTTCCGCAACGCAATACTTGACTATGCAAAGGGTGGTAGTGCCTATGAATTCACTCAAAAAGTAATACCCATTATAGAAAACTACCCGAAGCAATGCCTCGACTGCTGTATGACGTTACTAGGCTCTCACGATACAATAAGGGTGCTTACAGATCTTGCAGGCATCAATATTGAAAGCTGGAGTATTGAACGCCAGAGAGATTATAAGCTTAATCCGGAACAAAAACGACTTGCTATAGACAGACTCTTTGTAGCTGCAGCATTAGCGTATACACTTCCCGGAATACCCTCTATCTTCTATGGAGACGAAGTCGGCATTGAAGGTGGAAAAGATCCTATTTGTCGAAGAACCTATCCATGGGGCAAGGAAAATAATACTATCTTGTCATACTACAAAAAACTTGGTGTAATGAGAGGTCGTATGGCAAAAGCTTTAATTGGTGATAGTAAATTGTACACGTATAACAATATTTTGGTCATGGAGAGAGGCATGGGTATTGATAAATGCACGGTAATCGCCAACACCTCTTATCCGCAAGGAATGCCGCTCGACGGAGTTTATATTAACCAAATCAACGGAGAACGCTACGATGGATCAATTTTTATGCCCCAAAACTCTGTAGTAGTATTGACAAAAGAATAGAACAATGAATAAGACTAGGCAACATATTAAAATTACGGCAACTTTTATTGTTATAATATGCTTGGTCTTTTTTCTTTTATGCGGATGCACTCCATCGAAAACAGAGGAAGAAGCCCTGCTCCTCCTTAACAACAGAGGCTATACCGATTATATCAAACTTGAAGGTCGTACACTAAAGCAAGCCTGCATTGACTTTAAAATCGAAGAGGGGCGTGTAAGATACCTCTTAAAAGGAACAAAAGGAGGATACCCTGAATTAAACGTTTGTTACGTTTTCTGCCTTACCTCAAAAACAAAGGCAAAAGCATTGATGGAACAATTCGAAAAGTTGGGCTTTTATACCGAATTGTATGGCAATGTTCTTCTTGCCGATACTAACAACCAATGATCACTTAAAAATACTTCATTGTTTTTCATATCATACATTGAAGTTTTTTTTCACGAAAAGGATTATGAGTTGAATAATAATTATTAGGGTAGAATTTCGCTAGCTCAGACGGCTTACTCGTAAATTAAAGTGGATATAACCGCAAAGTGATCGGAGGCATAGGCACCATCATAAAGAGTGGTACCATTATTACGAACCCTGTGTTTTACAGCCTTTAGTCCTTTAGCCAATATATAATCGATTTTCATTGAAGAATTGCCATACTCTTGAAAGGTACAAGAGTCACGCATATTATCATCGCACTTCGAGGCATCTGTAAATCCCTCGGTTAAGCGAAGGGCTAAATCGGAATCATAGCTAATATTCATATCGCCCGTTATTATCGAAGGGCAGTCCAAGGTTAAGCTTTTGCTTCTTAACAGATCTATGCTAAAGATTTTTTCTCTGTCACTTAACCCGAGATGTGTATTAAAATAGATAAAGCTCTTTTCTCTTTCCTTGTCAAAGAGCTTAACCCAGGTCGTAACCCTGTTATACTGGGATGTTATTATTTCTCCACTGCCCTCATCGATATACCGGAAGACACTCATCGATTCGGGTGTATCGCTAAACCAGAATGCACCTGTATCCAACATTTCAAATCTGGACTTTTTCCAAAATACAGGAGTTCCTTCTACAAATAGCTTGTACGGAAATTCCGCGTTATCTCTATAGACAACATAGCAGTCGTATTCATCACGAAGGGCATCTAATATTCTTGCATTATGTAGCGGAGTGTATTCCTGAAAGCCGATTAAATCAGGATTTTCCTCTTTCACATTGTTTATTATACGAGGGATTCTTTTTTCCACGTAATTCACACCGTTAATATCCTCGTTATAGCAAGCATCCATTGCACAGCAACGGACATTATATGTCATAACCCTGATTCCCATTTGTACACCTCGCTGATTATCATTTGTATCAATGCAACCTAAAAAGGAATATCGACAAAGCAAAACTTCAACATAACCAATAATAAAAGTTTTTTCATGCCGATTTCTCCTTTTTGATTATACCACCAAGCCATGGTTTTTTTACAAAAAGTATAAAATAATAATAATTTTTTAAAAAAGTCTCTTAATAAGGATTACTAACACACAAAATAATGCTATAATAAAATTGTTATGGGAATCTTTGATATTATTCTAATCGCAATCGCCGTTTTGGCACTAGTTGTCGGACTCCTAAAGGGAGGTGCCGGGATCTTTTTTGGATTTATAGGTACCTTGATTGTAGCTGTGGTGGCGGCTGTCGGTGCGGTGTTTATAGTACCTCAAGTTGCGTATACAAATGCCGATGTCGGTTTTACCGATGTAGCCGAGGAAAACTATGGTTGCTCCGATTTGTTCTATATGCTATACGAGCCTATCTCGTCATCCTTTGTATCTAGTGACGACACCCTTTATAATGCGACATTTACTGCAAACGAAGGGATGGTCTATGGACCTTTCGGCGAAGAGGGTGAGGAAGTTGAAATCACATTAGAAGAGGTTATTACGCTTGCAATTCCCATTGACGGTGCAGAAGAGGCACTTAGCGGGGTGTGCACCTTTATTGCGGGCTTTATTTCGAGTGGAGCGAATGAAGGTGTCACTGTTGGACAAGCCATTGCAAATCTAATTACCAAGCTTGCATTTGGCGGAATTATTTGGTTTATAGTTTTTCTCGTACTCTTTATAATCAAAAGAATTCTTAGACGTGTTTTATTCAAAGCACTTGATACTCATCCTGTTGCGAGCAAAATTGACAGAGCTATCGGAGCAATACTTCTTGTCGCGGTCGTAATAGTTATAGCTTGGATTGGCGTATCATATCTTGAATCCAACAAAGATGCCTTTAGCTTATCTGCAGAACTGGA
Source organism: uncultured Christensenellaceae bacterium (assembly GCA_964561145.1). GTDB lineage: Bacteria > Bacillota > Clostridia > Christensenellales > CAG-1252 > RUG14300. The sequence continues at coordinate 57,057 of CAZLNZ010000015.1, forward strand.
AGAGCTTTCCTCAAGTAACTTTACATACAAGCTTTTCGCAGAGCACAACATGTTTGGCACTCCCCAAGTAGATGTCGATCCCCCTGTAGATATTCCCGTATCTGAATAAACTAATTATCAAAAAACTTGCCGAGAGCCCTGCTCTCGGTTTTTTATTGTCGAAAAAAAACATCAAATGGTTCTAATTATTTATAAGATTTCTTGATCAGGGCTTTATTAATCACCCCCCCTTTTTTTGTTAGGTATTCTTGAGTAAAACAACAATTTTTAACCAAACAGCAGGTTCGTTAGCGAGTTCGAGAAATAGAACTCTTTTTTATTGGTTATTTTACAGGACCTATTCCTACTTTCTTTATCCATCAAGATATGCTATAATATAATAAAATTGATTGGAATGTGTGTAAATATGAAAAATAAAGAAATTACCGTATTGGAAAAAGAAATCCATATCAACAAGGACGACTATTTCTCTTTAACAGATATTGCTAAATATAAAAACCCTGAAGCACCTGCCGATGGTGTTAAGAATTGGCTTAGGCGTAAAGACACCATAGAATTCATAGGCTTGTGGGAAAAATTAAACAATCCTAATTTTAATGTGGTCGAATTCGACCAGTTTAAAGCAGAGGCGGGTCACAATTACTTTACAATGTCGCCTAAAAATGGATAGACGGTGTAAACGCTATCGGTATTGTATCAAAAGCAGGAAAATATAACGCAGGAACTTATGCACATAAGGATATTGCTTTGCAGTTTGCTTCGTGGGTTTCTCCAGAAATTAACTTATATATAATAAAGGAGTTCCAACGCCTTAAAGTAGAAGAACAAAAATTGCTCGGTTGGACAGTTAAGCGTGAACTTGCAAAGATAAATTACCGTATTCATACTGACGCAATTAAAGATAATATCATAATACCTCTTAAAATATCCGCGGAACAAACATCTTTTGTTTATGCAAGCGAAGCAGACGTTTTGAATGTTGCACTTTTCGGTATGACGGCAAAACAGTGGAGAGATAAAAATCCCGACAAGAAAGGAAATATCCGTGATTACGCCGAAGTATCGCAACTTATATGTCTTTCTAACCTTGAAAACCTAAACGCCTATCTTATCGAGCAAGGCTTTAGTCAACAAGAACGTCTTATTAAACTTAATAATGCCGCTATTCGTCAAATGAAAGTTTTGGCAGAAGAATCGTTGCAACTTTCCGACGGCTTAGATTCTGAATGAAGTAAAAATGAAAGTCGCAAACTAATAGTAAAATAATAATAAATATCATACTATCGGAATAAACCTATTATTAAAAATCTTGCCGAGAACCCTGCTCTCGGTTTTTTATTGTCTAGACTATGATTATAATAAAAGTTCTGTGATACTCTTGAAAGTTATTCTTCGTTGTTATGCTTTGCTTTAGAGTATTTTGTTTTATTTATAGGATCTGTTTATTTTGGATATTAGCAAAAATCAAAACTGTGGTATAAAAATGCTAACAATTCTATTATGTATAAGTTAAAATTGATTATTCAGTGATAAAATCGAGCAATGCTTGTTGCTGTTTTGCAGAAAGGTGACGATATGCCATGATCAATTGCTTTTCCGTTGGGTTAAGGATTTCAATTTGTTCATCCTCAAGGAAAAACTGTGCTAAGGAAATACCAAATGCATTGCAAAGACATTGTAATGTTTCGATTTTAGGTGCAGTACCTCTTTGCAGTATAGAGCTTAATGTCGATTGTGTCAATCCTGCTTCTAGAGCAAGGTTATTTATCGACCAGCCACGTTGAAGTCTTAACTCGGTAATTCTATTAATAATATTCATAGTACGCCTCCATGTTTGTATTATATAGTGCAAACACGTTACATACATAACGCAGAAGTGTTGACAAACATAACGCAAATGCGTTATAATATTATTGCAAAACCATAAAAGGAGGTCATGTTATGAATAGAAACGTAATGAAATTCATTGTTTTTTTATTACTAACATTATTGTTGATGCTCTGTGCTTGCAAAGACAATAACGACGAAAGTAAGCAGAAAACATACACTATACAGTACTCCGACGATTCAGGCCTATATTCCATTTATGTCGAGAAAGGTGAATTGTATTCGCTAAGCACAATTCCCTCTCGAATAGGTTATGATTTTATTGGTCTATTTGATGCAGAGATCGGTGGAACTCAGTACATCAATTCTACGGGCGGATCACTGTCCGCTTTTTCCGACAATAGAAACCTTGTACTTTATGCACAATACAAGGCAAAAGAGTACACCGTGATTTTGGATTATCATGGAGCAGAAGTTAACGGCTCGCGCTCTCTTTCTGTCAGCTATGGTCAAATGTTATCAAATTTACCTACCAATCTAACAATGAAAAACAAGATTTTTGTTGGTTGGTTCACTGAACCTGATATGAAAGGTGTGCAAATTGCAGATCAATATGGAGTTCTTCCTGCCAAAGCAAAGGTAAATGAAAACAATTATGACTTATCTGATCCTGACGGTTACATTACTTTGTATGCTGGTTTCAAAGGTGAAGAACATCTTGTAACTTTTTATGTAGACGGAGTTCGTGATCCTGAAGAGCATATGATAGAGCATGATACATATATTTCAAAGGTAGTTACGGAACTTCGAAATGCTGACGGCATGGCAGTACTAAGCTGGTCTAAATTTTCAGATAAATCGGAAATATTTGAAGGAAAAATACAAAACGATATGGTGTTATATTCAGTGGAATTTGCCCCTGTGCTTGATTTTGAGGTAAATGGGGGATTTAGTGTTGAATCCATAATTGCACGCAAAGGGGCTGAGATTACTTTGCCAACACCGGTCCGTGAAAATTATACATTCGCAGGCTGGTATACAACAGCAGGAAAAGAGTTCACAGCAACTACGATGCCTGGTAGTAGTGAAAACCTTGTTGCCCATTGGAATGCTAAACTTATCTTTAACACCAACGGCGGGACTGCCGTAAAAGATATTTCCGAGGCGGTAGGAACTAAGATATCACTGCCCTCTACGAAAAAAAGCGGTTATATTTTTGCAGGATGGTATACAGATCAGGGGCAAAAATATGATATTACCTCTATGCCTGAAACAAGCGTGAAATTGTTTGCAAAATATTACAAAACTCAAAGCAAGCGATATTCCTTAATAAGTGCATCTTACGAAGCATATATATATACCGATGTACCAATAATAACTAAGGGAAATACTAAACAAAGTGTTGTTTTAGATTTATCCGAGTTATATGATGTCGGTGTCCAACAAGTTGAGGTGACTGCGAATTATAAAGGATGGTTCAAATCGTTTAAAGCACAGCAAAAAGACAATGGTATTTATATGGTTTGGTATAATCAGGGCATACCAAGCGATGGTTATAATGTCTGGTCTTATGGTGACAAAATTTCTTTTAGAGATACCTCAAAGTATACTTTTGAACATTCGACAAGCTTAAGTTTAACAACACCAAAATATTATATATGTTACTATACAACAGAATATTCAGGTTCAAGTCCGGGACGCATTCAAGATTTTTGGGTAGAAATATCCTATCCTGACACTTCTGTTTTATATTAAAAATTTAAAAGGAGAAAAATTTTATGGATAATTATTATGACAACCCACCCATTGTAAGCGAAGTTCCGTCTAACGAAGCCGGAAGAGATGCTAGAGATACCTGGGACTTAGTTAGAGACTCGTTTGATACATTTATCCAAGATATTGTGGATCCTATTATTGAAGCAATTTCTATTAGTCGTGAAGACGATGAAGACGATAATCCTGCCTATAAGGTTACGGACACCTACTATGATGATGGCGAATAGACAAATTGAGTTTCATATATCCTAGTTCTGTATTATTGATCTAAAAGTATTTTTGAGTTAATCAAATCTAAACATTTTGTAATAAGGAGAAAAACAATGAAAAAGAAAACTATTGTTGCAATATGTGTTATTTTGTGCATATTGTGTTTAGGTATTACACTTGTTTCTTGTGACAAGGATGCGGGTAGTTTGTATAAGCCTACCGATATTACATACGACGGACAAAGAATAAGTTGGGCAAGAGTCAAATTAGCTGACTACTATATGGTGTCGATAAACGATGGCGAAGCAAAGCGTGTTAATACAAATATGTATACCTACGCAACAAGTGAATCAGAATTTGATGTTACTGTTAGTTCTGTTATAGGTAAAAAAACTTACAGCGAATCCAGACATTTTATTACGCTGGATACCGTCAGCAATATTACTGTTTCAGAGAGTGGATTGCTTAGCTGGAATGACGTTATCGGTGCAACAGGATACCGTATACAGCTTAATGGTGAAGTTTTAGCAGAGGATGTATCTGAGTCACACTACCAGGCACCAGTTGGAAATAATCGTATCAGAGTTCGTGCGGTTGTTTCTGGTGATGATAGCTATTATTCAACTTGGAGCGAAGAAAAAAGTCTCAATATTTATACAGCACCTACAAATATTAACTATGATGGCACTACACTGTCTTGGTTGGGGAGTGCTTCAAACTATGAGGTAAATGTCAACGGATTTATTCAGATGGCAAACAGTACAAAAATGCTTTATAACTCGCAAAATCAAGATTTTATTGTGGAAATAAAAGCAATAGGAGATCATTCCTTTAATTTTGATTCTGCTTTATCTCAAGAAAGCTTTCATTTTCTACAACCTGCAACCAATTTAATTGTAGATGACGGCATACTTCATTGGGATGAAGTCCACAATGCTGAAGGATATGAGGTTCGCATTAATGACGTTATACAAAAAAACACGGTCTCAGAAACGACATATGATAAGTTGTCTTCAGGCATACAGCTTGCAGTGGAAATAAGACCATTCAACCATAGTGGTAAGTTTTTTTCAACTTGGTCGAATGTGAAAAATATCTATATATTGCAGACTCCTGTGATACATTGGAATTCTGATCTTGAATTGGATGGCGAAGCTAATAATAATTATATATGGGACTTAGTTAATGGTGCATCGGGTTATGAGGTATCCATTGAAAAAGACGGTATACAAACAAAACGATTGTTTGGTCAAACCATCACCGCATTCGGTTATGCTTACAGCGAAATTGGCGTGTATAAGGTGCGTGCAAAGGCAATAGCTGGACAGAACACAGATTATTCTGACAGCAAATATTCCGATGTTCTTACAGTGGAACGTTTAGCAGCACCCATGTTGGCTGGAGTTACTAGTGATCCAAACAACATTTCCGCTGGCTTTACAGTTAATTATACCGGAGTATCCGGTGCCTCAGGATATCAGCTTTATAAGGATGGTGCTTTGCTAAGTGGCAAGTTTTCAACAGTGCTTGCTATAACTGATAATGATGTCGTTGACGATTCCGTGGCGGCGATTCAAAATTATACTTATATGATACGTAGTATGGGTTCAGTAAAAACAATTAATAGCGGAATTTATGTTACACTGCCTTGTTTGACATTGAACGCTTTATCATTTAATATTCAGGTTCAAGCAATGCCTTCAAACTTGGATATAGAAGGTTATAATGCATCTTGGTCTGCAGTGAGCGGAGCAAATGACTATGCATTGGCATATAGCGGCAACATATATACTTCCACACAAACCGCTTACAATCTTTCAACTTTGCATGCAGGAACGTATGAGATAAGTGTCTGTACTAGAGGAAACGGAAGTTCGACTCTCGCTTCAAACTATACACCTCAGATAACAGTTAGAAGACTAGTAGCTCCTTCCAATATTCGTATAACCTATGGTGCTGGCGAAGGTCAATTAGAATTTGATTCTGTTGCAAACGCCACTAGCTATGAGGTTTATTACGACGAGAACGCTGATGCTATTCCAGAGAATGCTTGGGATAACATGTATCAATTTATTAGAGAAACTGGTACAACGCTATCAATGAGATCTGTTGCAAACAGATGGAACGATTTACGCACAATATATTTCATGACATCTGAAGCATCGGAAACTCAACAGTTTATTAGACTTGCTGCACCAACATTTCCAGAGGCACCGTTTGCAAACAGTACGGAATTTGTGTGGAATGCACCAAGTAACATCAACACCACAGAGTATACACCTACATATCAAGTTTTCGAGGGCGAAGTAACTCAGACAGGTGGTGTACAAAATGGAACAAAATACACGATTACATATCTTGAAGGTGGAAAAAACTACGTATTTCGTGTAAAAGCAATTGGTAACGATACAAAATACTTAGACAGTGAAATGTCTATATCCGTCCCAATCTATAAACTTGCAACTCCGCAAATGTATATAAAGGCTGGAGAATATCACTGGCAAGGCGTAGCGAATGCAAGTGCTTACGTGATTGAAATTGACGGCGTACGTGTTGATAATCAGCAACATATTTCTACAGGCGATTATCATTATAAGCCGACCTATACGACAATGGGAACACATTCGGTTAAGCTGTATGCTGTAGGCGATAGCGGATATAGTAATATCAACAGTGATACTTTTAACTACAGTCAAATTGTCAAGCAATGTTTGGCTCCTGAAATCAGTTTTAGGTATACTAGTGACAGCGTGACTACAGGCGGAGCTATTGAGGTAACTATAACTAAAATATCTGAAAACTGTACGAAATATCAATATGAAATTGCAGGTGATAGCATCATATCTTCTTCTTTGCAGGAATCCAAACAGATGGAGAGTACGGGATCATATTCGGTACGTGTAAAGGCACTGGGCGGCACTTTTGATGCCAATGATTCTTATTACATTGATTCACAATACATAGGTGGGGGTACTGGCTATTCTATTGTCTTGCTTGCACCGCCAACACACAATTCGTTTTCCTTAAATTCGGATGGAGCTTTCAAGTGGGCATCTATAACAGAATCGCTTGGTTATGATTATCAAATAAAATATGAAGATGGTGAATTTGAAAAAGTGAAGCACGTTGGAACTGCGGCACTTGATCCTATAAAAGATTTCCGTGGTTACAAATCGATTTCTATTCGTGTTAGGGCAACAGGTAATAGTTCAAATATAATCACTTCAGCTTGGATTGATTTTACATGGACAAATCCTAATTACTAAGCGTGAACACTTTATGGACAAAACGGGGCTGCTGTGCCCCGTTTTGTAATTTAATATAAAAAATGCATAGAAGCTTTTTAGTTATTTCCAACTGGTGATATGATATAACACAAGGAACTATAAAAAAAAACAAGTAAACAAGTTGGCTTTAACGAAAGTCGGATTTCTTTAAAATGGATATTTCTTGATCGAATAAAGCTTTAGCGGTTATAAAATGCACTTACGAGGCTTATTCAAGTCTATTAGAGGTGATATAGTCTACACCCCAAGATATAAGTTGTTCTGCCTCTTCTTTTAAGTCAACAGTCCAGCAATTGACTTCTATGTCGGATAAATGGAGTTTTTCAATCCATTCTTTAGTAAGAACCGTACATAGGACATCTAAGCCTAGGTTGTACTTGATTAGCTTTGAAAAGATGTCATCGTTGATCTCGACTGTGAGATACTGAAGGGAAACCTCGGGTAATATTTCCCTTAGGATTATTAGATTTTCAATATCAAAGGCTATAAATGTTACATTATTGAGCGAGTATTCCTCTTGGACTAGTTGAATAACCTTTTCGATGTTTTGCCTTGAGTATATTCCCTTGAACTCTATAACGCAGTGCTTTCCATAGGCTTTACATATCCTTAAGTAATCCTCGAGGAGGGGTAAGCATAGATCGCTTCTTGGACGTCCGTCAAGGTCGTTTAAGCGTATTTTCGATAATTCATTATAAGTGCATTTTTCGACTTCGATTGATTGATCCGAAACCCTTGATGTATTACAGTCATGTAGAATAACGAATTTCCCGTCTAGGGTAGGATGAATATCTGTTTCTATTCCAAAATACGAACGATTACCTGCAGCAACGAATGCCGGAAGTGAATTTTCTCTTTCTACACAGCTGGAACCTCTGTGTGCGATCAATTTACAATTTCCATCGATTTTTATTGTGTTTCTCATAATAGCTCCGTAGTTGATAGAATGGTTTTATTATATAGAGATAGGGAGGTAAAGTCAAGTATCAAACGATAAGGATAATCCCATGTTATTGAAAAGAAATTAGATGCATAAAAAGAAATTATCTAGACATTCTCTTAATTCGAGCATATAAATACTTAAGTTCCTCTTGATCCGTTCTACTATGATTACTTATTGCATTTGCGATATTGGCACATTTGCGAGCCGTCTGAATGTCCCCTATATCGCAATATGCTGCACCCAAGGAGGTATAGAGGGCAGTTGATCTGTAGCAATAATAAATGCTATGTACTTTTTCCCAAAAATCCACTGCTTTCTGCGGTTCGTTCAACAATCTATAACAGCTGGTAAGCATTGGAATAGCACAACGAAAGAAATTCGATTCATCGATGCCATCAAAACCCTTAAGTATAAGATCGATACATTTCTGATAAGCACCGGAAGATTTGAGTCCGTTAAGAACTTTAATGTATTCCTCCGAATTCAAGGCACCAAAATCGATTTCGCTATAGTACTTATCTAGGATAGGCTTCGCCTCATCGAGAGGAATTGCAACATATGACGAGTCATATATTGCACCATTGCAAAAGTAATATGTTTCATTGTTATAGATTATAGTTTCCATATGGTCTTCTTTGATTTTGCGATGTTTTTCTTAGCATTGTTTCATCCACGGATTATAAGTTTGAATGTAAATGCAAATTGTTCTCACATTTGAACTTGACGGCACTTATTAGAGGTTGCTTGTCAAATAATATTATATTTATTTCAAACTCATCGATAAAATGATTTTTTGTTTTTACAGAAAAATTTTACCATATAACATTACTCAATTCAAGTGCTTTCATGAAAATTCTTACACTTATCTAAAAAAACAAATGTGTTTAAATAAAAAGTATGACATTGCAAGAAAAACCCTGTCATGGTTTTTAATGTTATTTCACTTATTCTTAAGGAATGGTTTTATAAATTGTCCCTTGTTCATAAACACCTAAGTCCACAAGAAAAAAATAGAATAACATTTTATCTCTGTTTTAAAATTAATTGTAATAAATCAACAAAGTCTATGCAATTTGCATAATAAAAAGTATACCCTCCATATAGAACGTAATAAAGTATGTCACATAATTGACTATGAAAAGTTATGATGGCGGGAATTGCATCGGTCAAACATATCTATCCGGGTCGGGATCATCTAAAGGAATGAATCTACCGTTGATATATACGAAATGCTTTGCCATATACTTTG
>CAZLNZ010000016.1:0-63951 GCA_964561145.1 uncultured Christensenellaceae bacterium
ACGACGGAATAGTATTACCGCTGCGTTGGCAACATGTCTTGATGTTTTTCATCCCGTAACATTACCTTCAATGCGGATGAGATACCGATGCTGTGCATCACCCTTTCGGGTTCGACTCCAGGCTTTCGCCTTCCGCTCAGTATGACATTTTAACGACTAATTTTACAACCAATTACCATTATTTTTGCTCAAGCTAATACATTAATTCTTATGTTCCCCCCCCCTCAATGCGGATGAGATACCGATGTAAACATCGCTCCTACGGAGTTCGACTACAGAAATTGACACCAGTTTCTTTCGCTCAGTATGACATTTATATGCAGTTCCGCTATTTCTTTTGTGTCACTTTCAATCGTTTCAGTTTCATTATTTGCTATTTTTTATTTGGATTATTTGCAAGTTTATCATCCCACATTTCTTCCGCTCAGTATGACATTAATATGCAAATACTTTCTAAAGTTTCCTTTATAAAAAATAAAAAGTTTTACAGATAAACCCTCAATTATTCGAACTATTGCACAAACAACAAGACCATCGAAAGCAAGACCAAATAAATCGAAAATGGAAGGGAGCTTTTCCGAGTAAACGCTTTCGTCATCACCTTCAGGGAAAATAACCCGGATAAAAATGCTGTAATAAAGGCAGGAATCAATGTTGCCAGGTCAAATTCAGATGTAGTAAAATCCTTCAATTCTAATAAAAAGCCGCCTATTATAACCGGTATTGACATTAAAAACGAAAGTTCAACACATTCCTTTTCATCAATTCCCGATAGTCTAAGAGCAGCAATTGTACATCCGCTACGGGATAGCCCGGGGAGTACCGCAAACCCTTGCGTAATTCCCGCAAGAGTGGCATTAATTACGTTGGGCTCCCTGCTATAATTCGGCTTAGGTATTAGCAATATAACTGCTGTGACCAAAAAGCAAGGAATGAGCATTTCTCCCAATAAAAGCTCTTTGAAATATATTTTAAAGATAAAAGCAATTATCACTGTCGGAATGCAAGTAACGTAAAGCCATATCGAACGCTTTGAAAAGGGATGTTTTATCCACTCAAAAACACTTTTATGCATTCCTACAATTACAGATAAAAGGGTTGCTACATGGAGAAAAAGATTCACTGCAACAGACGGTGAGGCAAGCCCGGCCCTTTCCAATATAAGCAAATGCCCGGATGATGACACAGGAAGAAACTCGGTTAATCCCTGCAAAAGTCCCAAAGCAATACCTTTAATTATTTTTGTAAAAATATCCATAACACCCTCCTTATCTTTTTCGAATGACTTACATTATGGAATTTTATGTCATATTCTCCTACAATATCACCGACTATTATCAAACTAATCAGCCAATGCGGTTAATTAGGGGACGGTTTTTCTAGCACTCTTTAGCAGAACAATGTATATATGTCATACTGAGCGAAAGGAATGTGGTATAATAGATTTACAAATAATCCAAATGATAATAGTAAATATAAAAACAAGAATTGTGACTAAGAATATTATTAATAAATGAAAAGATATATCTATAATGTCATACTGAGCGGAAGGCAAAGCCTGCAGTCGAACTCCGCAGGAGCGATACGAAAGTATCGGTATCTCATCCTTGTTATCAAAAGCAATACGAGGAACTTAAAAACAATATTAATACAAGCAGTGTAAGTGCTTAGAACTGCAAATTGATAGAGGTTTTACATCTATAATGTCATACTGAGCGGAAGGCAAAGCCTGCAGTCGAACCCCGCAGGGGCGATACAACAGTATCGGTATCTCATCCTTGTTATCAACATATATCGCATGCTAGTTTTTTTGCAAGATAACGTTATTATTACGACATCATACATTGTAGGGCGGGGGCAGGGCTTACACCGTAATCCTTGTATATACTACGGTGTGTACCACACCTACAGTCCCTCAGTCACTACGATTCTCTTCGTGCCAGCTCCCCTTACACCGAGGAGCCTTTTTTGAGGATAAGATACCGATGTTTCACATCGCCCTTTCAGGGTTCGACTACAGAAATTGATACCAATTTCTTTCGCTCAGTATGACATTTATACATAAAACCGCCATCAAACTGTAGTCATTTAATGACTATTTTACGCGTATTAATGATGCTTTTTCTTGAATCCTCAAATTGCCTCACGTCAGACGAGGCTTTTTAATGCGGATGCGGCGGGAGTCAAGCCCCCGCCCTACGACGGAATAGTATTACCGCTGCGTTGGCAACATGTCTTGATGTTTTTCATCCCATAACATTACCTTCAATGCGGATAAGATACCGATGCTGTGCATCGCCCTTTCGGGTTCGACTCCAGGCTTTGCCTTCCGCTCAGTATGACATTTTAACGACTAATTTTACAATTTATTACCATTATTTTTGCTCAAGCTAATACATTAATTCTTATATTCCCCTTTACTACGGATAAGATACCGATGTAAACATCGCTCCTACGGAGTTCGACTACAGAAATTGATACCAATTTCTTTCGCTCAGTATGACATTTATATGCAGTTCCGGTATTTCTATTGTGTCACTTTCAAGCGTTTTAGTTTCATTATTTGCTATTTTTTATTTGGATTATTTGCAAGTTTATCATCCCACATTTCTTTCGCTCAGTATGACATTTATATGCAGTTCCGGTATTTCTTTTGTGTCACTTTTAAACGTTTTGGTTTCTTTATTTGTGATTTGTCATTTGATTTTTTTGAGTTTATCATACCAATTTCTTTTGCTCAGTATGACATTTTAGATACATCTTTTCATTTATTAATATTATTTTTATTATAGTTCCTCTTTTTTATATCTACTATGTATTTTAAAAAATCCACACAAATAATACCTATGCCCATTTAACTTCTTGTAAAAAAAGAATTAATGTTATATAATGTATGTGGTGCAAAATGTGCCGCTATTAATTACAAGGAAGGCAATAAATGAAATTAGGTGTTGTAGGACTTCCAAATGTCGGAAAGTCAACTTTATTCAATGCAATTACAAAGCAGGGTGCCGAGTGTGCCAATTATCCCTTTTGTACAATCGAACCAAACGTAGGTATAGTACAAGTTCCCGACGAAAGACTCGAGGTCTTAAGTCGTATGCATTCCTCAAAAAAGACCACATATGCAGTATTGGAATTTGTAGATATTGCCGGTCTAGTCAAAGGTGCAAGTAAGGGTGAAGGCTTGGGAAACAAGTTTTTATCTCACATAAGAGAGGTGGACGCTATAGTCCATGTCGTTCGTTGTTTCGATGACTCCAACGTTATCCATGTCAACAATAAGGTCGATCCAATAAGTGATATTCAGACTATAGATTTAGAGCTTGAATTAGCCGATGCGGAAACCGTTGAAAAACGTTATGCGAAGGTTAAAAACCAATCTAAAAACGGTGATAAAAAGCTCGTACACGATGCCGAGCTTATCGAAGGTATCCTTAATAGGCTAAATCAAGGAATACCTGTTAGAGATATGACTTTATCCGAAGAGGAAGAAGCCCTTGTTGCCGATATGTTCTTATTAACCTCCAAGCCCGTTATTTACGTTGCAAACGTAGGTGAAAAGGATATTAATAAACCCGATAACGAATACGTTTTGAAGGTAAAGGAATTTGCGGCAAAGACCCATTCTGAGGTTATAGTACTCTGTGCCAAGGTCGAGGCTGAGCTTATGGAACTTTCAGACGAGGATAGAGAGCTTTTCGCAGAGGATTACGGTATTACGGAAAGCGGCTTAAACAAACTAATAACCGTCGGATATTCGACACTAGGACTGATTAGCTTTTTGACAACGGGTGAAGACGAAACTCGAGCTTGGACAATAAGCAAAGGTACAAAAGCACCAAAAGCTGCAGGAAAGATTCATACCGACTTTGAAAAAGGTTTCATTCGCGCAGAGGTAGTAAGCTATGACGATCTTGTCCGTGTAGGCTCATCTCAAGCCGCCAAGGAAAAGGGGTTATTGAGAAGCGAAGGCAAAGAATACGTTATGAAGGACGGAGACGTAGTTCTCTTCCGCTTTAACGTTTAGGAGGCAATATGGTTCTTGACAGATTTTTAAAGTATATCGGCTACGACACACAAAGTGACGAGGAAAGCCTAACCTCCCCATCTACAGCCAAGCAATTGGTTCTCCTTGACGAATTGGAAAAGGAATTAAAACAACTAGGAATAGAAGTCACCCGTCCTAGTTGCGGTTATGTCTTTGCAAGGATACCGGCAAACACGGATAGTAAAAAAGTACTTGCTTTTTCCTCACACGTTGACACCGCACCGGCAGTTAGCGGTGCAAATATCAAGCCCCAAATTATAACATATAACGGCGGAAATGTTGTCTTAAACACAAAGGAAAACATCATATTCGATGCAAACAAATTTCCTGAAATCAACAAGTATCTTGGACAACAAATAATATTCACCGACGGCACCACCCTTCTCGGAGCCGATGATAAGGCAGGTGTGGCGATTATCATGACAGCTTGTGAATATATTCAACAACACCCGGGATTCGAGCACGGAGAGGTCAAAATCGCCTTTACATACGACGAAGAGGTCGGAAGGGGTACAGAACACTTCAACGTTCAAGAGTTCGGTGCAGATTTCGGATACACCGTCGACGGCGGAGAGCTGGGAGAACTGAGCTATGAAAATTTCAATGCAGCAGGAGCAACACTAACCATTAGAGGTGTTTCCGTTCATCCCGGAGAGGGATTCGGCAAACTTGTAAATGCAATCGATCTGTTTTCCGAGTTTCATTCCCTTTTACCCATAGACCAACGCCCGTCTACAACCAAAGAGTATCAAGGGTTTTATATGGTCAATGATATAAAGGGCGGAGTGGACGAAGTTGTTGCAAAATATATAATTCGCGATCACGATAAAGCAACCTTTATCGAACGTAAAAAGTATTTTACCGATTGCGTAAAAAGAGTAAACGAAAGATACGGACACGATTATATCGAGCTTGACCTTACCGATTCATATTACAATATGAGAGAAATTGTAGAGAAGGATATGCACCTTATCGATAATGCCGTGAAAGCCTACAAAATGGAGGGCATTACTCCCTTCATCGTTCCGACAAGAGGAGGTACCGACGGCGCAAACCTTTCCTTCATGGGCATGCCTTGTCCCAATCTTTCCGCCGGCGGACACAATTTCCATGGTCGCTTCGAGTATATTCCCGTTCCATCCATGGAAAAAATGGTATCCGTAATATTGAATATCATTTCTTTATACAAAAACATTTAGCAATAAACTGATTTTTATTGCTAAATGTAGTTATATTTGCTTAACGGCAAGTTATATTGCTGTCGCAGTGATATTCAGCTTTCGCTGAGTTATATTCGACTACGTCGAGTTATATTGCTTCGCAGTGATATTCAACCTCGTTGAGTTATATTTTGCTGACGCAAAGTTGTATTGTTTTGCAGTTATCTATTTCATCCGCAACTATATTTGCCTTGTGCAAATATAATATCACTTTTACTGTAAGTCAAAATATCACTTTCAACTTGTCTGAAAATATCACTGTTCGCATAGCGACCGATACACCTCTAAAAGCTATTTCTATTCTTTTTTTGATTTAATCGTATTCAATGATGATATTAACATTCTACGTAATACACCACAAGAATTTTGAATAGACTTATAAACACTTTTTTCTATAGTATCGGTTTCAAACAAGAGTTCAAGCCAATATTCTGTTTCATAACATTCTTTTAGTGCAATCTCGAGTTTTGATATAAAATCTTTTTTACCTTGTGCGTATTGTGCTTCATGAATATTTGCACCGATAGAAGTACCAGAACGCAACAATTGATTTATAAGTGCCGTTTCTTTATGTTCAGCTTTCATATTTCGACATAAGAAAACAATATTTTTTGCAAATTCTTTTGCTTTATCTCTCAAAACACTATCGGACATATTATCACCCCTCCAAAATCCTACATCATAGCCAATAGCATTGCGGCATTCATACCACACAAGTTTTATTGCTTCGCAGTGATATTCAGCTTTCGCTGAGTTATATTCTACTTCGTCGAGTTATATTGCTTCGCAGTGATATTTTGCTGACGCAAAGTTGTATTGTTTTGCAGTTATCTATTTCATCCGCAACTATATTTGCCTTGTGCAAATATAATATCACTTTGACTGTAAGTCAAAATATCACTTTCAGCTTGTCTGAAAATATCACTGTTTGCATAGCAAACAATATCACTTAAAAATTGCCTTGTAATTATATTAGTCTATAATAATACTATTATCTTTTGCTGTTTATATTGATAATGATTGATCCGAACTCTTGGAGGAAGTTTTGGAAGTCTTTTCCCATATTTCCGATGCAAACGGTTGTGGGATTAGAGAAGCCGAAGTTTACTCCTTTACGGAAAGTCGCAATATCGTTCATCGCATCGGAAAGAATTGTGATTCCGAATTTACGATGAATACTGCTGATAATCATCAAGATTCCGATTATACCGAGCAAAACGCCTACACCGACAAATATGTAGCAATAAATAGCATTATCAACATACTTGCTCAAATCAAAGAATAGGGTAAACAAACATATGATTACAAACAATGCACCGATTATCAGTTTTCCCCATTGTATTTCGGTAAACTTAGTAGATTTTACGCCACTGATTCTATCAATTGCAACCTCAACCCTTTCTGGTCCGTTAACAATCAACCTTTTGTTGGTTACAATGCAAGAATCGGGATGTTTTTTGATAAGCTCATACGTGCGAACAACCTTTTCATCCTTCGCAAAAATACAATCACAGGTCATATTATAACCCGTAGTTACATATCTTTCGGAGGAGCTTCCCTCTTCAACAGCCTCTTCGCACGCCTCACCTACAGAAGCCACAGCGTCGGATTCCTCAATCGGTCTTTCAACCACAGGGGATATCGACTCAGTGCTAGAAACGCTATCAACCGAAGAAGCGGCAACTTCTATTTTCGTCCCCTCGATCGGACGAAGTACTTCTTCACGCAAAGGAACTTCGGGATTTTCCTCCCCGAAGGTTTCGGTTATCAAAGAAGTAATGTAATCAATTTCCTCTCTTTCATCTCTTCCCTCGGTAGATTCCCTAGGTATCTCATGTTCCTCCGACAAAAGTACGGGGGCCTCCAAGGTATCATCCACAAAATCAATTTCTTCTAAGGTAAGAGATTCATCAAGTTCTGTTATATCTGTCATAAAGATCAAATTCCTCCAAACCAAACAAGGTCATTATTATCCGTGTATCTTCATTATAGCATAAAAAAAGTGCAAATGATAGCTTACAATGATAAAAAAGCTGCTTTTTTCCAAGAATTATGTAAACAATAAGAAGTTTAAGGTGGAAAAACGAAAAACCTTTTCTGTTTACTCTTCAAGTCAACGAGAGATAATCATTCCTTACCCAAATAAACTCTTAATGCCGAATAATATCTATTAATAAACGTTATTAAGTAGCTCAAATGTCGTAAGATTATAGTACTTATCAACCCCGTCTTTATCAACAAGCATTCCGGCATGATGCCTTGTACCGCATTCCGTAAAGCCTTGTTTTGCAAAAACCTTTAGTGCCGCAGTATTGTAGGAGGGAACCTCGCACCATATTGAATGCAGTTTTAGTTCATTGAGCGCGTACTTGCAAATCAAGTGCAAAATCTCGGCACCGAAACCCCTATAACGATATACGGTATCGCAAATATATAAGGCAACCTTTCCCGAACGAACTCTGGAGTCGATATCGTGAAGGATGGCAAAGCCTATATACTTTTTTGTCGATTTCTCAATTATTTCAAAACGCACATAATTTGCCTGATTACCCTGTTTAAGCCACTTCTTAAATGCAACTTCGTCAAGTTCCTGCTCGAGCTGCAAACCACGAAGTATAAGAGGGTCCTTTAACCATTGTGTATAAAGCGGTACATTCTTATTAGAAGTGGGGAGAATAGAAAACCTATTGCCAACAATCTTTTTTCCTTTCATAGTATGTCTCCTTTATTTCTTTTGTTTTATTATATTCATCATCTGAGGCGGTGTAACTATAGGATTTTGTCCGTAAGAAGAGGTAATTTGCGCGATAAGCATCGATATTCTGGAGGCTATGCCGTTTATAAGGGGCACCTTAGCACGTTTAAACTCTTCACAGACATCAATGGTAGACCAATCGATTTCATCCTTAGAAAGGGGATTTTTCGTGAGCATTACGCCGTAAATAACCGATACAGAAAAGAGTCCACCCTCAGGAAAGGACAAACTACGGCTCAATTCAATCTTAACATGCGAATCATCCTTAGGATAGGCTTGTATATTATCCGTCACGTTTATTTTACCGTTTCCGCTGCCCAATGCCAACACGTCATAATCGATGTGGCTTAAAAAGATTTGACATTCCTTTAAAAAATACCTATCAAAATCAAACATATATTGCCTCCGAGTTTTTTTCTCTATTATTCTTTTAAGCTTGCAAAGAAGCTCTCTATTTCATCCTTAGTTGCTTGAACACGTCCTTGTGCAGAAATCGGTTTGCCGCCACCAACTCCTTTAAGAGCAGAATTAAGCTGTTTTTGCAGAACTCTTACATCCTCTGTAGAAGAAGCAAGCATATATACAAAACCATTATCCTTTTGTGAAAACACTGCGGCAACCCTCGAGGTTAACTCGCACGCCTTTGTAATTATTTCCTTTTGAGCAAAGTCGGGACAAAACACTAAAAGATGATCCATTGTCTCTCGTAAGGTGTTCTCAACCAGCTTGGCATAATCCTTTTTTATTTGATTAAGCTCCGCTCTTTGTTTAATAACACCGTCCTCGTATTTTGCAAATGCCCCGAATAGCTCCGTCTCGGTCGAGGAAAGTCTTTCTGCAACCCCTCTTGCGTTTATAGATACCCTTTGAAGATAATCGAAGGCAAAGCGACCGCAGAGCAGGGTAAGGCGTTGATTACCTCTGTTCTTCTCCGCATAGGTGATTTTACACAAGCCTATTTCACCGGTAAAGGAAACATGAGGTGCACAGCAAGCACATAAATCGACATCCTCTATCTCAACTATTCTAGGGTTATCGAGTTCAAGCTTGCTTCTATAGGTCAAGTGCTTGAGTTGTTCCGCCGTGGGATAATAGGTGATTACCCTGTGATTTTGACGAATTATCTCGTTAACCTCTCTCTCGACGTCTTCAAGCTCTTCCTTGCTCATTTCGCCATTAAAGTCAACCGACATGAAATCTCGTCCCATATGGAAGCCGACATTGTCAAAGCCAAAACGTCTGTGTACCACTGCGGAAAGTATATGCTCTCCGGTGTGGTTTCTCATTTTATCTATCCTATCCCTTGCGTTTAACTCACCGATAACCTCTTCGCCTACGTCAATCGGTTCTTTTGTAAAGTGCAGAATTTCTCCGCCTTCCATAAGGACGTTTACGACCTCTATGCCGTTTATTTTGCCGCTATCGGCGTATTGTCCGCCACCCTCATAAAAGAATGCCGTCCTATCCAATATCAAGGCATAGAGACCCTCCTTTTTAAAACAGTCCAAAACCTTCGCTTGGAAGGTGAATAGGTTATTATCTTTATAGAATAAAAGCTCTGTCTTCATTTTAACTCAAATCAAGCTTTTTCAAAAGCTTACTGTTGGAAAACTTGGAGTACTTCTTTACAAGGAAGCTTACCAAAATAAACACGGGAATACTTGCCCCGACGCTTATACCCATATAAATCCACATATGCTCGGTTATCTCATCGATGGGAGTCATAGAGAAGATGTTAATAGGCTCGGTTTGTCCGGGGAATACCAAATCCATAGAGGTAACCCACCAGCCTAACATAAATACCGCTATCATACCGATAAAGAGTAAGGTGTGTTTTGTATCGAAGGGCTTACATACCACAAATAGCTCGACAAATGCTCCGCAAGCAAGCAGTACAACGGACACGGTGGTCATTTGATCGTCCTCGAGAGTAAAGCCTAAAACATTACTCAATAACAATCGAATAAGCTGCAAAACACCGACAGAAACAACAATACTTAACGCCGATGGCAGTGCCTTAGCCATTGCATTCTGCAAGAACTTACCCTTTACCCTTTCTTCATTAGGCTCTAAAGCAAGCAAGAAAGAAGGAATTCCTATAGTCGCTGCGCCTACAAGGGTTATATTTGTAGACTCGAAGGGGAACGGATAAGAGATGAAGATGAAAAGCAGTGTCAAAAGCGCAGAATAAATCGTCTTTACCAAATAAAGGGAGGCGGAACGTTGCAAATTGTTTATTGAACGGCGTCCCTCTGCAACTATCTTCGGCATAGAAGCAAAGTTGGAATCCAAAAGAACAAGCTGGGCACAGTTTCTTGCGGCATCCGAGCCCGATGCCATAGCAATGGAGCAGTCGGCTTCCTTTAGAGCCAAAACGTCATTGACTCCGTCACCGGTCATTGCAACGGTATGTCCGTCGGACTTTAATGCCTTTACCAGGCGTAACTTTTGGTCGGGGGTAACCCTGCCGAATACCTTATACTTGCGACTTACCTCCAATATCTGCTCGTCGGATACCGTTGACATATCAATCCAATCACACTCCGACAAGCCCGCCTTTTTGGCAATTGCCGAAACAGTAACAGGACTGTCACCGGAAATAATCCTAATGTCCACGTTTTGATCGGCAAAGAATTTCAATGTATCGGGAGCCTCAACTCTAATCTTGTCACCGATTACAATCAATGCCATAAGAGAAAGATCCTCGGGTAAAACATTATCCGTCATTACCTTGTTAGAATGGGCTAAAACAAGCACCCTTTCGCCTTGTGAAGCATAATAATCCAGGTCATCTTTAAACTCAAGCGTGCCTACCTTAAACACAAACTCGGGTGCTCCCATAATATAAGAGACTCCGTCGATTGAAATTCCGCTCCATTTCCTTGCAGAGGAGAAAGGTGCAATGAAAGAAGGCTTTAGCGTCCTCTTCATTTCCGAAAGCTCCGTCGAATACCTGTCTCTGATTGCCATGGAGGTAGGATTTTTATCTTGAACTATTGTGACAAGTTCCATTAAAGCCTTGTCTATATCCCTTCTTTCATAATTATTCTTTTGTACAATTGCATTGACTTGCATAGTACCCTCGGTAATAGTACCTGTTTTATCAAGGCAGAGTACGTCAACTCTAGCTAAGGTTTCGATACAATATAAATCTTGAGATAAAGTCTTATGCTTGGACAAGCGGATAACACCTATAGCGAAAACCGTTGAGGTTAAAGCTATCAAGCCTTGCGGTATCATACTAGACATCGACGATACCATTTTAATGGTAGAGGCTGCAAGATCCTTGCTAGACAAATAGCTCTTTACGAAAAGAACGACTCCGAGAGGGACAACAACAATAGACATCAGTCTTACAACCGCCCTCAAAGAGCGAAGTATATCACTATTGGTTGCCTTAATATATTTTGCACCGCTGGATATCTTATTTGCGTAGTTATCCATTCCGATGTGAATAACCTGAGTTACAGCATTTCCGCTGACGATATATGAACCTGAAAGGAGCACATCTCCCGCTTTTTTTGTTATAGGATCGGATTCTCCCGTTATCAAAGATTCGTCAACCTCTATGTTTCCGTCTATTATCTTACAGTCCGAGCATATCTGGTTACCCGCCTTGAGGAGCATAATATCGTCCTTGACAATCTCTTCAACCTTTATTTCGGTTTCCACAGAATCACGAATAACAATAACCTTGGGGGCAGATATAAGGGAAAGTTTGTCTATTGTCTTTTTAGCACGAATTTCTTGAACGATACCGATAATAACATTTATTATTGCTGGTCCGACAAAGGAGGCGTTTTTCCAAGAATGACCTACTGCAATAACCAACACTACCAATACAAGGTTTAGTAGGTTAAATAGAGTACATAGATTGGTTTTGAATATCTGAGCATAGGACTTTGTGCGAATGTTGATTTTCCCGTTAACTCTACCGTCGGAAACACGCTCTTCAACCTCTTGAGGGGTTAGACCTGTTGTAGGATTTGTAATAAATTCCTCTTCTCGGAGTTCGACATCGGAAGCCGATTCAAAAGAAACTTCGTTTTGTCCCTCTTCCGTCTCACATGATGCCAAGGAATCGATATCATTTTGCTCGGGAAAAACATTTTCTGATTCCTCGCAAGAATCCATAGAAGAAGCATCAAGTTCTTCTTGCCGTATTTCCTCGATTTGAGTCGTTGATTTATCACCAAGATCAACTAATGAGTTCAATCTTTTCTTTCTCATATAAACCCTCTTTATCCCATAACACTATCTGATTATAGCGGTCAATTTCTTTTTAGCCCTTTGGAAGGCATTATCAACTCTTTTCTCGTTTACGTCTTTATATCTTTGAGAAAGTATTTTAGCCATCTCCTCATAGGAATACCCCATACCATGGAGAATAATTACACTGAATTCAAATTCGGTAAGTACTTCTCGAGCCTCCTCGATCAAGCTTTCATAGTCGCCTTTATCCTCGGGAGTAGGTGCATCTGACGGAATTTCCCACAAATAACCATCCTCGTCCTCTTGGTCAATGGATATCTTGGTAGCAGCTCTTTTTTTGGCACGAGACGACTTGCTCAAGTCATTCAATCTACTCTTAATACAAATAGAAGCATAGGAGGCAAAACTCCCCCTCGATTCATCAAAGCTCTTTACCGATAAACAAAAAGCGTGCCGTGCCTCTTGCAGTAGATCATCAAAGGCATAACCATCGATCTTAAAGCTCCTTGCTATAGAACTAATCAACGGCTCAAAAGCTTGAAGCAATGACTCCATCACTTCATTATCGGTCTTTGCAAGTTGTATTTTTCCAAGTAGTTCCTCACTCATTATCTTTGTCTTCTACATTCGTAAAGAGCAATACCTGTTGCTACAGATGCATTAAGTGAAGAAACCTTGCCAAACATCGGAATGGATACAGATTCATCGCAAAGCTTTGCCGTAAGCCTTTTAATTCCGCTTCCTTCGTTTCCGATCACCAAAGCAATGTCCCCTGTCAAATGAGATTCCGATATGTTTTGTCCGTCCATATCAAGAGCTATAACCCTTATAAAATCCTCTTGCAAACGACGAATTGCATCATTTATATTGGTAACCTTTGCAATCTTCATATGCTGTGTAGCACCTGCAGATGCTCTGATCACGGTTTCGTTTACCGTTGCAGAACGGAGCTTCGGAATAATAATTCCGTCCACGCCGTGGCATTCGGCAACTCTGATAATACTACCGAGATTATGAGGATCTTCTATCTCGTCCAATATCAAAATGAAATGATTTGCACCTCTTTTTTCTTCGAGAATATCTTCGATATCACAGTACTTAAACTCGGTTGTATAGGCGATAACGCCCTGATGTTTTCCAGTTTCGCTCTTCTTATCGAGAATGCTTCTATCCTCGAAACAAACTCTTACACCCTTTTTCTTTGCAAGTGCGACAAGAAGGTTCAAGGAACCATCCTTAATACCTTTTGCAATTATAATCTTTTCAACAGTTGTATCAGAGTTCAATGCCTCTTTTACGGCATTTTTTCCTTCTAGTAACATAAACGTCCTCCCGAAAGCATTGCTTTCCTTTATGCTCTTATTTACTCCAAAGACTTGGAACAATAAATAGCCTTAAATCATTCCCTTTCGCTTTCCTCAAGCAGAAATGATAATCTTTCCGTTTGACCCGAAAGGTATAGATATCCTAAAACAGCTTCAAACCCCGTTGCCTTATGGTATTCCTCCGGGTCGGCATTCTTAGCCAAAGACTTGGGCTTACTGTTTTTTGCCCTTTTATATATTTGCAACTCCTCTTCATTAAATAGAGGTAACAGTTTATCTATGGTTGCAGCCTGAGCCCTTGCACTGATTTCCTTGATAGCCATATGATGGAGTTCTCCCGATTTGTGGCCATCTGTCGAAGCAAGTCTTGCACGTACAGCCATAGTGTGAACGCTATCGCCTACAAAGGCGAGGACCAAAACGTTCATCAATTCAACCTCACGAGTAGACATCGGACTCGCAAAAATAGGAACAAAGGGCAAATGTTTTTCCTTCATAATATCCTTTCCGCCGCAAAGTATTAAGTAAGCGCGACAGTACCTTGTTTATTAAAAGCTTTGTCAATTTTACACAAAGCCCCCATAATACTTATTATAATGTATTATATAAAATATAATTGTTTTTGTCAAATAGTATGAAGAATACTTAGTAATTAATGACCTCTACGTATCCCCTTTTATTTGACCAATCAAAATACGAGTTTTTCAATATCTTTGAGAAAATGACATTTTTAATATTGTCCGAGAGAAATTTGTGTGCTATTATATATTATATAATATTTGGAGGACAAGATGAATAGCTTCTCATACAATAATAAAACGACCGTGTTATTAGGTAAAAACATCGTCGAACAGCAGCTTCAAAGAATATTAAGCGGCTATGGAAAAAGAGTAATGCTTGCTTACGGCTTTTGTTCAATAAAAAGAAACGGTATATATGATGAGCTTATTAACATCCTGAGGATTGCCGATAAGGAAGTTATCGAGTTTTCGGGAATAATGCCCAATCCAACATACAAAAAAGTACAAGAGGGTGCACAACTTGCCCGCAAAAACAAGGTGGACCTAATTCTGTCAGTAGGTGGCGGATCCGTTTCAGATGCTGGTAAAATAATATCGGCTCAAGCAAAAACAGACTCCGACATATGGGATATGGAAACTAAAGAAGGGAAAATGCCAACCGATTTTATTCCTATGGTTACGGTAGTCACACTTTTCGGAACAGGGTCTGAAATGAATGACGGTGCCGTTATAACAAATGAAGAGCTCAAAATCAAAAGATGCATACGAGGTGCACAAGCAGACTTTGCATTAATTGACCCGACTTATACGATGTCGGTTACTCCGAGACAGATGTTCTCCTGTATATTTGACACATTAAGTCATGCTATGGAAACCTATTTCGGTCGTCCAAGCAAAAACAACCTTTCGGATGATATCTGTGAAGCGGTAATGCGTAGTGTTATCAAGAATGCCAAAATACTTCTTAACGACTATACAAGCTACGAGGCAAGAAGCGAATTGGCTTGGGCTTCGGCAATGGCGGAAAACGGCATTTTAAAAATAGGAAAAGTTACCGACTTCCAAGCACATCAAATAGAGCATCAACTCGGAGCTTACACTGACTGCAATCACGGAATGGGCTTGGCTATAGTCCACCCCGCCTTATATAGGCACATATTTGAAAACGATATCCCTAAATTCGCACGCTTTGCTAAGAACGTATGGGGTATCGACAATGAATCCGAACATGTAACCGCACAGCTGGGAATTACGGCATTACAAGACTTCATCAAGGAGATAGGATTGCCTACAAGACTGTGCGAGATCGGAATAACAGAAGATTCATTATTAAGAAAAGTTGCCGATTCAACCAATATCTCAATTGGCTGTTGCAAGGAGCTTACCGCCGATGAGATATACGACATTCTTTTGGAGTGCAAATAAATAACCTTTCGTATATACTTAAACAAAAGCTTATTGAAAGAAACTGCATTGCATTATGCTTATACCGTAAAATAAAAAATGAAGCTAGGTGTTCTTTCTTTTATCGAAAAACTTAATAGGGCGGTAGAGCTCTTTTCCGAAAAAGTTGAGGAGATAAACTCCATCAACTATTTTCCGGTTATCGACCACGATACCGGGGATAACATATATTCAACTTTAAAAAATGCTCTTTCAGATTCAGACAACAGCACGGATCTCGTAAACAATTTGATCTTCCATTCAAAGGGAAATTCCGGCATTATCCTAGGACGCGCTCTTGCAGATTTCCTATCAACAATGATAGCGTGTAATGGTATAAAGAACAGCGAAGATATGACCAATGCCGTTATTAATGCAAGAAACGGAGCCTTCAAGGCGGTACTTCACCCGAAGGAAAAAACAATCCTCACCTTTCTGGATATAATCTCTCACAATAATAATTGGGATAACATAGATAATGTCGTATCCGTTATGAACGGGGCTCTAAATTCAACGATCAGAGACGGAGAATACGATGCCGGGGCAAAGGGGCTATACTACTTAATAGAATTTATATTCGATATAGGTCTTAATAGAAACATCGCAATTAACAATCTTTCGATCAAAAAAGAAAACGACCAACTTAAGTTCAAATACTGTACAGAATTGATCCTAGATCTGTTCGACACCTCTTCTATAGAATGTTTTATTAATAAACTCAGTTTAATAGGAGATAGTATTGCCTATTCAATACTGGAAAATACTCTAAAACTACACGTCCATACCAACAATCCCTTTGAGGTCTTTTCTCTTGCTAGATCTTTAGGACAAATAATCTACAAAAAAATCGACAATATGTCCTTGGAAAACGGAGAAATACTTCCTGTAGTCATCATTATTGACGACAATAATGAACTGTTTTCCCCCTTTAAAAAGTTTAACGTTGAGTATATCTCCCTCTCCACACAATCAGGAAAAAGGGAACTTGAGCATAAAATGAAGAGTATAAAAGCAAATCTGGTACTTCTTATTACAAACCAACCTCAAAGCTTTAAGTCGGAAGAATATAGTAACTTGAGAATAATTAGAACATTCGGGCTGCTATCAAAAATAACAGCATTGCTCTGCAATAAAGTTGACGACAGCTTTACCGAAGACGTTTCGGATTTTGCGTCGGTCTGCGACAAAGAAAAAACAGTTTCAGAATTGACTCAAGATCAATTCTTTGACTTATTTACCGATTGTAAGGAATACATTGTATGAACGACACACCTATAAAAAGCGGAAAATATGATTGGCCAAAGGCGGTAGATTGTAGCACTACCCCCTATTTCTTTATAAGCTATTCACACAGAAACAGCGTGCTTGCCTGCCATGATTTTTCAATGTTGAACAGCTACGAAATACCCTTTTGGTATGATGACGGCATGGTCCCCGGTCAAGATTGGAAGGAGAAAGCAAAATACGCTATGAACCATGCCAATTGTAAGGGAGTAATCTTTTACATTTCGAAGGCCTCTGTAATGAGTAATGCCGTATATGAGGAATTAAAAATGGCGGCAGAATTGATGGACAAAAAAGAAGAGTTCTCCATTTTTTCCGTTAATATCGGTGGAAAATCTATCGAAAGCATGATAAAAGAAGGACTCGTTCCTCAAAAATACTGCGAGCTATATAAAAGAATATTTCCCGATTCCACTATTTTTATCGGAAGAAAATCAAGGGTTTCTTCAACAGAACACCTTTGTTATCTTCTTGATTACTTTAATAATCGGGGGCTCCTTAAAAAAAAGTACCTATCTGTAGTGGAGAGAAATCCCTTTGTTCTAGCACCATACGAAGATGCTTTTATAATAACAAAATTCAAAGGAGAAGCAGAGGAAATCGTAATTCCCGAAGCTATAGGAAAGAAACGGGTCATAGCAATAGGACCTAATGCTTTTGCCAATAACACAAAAATAAAGAAACTCGATATAAGAGGGGGAATTGTTGAAATATTCGATAGTGCTTTCGAAGGATGTTCCAATCTTAGTTCGGTTTCCTTTGACGACTCTCTTTTAAGAATAGGAAATGATGCTTTCAATGGTTGTAAAAAAATAAAAAGCTTAGTATTCCCCACACAGTTAAAGGAACTGGGAAGCTATGCCTTTTACCAATGCGGAAACTTGACAACCGTTGATTTTAACCATGCATCCCTATCAATAGGGTATGCTTGTTTTTCTCAATGCGTAAAACTTGCAAAGATTCGCTCTGAGGAAAACCTTGTCACCATAGAGGGTTATGCCTTTGGCGGTTCTTCCTTCGATGAATTTCACATTTACGACAAAGTGGAAAGACTGGGAACCGACTGCTTTGTATTCAATCCCAACCTACAGTACATTTATTTTAAATCGCCACGTATACCGCAGGATATGGCTTCAAGCATTGTTGCGCTTTGTCCCAAGTTTAAGCACCTTGTCGTGCCTGTAAATACCCCACAAGGGGATTTTGAAGAGTTCAAGAAAAGAGAACTGGTTAAAAAGAGAGTGCAGCCCGTAGTCGGATTTTCAAACGATGAAAACGGATTCCTGTGGAAAGAAGCCGAGGGTGCAGATGAATATCGTGTAACTGTGGGCAACAAAAACTTTGTAACGAGAACACCTAGACTAAGTTATTCCTTTGACAGAAAAAGCTATTATATAAGCATTGTAACACACAGTTTCGACGAAGAAATAGAGGACGCAGCTGTATCCTTTAATTACGAAATCAAAACCCCGATTATTGAAAACGAAGAGCTTTGCGGCGGAAGTTTCAATAGCGGCATAATCGGTGATATCGGTGTAAAAAGTATAGGAGAAAGAGCCTTCGCTGAAAGACTGGATATTAAAGCACTTAACTTTTCGGGAAATTTAATAAAAAAATCTGCTTTTGAATCGGCACTCAATCTTGTAAGTATACACTTCAAAAATAACGTAGCACTAGAGGACGCTGCCTTTCGAGGATGCGGAAAACTCACCGACGTCAATTTCGATAAAATATATGAAATGGGTCAGATGTGCTTTGAAAACTGTCTTGCACTTGATAAAGTTATTTTATCAAAAAACATTACACGCATCCCCGCCAAAGCATTTAGACGTTCAATAGGATTAAAGGAAATAGTTTTCTCTGAGAGTTTAAAGCGAATCGATAGCGAAGCCTTAAGAGGTTGTATGGGCTTAACTCAATTAACGCTCCCCGACTCAATAACCGAGATCGGGGATAGAGCCTTGACATATCTTGTTATCAAAGAGATTCGTTTACCTAGTTCTTTGGTCTACCTCGGTGAGGACAACATGCAAAGCTGCTCTTACTTAGAGAACATAGAGATAAGTGATAACCCGACCTTTTCCATAATAAACGGTATGCTTGTTCGTGATAATAGCGTTGTACGTTTTCCTCCCTCTAAAAACGTTACCGAGCTTATAATTCCGTCAGGGATCAAAATAGTTAATAACAATGCGTTTAGAGATAACAGCGTTTTAGAATTCGTACGCCTCGAAGGCATAGAAATAATCAAAAAAGGTGGGTTTTATGGTTGTTCATCTCTAAAGAAGGTTCAAATAGCTTCAAATATCCAAAAAATCGAGGCTGAGGCTTTTTATAATTGCCCGTGCCTTGAAAGAATTGTTTTACCAAAAGACTGCAGTTTATCTATCGATCAAAATGCCATATCAAAGGGCATAAAAATAGAGTACGTATAGTATTATGTTTAAGATAATTAGTGACATAGGGGCAGACATCCCCGACGAATTAAAGGACGAAATAATTGTCATAGGACAAGATGTATCGATTGACGGCAATAACGTTGTCGTGGGATCTGACGAAAAATCGTTATTATCCTTTTACAAAAGCATAGGCTTGGCAAAAACTTATGCTACAAGGGCTTTAAAAGCAGAGGAGATTATACCTATTATCAAGAAGGAATCATTAGACAGTGAAATCCTATGCTTCTCCTTCTCTCAACGCTTAAGCGCTACCGGGTCACAAATGGAAAAAGCTTGTCTTCTTCTTGACGAAAAAAGGGAAAGAATCCTTTACTATGACACAGAAACAGCAACCATCGCACAAGGATTATTAATCTACATTGCAACCCTTTGCAGAAAAAACGGGTTGAGCATAAAAGAAACAATACAGCACTTAGACAATATAAAGAATAAGTTATCCTTCTATGTTATCCTTGATAAATCAAGCCACTTTTTCAGTGGAGGAAGGGCTTCAAACCTCGAAAAAGAATCGCTGTACTATCCTATCTTACGACTGTCCTTGGGTGATTTATACAAGTGCATAGGATATACCTTATCAAAAGGCGACGCTATTAGTTTCGTTGAGAAAAAACTACAAAAACATAGACAAGAGATAATATTCATCGGACACGGAAGCAATGAAGAAGAAGCTTTAGACCTAAAAACCCGATGGAGGTGTTATTCAAATACCATCGGCTGTTGCTATGCCAATCCTGTAATGGGAGTGCATACCGGAGATAACGCACTCCTTATTGCATTTCTAGAGGGGTAAATAAAAGGCTATATTTAGAGGTATACCTTCAAATATAGCCTTCTTGTTGTTCTCATAAAGCATCACTCTTATATTAATGATGACCACTCCTCGTAATACTTGTCAAGGAGCTCTTGCTTTTGGGTTAATTGTGCGTAAAAATCTTTCATTTTCGCATATTCCTTGCCGTTTGTAATTTCATCGTTTAAATCGGCAATTTCTTTTTCCGTAAGCTCTATTAGACGTTCCAACTCCCTTATTCTCTCCGCTCTAAGAGCAGTCTTACGCCTATCCTCCTTGGTACGATAACTGCTATTAGTTTTAGTACTATTTGAAAGCTCTTTCAGTTCCTTTTCCTTTGCTTGAAGCAGTTCTTGTTCTTTTTCTTTTTGTAACTCCTCCTGTTTAAAGGTTAAATAACTGTCAAAACTCCCCTTATAGCTAGTCCCGCCCTCTTTGGTTAGTTCCAGAATATTAGTAGCAACAGCATTTATAAAATATCTGTCATGAGACACAAATAGAACAGTTCCTTCATAACTCTTAAGTCCCTTTTCCAAAGCTTCTCTTGCCGTTAAATCAAGGTGATTGGTAGGCTCATCCAAGAAGAGTAAATTAGCCTTTTCCGCAGTAACAATCGCAAATGCAAGCTTGGCTCTTTCTCCGCCCGATAGAGATGAAACCTTTTTTGTCATATCCTCCGGTGAAAAAAGCAGCCTTGCAAGATATGCTCTTGCCTCGGACTGTGGCATTAAAGGAAATCTATACCAAAACTCCTCGAGCACTGTGTTTGAGGGAATAAGATTGATGTTTTCTTGGTCATAATAGCTTATACGAAGATTCTTTCCGTACTTAATATGACTGTTACACTGCCTGTCCTTCTTGTACCCTTCCATAATCCCGCTTGACTGAAGCTCGGGAACAGGATTATACCTATCACTGTCATTGTTTTCAAGACCTAATAATGTCTTAACTAGCGTGGATTTACCAATTCCGTTGGCTCCGACTATTGCGATACGTTCTTTATTCGATAAGGTAAAACTAAGACTTGGAATCAACTCGATTGAGCCTGCCATTAAGCAAAGTTCTCCAACGGAAAGGACGTTCTTATTGCACTCGTTTAGAATGGAGAAATTGAAGATAGGCACCTTAGGCTTAGGAAGAGGCTTTTCAACCAACTCCATACCTGCAACTCTATGAAGTCTGCTTTTTGCACTTTTCGAAGTTGTAGCTCTGCAAATATTCCGTTGAGCATAATCCAGCATATCGTTTATTTGCTCCTGCTGTCTATCATAAGCTCTTTGCTGACTTAACAAGCGAATTCTTTTTAATTCCTTATAATTAGTATAATTAGACCTGTATTCGAAAATATCCTTTGCCTCGAGCTCCCATATCTTCGTAATAGTCTTATCAAGGAAATACCTGTCGTGAGATACTATCAAAAGTGCGCCCTTATAACTTTCGTTTAAGTATTTTTCAAGCCATTGCATTGTTTGAACGTCAAGGTGATTGGTCGGCTCATCCAAAATAAGAAGGTCTAAATTCGACAAAAGAAGCTTTGATAGAGCAAGTCTTGTTCTCTCGCCACCACTCATTACACCGATGGATTTATCAAAATCCTTGGCAAAGCCCATACCAAAAAGAACTGCCTTGATTTTTCGTTCCATATCATAGCCCTCTCTGGCGGTATGAAAATCATCCAATCGCTTATGCTCGGAGGTAAGTACTTTATATTCGGTAGATAAAGGATTAATCGAAGCAATCGCCACCTCTATTTCTCTCATACGTTGTTCAGCCTCTAAAACATCACGGAAGGCATCAAGCATTTCTTCCTTTACCGTTTTATCACTGTCCAAACCTGCATTCTGTTTCAAATAGCCTATAGACAAACCACTTTTTTTGACAACGCTTCCTTTATCCGGGAAAAGTTCTCCCAGTATAACCCTTAGAAAGGTTGTTTTTCCAACACCGTTTGCACCGATAAAACCAATACGGTCACGGTCCTCAAAGGTGACCGAGACATTATCAAGTATTACGGCATCTCCGTAAGAAAATTTGATTTCATTGGTAGAGAAGAGCATTTGTTAGTCCTTTAGATTTGATATAAATATGATATATCAAAAGTGTTTTTTTATCAAGCATAATATTGCTAATGACTGCTAAAGACAATAAAAAAGACTTTTTTAAAAATTATTTGCTTTAATGATTATTTAAGTATAGCATTGTAAAATAGGGTATAGATGAAAGGCAAGAGCCTTCGGTTACGGAGATTTAGAAGATGTATAATGTAAAAGACAAAAGATGTATCAAAACACATAATAGGATTGTAAGTGCATTCTTGAAGATAATCAGCGAGAAAGACTATCGAAGCGTTACGGTGTCAGAATTATCACAAGCAGCCGGCATTAACAGAAAAACCTTCTATGCTCATTTCCGTGGTGTACATGCCATAATGGACGAGCTGGAAAACGAACTAGTAATCAAAATTACCGACATCGTAAAAAGCATGGATATTCGCAAGCTTCTCAACAATCCTTACGACTTGGTGTCCAAAATCAATAATGTAACTTCAAGCCAAATAACTTTTATTGAGCAAATATCTAGAGCAAAATCATTAGGTGACTTTGAAAAGAAAATTAAAGATCGAGTGATTGGAAATATAATGGAGGGTATAGAACTACCCAAACGAGAAACCATAAAGCTTAGAGATTGCTTGGAATTCATTTTTAGCGGCGTTGTTGCTTCATTAATGCATTGGATCAATAACAAGGAAGATGAAACATTAGAAGAGCTATATGCTAACATTTCGGAAATGCTGGTCTATGGTGCAAAGCATATACTTAGCAATGTAATCAAATAATACTAAAACACGCAATTCTTTCTCAGTAGCGACGTTGTCGCTAGATAATACTTATCCCTCCCCCTTTAAAAGTGGCGTAGCAACCGTTGGTTGTTACGCCGCCTTTTTTTGTCTAAACAATAAATCACTTTTTCAGCTCTTTTATAGCAAATGCCAATTCTTTGATGGTGTCAGAGCTTATCATACCGTATTCCCCATACTTTTTCGAGGCAAGTTCGCCCGCACGCCCCGCAATGTAGGTTCCGACATAAGTAGCCTCAAGTGATTGTAAATAACCTGCAAATCCAATTATAACACCACTCAATACATCACCGCTTCCGGCTGTAGCCATTCCTACGCATCCTGTATTTGAAATATAAATATCCGTTCCGTCTGTAACGATTGTCTTATTACCCTTGAGAAGAAGTATAACCCTATATTCTTTTGCAAACTCAAAAGCTATTTTCTCCAAGTCACAGTCTGCGGAGAGAGACGCACCGAGCAATGTGGAAAACTCTCCTAGATGAGGAGTTAAAATGATTTTTGCATTACTTCTCTTGAGATACTCCAAACCTATTCGTTTTAAGACAAATATGCCGTCAGCATCAATTAGTAATGTACCGCTAAAATTTTCTAAAAGGATTTTCAATGCTGTATCTCTAGAGCTTTCTCGTCCCCATCCCATACCCACTGCAAGTGCCTTTAGCCCATATAAAGCCCCCAAAAGACTTTTTTCGTCATCGAAGGATGAAACCTTGAACATTGTAATTTCAGGCGCAAAACCCTGAACTAAAGCCGCAATATTCTCTTCGACAATCAGCCTGGAAACTCCGACACCGACCCTGAGGCTAGATAGAGCCATCGCAGAGAGTGACGGAGCACCACAGTAACTACCGGAACCACCTAAAATACCGACATAGCCAAAATCCCTTTTTGAAGAGAAGGGGGATCTGTTCGGAAGTAGTTTTTTAATAATATCGTCATTAAGAATTATTCTTGTCATTTTTTCTTGTCTAAAAAAAACGAGGCTCTTAGAAAGAGCCTCATTTTATAATTGTTTTACTTCGTCCAAGGATTATTTGTTCTAGCTCTAACAAGCTTTGACTTAATGAAGCCTTGTGCAATCAATTCTTCCTCTGTTTCAAAATGAGGAATGTAATTGTTGGATTGTACATCGCCTTGCTTGAGCTCATAACTTTCAGCGATCAAAGCGATGATTTCCTTAGCATATTTTACGGAACGGCCGCTTCTTACCTTTAGCTTGGTAGGTGTAGCTTGATATTTAGAAGCCTTACCCGCACTCTTTGCATGGTACTTAGCAGGAAGTGTTTCGGGATCGATAGCCAAGTAGAGCAGTATATTCTTACCCTTGATTACTATCTTACATACCTTCTTTCTTCCTCTATTGATTGAATCACAAGCCCAACTTATACGAGAACGTACATTCTTAAAGGATAGTGCATAGTTCTTAATAGCATTGTAATTAGCTTGTACTGAAGGCTCTGCCAGTGCGAGCTTTGCAGTAAAGCTTCTGTCAAGTACTTGAACTAATTGAGGACCGCTAGGTGCTCCTACCTCGAAATTAGCATCAATATTTACATCAACACTAGGAGTTTCTTCCACTTGTTGAATGTCATCATCTTGTACGGGTGCTTCTACGATAGGCTCTTCTACAATAGGAGCTTCCTCTGCATTTTCAACGACTACACTTTCTTCAACAGGAGCTTCTTCGACGACCTCTTCAACAGGAGCTTCTTCGACAACGTCCTCTACGACAGCTTCTTCGGCAGGTGTCTCTTCGACAACTTCTTCTTCGGCAGGAACTTCTACGCTGTCATCAACGATAGGTTCTTCTGCTACAGCTTCTTCTTCGACAGGCTCTTCGTCTACCGGAGCTTCGTCTGCATTTACAACCTCTTCGCTTGATTCTTCTTCAACAGCTTCCTCTGTTTCTTCGACAGCTGTTTCCTCTTCAACTACAGACTCTTCCGTTTCTTCACTGGGAGTTTCTTCAGCGTTTTCTTCGCTTTCGTCCGCAGCAGGTGCTTCGTCAACATTGTCTACTGTTACGCTATCAGCATTCTCCTCGGTAACTTCTTCATCGTCACCTTCATCAGGATTGTTATCATTGTGTAATTTCTTTCTACGAATTGCAAGGATTACAATAACTATGATTGCAACAACAAGTAATACTGCAAGAACAATGATCACGATAAGAACTGCTGTGCTCAAACCACCTTCTTCATCGCTAGGTTCGGGATCAACAGGAGTAATGGGATCATCAGGATTAATAGGATCATCGGGATTAACAGGGGTGTCGATGATTTCATCCTCCACTTGAATAATTGAGTATACGGAGAATCCATCGGTTTCAAATACCATGTTATTTCCACTACGAGAAGCATCGACTATATTGATGGAACCGTCGTCAGCAACATGTACAACAATAAGCTTGTCCGAAGCAACACCTACATATGCCTCTGGTATAGGCATTGTAACCTTGAAGGTACCATCAGCCTTTTGCTCAACCTTAGCTCCGTTTACGAAGTGAATATCGTATGCTACAACAACTGTAAGTTTCTTATCCTTATAGGATTCCTTAATCTGTGCAAGTTCGCTATCACTAATGGTTGTTTTCTCTGAAGATATTTCGTAATCCGCAGGAATGGAACCATTCTTGATTTCAACGATAATTCCGTCATTTGAAGTAAACTCGTGACCAACTTCGTAAGGGTTGTCGGAGGCTCTCTTATTGATTGTCCATTGATACTCGTATTCGCTCTCGCTACCAAACTCTAGGGAATCGTTATTAAGCACAATCTTAACGATTGCCTTATAATCACCTGACTCCACAGCTTTATCACCGCTTATTTGAATGATGTAATACTGCTCGTCAAGCTCTGCACCATTGAAGACAATGCTACAATCTATCGTTACAGAATGCTCTTTGCCGTCATACTCAAAGGGAGAATCAGACCTAAAGTTCACTTCAACGTAAACCTTACCTTTTGTAATTACGTATTCCAAATCCTCGGGGATATTGTTAACAGCGATAGCATCACTGTCCAAGGAAGCTGAAAGCTTATAGGTACCTGCATCCTTTAATTGAAGAGGAAGGGTTACCGTTTCACCGTTCAATTCATAAACGAGGTGTTTTTGGATGAATTCTTTATCCTCTTCGGATAATTCTGTTTCAGAGAGATCTAAGTAGATGACCTTATTATTTCCGTCATAAACTCTATTCTCAGTGCAAACCCACTTAGCACCGGTTAAGTCATAGGTCTTGACAACATCGATGTCTAAACCAATGATTGCGAATACAGAGAATTCATCGGTTTCGAATTCAATGTTATCCCCATTGCGGCTAACTTCAATTTTATTAATGCTACCGTTAGCGGAGATATGAACAACGGAAAGTTTATCGGCGGATACATCTTTATAGGTTCCGGGAATAGGCATTGATACCTTGAAGTTTCCGTTAACTTCTTTTTCAGCCTTATTGCCATCGTTAAAATGGATATCGTATGCTGATACGTAACTAATCTTCTTTCCACTATAGATATTCTGGATTATTGCCTTTTGAGTATCGGAAAGTTCAGCTACGATCGAATTAAACTCGTAATCGCCGGGAACTGAACCGCTTAATATTTTAACAATAATATTATTTGACGCAAACTCGTAACCTACTTCGAAGGGATCAATTGACACTCTCTTATTGATAACCCATTTATAAGTATAGACGCTTTCACCGTCGAGCTCTAGAGAAGGATTAATGAGAGAGATTTCCACTTTAGCTGTATAGTCACCTGATGCTACTCCGCTTAAGCCTTCGGTCTTAATTTCATAATCTTTCTCTTTAAGGGCTGCCCCATTAAGAGTAAGCTTAACTTCATAGCTTACGTAATGTTCTTTTCCATCATATTCAAAGGGAGAATCGGAATCAAAGTTTACAACAACAGATACCTTACCCTTCTTAATTTCATACTGGAACTCTATAACAATGATTGAGTAGTCAGAATTGTTAGAAACCGCAGCGACATTATATGTACCAACGTTGATAACCTCAATAGGGGTATTAACAGGTTGACCGTTTAAAGTATAAGAAAGGTTTGCAAGCACTATTTCTTTATCAGCATTGCTTAATTTGGTTTCATCAAGGCTTAGGTATATCTCTTTTGCATTGCCATCGTAAGAATTGTTTTCGGGAGCAATCCATTTAGCGTCTTCAAGGTCAAATACCTTAGGACTAACATCAACGGAGTAATTGATATCCCAGCTATTTTCCTCACTATCCGCAATAACGTAATTTGAACTAATCAACTCAAAGTGAGCGGTAACAGTATATTTACCAACATGCCAATTACCAAGTTCGACTTCTTCATTGTTCTTTGAGTATGTATAGGAAACCTCTGTGAAATATTCCGGATTGGATAATTGATACTCTACATTTATTTCATCGCCAAAGGTGTATACTTCTTCACCCAACCAGCTACCGAATTCATCTATGTCGATTGCATAAGGACGAATTTCCCAGTCGATAGAGCTTTCGAATACATTTGTTCCATTCTTAAATATATAGTTACTATTAGATAATGTTACTTTAATAGAATAGTTGTAACTACCACAGTCAATTCTTGTGTTAGCTCCGATCTTTTCAATAGAGTAGCAATTTTGAGGTAATACCTTACCGTAATATTCAAAGCTTGCATCATATCCTACATATTGTGCACTACCATTGTAAACGAAGGCATCCTTGTAGTTCCAAGTGATATTGGCATCTACTTGTGCCTTATCAATTGTATAGGTGTAGGAATTAAGATATTGTGCTACGACCTTGTAATTAGGGTTGGTTTCATTGAGCAAGGCAACTACTTCGTAATCACCGGCATCGATCACTCTAACTTGATCAACAGCATCACCGTTGACGGTGTATGAAATGATACCATCAACATAGTTTTGCTCATCGTCATTCAACTCACCGCTAAGAGCAATGTAAACAGAATGTTCTTTTCCGTCATAAATATTGTTAGAATTCGATTGAATCCACTGTGTATTAACATTGAGTGTCTTAGGAAGAATTTGGATACTATTTTCAAGATTCCACTCTCTTACACCATCAGCGGTTGCATAGTTGTCACTATTCAAAGCGAAAGAAGCAACTACTGCGTATTCACCTGCATTCCAAGCGAAATCTTCTGAATCGATATCGATAACGGCACCGTTTTGGTTATATGAATAAGTAACCTCGGTATATGCATATGCAACATCGGCGGAAATACCTCTGTAAGAAACTTCAAAGGAAGAACCGTATGTAACTTTGTACTCATCGGTCCAAGCTTCGGGAGCCTCAACGATTTTGGGAGAAACTACAATGCTTGCATTCAATACCCAAGAACGTTCCCCATCAGAAGAAACATAGTTCTCGTCTAATAATTCTACTGCAGCCTCAACAAAATACTTGCCGACATTCCACTCATAATTATCGATATCTTCGATTACGTTTTCACCATCTTTATATGTATAAACGAGTTGTGTGTAAATCTCGGAAAGGACAGCATCGTACTCAACGGAAACCTCCTCGCCGTAAACGAAGGAGTATTGTGCATCCCAAGCTGCAGGGGCTTGAACGGTCTTGTGTGCGATACTTACGATCACATCATCACAGTCTACAACATAACCGGAAAGAGTATCGGTGATTTGCAGGCCGTAAACGCCGGAATCTTTTACATACTTAACGGAAATGCTTTCCTCGTCGCTTAAGAATTGACCATCCTTATACCAAGCATAGGAGTAAACAGCTCCGGGAATGCCGTCGGTGATTACTGCACTGAGTTGATATTCGTTTTCTTCGTCGTATACGCAATCTACAGCACCTTCAATAGCAGCGGAGAATCCGAAAACGGGAACAAGAACTACGTCGTTCTCCGGCATGCTTTCAATAGCCTCGTTTTCGCCCTTGATTACCCAGTATAGAACGTCATATCCGTCAACTGCTTGAATTTTTGATAAAGAAGCAACGATTTCACCATCTAATCCTGCAGGAAGTAAACCGGAGGAAACGATTTGATCGTTAACCTCATAGTCAACTCTGTAAATAGAATTTACGTTAACCTTTGCAGAGAGATTGATATCAATCGTGTTTCTATCAAGAAGAACGGAAGCATTGTCAACGTATTTGGCAACACTGTCATAACCGTAACGTCTTATCAAATTAGCAACTCTTGAGAAAATATTTTCAAAATCAACAGTGTAGGAGTAGCTGAAGGAAATGCTGCCATCAACGAAGCAATCCAACAAAGACTTATTTGTTGCTTTGGAGGGGAGCAATTCTATAGCTTTCTCTAAATATCTTACGGAAGCATCATAGAATCTTTCAGAATTTTCGAAACGATCGAGATAAGAAACGATTTTTCCGTTAAAATCAATTTCATCGCCCAAGATAACTTCTCTGATGTAGTCGGCATCGTATTTAGCCCAGTCAATCTTATTAATGATGCTCAAAAGCTTTTCAGCTAAACGGTTAAGCTTAGAGCTATCAGTTATAGAACTTGCACCGGGAACATTTTCATTCAACCAATTCTTAACTTGGTCGAGAGAAATATCTTGAACTCTTTCAGCCTTAGGAGCTGCAAAGTTGTAAATCTTGGTGATGAGGTTGTCAATTGTAGTATCAGTAAATTGACGATCTAGAATCTTTGAAACATAGCTACCGAAGTAGTAGTTCATGTATTCTGCGTTGTAAACGTTAGAAATCCAGTATTGATAATCAACATCCTTAAAGAAGGAGATTGCATCGGAAATTTCAACATCGCTTAAGGATTTGTTGAATAAGTCAAAAACTATTTCCTTTTGATTATCGGTAAAGTGAGCCGAAGTATAGAACTTGCGTAAAGCCTTTGTAAATACCTCGGGAACATTGACCTCTACTGCAACATCGGAACCATTTACGGATAATGCGATATTATTTGCAATTTTTTGTGCCAAGGTTCTGATTGAAGAAAGATTTCCGAATAAACCAAAGGATAAATTAAAGTCAAGATCACCGAATGCTGTGTCAACTCTCAAATTCCAATCGATAAGAGATGCCATTTGACTATCCGACATATCGGCTATTTCTTGCGGAGTGGGGATGGAACCGATTAAAGATCTAATACCATCGAGACACAAGCCGTTAGCGGAAGAATAGAGAGCAGAGCCATTGACGGAAATTTCCTTTACCGCTGCAATTATTTGTTTGATAGAGATTGTAGCGGTGCCACCGTTTTCTTGTACGGTTTCAACTCTCTCAACAACCTTATTGGAGGCTTGATCCTTTTTTGCAATCCACTCTTCCTCGTCGAAGTATTCACCAAGTTCTTGCTTAGCGTCCTCAACTGCGGAAACATAAGCCTCGTCAACTACGTCTTGGATAGCAGATTGAATCTTATCGTATTCACTTTGCAAATCCTCGATTTCATCTTTCTTTGATTCGATATAACTACCGATGGCATAGTCAATGATCAAGTCGTACTCGCCATCAACATACTTTTGGAACTCTTCCGCACTACCAAGGCGATCGACAACGTAGTCCTTGAATTGACTGAGAAGCTCAGAGCTATTCCAATCAAACTCGGAGGGATCGATATTACCGAGGTCTTCCGGAATGTCGGCAGCAAGAGATACGCCTCCGACTTGATCAAGAATTCCATTAGCAATAACATCACGAAGTGCTGAAACAACTTTCTTTGCAAAAGACTTTACATCAGCCTTTGTAATGTCAGCATAATCGTGATAATCTCCGTTGAGCAAAAGCTCGATACCGTGAGTTGAATAGGTTAACTGAAAGTAGCTATTCGAAATCTCGGTTTCTGCAGCCACTACGGGAGCGGAAGCATTGTTACCAATCGTTGCAGCACAGCAAACGGCAACAGTAACGAATACAAACGCCATAAGTAGCAGTGTCAACTTTGTACCAATTTTTTTCATAACGTTTTACTCCTATTGTTGAAGTTATAATTTTCTTTTTATATTATATATAAAGGACGCCCCCTTGTCAAGACTTACTTTCGTAATTTTTTACATTTTCACCTATGAAATTTGCAAAATTTTCTTTTTTTCGAAAAGATTATTTTTACATGGGTGCAAAACGCGAAATTCTTATCCAGGATTAATCTACAAACGATGACATATCTATCCCGATAAATTCAACGTATAACAAACAATTACCATCACCGCACGAATAACCGCGAGATAAACCATAAGAAAAAGGAGGACTATAAAAAACCTCCTTTTCCGTTTCGACTCTACTTCTTATCCGTTCCTTGTTTCTTACGCTTTTTATAAATTACAAGCAACGGAATTAGTATTGCCAATAAAACCACCACCGCTATACCCATGTATAAGACCGGTTTAAACAGCTTTGCTACCGTGTCCAGCTTGCCTCCTTGCGGTACCGGTACAGTATCAGTATTCTCTTGCTTTTCAAATACCGCCGTATACTCACAATCGGCTGTTGCAACCGATACAACCTTGTCCCATCCGACAAATTTGTAAATATACCCTTCATCGGCTATGATATCGGGGACCGACGGCGAAACAACTTTTTCGCCATACCTGTAAAGCTTTGTAAACAGGGTCTTCTCATTTGCCTTAAAGGTGATAGTGTACGTATAATATTCCGTTAATATGCCAATCGTAACATCCGAGGCAGGCATCGTGAAAGAATAGCCGCCAAGTTCTTCGCTTTCGCCGTTACCGTTCACATAATAAAACCCGGTTACATAGGCACCGTCTATTAAATTATGAACTTTTATCGTTATTTTGTCACCGACCTCGGCAGAAGATTTATTTACACTAATTTCGGCATTTTCCGATGAAAAAGTGCCTATATAGTATAACGAGCTTATAGTGTAAACTATCGAGGGTGTCACTTCAACGATTAACTCTTGCTCCCTTACCGTATAGCTCACTTCTTTTTTTATGTTGTTTTTCAATGCAGTCAAATGACTCCTATCGGAAAGTTCAAAACCTCCCAACGCAACCTGAACAATTGCGGAAGAGTTAATCTGAGAGCCTTCTTCGCTATAAAGTTTTAGAACAAATTTATAACCACCTGTCGATTGAATTATGCTCTCTAATTGAATTTGCGAAACATTTAACTTATAGAATTCCAATACATTGTCCATGGAAAAGTTGATTTCTCCGTCGGTACAAGCAAAAAGTATTTCCTTGTTTTCCTTAGCAGCTTTGCCTAAAACATTGGATATATCATACTTTATGCTGCAGCTCTTACAATCGACGATATATCTGTCATCCGCAGTTGTTATTCTAAGAGGATTACCATTCCAAGTTGCGAAATAATGGCTATTAAAAAGAGCAGAGTAGGTTGTATCCTCATAAGCCGCAACAACCTCCTTATTCCAGCCGTTAAACTCGTAATATTTATATGCGGTTTCAGACTTTTGCGGCACTTCAGGCACTACCGGAAGTTCACCTTTCCAAACAGCTTGACTTTTCCCTACGCCGTCAACAATAAAGGTTACAACAAAACTTCGCTCGAAAACTGCCTCATATTTTTGTTCTCCGACAACCCTTTCAAGAGTGTCACCGACGGAATAAGTAATACCGTTGGATTTCCAACCGACAAAGCGATATTTCCTCACTCCGCTTCCTGTTTTTTCTATCACACCGAGAGCTTGCTCGTCATATATGGGAATTGAATCATAAAAATGCTCCGAAAACCTAGTAACTCCATTGATCACCCAGTAAATATTATAACTATTCGGCGTATCCGTGAATACGGGATATAAATCCAAATCACTCTTATCTGTTTGCAATCGATTACAATCGATTATATTACCATCCTTATCCTGCCAGCCCGCAAAAGCACAGGTGTAACCTTCCCTTGTTTTAGTAGGATAAACACCCGAAAAAACCACAGAAGATCCGAGTTCTACATCTTTCACCTCACACAACGGTTCCTCCCTTATGCCATCGAAAAACCTCACCGTAACAGACTTGGCGTTGCGGTAATACTTTGCAGTCGAAGTAGTTACTTCTATATACAGCTCCCCCTCGAGCGGTGCTCTTTCCACTATGGTTTTGTCCAAAAGACCTTTTCTGAAGGATTCTTCCATCTTGGTGGGCTGATACGGAATCGGAGCAAGGGGTTCTTCTACAACCTCCGGGGCTATAGGTATATTAACCACTATAGGTGCATCTCCCGGGTCTTCTATCAACTTAGGCTCAATAGGCTTGACAACCGTGGCAGGCATCTGAGGTTCTTCGACAGCCTCCGGAGCTATAGGCTTCTCGGGGAGACCCGGGAACCCGTTTTCCAAGGGCTCGGATAACGACTTGTCCTCTAAAAAATCATTGCCAAGTATTTGCCTTGGTGTACGCGAAGAGGACACACCGATAGTATAGCTATCATCGAAATACCCTGCATAGGTTTTGTTTACCCCCTTGTATTTGACAACATAATTAGGCAATGGATCTTCCGTTAATGCATTGCAAATACAATATAGCTGTGCCAAAAGTATTTCATACTTTTCGACACCGTTTTCTTTTTCCATGATCCTTCTGACAATAGTATAGTCCGGATATTGATAAATGAAATCAAGAGCTACCAAGAGGTCTATAAAATTGGAGGTCAAATCATCTTTCGATAGAATGTAAAAAATGTATTTTTCTTCATCGGTCGCACACTGCGTATACCTATTAATTAGTGCTCTAAGATTGTTAGTTGCACTGCTAGCAAGGTCTACAGCTCTTGCTTCCACCTTTCCCACGGTTACCAACGATTCCTTTTCACTCAATACCTTTGTAACAGAATCGCCAAGTATCGCACCGGACAGGGTACGATTAAGCTCTGTTACCGGTTTGGTAATATAATTTAGTATTTCCAGCTGATATAAAGCCGTCTGCTTTTCAGTCGAAGACGTGGCTTTTTCATACTCCTCCAGTTTCTTTTGATATTCATGCAATTTTCCTTGATAAGCTACATATTCGTTATATTTACTCTTATATTTTTCAAGTTCCTTTTGATAGACGTTGTACTTTTCAAGCTTCTTCTCATATTCTGCTTTATTCTTTAAGTATTCTTCGTAAAGATCAAATCTTGTTTCCCAATCCGATTGCGCTTTACGATAATCGTTATACGCCTGTAGCTCCTCATTGTAGCGTTCAAGAGCAGAGAGATATTCAGTATACTTTGCTTGCTCGCTTTGGTACAAATCGAATTCTTGAGCATAAAGAGTCTCCTTTGTCTCAAGTTTGTTATTTACCTCCAATGCATACTCGTAAGCGGAATTAATGTACTTATTTATGTCTTTACTATCAACCTTTAGGAGTGCGTGATAGGTTATGTCGACAAAGTCGTTAGCCTTTTCCGACACATCGTCAACTAAATATCGGTATAAGCCGTTTTCGTATTCGACCTTATCTCCATCAACAGTATATGGCACCCATAAAACCCTTTCACCATTATCGGCAATATATTCAAATGGGGAGAGCGTAAATGAAACACTGTCACCAATACTCTCAGCTATAATATTGGAGATATTGATTGACGTGCTATATTTGACCTTCAACTCGGAATCGTAAAGATACTCCTTTTCAAGGTCTGAAAGTTCTTCACCGATAGCCTTAGATATGACTTGATCGGTGGTCAATGTTGCAGCAAGCATATCACCGGCTTTTGCATAATTATAACTTGTGCCGGCAGCATAAGTAAACGGCGTAGCAAGAGCAAACAAAATCGCAAACAGCATCACTGATATTATCAAAAAATATTTTTTATTCAATGTATCACCCGGTCAACGTTTTTCCTAATTATAAATCATAGCAATCTAAAAAGCAACATCAAAAACAAAAGCTTTACGATACTTTAATTAATACACCTTCTATAGATATAGGATTTATTCTATATAACAAAGATAAAATATATATACAAGAAAAGCCTTTTACATTCTACATTCAACTAAAATCGATTTTCTTTTACCATGTTTC
The DNA here is from genome assembly GCA_964561145.1 of uncultured Christensenellaceae bacterium. Lineage (GTDB taxonomy): Bacteria > Bacillota > Clostridia > Christensenellales > CAG-1252 > RUG14300. Next base: position 34,864 of record CAZLNZ010000016.1, read on the forward strand.
TTTTGACGTATTAACATTAAACAATAACAAATCCTCTGAATGTGTGCCGCTATCCGTAATAAATTAAAAAAGATTTGTGAAAAGTTTTATAAAATTAAGTTTTTTTTCAAAAAATATTGATATTGTGCGTGATTATGTGCTATAATAAGGGCAATCAAGTCAAGCGTGCTTGATAAAATTGAAATCCATAAGGTGACGGCTAACACCCTTGGGAAATAAATACAATACATGGAGTAGGAAAAATGAAATTGAGAATTAAAGAATTTAGAAAAAACTTCTTTCTAACACAACAGCAACTTGCTGAAAAAATCGGAAGTACTCAACGCAACATCAGCAACTGGGAAAACTGCATCAATGAGCCCGATCTCGATGCTATAGTAAAGCTTTCTCAAATCTTTGGCGTTACCGTTGACGAATTACTTGGTCTTTCCGCTGAGGATACAGTTGAACATGCCAACTTCTATCTCAAAGGGAAGGATCGTGCCATTGATAAGGCGTTCTTCAAACTCTCTCAAGAGTTAAGCAGTGAAGAAAAGGCCGCTCTTATTGAGGCAATCACGGTTCTTAAAAAATAAAAAACCTGATGTCAAGCGATGTTGCATTGAACGTTAGATGGATTGTCCAACGCTGAATGCATTGAATAACTAGGTTCAGCACTCATTTATCCATCAAATGAGATATTTCGTTGCCGAAATTATTAACGTCTTTTTGCAGGATTGAAGTTTATTTTCCATCCTGCATTTTTTATTACAGAAAAACACAATACAGCGATGAGTCCATATGGAAAATTAGGAGACAACTATTAATCGGAGATTTTTTATGACACTATTTGATTTACATTGCCATTCATCGGGAATCAGTCTATGTAGCCGTATTCCTTACGACAAAGTAGTCGATTCCGCGAAGGAAGCCGGCTTTAAAGGTATTGTTTTAACTAACCACTATTGCGAAGAATACTTGAACACAATCTCATTCGATGAGTGGATTGAAAAGTATATAACAGAGTATGAACTCGCAAAACACTATGGTGACAGTGTCGATATGAAAGTTTTATTTGCAGTCGAAGTCACAATGAACTTTGACAAACGTGTTCATATGTTAATCTACGGAATAACGCCCAATCTACTTAGAACACATAAACTGCTTTATACTAAATCACTAGAGGAGCTTTATGCGTTTTGTGTAGAATTCAATCTGACACTCATCCAAGCTCACCCGTACAGGTACGGCTCGACCGTTCTCGATACACACTATCTAGACGGAATCGAAATAAACTGTCACCCAAAGTATGGCAATGCTTATTCTGCCGATATCATAGATATCGCAACGAAAAAAGGACTTACGGTTACCTGCGGCTGTGACTTTCACGGCGATGTCGACTATCGTCCAAGAGGCGGGATGTTTATTCCGGATCATATTAATGACGGCATAGCTCTAGCAAAATACCTAAAGGAATCGAACGAATTCACCCTTCAAATTCATGAAATAGGAGAAAAACTTCCCGTAATAAAAAAAGTTACAATCAATAGAAAATAGCACGATTCCAAATTATTTCACGCTTCTCGGCATACTTATTTGCCGAGAAGTTTTTCATAATCAACAATTCGTCGGTAAATGAAAACAAGCAGACGCCCTTAGGTTAATATAATAATTCAAATTAAACAAAAGAGTAAAAGTATCAATGTAAACAGCATGGAGGTTATCTTCAAGTCGAAAAAGGTCGGTCAAGAATCTTTGTTCTAAACCGACCTTTGATAGTATATGGATTATTAGTTATTACTCTTTCTCAATTGAATTCTTTTGCAAAAGCTCCTTGATTTCCTTCAAAAGTTCCACAACCTCATTTGAAACAACAGGGTTTTCCTCCTTTACTTCCTCAACAGCGGCAACTTCCTCTTTAACCTCTTCTTGAGCGTCTTCCTTCTTGGTCTCTTCCTCATGTTGATGCTCCAAATGCTCCATCAAAGCTTCCTTCGCTTGCTCGCCCTTCTTTATGGCAAAATTTATAGCCTTGATCAAACAGAATACTACGAGTGCAATGAGAATAAAATCGATTATTGATTGAATAAAGGTTCCGTAATTCCACAAAACCGCTTCAGGATTAAGACTCTCAACGCCATCCACGCTTACATACTTAGGAACACCGTTAAGCACAACACTCATTCCGGCTAAACCACCCTTAACACCGCATAAAGCAAATATTGCGGTAATTAACGGCATAATAATATCATTTGTCAAGCTAGTAACAATTGCGGTAAACGCACCGCCAATAATTACTGCTACAGCCAAATCCATAACGTTGCCTTTGTTGATGAATGCACCGAATTCTTTAAAAAACTTTTTTATCCCCTTGATAGGCTTGTTTTCTTTACTCATTTTCTTTCACCTCTGCTTATTTTTTATCATTTTATCACCATAGTTTATAGTTGTCAATCATCCTTTCTCAAAAGGTTAAGGAATGTCCACTGTCAAACCCGATGTAGCAACCAGAATTCCTGAATCGGCTAGATCGCTTAGCGGATTATACTCCGGCAATAGATGGGTTACAATTATTTTTGTGTTATACAATCTCTTTATCTTTTTCGCCTCCTCTATGGTCATATGAGGTCCTCTAAATCCTACAGGACGACTAGCATCCAATAAAAGAAGATCGGCATTTTTACACCTTTCCAACAGAGCATCATTTAGTTTAGTGTCTCCACTGTACACTATAACTGCAGTACCGTCTGATATTCTGACACCATAGCTAGTCACCGTATGCTCTACCTTAAAGAATGTTAGCTTAATATCTCCCAATTGAAGCTCCATTCCGTCATCAATAAAGTTTGGGGTAAAACACCTGCATTTTAATAAGGTCTCTGCGTAAGCGGTTTCGGGAGCAGGGCAAAGAATATTGTAGCGATTTCCATGAGACTCGGCATAGTATTGCAACGGCAACATATCGGAAGTATGATCGTAGTGAAAGTGTGATAAAAAGATATTGTCAATCTTATCAAAGTTCTCGTATTGTAACGCCTTTGATAAACCGCCGCTACCCATATCTAATAAAATCCTAGTATCGCCTGCTTCGACCAGATAACAGCTACAAGCTCCTCCGGCTGACGGATAGGGTCCGTACACACCCAACAAAGTTATTCTCATTTTATATACACCCTTGCCTCATATGGCTTCAACAGATCACAATGTTCTGTGTAATTTGACAATACAAGCTCCGCATTTTCGATATCCCAAGACTTTGGCAAACGAAGCTTCACCGCATTTTCACTAACGTTAAGCACAATCATAGCCTTTTTGCCCTTGTAATTCCTTTCGTAAATAAACAAAGTTTTACTATTCTTAAAATAGAGCTTAAAATCTCCGTAAATTAAAACATTATGTTCGGCTCTCAACTCTATTAGCCTCTTGTAGTAGTACCAAAGACTATTTTCATCTTTTAAAGCACTTTCAACATTGATCTCCTTGTAATTGGGATTAACGCCAAACCAAGGAGATGCAGCGGTAGTAAAGCCGGCATTCGATTCCCCCGACCATTGAACGGGCGTACGCGCATTATCTCTTGCGGCATAACGGCAAATATCCATAAGTTTCTTGTCCGAAACTCCGAGTTTTTTGAATAGTTTGTAATTTGAATGAGTGCTGACATCGGGATAGTCTTCAAGCCTTTCGAGAGGACAATTCAGCATTCCTATTTCCTGCCCTTGATATATGAACGGAGTGCCGCCTTGGCACATATACATCGTCGCAAGACATTTACCGCTCTCAACCCTATATTTTTCACTACCGTATCTAGAGATTACTCTCGGCTGATCATGATTCTCTATGTAAAGAGAGTTCCAAGCCTTTCCGTACAGCTTAGTTTGCCAATTGTTGTAAACCCTTTTTAGCTTTCTCAAGTTAAACCCGGTTCTCACCCAGCTATATACAAAACAATCACACTCCATGTGCTGGAAATGAAACATCATATTTAGTTCTTGTTTGTCATAAGAAACGTATTTCAATGCAGTTTTAGGTTTCATCATCGGTGCTTCACCGACAGTCATTGCGTCATAGTTTCCCCAAACACTTTTGAACTCTTGTAAATATTCGTGAATGTGAGGGCCGTTCAAATAATGTTCCATTCCTCGTGCAGCAGGCATTAGGAAAAAACCATTGGGCAAGCCCTCCTTTTTGCTTATCAGAGTAATAACGTCTTCCCTAAAACCATCAACCCCGAAATCAAGCCAGAACTTAATAATACCCTTAACTTCTTCACGAACTTTAGGATTATCCATATTTAAATCAGGTTGTTCGACTGCAAAAAGATGGAGATAATATTCTCCCCTTTTCTCATCATACTTCCAACCAGGTCCGGGGAACATTCCTGTCCAGTTGTTCGGTGGTTTTTTACCGTTTTTGCCTTTTCCTTTTCTCCAAATGTAATAATCCTTATACGGATTATCCTCTCCGCCTTTTCTACTTTCAATAAACCATTTGTGTTTATCGCTAGTATGATTGATCACTAAGTCCATTATTACCTTGATACCAAGAGAGTGAGCCTTATCGAGAACTAACCTAAAATCCTCTAACGTGCCATATTCGGGAGCAATGGCTTTGTAATCCTGTATATCATATCCATAATCCTTTTGAGGAGAAAGATAGAGCGGAGAAAACCATATTGCATTTGCCCCTAACGAACGTATATACTCCAATTTACCGAGGATACCCTTAAGATCGCCTATGCCGTCACCATTTCCGTCACAAAAGCTTCGAGGCCAAATTTGATAAACGACCATTTCTTGCCACCATTTTCCTTCCATAAAAATCTCCTTTGTGTTTTTTTATTTCAGTACTTAAAATTATACCATATAGTTATACCATTTTTCAATATCGAAATATTTTTTTCTCGAACAAAGTCCTATAAATCATGCAACATTAATCCAATAAAATGCTCATTTAGACTTTTGTGAATACTTTTTTTAAACCTTGCCCATAATGCTAAAAACAAGGAGGTATTATGAAAAAGTTTTTTATTTGCATTCTTATCGTTACGCTCTCGCTATTATGCTTTACAGCTTGCGATAAAAAGAAGGAAGAGGAAGATAAAACCGATTATGAGGTAAAATCCGAAGGTATAGAGGTAACAATTAAAGAAGCAGTGCTCACTGTAGGTGATATTTTCAATTTAGATTATTCCTTTGTAAACCCTGAGACCACAGATAAAGAGGTTGAGCTTTCCTCTGATAACTCGGAATGTGTAACAATTGACGAAAAGGGCAAAGTTACTGCTGTAAAAACAGGAGAATCCATACTTAAGGTAAAAGAAAAAAAGACATCCAACTACGCTGAATGTAAAGTTATTGTCGGTGACATCATAGTCAAAGGTCAAGATACAGATATCAAAAACGGAAAAGCACTTGACGACGCTTCCACGGATAAAAAAGAAGACACATCCGCTTATATAGGCGGTGCCAGCGGAGAAACACTCTTCAAAACCATTAAAGAAGGAATTGACAAAAGCAATGATGGTAAGATAATCATAGTCGTGAAAGGGAACTATGATGAAGATCTAACCATATCGAAATCCATTACACTTAAGGGAATTAACAACCCTTCGGTAAAATCAATTAAAATAGGCGGTGTAAAAACTGAAATAGATAATCTTTTAATCACCGATTCACAATTTCCGCAGGGCGGAAGTGCAAGAATTTTCATAAGCAGCGGAGCAGATGTAAAAATCAACAATTGCATAGTTACAACAACCTCCAACGAAGAACCTAGCGGTGGTTATGGAATATATGTTGAAAAGGGATGCAGTGTTGAAATTAAAAAGAATACACTAAGCAATCTACGTTATGGAATTTTCGTAAACCCCACCGACAAAGAAGTCAAGATAACAGAGAATACTCTGTCAAATATGGTAACAGGTATAGGAATCGATATCCGCCAAGAGAATGGTGAACTTAATTATCCCACCAAAGGAGAAATAACTGAAAACAAATATAATGAAGTAGAAAGCAAAACACAATTTCTGCACTATGGCGAAAAATATGACGGAGACTTCGATTTTAAAGACTATGAAACAGAAAAAGAAAGTGAGGGCGGTGGTCAAGGTCTGTTAGACTAAAAACGATTGACGAACATATAAACTTGTTTAATCGATTTTTGTACCCGATTAAAGGCTTGTGACTTCCTTCATTTACAAAAAAAGCACACTACTACGCCTCAATACACAAAGTAGTGTGCTTTTTAGCCATGTTTAAACTGTTGGTATTAATCCTTAATTAAATACAAAGGCTTTTGCTCGATAATGAAAGAGCCATCGTTATTAATTGTTATTAGCGTGCCGCCCCTTTGATCAATCAACTTATCAATTCCAAAATACGCAAGGTAATCTATACTCATTCCATATGTAAGACGTACCCCCTTGTACTCCAAAGAGAAGAAATTGAGATGGTCGTGTCCGCAGAATATTCCTTTTGTGTTTCCGAGCTTAAGTATTATTTCAAATAACTCGTCCTCACCGGCTCCGCAACATATCATATCATTGGTTTCTTGTGCCTCACCATAAATATATTTCACATTTTCGGTATCGATTTTTCCCTCAGAAAATTCTTGCCAAGCGGTTTCATATTCTCTGAGCGGAATGTGAAAATACATTGTAGAGGTTATCTTGCTACCACCCTTGTTCTCATTATAGTTGTCCAAAGCCGTCACGCTTTTTTCATACCACTCTATTTGATTATCGTGGATATTATCATACTCCCACTTGATGCCGAATACATCATTATCGGTATAAGCGTGGCTATCTAAAATATAAAAAGAATGGGTAATAATGTCAGAGGAACTTTTAACATTAATTATTTGATTGGAAAAGCCATCGACACTATCTGCACCGGTTGTGAAAAGGCAATGTGCATATTTATCGCTAGAATAAAGTTCGCTAAGGTCTTCTCTTGTGTAATAGCTGTAGATTTCGGTATCGTGATTACCATAACATAGCGTCCAATAAACCCCCATCTTTTCCATAAGCTCGGCAACGGCTTGTGAACTTGAATAGTTATTAACGGTACCGGTAATAGGAACAGGGTAAACCATGTCACCGGTGATAATAACAAGATCCGGCTTAACCTCTTTTACAAGGCTATATACAGCATTCAATGCCTTCAGATCCTTTGTATGACTAAATGCACCGCCACCGATATGAACATCGGTAAGCTGTAATACCCTCAATGCCCTATCTGTTTTGAAAGTCCAAAACTCATTATAGCCGATACTATTAAAATATTCGTCGTCAATCCTATCAAGATACGGCTCAAGCTCAGAGCCAATCGGTGCAAACTCGTCAATGGCTGCAAAGGTGTCATTAGTGGTTATTATGTTTGCAGCAACCAACCCGATTGCAAACAGAAAAACAATCGAATAAGCAATAGTAAAACCCAATAAAGTTTTTACACTTCTCTTTTTTCTACGAATTTTCTTCTCTTCTGCCGTTAATATCGTTTTATTCTTTTTCATATATCCTCCGGTTATAGATAAAGCTTTTAATTGGATTAATAAATCACAGTATTCAAAAAAAGTCTACAACCAATATTGATCAGTAATATGATAGCATTTCCAAGTTTTCATTTCAAGTGTGGTTCAAATTGTTTTCACAAATAGAAATTATTTTTCTTATACACGTCTATTGTTTCGCAAATAAAGCAAATAATAATGGCAAGCTTTGATGTAATAATAAAAACAAGCAAGAATCATCTCGTTTTAATATATGCGAAAAATACAGGTATCACTCGCATTTATCAATGCTATCAACATAAGAATTAAGCAACTTATCGCACCATAACGGTTAGACTTTCGCATTACATTTTAACAAGAATGATGTTCCGATGTTTCACATCTCCCCAGAGGAGTCGACTCCGACCTTTCGCACTTCGCACAGTACGACATTTTATACATATCCTTTACAATTCTTATCAGATTTCTAGTAGAGATTTACAATCTTTCGCATTACATTTTGTCATTTGGAAGATTTATTAATACTCAGTACCACATCGCTTTCGCCCAATATAGCATTTATATAGCATTTGTGAAATAATAATATCATTTTATATTACCACATTTTCCAGAGTCTTCCGGTAAAAATGCAAATTCATTCAACAGCGATTGTGCAGGTATTTTTGCAAGCGGAAGATTGGGGACATGCGAGAAAATCTTCAACATGTCGCCAAACGACTCTATATCCTCTTCAAGCTGTTTATATATACAATGCTTGTATACAAAAAGTTCATATGCATAAGTACTGTCAACCTTAAAATCGGCACCGTCAACATAAGGCTCGATATATATCTTCTCGGCTTTTCTTACCTCCTCCCATTGTCTCAAGGTGCTGATAAACGAATGATTTCTGGTATGAAAATCTCTTATACAACGCCTGATCAATCTAAGCTCATCGGGATGCAGAATACACCCGTCACCAAAATCAATAGAGGTTCTCGGGGCTATAGATATTTTACAAACCCGAGAATCATTGGGAATATCTACAAAAATCGGATTGAGTGCATGTATTCCTTCAATCATTACAATATCCCCGTCTTCGAGCTTTAGTCTGTTTAATTCTTTTTTTCTTCTTCCAGTCATGAAGTCAAACTCGGGTACATCAACATCTTCATTGTTACTAATACGACGTATTGCCTCCATTAAGCCGTCAACATCCATAGAAGAAAGGGAATCGAAATCCCTTATACCGTTTTCAAGAAGCGGAACTTTATCCCTATCAAAAAAATAGTCATCTGTAGATATTAGATGCACATTAACTCCAAAAGTTTTAAGTTTTTCACTTAATAGTCTTGTGAAGGTTGTTTTTCCCGAGGAAGAAGGACCTGCAACCATTACCAATTTATAAGTCTTTGAGCTGTATATCTTAGCCGCTATCGCCTCAACTTGATCGAAAAAATGAAGCTCGCTGTCAAATACCAAGCCTTCCATATCAGCTCTCGCTCTTTCTTCTATCTTGTTCCAATTATATGTTTTCATCTAATCTCCTTAACCATCAAAGAAAGCGTTTCCACACAACGGGTGTGTAATCGGCTAGATTATAATATACGCTCTCATATACCTCTGATATGTGTAAAACTTTTTTTGTTATCGGAGCAGAGGATGCTAAAAAGTCCTTCTTTACAACTTGCATGCATACAAGAGACATGTTGTCACTTATATCCTCGTTAAAATTACTCTTACTGTACGTGGTTAAGAAAGGCGAATCGGCGCCGACTCTTCCCATTGTAGGATTGTATACACCATCGGTAGTAGTACGGTAATTATACCCTAAATTATACTTCGGAAGGGAGGTTTTTAAAGGATTAGCAGATTCACTGCCCATACCAAAGGTCAGCAAATGAAAGAACTCGTGAATAAATATGTTTAGATATGTGCTATAAAAGGTTTCCCTAAGCTTTGTATCAAAGGTAGAAAACCACACTTTATTTTTTGTAGAGGTCAAACCGTATATAAAGCTACCACCGGAACGTTTTGTGATAGAGTCGGCAAGATAAATATCAACTGCCTTCTCCTTTATATCAGCCAATTCTAAATATATATTTTTGGGAAATACAGCCAGTGCATAATCTAAACCATACAACATTTTAATTAGTACATTGCCATTACTTTGTTGCGTCATAGCATAACTCGTCGAATAAGGATTATCCAATGCAGCTCCGTAATAAATATTGATTTTATAGTACTTTTCCAATGAATTGGAGAATTCCTTAACACTGTCATACTCTTTGACTCGTGCGTTGGAGGAAACTTTGCCGAGTTCAGTATATGCCGTTTTAGATGCGTCAATTAAAGAGGAATATGTATAAATCGGGGCATATACAATTCCGTTACTTCCATCTAAACCCTTTTCTCCGTTCTCGGCACCACAACCACCTAAGCCACCGTAACCGCCAATACCTGCGTTTCCACCGATAAACTTAATTATATTGTTCGTGTTAATCAAGACATCGTATGCCAATAGTGCCAAGCCTGAATCTCCGCCATAGCCTCCGTTTCCGCCGTTACCCGCGACACTCTTGTGATCGGCACCATTTGTACCGTTTCCTCCGTTAGAACCGCAACCGGCTTTGACGATAAGGAAACCGTTACCGATTATTTCGATAGAGTAGGCATTTATTGCAATACCGCCACGTCTTCCACCAAAACCATCCATCCCGTTTTTTGTAATATAGTTCGTAGAAAGTTCACTTTGCTCACCGGAGCTACTTGTTTGATATCCAACATATCCGTCAATCATATACCCGTCGGTATCGATTCCCAAGGCATCTCCCGCTTCAATCAGATTGTTTCCGTTAATTTCCATTGTAATCCGAGCCTTGGTACCAAAGTCAAGTATATATCCTGTATATCCGTCAGATTGGATTGCCCCGAAGGAATTAAAAACAACGTCTATAGAATCTGTTGTTAAGAAATATAGACTTAAATCAATAAAGGCTCCGTCTACACCGTTATAAGCACCCCATATTTCCAAATAATCGACATCATCGGAAACAATTATTGTAGTACAGTCGGAATCACTTGATAAATCCGACAAATCCAATCTTAAGCGTTGAATGCCATCGAAGAGAGCGGGATTATTATCCAACTCCGCCCAACCGCTCGGTTTTTTGGATACGATGTCGCCAACGACATAAAAAGATAGTACATTGCTTTTTATTCCATCCTCACTTTTGGCATATACGTAAATCGTGCCGCCAACGGAGTCATCGTTTATAATAAGCCGATTACCTTCAATTGTACCAAGCACATCTCCGCCCTCTATATGGTAAGTTAGTTCGGGATAGCTTGCATTTGCCGGAAGCACTGTCCCGTCCAATGAAATAACATCTCCGCCTTCAAGCTCCTCTTTGAGATTATTAGAGCTAATTATTATGCTTTCAACAGGAATGGGAACAATTGAAAAATCGAGGGTATCGAAAACATCGCCCGACTGCACCATTAAAGTAACCGTTGATATACCTTCACCGATGGATTTGAAAGTTACCTCTCCCTTTGATAACTCAACATAATCTTCCCCTGTAACCACGGAAAGTTCATAATCTCTTACTGTGGCATATTCGGGAATTATCGTTACCTTCAAAGATCTAACGTCTCCGACTTTAACAGATGTTGAACCATCACATTCAAGAATTATCCTATCGACCTTTACGGGACTTAAAAAGAAGGCAAGACTGCTTTCAACACCATCGGCTTCTGCTTTGATAACAATTTCTTTGTCGATTTCTTTAGAGATAACGGTGAGTGTATAGTTATTTTTATCCAATTCTACATATTCCGCACCCTTTATAACTGATAGCGAAACATCATTATAAGTTGCATTCTCCGGAGTAACCTCGGTAAAAAGCTTAACCCTATCACTATAACAAAGAACAGAGGTCTCGTAATCGGAGTAGAAAGTTACTTTTTCTACTGCAGTTTTAACAATAGATATATCAAGGGTAGCGGTGATGCCTCCAAGTGTAGCGTTTACCGTTATCACTCCCTCCGGAGCATTATCGGAAATCAGAATTTGACCGTTTGCATATGTATAGTAGTCGCTTTTTTCAACAATTAGTTCCGCATCCCCCAATGTACAATCACTCGGGGTAACCTTACAGTAAATGGAAGCAACCTCGCCTCTTTTCAATTGAGTAGAGGAGGAAATTATTTCGAGTTCTTCCGGCTGTATCGTTGAGATGTGAATTATCCTATCTTCGTATACTGCCCCCGCAGTGGTTCGAATGATAAGTTCATCCGTCTTATTGGCTTTTGAGGAAATTAATAAAATATTGTCCTCAATGGTTGCGATTGCTTCACCTGAAACTATAGAGAAAACAGGTATCACATCGGTAGCATACGTTGGATAGAGGGAGGCAGAAAGCTCATATTGTTTCCCGGCTTCAACACTCTCGGGAATGTCAGCATCAACAGCCGTTACAGGCGTATTTTTAACCACGATAACATACTCCTGAGAAACACCCTCTCCTTCTGCTATTATAGTAAGAGTAGCATTAGGCTCCGCTTTTTGAGTTATTACCAGTTGTCCACCAGAAAAGAAAGCCCAACTATAACCCTCCTTTATGGAAAAAACAACATTCTGCGGATTATCTAACCCCTTGGTTACAGCAGATACAGTTAAGGTTGAGCCACGATAAGCCGTTCCTTCAACATTAATTGTTATGCTTTTAGGACTACAAGCAAAAAATGTCGCAATGCAAATGCATGCGAACAGTACAACCAAAAAGATTGATAAATATGTCTTTCCGTATTTTTTGCTCATATTAAACTAATTATACAATACCTAAAATTAAAAAGCATTAATTATTAAGAAATAAAAGTGAAAAAATGGAGTTTAAAACCCAAAAACAAAAATCATTTCACTACCATCGAGAATTCTTATCAGCCTTGTCCGAAAACCAACATCGCAACCAAGCAAGCCAAACTGAAAAGCATGGTTATAGCCTCTGTTATAATTAGTGCAACAGCTCCGCCTTTGTGCTCAGAACCTACCTTTACTATAGAAGAGGAACAAGAAATTGAAACGATAGAGAATATCAACTGGCAAACATAAGCACCAACCATTATCGGTATCAAAACAATGTAAGCTAATGCTTCAAGTCCATCGGGCTTATAAAAAAATCCTATGGAAACATAGTTTCCTATTACGCAGACTATCAGGGATAGTACTGCAAACACACAGGAGGATATAAAAAGTCTCTTACTCTTCTTATATGCCGAATATTCCTGTTCCGATTTAGACATATTAACATCCGTATTTTCTTTTCTCATAATAACTCCTTATGTATGCCTTTAAAGTAATGCATTACCCTCTGGCAATTCGATGCTACGAACCAATAATTGTGACCGCCAATCAGCGTAAACACTTAGATGCTTCGTCAATTTTAAGATTTGTCCCGAGCTTGGTTAATTCGGCAGCCTTCTCCTCGTCTTTCTCCACGCAAACACCTTCTCTATAAAACTTTGACAGTCTAATAAGAGCATCCGGATAATCTCCTTTAGCGGACCTCTCATATAAAGCAAAAGCTTTATTAATATCCTTTGGCACACCAAATCCATATTCATACATTCGGGCAAGATTATACTCTCCGACATCATAACCGTTGTCTGCGGATAGAGTATACCAAAAAACACATTGGTCGTAATCGGGTTCGGAAAACAGTTCGTTTTCACATAAAACCCCCATTGCATTTTGTGCTTGGGGATCACCGTGTTGTGCAGCCGTGGCAAACCAATAAAGGGCAAGTGTCAAATTCTCCTCTTTCAAATATAGCTCACCGAGCTTAAAGCATGCTTCCCCGTTTCCGCCCTTTGCAGAAATCGAAAGATACTTTATTTGAAGTTCTTTATCTTCTTGAACTCCCAGCCCATTCTCGTAATGTACTGCAACTATGTATGCCGAAAAGGCGTTGCCTTCATCTGCAAGTTTCTTGTGGTATTCAAAATCGAATTTTTCCATATAACACCTCGCTGTTGCTCTAGATATATATTTATTGTAGCATTTTTTCTTTAGCTTAATCAAGCTTAATAAGAAATATTAATAACCACTGCCTTGAAAATAAAGAAGTTACAATCAAAAACATATATTAAACTACCATAAAAGAGGTGTTTAAAGATTTATTTCCTTGAACCAAGTATGCTATAATATAAGAGTCGAAAGCATAGGGTCTTAAGACAATAAACTTTGGAGGTATTATTATGCCAAGTTCAAGAGGTGGCGGTTTCTCCGGCGGCGGAGGAGGACATCATGGAGGTTTTTCATCAGGAGGCGGACACTACAGCGGTGGTGGCGGAGGAGGCCGCAACAACGGACCTAGATACAGCTCCCGTCCGTTCCCCGGCGGAAGAAAATACTCTTATATTAATCGCAGGGGACGTACCTGTTTCTTTTTCTACGGCGGAGTTCCATGTAGAAGAAGTCCCGTAAGTACAATTGTCGTCCTATCCATTATTATCTTAATGGGTGCGTTCATTGGTGGTTTTATGCTCTATGCCCTTATTCCGACACGACTAAGTGCTAAAGAATGCACTCCGATTGACTCATACTACGAGGATAATGCAGAGGTATTTAGTGAATCGGAGGCTTTAGAACTCGAAAAGACTTTAAAAGCCTTCTACGAAAAGACAGGGGCACAGCCTTACTTGTTTACCTTTTATTATGACGAAATGCCTGAAAAATACGGTAGCGTAGGACAGAAAACCATGGAGGATTATGCCTACGATAAATATATCAATATGTTCCTAGACGACGAAGGGCATTGGTTAATTCTTCTTGCCGTAAACAGAGACGAGAACGCATCTCTGACCGACCAATGGATCTGGATTGAAATGGCGGGGGATGATGCACTAGAAGTTGTTACCGATTCATTGTTCGATTCATTCAAAGATGATATGCAAACCTTCTTAAACGTAGATAGCCTTACCATGGGAGAGGGCGTCAATAGAGCATATTCGAATGCATTAGAAGATGCATTAAAACTACAGGGCGATGAACTTATTATTGTTATAATGCTTTCCCTATTCTTGATAATCTTTTTGGGAGGACTGCTTGCCGGAATGATCCGCTCCGTAATGGAAATAAGACGAGTAAACGAATACTGTGATTATCGAGATAGAACCTCAAGCGGAGAAACATCTGACACAGAAAGTGATTTATTCGACTAGATATTACACATTTTTTCCATAATTAGCACTTTCTTGCCGAGAGTGCTAATTTTTTCTTGACAAAAAGAATAATTGGATTATAATTGTAATCGTAAAGAGAATTATTGGAGGTAATAGCATGAAAAAGTTTAAAACCCAATCTCAACGCATACTCGATTTAATGATTAATTCGATATATACGCATAAAGAAATCTTTTTAAGAGAACTCATAAGCAACTGCTCCGATGCACTCGATAAGCTCTGCTTCAAAACATTAACCGATGGTAGTGGCTTAAACCGTGACGAATTGGAGATCAAAATCGTTGCAGACAAAGAGTCAAGAACCATTACAGTTTCAGACAACGGAATCGGTATGACAGAAGCCGAACTCGATAAAAATCTCGGAACTATTGCAGAATCGGGTTCATTGAATTTTAAATCCGAAAACAAGAACGATGACTTGAGTATAATCGGTCAATTCGGTGTAGGTTTCTATTCGGCATTTATGGTTGCACAAAAAGTAGTCGTAGTGTCCAAGGCATACGGCGAAGAAGATGCTTATGCTTGGATGTCCGATGGCGTATCCGGCTATGATATCAAACCTGCCAAAAAGGAAGAAAGAGGTACTACAATAACGTTGTTCTTAAAGGAAAACACAGAGGAAGAGGATTATGATAGATTCCTTGATGAGTATGAACTAGCTAATTTGGTTAAGAAGTATTCCGATTATATCCGTTTCCCAATCAAGATGCTTCGTACTAAATACAATACAGATGATGAAGGAAAGGAAAACACCTCGCTGGAAGAGGAGACCTTAAATTCCATGATTCCTCTATGGAAAAAAGCAAAGAGCGAAATCACGGAAGAGAACTATACCAGTTTCTATAGAGACACATTCTATGATACCGTTGAGCCCCTTTCAACAATTCATACAAGCGTAGAAGGTGCTGTTGATTATAAGGCTTTGTTGTTTATTCCTAAAAAAGCACCCTACAACTACTATGCAAAGAACTACGAAAAAGGGTTAAAGCTATATACAAACGGTGTATTAATTACAGACAGATGCGAAGAGCTTCTTCCGGATTATTTCAGCTTTGTTAAGGGTGTTGTGGATAGTGAGCTTTCCTTGAACATCTCGAGAGAAACCATACAGAGCAATAGACAATTGAAGTTAATTGCAAAAAATCTTGAGAAAAAGATTAAGTCCGAACTTGAAAGATTACAGCGTGACGAAAGAGAAAAGTATGAGGAATTTTATGACCAATTCGGTATGCAATTAAAGTATGGCGTATATCAAGACTGGGGCATCAACAAGGAAACGCTGCAAGACCTATTACTCTTCCGCACAGTCAAGGAAGGAAAATATGTTAGTCTAAAGGAATATGTAGATGCGATGGCAGAGGGTCAGCAATACATCTATTACGCCACCGGTAGAAGTGTCGATGCAATAAAGACACTTCCTCAAAGCGAAAAAGTTATCGATTTAGGCTATGATATATTATGTCTTGTTGACAACATAGACGAGTTTGCATTACGTGCTATAGGCAAATACGCAGAAAAAGAGTTTAAATCCGTTTCAGAGGAAAACAACGGCATAGAAAAAGACGAAGATAAAGTCGAAGAAAACAAAGAAATAACTGATTTTATCAAAGAATGTCTAGACGGAAAGGTTGTTGAAGTTGTTGCCTCGGCTAGATTGAAATCCCACCCTGTATGCTTAACTAGCCGTGGTGAATTCTCAATTGAAATGGAAAAAGTTCTTTCTGCACTTCCAAATGCCGAAAAGGTCAGTGCAGAGAAGGTTTTAGAAATCAACATTAACCACCCTGTATATGAAAAAATCAAAAACTTATACGATACCGATAAAGAAAAGCTCAAGGACGTAGCACAGATAATGTTTGCTCAAGCCCAATTAATAGAAGGTCTAACCCCCGACGACCCCACTGCATTAGCAGACCTTGTGTTTAAGCTTATTGCCGAATAATTACAATCAAATAGGAGAGAGAACTCCATTCTTCACACCGTTGCATCGGGTACGTGAATTAAAATGTAAACAAAACTTGTGCACTTCGGATTATTGCATAACCAAAGTGCACAAGTTTATGTTTAATTTAGTATGATGTAGTATTCAACTGCCTCTAATGATTAATTGACATTTACGGCGGTTCCGTTTCTACGTGTATTTCATTCACGAAAAAAATATTCTTTTCGTTCAATCATCAAATTATCGTTTTTATTGTTAATAGAGGCGAATCTCTCCGTCACTACATAAAATTCCGGTAACCTTCGAACAATTATTCAACCAATCCGTATCCTTTTTTATAGAATTCCATTTCTCCATTGTGCCTTCGAATCTAATAATTGTTAGGTCATAACAACTTTGAATGGCATACGAGTTAATCTCACTTACGTTTTTACCGATTGTAATACTTTCAAGACCGTCGCAGTACCTTATGGCACCAAAGCCAAGGCAGCTTATACTTTCGCCAAAGATGATGCTTTTCAATGCGGGACAATTATAGAATGCATCACCTGCCACAGTCGATACACCGTCTATTGTAAGGTTTATTGTACCGTATTCCCCGTTTGATATTGCATTGCATATTGCACCGAAGTGATTATTATTTGCATCGAAGCCGAACTGTATGGTTATGTCTTGCTTGCCGCTTAATACCATTTGCGTTAATGCTTCCCCCAATTCATCTGAGGACATGCCGCTTGCATTTATTGTAACGGGTACGATTATTTTCTTAAATGTTTCTCCGCAGAATTCGTTACCGTCCGAAAACAGTTGATCGGTTTCGAGCCATGAACCAAAGAGGAGTGAAAGTTCCTTTTGACCTTTTGCAAGAGTTAAAGTTATTTCTTGTGTGTTGACATTTTCGAAGAGATCTGTCGTCATGGATGTTATCTGTCCTTTAAAAGTTATAGCTTCAAGGTTTTGGCAGCCGGTGAAAAGGAAGGTTGCATAGGGTAATTCGCTAATGCCTCGGCCAAAAGTAACACTTTCTAAATAGTAGCAATCGGCGAAGACGCAGGCACCCAAGTAAGTTACGCTATCCGGTAAGACAATTGTGCTAATGCTGGTATTTCTGAATGCACCTACATTGATTCTTGTTAAGCTTGAAGGAATACTTATTTTTTCAAGTGATTTACATAATTCGAAAGCACTGTCTCCAAGGATATTAACCCCTTCTTCAAGGATGACACTCTTAAGGGAGGAACATCCGTAAAAGGCGTTATTTTGAATAGCCGTTACATTTGAAATCGTTATATTTTCTACAAGTTTTCCGTTAAAATAAAGCTTTGCTTCGTCGGAGCAAGGATTGGAATAAATATCGGAAAACCTTATCTTCATCCAATCATCAAGTTCACCGCCGTAATATACGTTATTCAATGCACTTCCGCAAAAAGCAGTGCTGCCGATAGTGCTTATGCTTGACGGAATATATATGCTTTGCATATTCTCGCAGTAATAAAAAGCATTGTTTCCGATGGTTTTTACATTATTGCCCATGTGAATATCGGTTAAGGCAGTACAACCGTCAAATGCATTTGCACCGATACTTGTTGCTTCATCTCCGATTGTAATGCTTTTAATGTTTGTTACTTGCAAAAATGCATTTTCCGGTATGGCGGTTGCACCGCTTATTTTAAGAGTTACTAAATCCTTTGTCTTTGAAAGTCCGTCTTTAATCGCCAGGAACTCTTCCGAGGAGGCTGTAGAGGAAAGTAAAATATGTATATTGGTTTTTCCGCCGGTGACGGCTTTTCCTACTGCTGCTGAAAGCTCCGTACCGTTCATTTCGGATGCGTCGATGGTAACGGCGATAACGATCTTTGCAAATTTTCGTCCGCAAAACTCATTTCCACCGTTGAATATTTCACTATTGCTTTGCCAATATTCGTTTCCCTCCGTAAGAATTTCTTGTTCTTGAACAAGGGTTAACGTAATATTTTCGGTATTCAAGGAGTCAAAGGCATTGAAACCGACTTCGGTTAGCGGTGCGGTAAATCTTATGTCGGTAAGTGCGTTACAAGAGCCGAATATATTATTTTCAAGTAAGCTTGTAAGATTCCTACCAATAACTATGCTTTCAAGTGCGGAACAACCTTCAAATGCACCATTTTTGATTTCGTAGACGTAATCGGGAAGAGTTAGCGTCTTTAAGGAAGTACAATTAGAGAATGCCCATTCGTCGATTATTTGCAATTTTTCACCGAAAGTAACGTTTTCAAGAGACTCACAGTATTCAAATGCCCTGCAATCGATACCAAAAACTCCATCGCCAAAGGTTACGCTACGCAATTCCTGACAATAATAAAATGCATGTTGACCGATGATTTGCAGATCATCTGCCATTGTTACAGATGCTAGTTTGTAGCAATAGGCAAAAGATGTGCCTCCAAGTATATTTACACCATCGCCAATTGTTAATTCACCGAGCCACTCGCAATTAAAAAATGCATTCTCTGATATAGTGTTTACACCGGCGATATATAGCTTAAGTGCACCGTTTTGTAATCCCTCTTGATATATATTGTAATTATCCATGTCACCTTCGTATCTATAATCGTTTATAGCATTACGAATAGCGTCAAAGACATTTTCGTCATTGGGAACGCTTGCAAGGGTAAGTTTAATCTCTGCACTTTCCGGAGAACCGCTACTTAGCATGTAATTGACAGCTGTGACAATACTGTCACTATAATAAGACCTCATATCGGTAATGTCGAGCATGTGGGCGGGAACATTGGTACTTTCGGGGAATGTTGCAGTTAAAGCGTAATTGTCATATGTAATATCCTCGCTTGAGATGCTAATTAATTTTTGGCAGTTTTCACACTTTAGATGGGCTTTGCATTGCGATAATGACGATCCCCATTCATAGAATGAATCTTCGGAATCGAGATCCCAATGATGTTTTCCTTCTAAGCAATCGATACGCTTTTGTAATGACTCGTTTAATTGCTCAAGGTCGTTTAAACGTTCGAGAATTTCGGTGATATCGTTTTCGTTTTTGGAGACTCTGTCCGTTAAAGCATCTGCAACCTCTTCCAAAGTGTCAATCCTGCTTTTGAGGTTGTCGACTCTGTTTTTTATTTCATCGATTACGTCGTCTATAATATCGATTCGTTCTGTAGTGCTTGCGGCTTTCGTTTCCAATTCGGTTATAAAGCCCTTCAATTGACCATCAACATCCTTGAGTTCTCCGATGGTGGCATTGATAGTCTTAATACTATCCTCGTTTTTCGAGGTTTTTTCTTTTAAAGCAGTAACATCGTTTTCGAGGGCTGTAATCTTTCCTTCGAGTTCGCTATCTTTGTTCCTTAAAATATCGATTATTTCGTTAATAGCATCGATTTGTTCGTTAGAGTTATCAGCTTTTGTCTCAAGCTCGGCAATAGATAGCTTAATTTGAGAATCTATCAATTTTAGTTCGGCAATAGATGCATCGATTGCCAATATTTGCTCGTCGATTGCTGAAAGTTTTTCTTCTGTTTTTTTTGCAACCGCATAAACAAACAGCAATACATAAGACTAAAATTGTACTTATTAAAATTACCAAATTCTTTTTCATACAATACTCCTTAATATAATCTAGTCGAGGACCAACCTTTATAATCAACGACTTTTAATAACTTATGTTATGAGAAGGAATTACAAATACTCAGATCCGATTATAAAACTTGCGTTATTTACGCTCCAATCAGTCTAAATTGTAATCCTTTCCACTTATACAACTACTTTTAAAAAGAGTTATAAAACACGTTCTATAACGCACCTATGTTATCATAATTACAGAGGAAGAGCAAGTCTTTTTTACTACTTTTTACATTAAAATTGCTTACAAATCTACACTTACCTATTTCGCTTTATGATATATAAAAAACCGAACCATTATTGGAACGGCATATTTTGCATTCTATATTTTTTTATTATTAATAAATAATCAAATAATCTTGGCAAGCTTCAAGCTTTGAATGTGAAGACTACTATTTTCAATACATGCTTTAACTTTCAACTCTACTCATCTAGAGGTTCCTGTAATTCTCTTTTTAGTCGCAGCTTGTAGAAAACATTGTTTAAAGCGTAGACTCCGATAAATGCGGCTGTAACGATAACAGATTCCATTAAAACCGTAAGGACTCTAAGCCAGATCGGTATTTCCATTTGAGGGTTTAACCAAGATAGGATTGTACCATTTGATAATTGGATAATTATCGGAGTATCATAGTAAAGCGCGTAATCGGTGTTTGCATATATAATCCAAGCGTAGCCTATCATGCAGATCACTCCGACAAAGCAAGTCCAAAGTTTGCGAACATCGTATTTTTCTTTTGCTCCGATTAGTGTTAGCATGCTACCGAAATACAAAATTGTGTGGTTAAACATCGCCGTTATTAGCGAGAAATTATTATCCTTTGCCAATATAAAGCTATCAGGGGAAACAAAGAGACTTACATTGTAAAGGAGTCCTGTAAGTAGTGCGACAAGCACAGCAAAGGGCTTTCCTTTTTTGATATTAAAGATTATCACTATCGAATAAATGAAATAAGAAAGTGCGGAGAACTCCAAGGGTATTTTTAGGTGTTCGCCTATACATTGCCAGTAAACATATTCCACTATTTTGTAAGTTAGCAAAAAGAAAGCAATTGCTCTTGAGATATTACTACCCACATCGGGTTTATCCCTGAGCAATACTATAAGCACGTTAATGCCTATAAATATTAGAAATTGGATTAGTGCAAGCCACCAATACTTTCCTGTAAACATTGCATTCTCCTTGTTTGTATTATACGTCAGAAAGCAATCCTAATGTATATGAAGCATTTTACTATTATGTTATCTTCTTGTCAAGAAATGAAAAATAATGCTTTGCTTAACAATAAACATAAACCAACATAATATTCAGAAATGTATCCTAACAAGGGTTTATTGTCCAAATTTGACTATAAGAAGAAAATAATGTCACTTTTATCACTTGAAAAAAAGCTGTTATATGTTATAATATACGTGGTAAGTAAAAGATGATTAAAAATAACGAATCAAAAAACAAAGTATTGTACTCGATTGGAGCATTGGGAAAAGAGTTGTCAAACGGAATGATTAACGTTTACATGATGCTTTTTTTAACCTGCTTTATCGGATTGAACGGAGTTATCGTAGGCTTTGCCATGTGCGGTATTAAGCTGATAACTATTGTTTTTGATCCAATTATGGCAATGCTTATCAACAACACTAAGAGCGGTAGGCTTGGACGTTTTCGCCCTTGGATTTTAATCGGTGCCCTGATTAATAGTGCCGCTTTGCTTGCAATGTTTGTCCCCATAAGCGGTTCTATCGGTCTCAAATATTTTTATTATCTTTTTCTCTTTTTCTTAGGTGGAGTAACCTATACCATGGTTGATCTTCCCTTTCAATCCATGATTCCCTCCCTTGCCGGCAATACAAAAGAAAGAGAGGGAATAACCAGCATATCTAAAACCGTCGGTGGTTTTGGCGGATTTATAGTAGGCTCCGGCGGAAGCGTGCTAATAGGCTTGCTTGACGGTGGTCAAGGTAATATCCGCAATTATTTCATCGTATCGGTTGTATCTGCGGCATTATTCCTTTTATGTACTGCTATAATGTGCTTTTCGATAGAAGAAAAGTATGTGTTGCCTTGTCAGACCATAAGCCTTAAAGAAGTATTCAAAATCTTTAAGGAAAACGACCAGGTAGCCCCATTTGCTTGGAGTTATGTATTGTTCACAACTGCAATAAGCATATCAACCATGCAATTGATTTATCTATTTATATACTCACCGAAACTAAGCTTATCGCCTCACTATATGATATTCAACATCGTATCTTGCACCGGACAGGGAATAGCAATGGTGTTTTATACTTTAATCACCAAAAAAATTCCAAGTGAAAAACTATATGCCTTAACCTTTATTTTCGCAATGGTAGGTTTGTCCGGTATATTTGGTGCAACCTTTGTTTTAGGCTCTAACACATGGGTTAATGTAATACTTCTGTCTTTAGTCGGCTCGTTTTTAATGATTGCAAACGGTATCAATCAAATATCTTCTACGGTTATTCTTACCGATATACTCGATTACGGCGAATATAAAACCGGTGTCAGAAGTGACAGCGTAATGATGAGCTTACAATCCCTCTTAGGAAAGGTTTCGGGAAGTGTCAGTTTACTGGTTTTAGGCATTGGCGTGTATTTGGCTAAGCTTCCGACTATCAACCTGTTAACAAATGAATTTACAGGAGTCGTAACCGATCAAATGCTATTAATACTGTACATCGTTATGTTCCTACTCCCATTGCCATTGCTCCCCGTCGGTCTGATTATCTACAAGAAAAAGTACAAGCTACACGGAGAGATCAAGAAAAAGGTTACAGAAGAGCTTGCGTTGAAACGAGACGTATCGGAATAGTTTCTTTCAATTCTCCAATTAAAACCTTCATGATAAACTAAAAAATCCCTTTGTCCGTATCGACTGAATCGAGGGATTTTTTAATATTCATACGTTATTTATTGTAAGTTTAAAACACTAATTTAAATGCTATTCCGCCAAAAAGGTTATTTCACCATAGAATAAAATACTAAGCCAATCTATTGGCCAGAAAAAAATAAAAAACGGAATTGCCAAAAGTCCTGCAATAAGGGTTGACGTACATTTTGTTTCAAAGAATTTGGCAATTCGATAAAGGCTTGACATTATCCATCCGAAAAGAATTACAATCGAACTTTTCTGAAGGAAAGGTTTTTTGTCGAACTTATTTGTAAAGGATTCTCTATTAATAATTTCTTCGATTGGCAAAGTAACATAAAACCTGCTTCCCTTGTCCTTTTTACTCTTCACGCTAACTTGACCTCCGTGAGATGTGATAATCTCCTTTACCACATAAAGCCCGACACCCTGGCTATTACCGCTACTGCGTGACTTATCCTCTGTATAAAACTGATCAAAAACTAGAGGTATGCTTTCCTTTGAAATGCCTATTCCGTTATCTTTGATCCTTATACGAAGTCCTTTACCCCATTTGCGAAACCTAATGCTGATAGTGCTGTTTTCGAACGAATACTTGACAGCATTAGATACCAGATTTTGCATTACTCGCTCAATTTGCCGTTCATCTACTCGAATTCTTTCGCTAGGAATTTTTCCAACCTTAAGCTTGATTTGTTTGGCTTCTGCAAGAGGATGGAGTTTTTCGATAATCTTACCAAATAGAACCTTTGAATCACAGATTTCCCTATGTGACGAGTCCTTTTGAAGGGATGCCTGTGATGTCTCGACAAGTCTTATTACCATATCATTCATCTGAGATGCTTTTTGAAGAATTAGATTGGCATAGTCTTTATCGTCCATACCATCGGACAAACACTCTGCGTAGCCTGATATTATTGCAAGAGGGGTTTTCATATCGTGAGCGACAGCGGCAATTGATTTATTGGCACGCTTAGTCCCCTCGATCTCATTATCCACCAGCTTTAGCATTGTAAGGCGTAATTCCTCCAAACTTTTTGTTATTGAATGATATACACCCACACCCTCGATTTCAATCGGGGTATACAAATCGCCTTCCTGTAAACGCACGAGAGTTTTTTCGATTTTGCTAAGATATTTCTTTTTCATCTTAATTAAAGTACTTTACAAGAGATTCATTCCTGCCACTTATAGCCTAATCCCCATACGGTTACGACATTAAAGATATCCACCTTTGCAAGTTTGTTACGAAGTCTGGCAATCGTAACGGCAAGAGTGTTTTCATCGATATATTCGTCGATTCCCCATACATCGTCGATCAATTTTTGCTTTGGCATTATTTGGTTTTCATGAATAGTGAGATAATCTAGAATTTTAAACTCTTTGGCGGTAAGAACCAGCGGCTCTCCGTCTACTTTTGCCTCGTATCTTTGTGAAGAAATCATAAGTCGTCCGTAGCGACGATCGCTCAAGGGAGCAGTATTAAATTCATAATATCTGCGAAGCTGTGCATTAACGCGAACAACCATTTCCTTAAAAGAGAACGGTTTCGTGATATAATCATCTGCTCCGAGATCAAACATACGAACCTTATCCTCCTCTGACACCCTTGCGGATACAACTATAATTGGCATATTGGTACTCTTTCTTAATCTTTCACAAACGATGTAGCCATCGATTTTGGGCATCATAATATCAAGCAACATAAGGTCCGGCTTAATCTTGCTTGCAACGGTCAAAGCTTCACTGCCGTCAAAGGCTTGATAAACCTCATGTCCCGCTTTGGTGAGATAGCTTTTCATCATATCCGATATTTCAACATTATCCTCTGCAACAAGTATTTTTCTCATATCAATGCTCCTAAATCTATTTTACACCATCACTCATATTGTTGTCAGCAATTTTTTTATTTGCATTTGCAAAATAACGCCGATAAGCCCTTTTACAATACCATTCGTGCTTACTTTTTTCCTCTTTGTCGGGATACTTAAATTTATACGGTCCATTTACTCGCCATCCATTGAGAAGAGCTATATTAAATGCATCTGTCGGGCAATTAAAGGAACAGCGTGTACACATAAGACAATCCTCTCCAAAATGAAATTTACCGTTTTTGTCAATCTGAATATTTCCTACAGGACAATTACGTTCACACGTGCCGCAACCGATGCACTTTTGCTTGTTCACCTTAAAAAAGCGTCCGTTTTCCTTCATTGCCGGCTGTTCTATACGTACCGCCCAAGAAATAAATCTGCCGAAAGGGATTCTTTTTAGATGATGCGACTTATTACGGAGTACTTCCCTCGCCTCAATCGGTGCTAATTCATCCAATGTTGTTTTCATCCTATAAGCCATTTCCTCTGTATGACGGAAAATCATATTATATGGCATAACATAGTGATATTCACCTATTACGGAATAGTCCTTTTTCTTTAAAATCGAGTTTAGTTTAATCGATGAAACGTTGTTGATTTTCAAAGGTTCTCCCGATGTTTTTATAATAAAGTACTTCCTTTCTTTTTGTGAGCTTTTAGGTAATACTTTTGCAAAATCAAGAAGTATTTTAGGTGCATTAAAGCCGTGAATAGGATATGCAAATCCGATGTAGTCGAAATCATTCGGGTTAGGAATATTTTTAAACCCGCCTTTTATATGATACAATAATGTATCGACCCCGTGTTCTTCAAATTCTTTTTTATAAGACTCACACGCCATTAATGTATTGCCTGTTCCGGAAAAAACGTATATTATTGCTTTGCTCATAGCCATTTCTCCTAAAATTGTATATAACGTGCATGGTGTTTTTCATCATAAAAGTATGTGCTGTTTTCACCTTTTGCGTGGGTATCATACCATACTTGAGCATAGAAAGGCATGAATTTTGCAAGCCTGTCATAATCCCATGGTGAAGGCTGACAACATTCAGGGCACCAATGTCCTGCCTTGAGAATGCAGTATGGAGAAGCAAAAAACTTATGTCCGTCATGACATTCCCATTCGAGCTTTGTGTACAAGTCACCTTTCACCATACTCTCGGAACAACATTTTCCACCTCTAAATGTTGCAGCTTGACACATATCTTCAAGGTCAAGTTCGCTGTCGGGTTTTGATTCGTCATATCCGTGATCTAAGATATAACCATGTTCCTTGAGTTTTGATATATCCCTCATATCGTCATAGTCGATATCTCCGTCCGCAAGTTGTCCGTGTGCTAAAATCGGGAATTGACTCCAGTCGGAGGGCATACAACTCAAATTTTCCTTGCTTCCGAAAAAGGCTTTAACCTTTCCTGCTTGATTGGTTTTCACCCAATACCTTGGAGCATTTTCGTCTTTTAGTAGCCTTTCTATTGCAAGCTTTGACACAATTTTAGCCGGTACAAGCTTGCCAAGCTTATAGTATTTATGCGATGACAATATTTCTTGCCAATAATCCTTTATATCTTCTTTTTGAAAATCGAAATAGTCATTGAGAATATGGCTGTCTTGAAACCACATACAATGAAAATTGCGAAGAGAATTCCATTGCGGTTTCATATATTTCTCCGTTGATCCGCCTATTATTTTAAAACCTTCATCGAATGTATCATAACCTGTGACACGATTGCAAGCACCACCACCTATATTATAGCACCTTTTCCAGAAGCTATCTTCAAGTTCACACAATGAATCTTTTTCAACGAGTCTTCTCATTAATAATCCGCTATCCCTTGCGGTAACCCATTCAATCGGAGCATTAAAGCAAGTATGAAACATAAGTCCGTCCTTCATGTTGTTGCTAAGCATTTTGTTATGCAACATACCCGTTTGACGCAATACCACCCAGTGAAAAATATCGCTATCGATGACAAATCGCTCACCCTTGATTTTACTTGCAGAATACTCGTCATATGTGCTTGAAATTAAAGGATCACCGACACGCCCCCATGGATGCTTATAATTACGATTCCCATAAATTGCAACCGTTGATATGTGTACAAGTTTCGGTTGATAATCTTTGATAGCTTCGATTGAGTCGACTATATTTTTTGCACCGATACGGTTACATCTATCCGTTTCAACAGGGTAATGATCGGCAAGAGGTGGTATTACTGCGGCTAAGTTTAGGACATAGTCGCTTCCTTCCACTAATTTTTCGCAAACTTTTTTCTCTGCTATATCACCGAATAGTATCTCTATACGTTTGCCATATTTTCTTTTCCAAATACGGGCATATCTTTTCTCCCGACGAGCCCTTATAAGTAAAACTTTTATTTTATCTACCACGCTACTTTCCATGAGCCGGGCAAGAGTCTCAACTCCCATATTACCACTTGCACCTGTAAGAGCCACAATCTTTCCCATAAAGTAAACCTCCTGTGTTTTATGATAATATTATCTCATGGAACATTAACAAAAGTCTTGACAAAATCCTTACGATTTTATGCAAATTAATATCAAAATCCCCTGTTTTGTAATTATTTTGTAAGAATTAAGACCTGATCGCCGCACGGCAGTGCATATTATCGGGTTGAGGTTCGACCACAGAAATCAGGATCGATTTCTTACGCATGCCTTCTGCAACTAGGAACCCTATGTTATTAATACTTAATTGATAAACATAGGTCGGATACGATTAACATACAATTCACAAATAAATGCATCCAATAAAGTGATATTTGCAATAGTGCTAAATTGTTTTAACAAGGTTTCTTACATTTTCATGTGTGCATCTATCTAAAAACGCATCCTTGTTCATCCAATTAACGGATATCATTCGTTTTTCTTTTGCCAAGGGTTCTCCTTTATCGTTTACCTTAAAAAGGAATGGCACCACGGTTTTTCTAATCAGCTTATTTGCAGGAGTTAAAAACTCATAAGAAAACGGTATAAGTTCTCTAATCAAATCCTTTTCGGTGATAATAACATTTGTTTCTTCAAAGCATTCTCTAATTGCCGTTTCAACCAATGATTCACCATCCTCCTTATGCCCCTTTGGCAGAGATAAGGTTTCCTTGCCGTAAATCAATTCGTTTGTAGCAAGAATGTTTTCTCCGCATAAAACAACAGCCATTGCGCTCAATTCTTCCGTAGCATTGATGTGATTGATAGATTCGTTATTATTTTTAACTTCTTCTACATCCAAGATAGAATCTTTTATTTTCATTGCTTTTCACTCCTAAAACTTGGTTTGAATGTTTAGATATCTCAAACTAATTCTCTAGTTATTGTATCAAAAAACATCTCATTATGCAAATTATTGTCCGTCGGTCTTTCATTTTGCCTTTTACGCATTAACCGTTATAGTATGTTTTTTCGGTATATTTGAAACAATTTGCCTATTCTACCGATATAAGTTCACAGTGTTGTAATACGCATTAACGATACAAATACAGGGCTTTTTACGTTAGTATATAAAGCTTTTCGCTTCAATGAAAAGTTAGAAACTTGTCAATTATTGTGAAAATGACGAAAAGAACTAATTCAATGAAAAGCATAATGAAATCACCTGGGTGATGAAATTTTCGGTGCACCTAAGATAAAATCAAATCTTCTTATCTTTAATCTTGCTTAGCAAGATTTCATCCGCATTGGCGGATTTAATTAAAAAATACTTAGAACTGAATACAATCCTAAGTATTTTTCTGGAGCTAGTGGCCGGAATCGAACCGGCGACCTGTTCATTACGAGTGAACTGCTCTACCGACTGAGCCACACTAGCGTTTTAAGCATATGCAATAACCAATTATGGTTATTCCAAAACAATATGGTGTTTAATGAGTCTGATTATCAATATTTATTGACTTTTGACCAAAGTACTTTGTAATTCTAACAGAAAAAGAATAATTAAGCAAGGAAAAGAGAACATTTTATTAAAATATTAAGGGTAAGTGAATTCCCAAAGTAAATTCCACAGTGGAATTTGAGGTGGAATTTACCCTGG